>CAXHZP010000008.1:0-78620 GCA_964021805.1 uncultured Flavobacterium sp.
AAGACCGGCATTACTTCCGATCAATCCGATGCAATAGTTGCTAACACTGCAAAAATTAGCCTTCCCTCAGGAGGAAATGAGGGTGATGTTTTAAAAATTGTTAGTGGAGAATATGTATGGGTAGGAGAAACAACTTATCAAATCAATACTTTTTATTCAGAACTAGGGGGGTATGTTATCGACATCAACTCTGATGGTACTCACGGAGTAGTGGTTGCTATGCAAGATCAAGGTTTTGGATATTGGTATGATGCTTCTAACAAAATTAATGACCCTGCTAACCATGATTCAGATGGAGCTAAATTTAGAGATTGGCGATTACCTTCCAAAAGAGAATTAAACCTTATTTATCTGGTTTATTTAAACAGTAATCCAATAAATCTTCTGAATACCACCTATTGGAGTTCGTTTGAATTTAATTATTTAAAGGCTTGGTGTCATGCAATTTATACAAATACTCAATATTATAGTAGTAAGTCAGGTTCAACTTTTGAAATTAGAGCCGTAAGATCTTTTTAGATTTTTTATGGTATTTTTACCGTAGAATTAAATCATTTTATGTCTAAGCCTTACGTAAAACAAACCATAAAAAATAATATTTCATTTATTGAATTTTATCATCCATCTCACAATTCGTTACCTGGAGATATCTTGCAAAAACTAGTAAATCTCATAAAGAATGCTGGAGATAATAAAGATATTAAAGTAATTGTATTACAAAGTGGAGGAGATAGAACCTTTTGCGCAGGTGCTAGTTTTAAAGAATTAGTAAATATTTCTGATGAAGACTCTGGGAAAATATTTTTTTCAGGATTTGCAAATCTGATCAATGCAATGCGAATTTGTCCAAAGTTAATAATAGGAAGAATTCAAGGCAAAACAGTAGGGGGTGGTGTAGGTATTATTGCTGCATGCGATTATAGTCTAGCAACAAAATATGCAGAAATTAAGTTAAGTGAGCTTAATATTGGTATTGGTCCTTTTGTTATAGGTCCAGTAATTGAACGCAAAATAGGATTAAGTTCCTTCTCAAAAATATCTCTAAATCCTACAAGGTTTTTCGCGGCTTCATGGGCAAAAGACAATGGATTATATGCTGAAGTATTTGAAAATATTTCAGAATTAGATTTAGCAGTTCAAACCTTTGCAGAAGAACTGTGTAGCTTCAACCAAGAAGCTATGAATGAAATAAAAAAATTATTTTGGAGAGGTACAGACCATTGGGATACATTACTACTAGAACAAGCAAAAATTAGTGGAAGATTGGTGTTGTCTAATTTCACAAAAGAAAAATTGAGTAAATTTAAATAATACTTTTTTCCTTTTAAGTATTTGATAATTTTATGGAAAACTACATACTACTTTGTTAGTCTTTTAAAATAATCACACCTTCTTATTAGTGATTAGAAGTGTTTTCATCTTCATTTTATTTATTGAAAATATATTATATTTAATTATTTCATTAATTTTTTAAATAATAATGAGATATTTTTAACGTTTTCAACAATTTGATGTTAATATTTTTTAAAAAAAACTTAATTTTTATGAATATGATAATATTACTTTCTAAAAAAGTGATATTCATATTTTCACTTCTTTCGTAATTATAGAAATTACATTTTTCTGATTTTTACCCCCTTTTTTTTAACAACCCACTTGCTTACGAAAACATTTTCGTAAGCCTCAATCCCTTTGTCTATTTGGTTTTGCGAGTTTTTTATCTAAAATTCGCACCATCTTAATCTAAAAAAAAAAAGACAATGACTAAATTTAAATTAACAATGTTAACCTTGGTTTTATTTTCAAGTATTAATGTATTTTCTCAAGAAAATGAAGAAGAAAGTGGATTTACAGTTACTGGTAGTGTAGATGTATATCACACAAGTAATTTTAAAAGTGGCTCACCCGGATCAATTGGTATTTTGTATGCAGGAAGTGCTGCAGCAAACGGTTTTGGATTAGGAATGGCCAACACTGTTTTTTCATATGAAAAAGGAAAATCTGGAGTTGTAGCAGATTTAGCTTACGGACCTAGAGCTAATGCCGCAAACGCATATGAAGGTGCTATTAATCAGTTATACGCTTACTATAAAGCATCAGATAAAGTAACTCTTACCCTAGGACAATTTAATACTTTCTATGGATATGAAGTAATTTCACCTTCTGGTAATTTTAACTATTCTGTATCTTATTTGTTTAATGCAGGACCGTTTTCTCATACAGGTTTTAAATTAGACTATGCTGCATCTGATGACTTATCTTTTATGTTTGCATTAACAAATCCGCATGGTATAACTTCTGGGGCTAATCCAACCAACGATTATCAATATGGTTTTCAAACTGGATACAAAGGGCAGTTTTTTAATTTGGCCTATGGAGCAGATGGTTTTGGTTTTACAGATGTTCTGTACTTAGATTATACAGGTGGTTTTGATTTGTCAGATACCTTCTTCTTTGGGATAAATGCTGCTTACTCAAATTCTAGTGATGCAGATGCTGGTTATCAAGGAATAGCTCTTTATCTTCAAAATGAATTTTCAGATACATTTTCTTTGGGTTTAAGACCTGAATTTTACAAAACTACATCAGGATCAGGTGATGCTTCAGTGACTGCTTATACTTTAACAGGAAATATTACTCTTACTGAAAGTTTGAAACTTATTTCTGAATTAAGATATGATTCTTCAGATGATATGTTAATTCCTGGATTTCCAGCTGAAAAAAATATGACTGGTGGTACCATTGCAGCGGTATACTCTTTCTAAAAATAAATTAACTAAAAACTCGCAATTATGACTAACTTTTTACCAACTTTAACTTCAAAATTACCCAGTGTAATGCAGGCTACAGCTTTAGATAGCTTAACTGTAGTGACTGGAATAACTCAAGAACAGTTAACAGCTGCAGTTGATGCTGCTGTTAAATCTTCCACTGAGGCAATCAATGGAGATATGGGAATGCTATGGATGCTTCTCTCAGGAATTCTTGTATTCTTTATGCAAGCAGGATTTACTCTAGTAGAATCTGGTATGACTAGATCTAAGAATGCTGTAAATATTGCTATGAAAAATCTATTAGATATCTGTGTAGGGTCTTTAACATATTGGATTATTGGATATTCATTAATGTACGGTGATACCTCAAATGGATGGTTTTTCTGGAGTGGTCTGTTTCAGGGTGAGGGTGCAGATTTATTTTTCCAAACGATGTTTGCTGCAACAGCTGCAACGATAGTTTCTGGAGCTATAGCTGGTAGAACAAAATATTCTACTTACGTAATTTTCTCAATAGTAATGACAGCAATTATTTATCCAATATCTGGAGGATGGCAGTGGCAAGGTTCTGGTTGGTTAACCGAGTTAGGTTTTATAGATTTTGCCGGTTCTTCAATTGTACACTCTGTTGGTGGATGGGCAGCGTTAGTAGCTGCTATTCTTGTAGGTCCAAGAATTGGAAAATTCTTAGACGGAAAAGTAATGCCTATTCCTGGTCACAACCAGGTGTTAGCAACCTTAGGAGTTTTTATCCTTTGGCTAGGATGGTTTGGATTTAACGGAGGATCACAATTAGCGTGGGGTGGTGCAGATGCTATTGGTGCTTCTAATGTAGTTTTAATAACAAACTTAGCAGCAGCAGCAGGTGGTTTAGGAGCTTTAATTACTACATGGATATGGTATGGTAAGCCTCATTTAGCGCAAACTTTAAATGGAGCTTTGGCAGGTTTAGTAAGTATCACTGCAGGATGTGGAAACATGTCTTCTGTGGGAGCTGCTTTAGCCGGATTAATTGGAGGTGTTTTAGTGGTTTTCTCGATTGAGTTTATTGAGAAAAAATTAAAGATAGATGATGCCATTGGAGCAGTTTCTGTTCATGGTGTAGTTGGTGTTTGGGGAACTATTGTGATAGGATTATGGGGTATCGATGGTGATACTGGAATAGGACTTTTTAATGGAGGTGGAACGTCTCAATTAGGTGTTCAAGCACTTGGTTCATTGGCCTATGCAGTATGGGCTATAGCTTTATCTTGGATTGTATTATTTACTTTGAAGAAAACTATTGGTTTACGAGTTAGTCAAGAAGTAGAAGAAAAAGGACTAGACTTAGCTGAACACGGAACTATCGCTTATCCAGGAAAAAGAAATCGAGGAGAATAATAAATACCCCTAAAACATAATTTAAATTTCGATTAAAAGAAATATAAATAGTTTTTAATGAAGTGAAAATGCATTGATACCAATGCATTTTCCTGCGTTTTACATTTTAATAAAAATTAGTAGTAACAAATAGAGGTTAGAAAATATGAAAGATCAAGGATTGTATTTAAGTGAATTTGAAAGAGACAACTGCGGAGCGGGTTTTATTTGTAATTTGAAAGGACAAAAGTCTAATCAAATTATACATGATGCTCTAGAAATTTTAATAAAATTAGAACATAGAGGTGCTGTAAGTTCTGATGGAAGAACAGGAGATGGTGCAGGAATCTTAATTGATATTCCTCATGAGTTCTTTTCTCGTGTATGTGATTTTGAACTACCAACGCCTGGAGAATATGCTGTTGGGCAAGTTTTTTTACCTAAGAAATTTAATCAAAGTAGTTATTGTCAAGATGTTTTTGAAAAAGAATTAAAAAACCAAGGTCTGTGTGTTTTAGGTTGGAGAGATGTTCCAGTAGACACCTCAAATTTGGGAGTTATTGCGGCTAGAACTCAACCAAAAACAAAACAATTATTTGTTGGTAAAGGTGCTGATGAATTAACAGAATTGCAATTCAACGCAAAACTTTTCGCCGCTAGAAAAATTACTGAACACACTGTATCCAAATCTAAAATTTCAGAGGCAAAATATTTTTATTTACCTAGCTTTTCTACTACTACTATTATTTATAAAGGCCTTTTAATTCCTGAGGATATTGGTCGTTTTTACAGTGATTTAAGACAGCCAGATTTAGTAACTAGGTTGGCATTGGTTCATCAACGTTTTTCTACCAATACATTTCCTTCTTGGGATTTAGCTCAGCCTTTCAGATTTATGTGTCACAATGGAGAGATAAATACCTTAAGAGGAAATGTGAGTAGAATGTTGGCCAGACAAGAATTAATGAAAAGTGATCTTTTTGGTGATGATATAAAAAAAATATTTCCAATTATTACTGATGGTAAATCTGATTCAGCCTCTATGGATTTAGCGGTAGAATTATTGTTGATGACTGGGAGATCTCTACCAGAAGTGATGATGATGATGGTTCCTGAGGCTTGGGAAAAAGATTCTTCGATGAATGAGGATAAAAAAGCATTTTATCAATACAATGCTTGTATTATGGAACCTTGGGATGGTCCAGCATCAGTACCATTTACAGATGGAAATTTTATAGGAGCTTTGTTAGATAGAAATGGGTTAAGACCTTCAAGATACACAGTTACCAAGAATGGAAATGTAGTAATGTCTTCTGAGATTGGTGTTTTAAATATAAAACCGGAAAATGTAGTTAAACATGGTAGATTAGAACCAGGAAAAATGTTTTTAGTAGACATGAATGCTGGTCGTATTATAGAAGATGAAGAAATAAAAAAAGAAATTATTTCTAAAAAACCTTATAAGAAATGGGTGAACGAGAATGTGCTTCCTTTGATAGACATTCCATATACAAACAATAACATACCCACTGAAGTTTCAGATTATAAAACTAGACTAAGACTCTTTGGATATACAACTGAAGAAATTTCTACCATTATTTCTCCAATGGCAATTTCTGCTAAAGAAGGAATTGGTTCTATGGGAACAGACACTCCTTTAGCAGTCTTGTCTGATAAACCTCAATTACTTTACAACTATTTTAAACAGTTATTTGCACAGGTAACAAACCCTCCGTTAGATGGTATTCGAGAAGAAATTATTACAGATATTAGTCTAGCCATTGGTTCAGATGGAAATATTTTTGATCTCTCTCCAGATCAAGCAAAGAAACTTCTTATTCAAAATCCTGTAATCTCCAATGAAGATTTGGATAAAATTAAAAATATTGATCACACAGATTTTAAAGCAACATCTATTTCAATTTTATTTCCATTAGATGAAGGCGTAAACGGAATAGAGAGAGCTTTAGATGCCATGTTAGATAAAGCAGTAGAAGCGGTAGATGCAGGTTCTAATATTATTATTTTGTCAGATAGAGGAGTTACCAAAGAAAATGCGCCCATACCAGCTTTGTTAGCATGTTCCTACTTACATCATTCTTTAAGTAGAAAACAAAAACGTTCTAAATTTGGTATTGTAATGGAAACTGCAGAGCCTAGAGAACCACATCATTTTGCTACATTATTTGGGTATGGTGCAAGTGCTATTAACCCTTACATGGTAAATGAAATTATTACTCATCAAGTTGAGACAGGTGAGATAAAAGGCATAAATGCTAACCTAGCGGTTAAAAATTTTAACAAAGCTATAGGAAAAGGAATCTTAAAAATCATGAATAAGATAGGTATTTCTACATTACATTCTTATAGAGCCTCTCAGATTTTTGAAATTTTAGGATTAAAAAAAGCATTTACTGAAAAGTATTTTCCTGGAACCCCATCTAGAATTGGCGGTATTGGATTATATGTTCTTCAGAAAGATATCTATAAAAGATGTAAGTCTGCATACAGAGATTTAGAAATAGATAAGGTTTTAGACCTTGATATTGGAGGAGATTATCGATGGAGAAGAGGAGGAGAAAGACATATGTTTAATCCTACTACAGTTTCTAAACTACAACAAGCTGTTAGGCTTAAAAGTAAAGAAAGCTATCAAGTATACTCAGAAAAAATAAATAAGCAATCTAAAGAATTAATGACCTTAAGAGGGTTGTTCGAATTTAATAATCTTGATCCAATACCTATAGAAGAGGTAGAACCATGGACAGAGATTGTAAAACGTTTTAAAACTGGAGCCATGTCTTACGGTTCAATTAGTTCTGAAGCTCACGAAAACTTAGCTGTAGCAATGAATAGAATTGGAGGAAAATCTAATTCTGGTGAAGGGGGTGAGCATAAAATTCGTTTTAATAAATTACCCAACGGAGATTCTAAGAATAGTGCTATAAAGCAAGTTGCATCTGGAAGGTTTGGGGTAAGTAGTAATTACCTAACCAATGCTAAAGAGATTCAAATTAAAATGGCGCAGGGAGCAAAACCTGGTGAAGGAGGTCAATTACCTGGGAAAAAAGTATTACCGTGGATTGCTGAGGTTAGAAATTCTACACCATACGTTGGACTAATTTCTCCGCCACCTCATCATGATATTTATTCTATAGAGGATTTAGCTCAACTTATTTTTGATTTAAAAAATGCTAACAGAGAAGCTAGGATTAATGTAAAACTAGTATCTAAAGTAGGTGTTGGAACCATCGCTGCTGGTGTGGCTAAAGCTAAAGCTGATGTTATTTTAATTTCTGGTTTTGATGGTGGTACAGGAGCATCACCACTAACCTCATTAAAACATGCTGGTTTACCATGGGAATTAGGAATAGCAGAAGCGCAACAAACTCTAGTAATGAACAATCTAAGAAATAGAGTTATTCTAGAATGTGATGGCCAGTTAAAAACTGGAAGAGATGTAGCCATTGCATGTTTATTAGGTGCTGAAGAATTTGGTTTTGCAACGGCACCACTTGTGGCATCAGGTTGTATAATGATGCGTCAATGTCATTTAAATACCTGCCCAGTTGGGATAGCAACTCAAGATCCTGAATTGCGTAAGAATTTTAAAGGAACACCAGAACACGTAGTTAACTTCATGTACTTTGTTGCTGAAGAATTAAGACAAATTATGGCTTCGTTAGGTTTTAGATCTATCAAGGAGATGGTTGGGCAAACTCATAAAATTAATGCCAACCCATCTATAGATCATTACAAAGCTAAAGGGATAGATGTTTCTGCTATTTTACATCAACCAGATGTTGAGGGGAACCATATTTTATACAATACTGAAAAACAGAATCACAATTTAGACAAGGTACTTGATATAAAAATAATAGACAATGCAAAAGCAGCCATTAAAAATAAAATAAAATCTAAATTTGATTATCCGATTCAAAATACAAATCGTTCTGTTGGAGCTATTACGAGTAATGAAATTTCAAAATTACACGGAGAGGATGGATTACCAGAAGATACGTTAACGCTTAACTTTAAGGGATCTGCAGGGCAAAGTTTTGGAGCTTTTGCTACCAAAGGATTAACTATGATAGTAGACGGGGAAGCTAATGATTACTTAGGTAAAGGCTTATCTGGTGCTAAAATAGTTGTTAAAAAACCAGCTGAGGCAGATTTTATTGCCGAAGAAAATATTATTGTTGGGAATGTGTGTTTTTATGGAGCTATTAAAGGTGAAGCCTATATTAACGGAATAGCTGGCGAACGTTTCGCTGTTAGAAATTCTGGTGTAGTTGCGGTAGTAGAAGGAATAGGAGATCATGGTTGTGAGTATATGACTGGAGGTCAAGTGATTGTTTTAGGTGAAACAGGAAGAAATTTTGCTGCAGGAATGAGTGGGGGAATAGCTTATGTATATGACCCATCTCATACATTTAGAAACGAACTTTGTAATTTAGAAATGGTAGAATTAGTTCATTTAGAAACCAAAGATCAGTTAGAGTTAAAAGATCATGTTAAAAAACATGTTTCTTACACAGCCAGCTCTCTAGGAAAAAAACTTTTACAAGACTGGGAAGTAAATAAAATGGACTTTATTAAGGTGTATCCAACAGATTATAAGATTGCTTTAGAAAGATTAGAAAAAGAGGCATTAACAAAATTAACAGCATAATTATGGGAGAATTAGGAGGATTTAAAAAATACGAAAGAAAACAGGAAGGAAATATAGCTGTTAAAGAAAGGATTAAACATTACAAGGAATTTACAAAACCATTACATATTAAAGAACAACAAAAACAAGGTTCTCGATGCATGGATTGTGGTATTCCATTTTGTCACAGTGGTTGTCCATTAGGGAATTTAATACCAGATTTTAATGATTTAATTCATAAAGGAGAATGGAAACAAGCGCTAGAAATACTTCATGCGACAAATAATTTTCCAGAATTTACTGGTAGGTTATGTCCGGCTCCTTGTGAGCAAGCTTGCGTATTGGGGTTAATTGACGAACCTGTTTCTATTGAAAACATAGAAAAATCTATAGTTGAAAAAGGATTTGAAGAAGGATGGATAGTGCCTCAAAAACCAACAAAAAGAACAGGTAAAACAATTGCAATTGTAGGATCTGGACCAGCAGGATTGGCCGCAGCACAACAATTAAATAGGGTGGGACATTCAGTGGTTGTTTTTGAAAGAGATGATCAAATAGGTGGTTTGTTACGTTATGGAATTCCGAATTTTAAATTAGAAAAAGAAATCATTGATAGACGGGTAGATATTTTAAAAGAAGAAGGTATAGAGTTTAAGACCAATGTAAATGTAGGAGTTAATTATCCGGTAGCTTCTCTTAAAGATTTTGATGCAGTATTGTTATCTGGAGGAGCAACAATGTCTAGAAGTATTCCAATTAAAGGAAATGAAGCTAAAGGTGTTGTTCAGGCTATGGATTTCTTAACTAGACAAACAAAAGCATTGTTTGATGAAAAATCACAAAATAACATTATCAATGCTAAAGGAAAAAATGTGATAGTTATTGGAGGAGGTGATACTGGTTCTGATTGTATTGGAACCTCAAATAGACAAGGTGCTAAATCTGTAACAAACTTTGAAATAATGTCTAAGCCACCTTCAGAGAGAAGTGTGAAAACTCCGTGGCCATTTTGGCCAATGCAGTTAAAAACAAGCTCTTCTCATGATGAAGGTTGTGATCGTAATTGGTTGGTTAGCACAAAAGAGTTTCTTACTAATGATAAGGGAGAATTATATGCTCTTAAAACGGTAGAAGTTTCATGGAAAACGATTCCAGGACAAAGACCCCAAATCATTGAAAGAGAAGGTTCTGAAAAAATATGGCCTTGTGATTTAGCATTATTAGCACTTGGATTTACTGGCCCTGATAAATCTTTACCTGAACAATTGGGTTTAGAGTTTGATACAAGAACAAATATCAAAGCATCTGTAAAAGACTATAAAACTAATGTTTCAGGAATTTTTACTGCTGGAGATATGAGAAGAGGACAATCTTTAATTGTGTGGGCTATATCTGAGGGACGTCAAGCAGCACATCATATAGATTCCTATTTAATGGGGGCTTCTCGCTTGCCATTAAAGGATGATAATGATTTGATTGGCGCCTAAATTTTTAATTAAAAAAATCTGAAAAAACATCATTAACTGGTTATTCTATTAAAAAAAAATCATATTTGTATGAGTAATGAATACAAAGCAAGAACATATTATTTCTTCAATTATTGGTTTAAATCCGTAACCAAGGGAATGGTATTTTTAAATATAAAAAACAAAGACCTTCTTGAAACGGAGGTTTTTTTTATGGATAAATTTTATAGTTTGAACATCACAAATAAAAACAGTTAATAGTTTGTTTGTCAAATAATTAAGTAATATTCAAAAGCTATGGATTTAAGCTGATTTAAGTTTGTAATTAAATGACAAGGATTGCAATAAACTAATTTAGAACTATAAATAGAATACCTACTGTAAAACAGAATGAAACAAATTAATAAATATAGTCGAAGATTAACACAAGATGAATCTCAACCAGCATCACAAGCCATGTTGTATGCTGTAGGTCTTTCAGATGAAGATATGCATAAAGCACAGGTAGGTATTGCGAGTACTGGCTATGACGGCAATCCATGTAATATGCACTTGAATAGATTGAAAGATGAGGTAAAAATAGAGTGTAAAATTGCAGATATGGTAGGTTTAGGTTTTAATACCATTGGAGTTTCTGATGGAATTTCGATGGGAACCTCAGGAATGAATTACTCATTGGTTTCAAGAGATATTATTGCAGATTCTATTGAAACGGTTATGAATGCACAAAGTTACGATGCATTAATTGCTATAGTAGGTTGTGATAAAAATATGCCGGGAGCTGTTATGTCTATGTTACGTTTAAATCGTCCTTCCATTATGATGTATGGAGGTACTATTGCCTCGGGAAATTACAAAGGAAGAAAGTTAAATATTGTATCAGCTTTTGAAGCTTTAGGTCAAAAAGTAGCTGGAGAAATTGAAGAAGAAGAGTATAGAGAAATTATAAAAAGATCGATACCTGGTGCTGGTGCTTGTGGTGGTATGTATACGGCTAACACAATGGCTTCTGCCATTGAATGCATGGGTTTTTCGTTGCCTTATAATTCATCAATTCCAGCAGAAAATCCAAACAAATTATCAGAAGCTGAACGGCATGCTTTGGCTATCAAAAGTTTATTGGAAAAAGACATAAAGCCTTTAGATATTATTTCAAAAAAATCAATAGAAAATGCCATTGCTTTGGTAAATGCCCTTGGAGGTTCTACCAATGCTGTACTTCATTTTTTAGCCATAGCTCATGCTGCTGACATTAAATTTTCTTTAGAAGACTTTCAAAGAGTGTCAGATAAAACTCCTTTAATTGCAGATTTAAAACCTTCGGGAAAATATTTAATGGAGGATGTTCATAGTATAGGTGGTACACCAGCAATCATGAAATACTTATTGGATGGCGGTTATTTACATGGAGATTGTATGACCGTTACTGGAAAAACATTAGCTGAAAACTTAAAAGATGTTGTCGCTATGGAGTTTGAAGATCAGGATGTTATTTATCCAACAGACAAAGCTTTAAAGACCTCTGGAAATATTCAAATACTTCACGGAAATCTCGCAGAGGAAGGTGCGGTTGCTAAAATATCAGGTAAAGAAGGGTTGTTGTTTGAAGGGAAGGCTGTTGTTTATGACGGAGAACAGGCTGCAAATACCGGGATTTCAAATGGTGAGGTTCATAAAGGTGATGTGGTTGTGATACGATATGTAGGACCAAAAGGTGGACCAGGTATGCCGGAAATGTTAAAACCAACTTCGCTAATCATGGGAGCAGGCTTAGGAAAGTCTGTTGCCTTAATTACAGACGGTCGTTTTTCTGGAGGAACGCATGGATTTGTTGTTGGACACGTAACACCAGAAGCACAATCAGGAGGAGCAATAGGAATCATAGAAACTGGAGATAAAATCAGAATTAGTGCTGAAGACAATACAATTAATGTATTAATCTCTGATGAAGAATTAGCAGAGAGAAAAGCAAAATGGATTGCTCCAGAACCTAAGCATAAAAAAGGAATTTTATACAAATACGCAAAAACAGTAGCTTCAGCATCTAAAGGATGTGTTACTGATTTATAAAAAGAAAATATATGGACACACAAACCATAAAATCACAAGAAAAATCTACCAAAACTACAGAGCGTATTTCTGGTAGTGAGGCAATTGTAAGATGTTTAATTGAAGAGGGAGTAGATATTCTTTATGGATATCCAGGAGGAGCTATTATGCCAGTTTATGATGAGTTATACAAGTATCAAGATAAAATTCATCATGTATTAACAAGACATGAGCAAGGTGCAACACATTCAGCTCAAGGATATGCAAGAATTTCTGGAAGAGTTGGGGTAGCTATGGCTACTTCAGGTCCAGGAGCAACCAATTTAATTACTGGTATTGCAGATGCTCAAATAGATTCTACACCAATGGTTTGTATCACAGGTCAAGTACCATCTCATTTATTGGGATCAGATGCTTTTCAAGAAACAGATATTGTAGGAATTTCTACACCAGTTACAAAATGGAATTGTCAAGTAACTAGAGCAGAAGATATACCAGAAGCATTGGCAAAAGCATTCTATATTGCCAAAAGTGGAAGACCAGGACCAGTATTGATTGATATTACAAAGGATGCTCAATTTAACGAGTTTGACTTTTCATATGAAAAATGTACACATGTAAGAAGTTACAAACCAGTTCCAGAAACAGATGTTTCTAAAGTTGAGGAAGCTGCAAAATTAATAAATGCTGCTAAAAAACCTCTAATTGTTTGGGGGCAAGGAATTATTTTAGGTGAAGCAGAAGAGCAATTAAAGGCTGTTGTTGAGAAAGCAGGAATTCCAGCTGCTTGGACAATTTTAGGAGCTTCTGCAATTCCAACTTCACATCCATTAAATGTAGGTATGGTTGGTATGCATGGAAATTATGCTCCAAATATTTTAACTAATGAATGTGATGTTTTAATCGCAATTGGAATGCGTTTTGACGATCGTGTTACAGGCAGCTTAAACACGTATGCAAAACAAGCCAAAGTAATTCACTTTGAAATTGACCCTGCAGAAATAGATAAAAATGTAAAAACTGATGTAGCTGTTTTAGGTAATTCTAAAGTAAGTTTAGATTTATTATTACCATTACTAGAACAGAATTCTCATAATGAATGGCATCAAAAGTTTAAAGACTTGTATGAAATTGAATACGAAAAAGTAATTAAAAACGATTTATATCCTACAAAAGAAGGCCTAACAATGGCTGAGGTTCTAAAAGAAATCAATATTCAGAGTGAAGGAAAAGCTGCAATTGTAAGTGATGTGGGTCAACATCAAATGATTGCTTGTAGATATGCTGATTTTAATGTGACTAAGAGTAATATTACTTCTGGCGGATTAGGAACTATGGGATTTGGTTTGCCAGCAGCTATAGGTGCAAAAATGGCAGCTCCGGATCGTGAAGTAGTATCTATTTCTGGTGATGGAGGTTATCAAATGACCATTCAAGAATTAGGTACAATTTTTCAGCAAAAAGCAGCTGTTAAAGTGGTTGTTTTAAATAACGATTTCTTAGGAATGGTACGTCAATGGCAACAGTTGTTTTTTGATAAAAGATATGCATCTACAGAAATGGTAAATCCAAATTTTGTTGCGATTGCAGAAGGGTATTATATCAAAGCTAGAAAAGTTACCAAACGTGAGGATTTAGCAGAAGCTGTAGCGGAAATGATGCAAAGTAAAGAAGCTTATTTCTTAGAAGTTTGTGTAGAAAAAGAAGATAATGTATTTCCAATGATTCCATCAGGAGCAAGTGTTTCAGACATAAGATTAGAATAAGATGAGTACAGAAGAAAAACAACTTTATTCAGTATCAATTTATACTGAAAATAATATTGGATTGTTGAATAGAATTTCAGCAATTTTCCAAAGAAGACATATCAATATAGAAAGTTTAAATACTTCACCTTCTGAGATTGAAGGTGTTTCTAAATTTACAATTGTTGTAAATATGAATGAAGTAAATATTAAAAAAATTCTAGGTCAGATAGAAAAACAAGTAGAAGTAATAAAATCATATTATCATAGTCTAGATGACATTATTTATCAAATAGCTGGTTTATTTAAAATAAAGTCAGAATTATTATTTGAAGAACGTCAAATACAAAACATTATTAAAGAAAGTAATGCTAGAATTGTAACAGTTAATAAAGACTTTTTTGTACTTGAAAAATCAGGTAAAAAAGAAGAAATAGTAGAATTGTACAATAAATTAAGTCCATTTGGAATTATGCAGTTTACACGTTCTGGGTTAATTGCGGTTACCAAAGAAGAAATGAAAATATCATCATTATTAGAATCATACAACAACTAAATAAATTAAAATGTCAAATTATTTTAACACATTAACATTAAGACAAAAATTAGAGCAATTAGGACAATGTCGTTTTATGGATGCTTCAGAATTTGAAGACGGAGTAAACGCTTTAAAAGGAAAGAAAATTGTTATTGTGGGCTGTGGTGCACAAGGTTTAAATCAAGGTTTAAATATGAGAGATTCTGGCTTAGATATTTCTTATACTTTAAGAAAAGCAGCAATTGATCAAAAAAGACAATCTTACATTAATGCAACTTCAAACGATTTTGTTGTAGGTACTTACGAAGAAATGTTGCCAACTGCAGACTTGGTTATCAATTTAACTCCAGATAAACAACACACAAATGTTGTAAATGGTGTGATGCCATTGATGAAAAAAGGAGCTACTTTAAGTTATTCTCACGGATTTAATATTGTAGAAGAAGGAATGCAAATTCGTAAAGATTTAACAGTGATTATGGTAGCACCTAAATCTCCTGGATCTGAAGTCCGTGAAGAATTTAAAAGAGGATTTGGAGTGCCAACATTAACAGCTGTTCATCCAGAAAATGATCCAGAAGGAAAAGGTTGGGCTCAGGCAAAAGCTTATGCAGTTGCTACAGGAGGTCATACAGCAGGAGTTTTAGAATCTTCTTTTGTAGCAGAGGTAAAGTCTGATTTAATGGGAGAGCAAACTATTTTATGTGGTTTGTTACAAACAGGAGCAATTTTATCTTTCGATAAAATGGTAGCAGAAGGAATTGATGCTGGTTATGCAGCTAAGTTAATTCAGTATGGTTGGGAAACTATAACTGAAGCTTTAAAGCACGGTGGTATTACAAATATGATGGATAGATTATCTAACCCTGCAAAAGTAGAAGCATTTCGTTTATCTGAAGAATTAAAAGATATCATGCGTCCATTATTCCAAAAACATATGGATGATATTATGACTGGTCATTTCTCCAAAACAATGATGGAAGACTGGGCAAATGACGATATTAACTTATTAACTTGGAGAGCTGCAACTGGAGAAACTGCTTTTGAAAAACAAGTAATTACTGATCAAGATATTACAGAGCAAGAGTATTTTGACCACGGAACTTTATTAGTTGCTTTTGTAAGAGCTGGTGTAGAATTAGCTTTTGAGGCAATGACAGAATCTGGTATAATAGATGCATCTGCATATTATGAATCTTTACATGAAACACCATTAATTGCAAACACAATTGCAAGAATGAAATTGGCTGAAATGAATCGTGTAATTTCAGATACAGCAGAATATGGATGTTATCTATTTGATCACGCTTGTAAACCTTTATTAACTGATTTTATGAAAACAGTTTCTACAAACGTAATTGGTAAATCTTTTAGTTCAGAGAATGGTGTTGATAATCAAGAATTGATTAGAATTAATAAAATTATTAGAAATCATCCAGTAGAAATAGTTGGAGAGCAGTTAAGAGCTTCTATGACAGCTATGAAAGTAATTAAGACAGTTGTTTAAATAAGAAGTAGTTTATTAATCTTTTGTATGAAAACCAAGGTAATTTATAGACCAACAATAGAAGCCATAAAGAAAGCTTCTCTTAACTTGCAAGAAGTTGCTTTGAAAACTCCTTTGGTCAAGAATGATTATTATTCTAAAAAATACCAAAATACTATTTTGTTTAAAAGAGAAGATTTGCAACAAGTAAGGTCTTACAAAATAAGAGGTGCTTACAATAAAATATCTTCGTTAACTGAAAAAGAACGTACCAAAGGGGTTATTTGTGCTAGTGCAGGGAATCATGCACAAGGAGTAGCGCTTTCTTGCAAGTTGTTAAAAATACATGGCGTAATTTATATGCCTACTCCAACACCCAAGCAGAAAATTAATCAAGTAAAAATGTTTGGAGAACAATACGTTGATGTTGTTTTGATAGGAGATTCATTTGATGATGCAAAATATGCTGCAACTCTTGAAGCAGAAAGACTACAAAAAACATTTATTCATCCATTTGACGATGAAAAAATTATTGAGGGGCAGGCTACAGTTGGTCTAGAAATTTTAGAACAAACTAATGAGCCAATAGATTATGTTTTTGTACCAGTTGGTGGAGGTGGTTTGTCATCAGGCTTGTCTTCATATTTCAAACAGGTCTCACCAAATACAAAAATAATAGGTGTAGAGCCAGAGGGTGCTCCCTCAATGTCTGCGTCTATTGATGCTAACAAAAATATAGTACTAGAATCTATTGATAATTTTGTAGATGGAGCCGCAGTTAAAAGAGTTGGAAATTTAAATTTCTCATTGTGTAAAGAAAATTTACATGATATGATCACGATTCCAGAGGGGAAAATATGTCAAATTATTTTAGATTTATATAATAAGGAGGCTACAGTTGTAGAGCCTGCAGGAGCCCTTAGTATTGCAGCTCTGGATCTTTATGAAAACGAAATAAAAGATAAAAATGTAGTGTGTATAGTTAGTGGTAGTAATAATGATATTACTAGAACTGCAGAAATTAAAGAACGGGCTTTACTTTATGAAAATATTAAACATTATTTTATAATTAGATTTCCGCAAAGAGCAGGAGCTTTAAGAGAGTTTGTTGCCGATATTCTAGGACCTGATGATGATATAACTCATTTCGAATACACCAAAAAGACCAATAGATACAAAGGGGCTGCAGTTGTTGGGCTTGAGTTAAAGTCAGCAAAAGATCTTCATCCGCTTATTGCCAGAATGAAACGTCATAACTTTTACGGTGATTATTTAAATGATAAACCAGATTTATTTCAATTTTTAGTTTAGAGAAGTGTAAATTAGTATCTACAAATCATTAATAATGTTTTATATTTAATCTATGATGAATATACCAGATCAATATCAAATCAAGAAAACAATTTCTCAAAACACCTATTTAGTTGATGGTGTTTTAAAAACTTGGACAGGTGAGACAGCAGATGTGTACTCCACTATTTCCTCAACAGATACATATAAGCCAACATTATTGGGCTCTATTCCTCAGTTAGGTGAAGAGCAAGCAAATGAAGCGTTGAATTCTGCTTGTAATGCTTTTGATAGAGGAAAAGGACTTTGGCCAACAATGAAAGTTGTCGACAGAATTGCCTGTATGGACAAGTTTGTGGCTCAAATGAAAACCAAACGAGAGGAAATTGTTAACCTATTAATGTGGGAAATTGGAAAAACACTCCCAGATTCACAGAAAGAATTTGATAGAACCATAGATTACATTTATGATACTATTGAAGCTTATAAACAAATGGATAGAGACAGCGCAAAGTTTAAAAAAAATAGCGGTGTCAATGCTCACATTAGAAGAGGACCTTTAGGAGTAGTTTTGTGTCTAGGACCTTATAACTATCCATTAAATGAAACTTTTTGTTTGTTGATTCCTGCACTAATTATGGGAAATACAGCAATTTTTAAGCCTGCCAAATTTGGGGTATTATTAATTTCACCTTTAATGGAAGCATTTCAGAATAGTTTTCCAAAAGGTGTGGTAAATATTATTTATGGTAGAGGTAGAACCTTGGCTACTCCTATTATGAAATCAGGTAAAATAGATGTTTTAGCTTTAATTGGACATAGTTCATCAGCAAAATCTTTACAAACTCAACACCCAAAAGTTAATAGATTGCGTTTAGTTTTAGGTCTTGAAGCAAAAAACCCCGCAATTATATTACCAGATGCAGATTTAGATGTGGCTATAGAAGAGTGTATAGCAGGATCTTTGTCATTTAACGGACAACGCTGTACAGCTTTAAAAGTATTATATGTTCATGAAGATATTGTTGAAAAATTTAACAAGCTATTTTCTGCACGAGTTGATGAGTTGTCATTTGGAAACCCATGGGAGCCTGGAGTTAAATTAACTCCTTTACCTGAACCAAATAAACCTGCATACATTCAAGGATTGATAGATGATGCTAAGAAACACGGTGCCACTATTTTAAATGCTAAAGGTGGTGAAACTTTAGATAATTATATATTTCCAGCTGTTTTATATCCAGTTAATAAGCAAATGGAAGTATTTCATGAAGAGCAATTTGGTCCTGTAGTTCCTATAATTTCTTTTAAAGATATTAATGAACCTTTAAATGATATTGCAGATTCTAATTATGGACAACAAGTTAGTTTATTTGGAAAGGATGTTCACACTTTATCTCCTTTAATAGATAGTTTGGTGAATCTAGTTTGTAGAGTAAACTTAAATAGTTCCTGCCAACGTGGTCCAGATGTATATCCTTTTACAGGGAGAAAAGATTCTGCTGTGAGTACTTTAAGTGTTTACGATGCTTTACGTTCTTTTTCAATCCGTACTTTTGTTGCCTCTAAAGACAATCCTTACAATAATTCTATTCTTGAAGAATTACTAGAAAAGAAGACATCTAACTTTATAAGTACAGATTATATATTGTAGAATAGTTATTTTTAATATGCCATTTTTGTATTTCTTTTAATTAAAAGTTTCTTATTTAAGAAATACATAAAACTTCAAAAAAATGATTTTGGAACCATTGTTGTTCCAAAATAATTTTGCATATTTGAACGATGTTAAGTCTAAAAAATAGTACATATATAGTTTCTAACGCAATGCCCAAGAGCTTGCGCCGCCGCTAATTCTTAAAATTAGCATACAACTATATTCACTATTTATTTTTAAACATTGTTCACTTCCCATTTCATATCATTTTTTTTATCTCCAGTTATTGTAAAAGATAACAAGACTTCTCCGCGTACTTTTTTTTCACGTCGCCCTTAGGGTGTATGCTAAATTTTTGAACTCAGGTGAGTCCGGTTCTATTTTCTATCAAAACAGTTTAAAATAAAGTTTACAATCAATTCAAATTATCATTTTGGAAATTATTATTGCTAATAAATCGCATGCTATTTATGCAAAGATTATTTGTAAAACTATTGCTGATTCTGCCAACGTAAGAGGAACAGGAATAGCAAAAAGAACTACAGATTACATCATTCAAAGAATGAATAATCAAAATGCTGTCATAGCACTTGATGAAGGTAATTTTGTAGGTTTTTGTTATATAGAAAAATGGGGGCATGGCAGGTTTGTAGCTAATTCAGGATTGATAGTGCATCCAGATTACAGAGGGAGAGGAATTGCTAAACTTATAAAAGAGAAGGTGTTTATTCACTCTCGATTAAAATTTCCAGAAGCTAAAGTATTTAGTATAACCACTGGATTGCCTGTCATGAAAATGAATAGTGATCTAGGGTATAAGCCAGTAACATTTTCGGAGCTAACTAAAGATCAATCATTTTGGAATGGATGTCAAACCTGTAAAAATTATGATGTTTTACAGAGAACATCGCAAAGTATGTGTTTGTGTACTGGGATGCTTTATGATCCTCAAAAGGTAGAGGAACCATCGAAAAAAATATCAATAAAAGTCTTTAAGAGATTAAAACAAATAAAGCAAGCACTCTTTTTAACAAAATCTTTTAAAAAGTTCACCAAATTAAAAAATGTAAAATGAATCACCAACTACAAAAATTAAATTAAAAATTATGAAAAAGAAACTTGTATTAGCATATAGTGGTGGATTAGATACGTCTTATTGTGCTGTTTATTTTTCTAAATATTTAGATTATGAAGTTCATGCTGTATCTGTAAACACAGGAGGTTTCACTGAATCAGAAATTGAAACCATAGCGGAGAAGGCTTATGCTATGGGCGTAAAAACATATCAAAATATCAATGCAGTTGAATCGTACTATCAGAAAGTGGTGAAATTCTTAATTTTTGGGAACGTTTTAAAAAACAATACCTATCCATTATCTGTAAGTGCCGAAAGAAGTATTCAAGCAGTAGAAATTATTAAATATGCTAAAAAAATAAATGCAGATTATGTAGCTCACGGAAGCACAGGTGCTGGTAATGATCAAGTTAGGTTTGATTTAATTTTTCAAACACTAGCTCCTGAAATAAAAATTATTACTCCTATTAGAGACCAACATTTAACAAGACAAGAAGAAATTCAATTTTTAATAGCTAATGGAATAGAGTTGACTTGGTCTAAAGCCAAGTATTCAATTAATAAAGGGCTTTGGGGAACAAGTGTTGGAGGTCAGGAGACACTTACTTCTCATCTTCCTTTGCCTGAAGAAGCTTATCCATCACAGTTACAGAAAAAAGATGAACAACAAGTGCAATTAACTTTTTCTAAAGGAGAACTGATTTCAATTGATAACCAAGAAGGAACGCCGCAAGATGTCATTGAAAAACTAAACAAACTAGCCTCTAAATATGCAATAGGAAGAGATATTCATGTAGGTGATACCATTTTAGGAATTAAAGGAAGGGTAGGTTTTGAGGCAGCAGCAGCTAATATTATAATTAAATCGCATCATTTGCTAGAAAAACATACCCTAACAAAATGGCAATTACAGCATAAAGAATACTTGTCTAATTGGTATGGGACTCATTTACATGAAGGATTATTTTTAGATCCAGTGATGAGAGATTTAGAATCTTTTTTAGAAAATAGTCAAACACAGGTTTCAGGTCATGTTTATGTGAGCTTAAAACCATATCATTTCACAATAGATGGTATAGCATCTGAAAATGATTTGATGGATACTGATTTTGGAACCTATGGCGAAGAAAATAAACGTTGGACAGCAGATGAAGCAAAAGGATTCATTAAAATATATGCAAATCAAAGTATAATCTTTCAAAATACACACAAATGATACAAGCAGGAATAATTGGAGGAGCTGGGTATACAGCAGGTGAATTAATTAGAATTTTATTAAATCATAAAGAAGTTGCAATTAACTATATCTATAGTACCTCAAATGCTGGGAATAAAGTGAGTGCTATTCATCAGGATTTGGTAGGTGATACAGATTTAATTTTTTCTAGTAAAATTAATTCAAATGTTGATGTACTATTTTTATGCTTAGGACATGGAAATTCAAAAGATTTCTTAGTTAAGACAGCTATTTCATCATCTACAAAAGTTATTGATTTAAGCACAGATTTTAGGCTTAAAAATGATGCTATTTTTCAAGGAAGAGAATTCGTGTACGGGTTGCCGGAACTTCATAAAGAAAAAATTAAGAATGCTGATAATATTGCAAATCCAGGTTGCTTTGCTACTGCATTACAACTGGGTTTGTTACCTCTGGTATCTAATCATTTAATACATGATGATATTCATATAAATGCAGTGACTGGTGCAACTGGCGCTGGAACCTCATTATCAAAAACTTCTCATTTTACATGGCGAGATAATAATTATTCTTACTATAAACCTTTTGATCATCAACATTTAAAAGAGATATATCAATCGGTAAAACAGTATCAAGATGAGTTCTCCTACGGCATTAATTTTATTCCAACTAGAGGTAATTTTTCCAGAGGAATTTATGCCACTATGTACACTCAATTTTTAGGGAGTTTAGAAGATGTGATTAGTGTTTATAATCAATTTTATAAAGATGCTGCTCTAACTTTTGTTACCCATCAAGAATTGCATTTAAAGCAAGTTGTTAATACTAGTAAATGCTTAATTCATATATCTAAGCATAAGAACAAATTACTAATAACTAGTTGTATAGATAACCTATTAAAAGGTGCGTCGGGTCAAGCAGTTCAAAATATGAATTTAATGTTTGGATTTGATGAATCTGAGGGTTTGAAATTAAAAGGAACATATTTTTAAAATAAATAAATTATGAAAATAGCAATCATAGGGACAGGTAATTTAGGGTGCTCTATAGCCACGGGGTTAATTACTCAAAATGCAATTACCTCATTGTATTTAACCAGAAGAAATTTAGAAAATATTAAAGAATATAAAGGGTATTCAAATGTCTTTTTGACTTCTGATAATAGAAAAGCAGTTAAAAACTCTGACATTTTAATTTTTGCTGTACAACCTGGACATTTAGAAGGAATTTTAAATTCTATTAAAGATTTGCTCACAGAGAAGCATGTTATAATTTCTACAATTACTGGTTATTCTGTTTCAAAAATTGAAGATAGTATAGGTATAGATAAGTATGTTGTAAGAGCCATGCCTAATACTGCCATAGCTGTAAGTAAATCTATGACTTGCTTGAGTAGTAATAAAAAAGGGGCAGAAAGAATTAAAATAGCTGAAGCTATTTTTAACAGGTTAGGTACATCGATAATTATTCCAGAAAATCAAATGCAAGCAGCCACGGTAATATGTGCTAGCGGAGTGGCTTTTTGGATGCGATTAATTAGGGCAACAACTCAAGCTGCAATTCAGTTGGGGTTTGATGCGCATGAAGCACAAAAATTATCTATGTATACCTCTGAGGGAGCAGCACAATTATTAATAGCAACTGGAAATCATCCAGAGGAAGAAATAGATAGGGTAACCACTCCTAATGGATGTACTATAGAAGGATTAAATGAAATGGAACACAAAGGCTTAAGCTCTTCTTTGATTCAGGGAATGGTAGCATCTTTTAATAAAATAAATAGTATTAAAACAGATCAAATATGAGTTTATTTAATGTATATCCGTTATTTGACATCAGGCCTGATACAGCTAAAGATGTTTTTATTTATGATGAAGATGGAGTAGAGTATTTAGATCTATATGGAGGGCATGCCGTTATTTCTATTGGTCACTCTCATCCGAAATATGTTTACAATATTGCCAAACAAATTAATAAAATAGGATTTTATAGTAATTCTATACAAAATCCTTTGCAAAAAGAACTCGCTGAAGAACTGGTAGAGGCTTCAGGGTGCAATGATTATCAATTATTTTTGTGCAACTCGGGTGCAGAAGCGAATGAAAATGCATTAAAACTAGCATCTTTTCACACGAAGAAGAAGAAAGTTATTGCCTTTAAAAATGGTTTTCATGGAAGAACTTCAGCTGCAGTAGCAGTCACAGATAACTCCAAAATAATTGCACCAATTAATGCACAACAAGAAAAAGAGCTATTTGATTTGGGAGATATTACTGGGGTAGAGAATGCATTAAGTAATAATGATGTTTGTGCGGTTATTATAGAATGCGTTCAAGGCGTAGGTGGATTAGATGAAAGTACAACGAGTTTTTATAAAAGGTTGTATCATCTATGTAAAAAATTTAATGTGGTACTCATTGCAGACGAAGTTCAATCTGGTTTTGGAAGAACTGGTGATTTTTTTGCGTTTCAAAAACATAAAATTATCCCTGATATTATATCCATGGCAAAAGGAATGGGTAATGGTTTTCCAATTGGCGGAATTTTAATTCATCCAAAAATAAAAGCTTCTTTTGGTCTATTGGGAACAACCTTTGGAGGAAATCATCTAGCCTGCATAGCTTCTTTAACAGTTCTGGAGGTAATCAAAGCAGAAAAACTTCAAGAAAATGCAAAGATGATTTTTGATTATTTTAAAAAGAAAAGCCAATCATTGCCTCATTTAAAAGCTGTAAAAGGGAGAGGGCTAATGCTGGGGTTAGAGTTTGATTTTCCTATATCAGAACTAAGAAAAAAACTTATCTACAAGCATCACATTTTTACAGGAAATGCTAAGAACCCGAATGTGTTAAGAATTTTGCCATCTCTAACTATACAGAAGAAGCATGTAGACGTGTTTTTTACGGCTCTAAAAACAGAAGTATTATGAAGAAATATTTAACAATTAATGATATAAAAAATATTGAGCATACTGTTCAAGAAGCTATTCAATTAAAAAACAATCCCTATCAATTTGAAAATTTAGGCAAGTATAAAACCTTGGTAATGCTTTTTTTTAATGCTAGCCTAAGAACTAGGCTAAGCACTGAAAAAGCTGCGAAGAGTCTTGGGATGGATGTGATGGTTCTAAATATTAATGATTGTTGGAATTTAGAGTATGACAATGGAACTATTATGAATCTTGCTAAAGCAGAGCATATTAAGGAAGCTGCTAATGTTATATCTCAATATGGAGATATTATAGCTATTAGAGCATTTCCTACCCTTACAAACAAGGAAAAGGATGAAACAGAGCAGGTGCTTCATAGTTTTGTAAAATATGCTTCAGTACCAATTGTTAATATGGAAAGTGCTACGGCACACCCATTGCAGGCGCTTGCTGATGCTATTACTATTAGTGAATTTAAAACAACTTCAAAACCAAAAGTTGTCTTAACCTGGGCGCCTCATCCAAAAGCATTACCTCATGCTGTAGCGAACTCTTTTATTAAAATAATGAAAGAAATAGATGTAGATCTTTTGATTACGCATCCAAAACACTATGAATTAAATTCCAATATTACTCAAGATGTTCCTATAATCAATAACCAAGAAGAGGCTTTGAAAGATGCGGATTTTGTATATGCTAAAAATTGGAGTAATTATCATGATTACGGTAAAATTGTATCTGTAGATGAAAACTGGATGCTAACTAATGAGAAATTAGGAAATGCAAAGTTTATGCATTGTTTACCAGTAAGAAGAAATGTTGTTGTAGAAGATGCAGTTTTAGATGGTGAAAACTCGCTGGTGATTGAACAAGCAAATAATAGAACTTATGCGGCTCAAATAGTGTTAAAAAATATTTTAAAAACATTGTAATGAAAACACTAAAAGTTATAAAAATAGGCGGAAATATCATAAATAACGAGGTTAGTTTACTCTCTTTTTTAAAAGATTTTTCAAGTTTAAATGGACCAAAAATTTTAGTTCATGGAGGAGGTAAATTAGCTTCAGATTTATCTAACAAAATGAATATTCCAGTTCAATTAATAGATGGAAGAAGGGTTACAGATGCAGAAACTTTAGACATTATAACCATGGTTTACGCCGGTAAAATAAACAAAAATATTGTAGCTAAACTACAAAGTTTTGGATGTAATTCTGTTGGGTTTTCTGGCGCAGACGGAAATACAATTATTGCTAATAAAAGACCTGAATCTCCAATAAATTATGGTT
The DNA here is from genome assembly GCA_964021805.1 of uncultured Flavobacterium sp. Taxonomy (GTDB): domain Bacteria; phylum Bacteroidota; class Bacteroidia; order Flavobacteriales; family Flavobacteriaceae; genus Polaribacter. Next base: position 25,507 of record CAXHZP010000008.1, read on the forward strand.
TTGTAGGAGATGTAGTAAAGGTTAATATAAGTGTTATTAAAATATTGATAGACAATAATATAACAAATATTTTTTCTGCAATATCTCATAATGAAAAAGGACAATTGTTAAATACAAATGCAGATACTATTGCTTCCGAATTAGCGATTGCTTTTTCGAATGATTATAAAGTTGAATTGTATTATTGTTTTGAAAAAAAAGGGGTACTACAGCGAACAAATGATGAAAACTCTGTGATTAAAGAAATAAATAATCAAACGTACATAGAATTAAAAAAATCTAACATAATTAATGAAGGCATGATTCCTAAATTAGATAATTGTTTTTATGCGCTAAATCATAATGTTTCAAAAGTTTGTATAGGGCATCCTACCATGCTTTTTGATCATCATTCTAACTTTACAACCATTCAAAAATTATGAGAAAAGAAAAATTAATTTTAGAGGCCATTTCACTATTAAAAAGTTTAATAAAAACACCTTCATTTTCTTCTGAAGAACATCATACAGCTTTGTTAATAGAATCTTGGTTTCAAGATTCTGATATCTCTTTCAATAGAACTAATAATAATATTTGGGCCATTAATAAATATTTTGATGAAACAAAGCCAACCCTTTTGTTGAACTCTCATCATGATACTGTGAGACCTAATAATGGATACACCAAAGATCCTTTTGACCCAATTATTAATGCTGGTAAACTATACGGCCTTGGTAGTAATGATGCTGGAGGATGTTTGGTTTCTTTATTGGCAACATTTTCTTTTTTTTATCATCACAAGAATTTAAAATACAATTTGGTTATGGTAGCTTCAGCAGAGGAGGAAAGTAGTGGAGAAAATGGATTAAACAGCATGCTGTCTATTATACCTGAGATATCTGTAGCTATTATCGGAGAACCTACCTTGATGCAATTAGCCATTGCAGAAAAAGGATTGATAGTTTTTGATGCCAAAGTAATTGGTACCCCTGGACATGCTGCTCATAAAAATGATGATAATGCCATTTATAATAGTATAGAAGTGCTAAAGTGGTTTCAGGAGTATACATTTGAAAAGCATTCGGAAAGCCTAGGAGATGTAAAAATGACAGTTACCCAAATACAGGCAGGTAAGCAACATAACGCCATCCCTTCTGAAGTAACTTTGGTGGTAGATGTTCGTGTAAATGATAGGTATTCAAATAAAGAAATTGCTGAGATTTTGGAAAATGAATCTCCCTGTTCTACCATTGTTCCAAGGAGTTTACGATTAAACTCTTCCTCTATATCAGTTGAACATGACCTAATTAAAGCAGGTTTAGAATTGGGTAGAGAGACTTATGGATCTCCAACATTATCCGATCAATCTGTTTTAAGTTGTCCTTCTTTAAAATTGGGTCCTGGAGACAGTACGAGATCACATACCGCGGATGAATTTATTTATTTGAAAGAAATTGAAGAGGGGATTACCCTTTATATTAAATTATTAGAAAAAACATTAATAGATACTAAAGATGAAGCTCTGGGATAAAGGAATAAAAATAGATGAAAAAATAGAACAGTTTACTGTTGGGAATGACAGGGAAATAGATATGCACATAGCAAAATATGATGTAAATGCTTCATTAGCACATGCAAAAATGTTGTTTTCTATAGGTATTATAACAGCAATAGAACTTCAGCAATTAGAGAAAGGATTGTCAATTTTAGAAAAACAAATCCATGAAGGAACATTTGTTATTGAATCTCAATTTGAAGATGTACATTCAAAAATAGAATTTGAATTAATCAACATGTTTGGAGAGGTTGGTAAAAAAATTCATACAGCACGGTCTAGAAATGATCAAGTATTGGTTGCTTTGCAGTTGTACTATAAAGATCAATTACAAACAATAAAAGGGCTAGTGGGTACTTTTTTTGATACATTGTTAAACCTTGCAGAACTTCATAAAAAATGCTTATTACCAGGGTATACACACCTTCAAGTAGCTATGCCATCTTCATTTGGGTTATGGTTTTCTTCCTATGCAGAGGTAATTGTAGATGATGTATATCTTCTAGATGCTGCTATTAAAACAATAGACCAAAATCCACTTGGTTCTGCGGCAGGTTATGGAAGTTCATTTCCAATAGATAGAAATTTTACAACTACAGAACTTGGTTTTGGTGCACTTAAGTACAATGTTATAGCTGCACAAATGGGAAGGGGTAAAAATGAAAGAACAATTGCAGCTGCATTGGGAGGTATTTCAAACACTTTATCTAGGTTTTCAATGGATATTTGTTTGTATATGAGTCAGAATTTTGACTTTATTACTTTTCCAGATTCATTAGTCACAGGAAGTAGTATCATGCCACATAAAAAAAATCCTGATGTATTTGAATTAATAAGAGGAAAGTCAAATAAAATTCAAGCTTTGCAGATAGAAATGACTTTAATTACAAATAATCTTCCGAGTGGCTATCACAGAGATTTTCAACTTCTCAAGGAAAATATGATTAATTTAATTGAGGAAATGAAAACCATTTTAGAAATTTTCAATTATTCGATACAGCAAATAAAAGTGAAGAAGATAGATTTTTTAGATGATAAATATAAGTATTTAAGTACAGTAGATTCTATCAATAATTTAGTGATGAAAGGACTTTCTTTTAGAGAGGCATATCAACAAATAGGGGCTTCAGTAACAAACCGAACTTACGAGTATACGGTTGGAAAAGAACACACCCACATTGGTAGTATTCATAATTTATGTCTAAATGATATTAGAAAAAAATTTCCTAAATAGTTTTAAATAATGGTAGATTGTCCAAGGTGAATATTAGTAAAGTTCACATTAGTATCATTAGGATTGTTAATGAAGTCTTCTATGAAATCTCCAACCTTAGAAGTAGTAACCATGTCTGTTTTTGTATTTAAATCTGGTGTTGTGATTTGTAATTTCAAAGATTTATCTACAGCCTTTCTTACTAGAGCAGCTTCTTTGGTTAATTGAAAATGGTCTAATAACATAGCAGCAGATAAAATTGATGCGATAGGGTTGGCTATACTTTTTCCAGTTGCTTGAGGGTAAGAACCGTGTATGGGTTCAAATAAGGCATATTTTTCACCAACTGAGGCAGAAGCTAATAAACCTATTGATCCACCAATTACACTTGCTTCGTCACTAATAATATCTCCAAACATATTTTCTGTAAGAATGACATCAAATTGTTTTGGGTTTAATATCATTTGCATGGCAGCATTATCTACGAATAGGAAGTCTAGAGCTACTTCTGAATATTCTTTTGCTACCTCTCCAACTACTTTACGCCACAACCTAGAGCTCTCCAACACATTAGCTTTGTCTACTAGGGTTACTTTCTTATTTCTGTTTAAAGCTGCTTTAAAGGCTAAATGTGCTATCCTTTCAATTTCAAAACGATTGTATTCACACAAATCTGAAGCGGTGTTCCCATCTTTACTTAGTTGCTTTTCTCCAAAATAAATCCCACCAGTTAATTCTCTGTAGATACTAATATCTGTACCTGAAATGATTTCTTTTTTTAATGGAGACTTGTCTAGAAGTGTTTCGTATGCTTTTACCGGACGGATGTTAGCAAATAATCCCAAAGATTTTCTAAGTTTTAACAAACCTTGCTCTGGTCTTACTTTTGCTGTGGGATCGTTGTCATATTTAGGATGTCCTATAGAACCAAATAATATGGCATCTGTAGACATGCAAAGTTCTAGTGTTTCGTCAGGTAGAGGATTTCCAGTTTTGTCTATAGCTATTGCGCCAACATTAGCTTCTTCAAAAATAAATGTATGGTCAAATTCTGAAGCTATAGCTTTTAATACTTTAACTGCTTCATTGGTTACTTCCGGTCCAATTCCGTCTCCGGGCAAAAGGGCAATTTTTAATTTCATTTTTTTTAAGGTTTCCGAGAATAAATGGAAATATAAGATTTTTATTTATAGTAATTACTTTCTTTGTGATTCAAAAGCTTCTATCAATTCTTTTTTACTTAATAAATAATCAATATCATCATACCCATTGATCATACATGTTTTTTTGTAAGGATCAATATCAAATGTTTCAAATTTATTAGTATCAGAAATAGAGATAGTTTGATTTTCTAAATTTACTTCAATTTTAGTATTAGGATTTTCATGAATAGTTTTCATTAACATAGCTAAAAAAGAAGGAGTTACCTGTAAAGGCAACAAACCATTATTCAAAGCATTTCCTTTAAAGATATCTGCAAAAAAACTAGAAACAATAACTCTGAATCCATAACCAACAAGAGCCCAAGCTGCATGTTCTCTACTTGATCCACAACCAAAGTTATCACCAGCAATCAAAATACTTCCTGAATATTTGGTATTGTTTAAAGAAAATTCTGTGTTAATATTTCCATTTTTATCAAATCTCCAATCTCTAAATACATTATCACCAAATCCTTTTTTATCTGTAGCTTTTAAAAACCGAGCAGGAATAATTTGATCTGTATCAATATTTTCTATGGCTAATGGAATTGCTTTGGATATAATTTTTGTAAACTTTTCCATTAATTTAAATGTTTTGTTATGTCTATAATTTTACCTTCAACAGCAGTAGCTGCTGCAACTAAAGGACTCGCTAAAATAGTTCTAGATCCTTGACCTTGTCTTCCTTCAAAATTTCTGTTAGAAGTTGAGACACAATACTCACCTTTTGGTATTTTATCGTCATTCATCGCCAGACATGCAGAGCATCCAGGTTGTCTTAACTCAAATCCAGCATTGTCAAAAATTTCTTTTAAACCTTCTTCAATTATTTGAGTTTCCACTTGCTTGCTTCCAGGAACCAGCCAAGCAGTTACATTTTCTGCTTTTTGTTTTCCTTTAATAAAATTAGCGGCTACTCTAAAGTCTTCAATTCTTGAATTTGTACAACTACCAATAAAAACATAGTTAATGCGCTGATCAATTAACGATGATCCCGCCTCAAAATTCATATATTCTAAAGACTTTTTAAAAGAACTATTATTTTCCTCAGGTATAGTTTCTGTAATTTTTATACCCATTCCAGGATTAGTTCCATAGGTAACCATAGGACCAATATCATCTGCATCAAAAATATATTCCTGATCAAAAACAGCATCAATATCTGATGGTAAGGTTTTCCAATAGGCTACTTTTTTGTCAAAATCTGTTCCTTTAGGAGCAAATTGTCTATCTTTTATATAATTAAAAGTTGTTTCATCTGGAGCAATCATTCCACCTCTAGCTCCCATTTCAATACTCATGTTACAAACGGTCATTCTGCCCTCCATACTCATTTCTTCAAAAACATTACCTGCATACTCACAAAAATACCCAGTCCCAGAATTGGTACCAAGTTTAGAGATTATATATAAAATAACGTCTTTTGGAAGCACTCCTTTTTTGAGCTTTCCATTAACAGTTACTCGTAAACTTTTTGGTTTCTTTAAAAGCAAACATTGGCTTGCAAATACTTGAGCAACCTGGCTAGTTCCAATTCCAAAAGCAATGGCGCCAAAAGCGCCATGAGTGGAGGTATGGCTATCTCCACAAACCATTGTCATACCCGGTTGAGTTATTCCAAGTTCTGGAGCCATTACATGGACTATTCCATTGTATTTGTGTCCTAATTCATAAAGCGTAATATTATTATCAGAACAGTTTTTTGATAGCTGTTCTAACTGATTTTTAGACAACTTATCTTTTATTGGCAAGTGCTGATTTATTGTAGGGGTATTATGATCTGCAGTGGCAATAATTTGATTGGGTCTAAAAATAGGTATTGATCTTTCCTTTAGTTCATTGAAAGCCTGCGGGCTGGTTACCTCGTGAATAAGATGTTTATCTATATAAAGTACTTGTGGGCCTTCTTTGATTGTATCTACAACATGTTGGTCCCATATTTTATCAAAAAGTGTTTTACTCATCGTATCTTTCTAGTAAGGTCTGTGATTAAACTTTTAATATTTGATTAGAAATGCTAGTTGATTCTATGATTTGATGAATATCTTCATCATTAACTTCTTTCTTTTTATCAGCGAAACTTAAAAAATTAGAGTATACAATGTCTAATTGTAATTTTGTTAATTCATAACCTGCAATTTTTGCTCTGTAAGCCAATGCAGCCCTTCCGCTTCTGGCTGTTAATACAATGGCAGACTCTGTAACCCCAACATCCTTGGGATCAATTATTTCGTAGGTCTCACGATTTTTGATAACGCCATCTTGATGGATACCAGAACTGTGAGCAAAGGCATTAGCTCCAACTATTGCTTTATTCGGTTGTGTGTAAACACCCATGCTTTCACTAACTAATTGGCTTAAACCATACAAATGCTTGGTATTTATATTGGTGTCTAAATTTAAATAGGGGTGTTGTTTTAAAATCATTACAACCTCTTCTAAAGCAGTATTACCCGCTCGTTCACCAATACCATTAATAGTACATTCTATTTGTCTAGCTCCATTAATAATACCCTCTATAGAGTTAGCAGTAGCTAATCCAAGATCATTATGGCAATGACAAGAAATAATTGCGTTTTCTATACCTTTAACATGCTCCTTTAAATATTTTATTTTAGCACCGTATTCGCTGGGTAGGCAATATCCAGTTGTATCTGGTATATTTAAAACTGTAGCTCCAGCTCTGATAGCTTGTTCACAAACTCTAGCAAGAAATTCATTATTTGTTCTACCAGCATCTTCAGCATAAAACTCAACATCTTCAACAAATGTCTTCGCATATTTTACTGCTTCATAAGCTCTGTGTAAAATATCATTTTTATTTGAGTTGAATTTGTATTTAATGTGAGATTCTGAGGTTCCAATACCTGTATGGATTCTTGGTCTTTTAGCATATTTTAGGGCTTCAGCTGCAACTTCTATATCTTTTTTTACTGCTCTAGTAAGTCCACAAACAGAAGCATTTTTAACAATTTTTGAAATTTCTTCAACAGATTTAAAGTCACCTGGGCTAGAAACTGGAAATCCTGCTTCAATAACATCTACACCTAAAATATCAAGGCGCTTTGCGATAATTATTTTCTGGTTTGTATCTAGCTTACAACCAGGCACTTGTTCTCCGTCTCGTAATGTTGTGTCAAAAATTTGAATGGTGGTATCTGACATTTATTAAAATATATTTTTGTATTGCCTTACGAATTTATATTTTGGATAGCTCTTAGACTTGTTTTAATTTTATATTATTACGATGTTCAAAAAGATAATTAATGCTTAAAAAGCTAATAAACAACAACTTAGTAGATTATTTTAAATATGACTAAATCTCAAAAAGATAATTTATTTCAATTAGTTAAATCGCTTTCGAAATCTGAAAAAAGACAATTTAAATTGTATGTAGGGAGATTGGGGGTAAATACTGATTCTAAGTTTTTAAATTTATTCAATTTTTTAGACAAGGCGATTACATATAATGAAATTTCTATTTTAGAAAAGGCCGGAATAAAAAAACAGCAATTAGCAAATGTTAAAGCACACTTATATAAGCAAATTCTAATAAGTTTAAAATTGAGTCCATCACATCAAAATGTTCGTTCTCAAATTAGAGAGCAACTAGATTTTGCCTCAATTTTATACCACAAAGGATTGTATAAACAAAGTCTTAAAATTCTTGAAAAAGCTAAAGAGTTTGCTATTTTAAATGAAGAAAAAAATCTTGCATACGAAGTTGTTGAATTAGAAAAGGTTATTGAATCTCAGTATATTACCAGAAGTATAAGTAATAGAGCTGATGAACTAACAATTCAAGCCAAAGAGTTAAGTGCTTTAAACGTGGTTGCTAGTAAATTATCTAATTTATCACTTCAACTTTACAGTATAATTTTAAAATCTGGGTACGTTAAAAACAAAGAAGAGAATAGTTATATCAAAAATTATTTTTACAAAAGATTGCCAAAATATGATATAAGTCAATTGGGTTTTAGAGAAAAATTATGGTTATATAAAGCTTACTTATGGTATAGTTTTTTAACTCAAGATTTTTTAAATTGTTATAAGTACGCATCAAAATGGGTGACTTTGTTTTACGAGAACCCAATAATGATTAACTCACATCCAGTATTTTTTTTAAAAGGGAATAATTATTTATTAGAATCTCTTTTTTTTATAAGAAGAAAAAAACGTTTTGAAAAAACACTTTTAAGTTTAGAGAAAATTATAACTAGTGATGGATTCCCCAAAGATAACAATATTGAGGCTCTAAGTTTTTTGTACATAAATCTTCACAAAATAAATTTATATTTTACAGATGGAAACTTTGATGAGGGTTTAAAAATTATTCCCAAAATTGATTCACAATTGGTTTTATTTAATAATAGAATAGATGAACACCATGTGATGACCTTCTACTACAAATTTGCAAGCATGTATTTTGGTTCAGGAGATAATGATACCTGTATCTTTTATTTAGATAAAATTATTTCGAATAAATCATTATCCATGAGGCAAGACTTGTTGTGTTTTTCCAGGATCTTAAACTTATTTGCACATTACGAGGCTGGATACGATTATCATATTGATACTTTACTTAAAAGTACTTATAAGTTTTTACTTAAAATGAATGATTTACATGAGGTTCAAAAAGAAATGATTAAGTTTATTAAAAGCCTTCAAAATATTTATCCGCAAGACATTAAAAAGGCGTTTATAAAATTACATTCAAAACTAAAAACTTTTGAAGATGACCCATATGAGAGTAGAGCTTTCTTATATCTAGATATTATCTCCTGGTTAGAAAGTAATATTCAAAATAAACCCATAGGAGAAATCATAAAAAATAAATATTCCCTAAATATTGATAGGTGATTTTATCAGATTCATAAAAGTACTCTGTAAAACTACTTTTTTTTTTCTCAACTAAATTTAAGTTATACATTTGATCTGTGATACAAACTATAGGATATATAACTAATACACTACAAAACAATAAAATAGTCAATTTATTTGTGATTATTTTCATTTCTACTATTACCCTTTAGGGGTATATTTTTTTCATATAAAACAGGTTAATAATTCGAATTTCGATAGCATCGAAAAATCTATATAAATTTTCTCAAAACTTTTATAAAATGAAAGTATTAAAGTTTGGTGGTTCATCAGTCGCCAATTCAAAAAACATAGAAAAAGTAATAAATATTGTAGCTAATTCATCTGCAGAACAAAGTGTGGTAGTTGTAGTTTCGGCTTTTGGTAAAACAACAAATGCCCTAATTAAAGGGGCTACATTGGCAGCGCAAAAGAATGAAGAATATCTTAAAATTCTAAAAGAATTAGAAGATCATCATTTTAAGGTTGTTAAAGACTTGATACCAATAAAACGTCAAACCCAAGTAAATAGCCGTATTAAACAATTGTTTAATCAGTTAGAAACTATATACGAAGGTTGTTTTTTACTCAGAGAATTAAGTCCAAAAACGTTGGCAAAGGTTTCAAGTTTTGGTGAATTGCTATCCTCTTTCATCATTGCAAAAGCTGCTAACGAAAATTTTGCTACAGTTTATAAAGATAGTCGAGAATTAATTGTTGGATCAGATAATTATAACAATGCTGTTGTTGATTTTCCTGCTACATTTAAAAATTGTAAAGAATATTTTTCTAACAAATCACAGAAAGTGACTATTCTTCCAGGTTTTGTAGCTAGAACCATTCATGGAAAAACAACCACTCTTGGAAGAGGAGGGTCAGATTTCACAGCATCAATCATCTCTGCTGCATTAAATGCTTCGGAATTACAAATTTGGACAGATGTAAGTGGTATGTTTACCGCTAACCCATCTATTGTAAAACAAGCATCTGTAATTGATCACATATCTTATCATGAAGCTATGGAATTATCTCATTTTGGAGCAAAAGTAATTTATCCACCCACTATTCAACCAGTTTTAAGTAAAGAGATTCCTATAGTTATAAAAAATACATTTCAACCAGAAGATTCAGGTACTTTAATTACCAAAGAAACAAGTATAAATAAACCAGTAAAAGGGATTAGTCACATAGAGGATATCTCTTTAGTAACTCTTGAAGGTAATGGCATGGTTGGTGTTCCTGGTTTTTCTAAACGTTTATTTGAAGTACTTTACTTACATCAAATTAATATTATTTTAATTACTCAGGCTTCTTCAGAATTATCTATATGTCTTGCAATTTCTGACGATGACGCTTCTAAAGCAAAAACTATTATTGATGAGATCTTTGAATATGAAATTAAATTGCAAAAGGTAAAACCCGTTAAAATTGAAAAACAGTTGTGTATTATAGCCTTAGTTGGAGATAACATGAGAAATTATCATGGGTTAAGTGGTAAAATGTTTAGTGCTTTAGGTAAGAACAACATAAATATTCGAGCAATAGCTCAAGGTGCATCAGAAAAAAATATTTCTGCTGTAATAGATAAGCTAGAAGCAAAAAAAGCTTTAAATACACTACATGAGCGTTTCTTTGAAGAAAGAGTTAAAGAATTAAATCTTTTTGTTACAGGAGTAGGTAATGTAGGAGAGAGATTTTTAGCTCAAATAAATCAACAAAAAAAATATATTAAAGAAAATTTAAAGTTAAAGATTAGAGTGATAGGTATTTCTAATTCTAGACAAATGTTTTTTGACGAAAATGGTGTAGATTTATCTAATTGGAAAGAACTTTTAAACAATGGAGAAAAGGCAGGGATTGACACTTATTTTTCTAGAGTTTCACAGCTAAACCTAAGAAACAGTATTTTTATTGATATTACTGCCAATCAACATGTTTCAGAGATGTATGAAACCTATTTACGTCAAAATATTGCAGTGGTAACTTGCAATAAAATTGCCTGTGCTTCTAGTTCTGAAAACTACAATACTTTGAAAAATGTTTCTCGAAAATCAAATGTTTCTTTTCTTTATGAAACTAATGTTGGAGCTGGCTTGCCTATTATTGATACGCTTAAGAACTTAATTGCCTCAGGAGATAGAGTTCATAGAATTCAAGCAGTACTCTCTGGAAGCTTAAATTTTGTATTCAATAAGTTTGATGCATCAACAACTTTTTCTTCAGTAGTAAAACAAGCCGCTACTGAAGGATATACCGAACCAGATCCAAAAATAGACCTTAGCGGTATTGATGTGGCTAGAAAAATTTTAATTTTAGCCAGAGAAAGTGGTTTTGATTTAGAATTAGAAGATATAGAAAACAATTCATTTTTATCAAAAGAAAGTCTTGATACTAAAAATAATGCTGATTTTTATCTTTCATTAGAGAAAGATGAATCTCAATTTCAACAGTTATTTTTGGAATCAGAAGCAAAGAACTGTCGTTTAAAGTATGTGGCAGAGTTTAAAGATGGAAAAGCTAACGTTGGTTTGCAAGAAATTGATTCTTCTCACTCATTTTACGATTTAGAGGGTAGCGACAATATTGTGTTATTTTATACAGACAGGTATTCTGAGCAACCTTTAATTATAAAAGGAGCTGGTGCTGGAGCGGATGTTACAGCTTCTGGTATATTTGCAGATGTTATTAGAACAGGAAACTTGTAGGGTATATGAAACTAATTAGAAAATTTTAAGATGAAAGAAATTAAAATATTTACACCAGCTACAGTAGCTAATATCTCATGTGGTTTTGATATTCTTGGTCTTTGTTTAGATACTGTTGGAGATGAAATGATTGTTAGAGAGGTTCCTGAAAAAGGAATAAAGTTAACCAAAATCACAGGTCAGAAACTGCCATTAGAAACACATAAAAATGTTGCTGGTGTTGCAGGTTTAGCATTACTTGAACAGGTAGATGCACCTGTTGGTTTCGAAATAGAAATATATAAAAAAATAAAACCAGGTAGTGGAATAGGTAGTAGTGCTGCAAGTGCAGCTGGTGCCGTATTTGCAATTAATGAATTATTAGGGAAGCCATTTTCTAAACAAGAGTTAATTTATTTTGCTATGCAAGGAGAAAAATTAGCTAGTGGTACTGAACATGCAGATAATGTATCACCAGTAATTCTTGGAGGCTTTACCTTGGTTAGAAGTTATGAACCACTAGATGTTTTAAAAATTAATTCTCCTGATGATTTATACGTGACTATTATTCATCCTCAAATAGAAGTGAAAACATCAGATTCAAGGGCTGTTTTAAAAAATCAAGTATCACTAAAAAAAATGGTGACTCAAATGGGTAATTTTGGTGGTTTAATTAGTGGATTATACACTAATAATTATGATTTAATAGGAAGATCTTTGCATGATAAAATTATAGAACCTAATCGTTTAGTTTTAATTCCAGAATTTGATAAAGTTAAAAGAGGTGTTCTGCAAGCAGGTGCTTTAGGTGCTGGTATTTCTGGTTCAGGACCTTCCATTTTTGCACTAAGTAAAGGAGAGGAAACTGCTAAGTTTGTTGGTAAAACGATGGCAGAAATTTACAACAACACAGACATAGATTATGATATTCATGTATCAAAAATTAACCAACAAGGAATTAAAATTTTATAAACAAGTATGAGATATTATAGTTTAAATAATTCATCACCTTTGACCTCTTTCAAAAAGGCAGTTCAAAATGGAATCGCACCAGATAGAGGATTGTATTTCCCTGAAGAAATTATTCCAATTTCTGAAGACTTTATAAATAATATTAGAGACTATTCTAATGAAGAAATTGCATATGAGGTTATCAAACAATTTATTGGAGATGAAATTCCGGCTAATATCCTTAAAGAGATTATCAAAAAAACTATTTCTTTTGATTTTCCTGTTGTTAATTTAGATCAAAATATTGGTTCTTTAGAATTATTTCATGGTCCTACGATGGCTTTTAAGGATGTGGGTGCAAGATTTATGTCTCAATGTTTAGAATATTTTAATCGTGGTAAAACGGAAGATATTACTGTATTGGTTGCAACCTCTGGAGACACTGGTGGTGCTGTTGCTAACGGATTTTTGAATGCAAAAGGAGTTCAAGTAGTGATTTTGTATCCTAAAGGGAAGGTGAGTGAAATTCAAGAAAAACAACTAACTACTTTAGGAAATAATATTACTGCTCTTGAAGTAGACGGAGTATTTGATGATTGCCAAGAAATGGTGAAATCGGCATTCTTGGATAAAAATATTTCTAGAAATTTAACATCAGCAAATTCTATAAATGTAGCTAGATGGTTACCTCAAATGTTTTATTTTTTCTTTGCCTATAAGCAAGTTAGCAAACAATATAAAGATATTGTATTCTCTGTTCCTAGCGGAAATTTTGGAAATATTTGTGCTGGTTTGTTAGCTCAAAAATTAGGATTACCCATAAAGCATTTTATAGCTTCAACAAATATAAATGATACCGTTCCTCAATATTTATTAAATGGGAATTATGACCCAAAACCATCAAAAGCTACTATTTCAAATGCTATGGATGTTGGTAATCCAAGTAACTTTATTAGAATTCAAGAATTATTTGATAATAACTTGTCTAGCTTAAAAAAATCTTTTTCTTCTTATAGTTTTTCAGATGATGAAACTAAAATAATGATGAAGAGCATATATGATAAATTTAATTATATTTCTGAACCACATGGTGCAATTGGTTATCTAGGTTTACAAAAACATGGTCTAGAAACAAATGAGTTTGGTGTTTTTTTAGAAACTGCGCATCCAGTTAAGTTTTTAGATATTGTAGAAGAAACTCTTTCAGTTGATGTAGAAATTCCTTACCAAATTAGGCAAGTTATGAGTAAAGAAAAAGTTGCAACATCTGTTTCTAATTATCAAGAGTTGAAAAATTTCCTCAGCAAATAGTGTTTTTTTACTTAAATCTTTTATTCAACTCATTTTTTTTAATCGTTACATTTATGCAATTCATCGATACTTTTAAGTTATTGGACGCTTAAAATAATTAATTTATATTTGTTCTTTATAATATTGTAATATAAGTTTCCCTAAATTTATAAATATGAAAAAGGTTTTAAGCATATTATTGGTTGAAGATAATATGATTGAAATTATGAAAATAAGAAGAACGATTACTTTATTAGATCTTCATCATAAAGTAATTGAGGCAAAAAATGCCGAAAAAGCTTTATCACTTCTTGAATCTAAAGCTGTTTTTCCAGATGTTATCTTACTAGACTTAAACATGCCAAAAATAAGTGGCATTGATTTCTTATCTATTCTTAAAAAGAACAGTAACTATTGTTATATTCCTGTGATTATTCTTACAACCTCTAACAATCAAAAAGATGTATTAGAATGCTATAGATTAGGAATTTCTGGTTACATTTTGAAGCCTCTAAAGTATGATGATTATGTTGAGAAAATAAAAGCTACTTTAAATTACTGGACTCATAATGAATTTATTTTTTCTAATACATGAAAGGCATTGTATTTACTGAGTTTCTTGATTTAATAGAGAATAAATTTGGTTTAGAAATGGTTGATAAGATAATTTCACAATCAAAACTTGAATCTAAAGGAAGTTATACCTCTATTGGTACTTATAGTTTCTCAGAGATGTTACAATTACTTCATAATCTCGAGCTACAGACGGGTATATCTAAAGATAATTTACTGTTAATTTATGGAGAGTATTTTTTTAATGTTATAAAAACTAATTATACAGACCTTTTATCATCATTTAAAGATCCAATAGAGATGCTAGCTTCTATAGAAAATCATATACATGTAGAAGTTAAGAAAATTTATAATGATGCTGAATTACCTACTTTTATAGTAGAGAAAAAAACAGAAAATTCATTAATTATGATCTATAAGTCTAGTAGATCTATGCATCATTTTGGATTAGGTTTAATGAACAAAACCTTTGAACATTTTAATTCTAAAGCCACTATTATCCTTGATAAGATTAAAAATGATGGCTCGGAGGTTAAGTTTATTATTAAGAAATTAAATGAGTCAAGCTAAAATTGACATACTTCAAAGAGCTCTAGAAAGAGAAAAAGCTGCAAGAAAATCTGCTGAAGAAATTCTTGATGAAAAATCTAGGCACTTATATTTTCTATCTGAAAAACTAAAGAAAACTAATCTTAAGTTGGAGGGGCTTTTAGATGAAAAATCTAGTCAGTTGCAAGGAGTTTTTAAAAACATTAATGATGCTTATTTAGTTATTGATTTATCTGGGAATGTTTTAAAAATGAATGATATTGCAGTGGACCTTTTTGGGTATGATATCAAAAAAGAAAAGTTTAATGTAACTAATTTAATTTATCATAAAGATTATGATTACACATATAAATCTTTTGACACTCTAAAAACAGAGGGTTATTTTACAAATTTCACCTCTAGAGTAATTACTAAGCTTAAAGAAATAAAATGGGTGCAAATTAATGCCACACTTATTTTTGATAAAAATAATATTCCAATAGCTGCTCAAGGTATTATTAGAGATATTACCTCAGAAAAAAAAGCAGAGGATTTATTAATAGATTCAAAAAATAGACTTTCTTCACTTATTATGAATCTATATAGTGGTGTTTTACTGGAAGATGAAAACAGAAACATTGTATTAACAAACAATCAATTTTGTAAATTATTTAAAATTAAATTAAAACCCAAAAGTTTGATAGGACTAAATTGTTCTGAAGCCACTTTACATACTAAACACTTATTTAATGATCCGGAAAATTTTGTAACCAGAGTAGATGAATTATTAAGGGGTAAAAAACAAGTTTTAGGGGATGAACTCATTATGAAAGATGGCACTACCATTGAAAGAGATTATATTCCTATTAAAAAAGGGAATGAGTATAATGGGCATCTATGGACTTTTAGAGATATTACATTAGGAAAATTACACAATAAAATTTTACAAAGTCAAAAAGAAAAATACAGTAGTATTATTGCCAATATGAATCTTGGATTAGTTGAGGTGAATCAGGATGATGAAATTTTAATGATTAATCAATGTTTTTCGGATATGTCTGGATATTCTGAAAATGAATTAATTGGGAAAAAAGCGAAAGAAGTTTTTCTTTCAAAACATGATTGGCATTTCTTAACAGAGCAAAACAAAAATCGTATAAACGGTATTTCAGGTTCTTACGAGTTGAAAGTAAAAAATAAATTAGGTAAAGAAAAAAATTGGTTAATAAGCGGTGCTCCTAATTTAAATCTTAATGGAGATTATTTAGGGTCAATAGGTATTCATTTAGATATCACTGAATCTAAACGAAACATAGAACTTATTCAGGAACAAAAAAGTGAATTAGATGTAATTATTAACAATGCACCAGTTGGAATAGTTTTAACTCAAGTTGATAAAATTGTAAAAACAAATGCAACTTTTCAAAAGATGCTTGGTTATTCTGATGAAGAGTTTAAGAGCCTTAGAATTAAAAATATTTTAATACCGGAAGATTTCAAAGAGGTAAAGAATGGTTTTGATCAAATAAAAACAGGAGAAATTGATACTCTTTCTTTTAGTAAAAGATACAGGAGAAAAGATGGTTCAGTAATTTGGGCAAAAACAAACATTAATTCAGTAAGAGATAAAGAAGGTAGAATTAAGAATCAAGTTGTATTGGTTGAAGACATTACATCAGATAGAGAAAAAACATTGATTATTGATATGGTTAACAACCTAACAAAATCAATATTGGGAATTACAGATGTATACCAAATTGCTTGGGAGATTGTAAATAATATTGCAGAATATCTTGACTCTAAAGATTGTATTATTTATTTGGTAGATCATGAACAGAACACCATGGAGCAAATTGCAGTTTATGGTGAAAAGTTAGATGATGGCAATAAAATAAAAAATAGGTTAATACTTAAAATTGGCGACGGTATTGTTGGCACTGTAGCTAAGACAGCCAAATCTGAAATTGTAAATGATACATCTAAGGATAAAAGATATATTGTAGATGATGAAGTTAGATTATCTGAAATTACTGTTCCTATTTTGAGTCAAGGAAAGGTAATTGGAGTAATAGATTCTGAACATAAAGATAAAAATTATTTCACTCAAGAGCATGTTAAAACATTAGAAAGTATTGCTAGTCTGGTAGGAATTAAATTACAAACAGCTTTAAATATTAGAGAAAGAGAAAAAGCTGAAGCTCAAAACACCCAACTACTTCAGGAGTTGGAGTTAAGTAATAATGAACTCCAAGAATATGCTCATGTGGTATCTCATGATCTTAAAACTCCTTTGAGAAGTATAGATGCCTTGGTTTCATGGATTAAAACTGATAATAAAGATAATTTTGACGCTATAACTAAACAAAACTTAGATCTAATAGGAATTACACTCGAAACTATGGAGCAATTAATTTCTAATGTTTTAGAATATTCAAGTGCTGGATTTAAATCTGAAAACGAGTCTAATATAGACTTAAATATTCTTATTGATGATATCAAGAAAATTTTATTTATACCTGAAACTACGACAATTAATATTTTAAATAAATTACCAATTATTAAAGGTGAAAAAACTAAGTTTCAACAACTGTTTTTAAATTTAATAAGTAATGCAATTAAATTTGGAAACAAAGAAAATTGTATTGTAGATATAGATGTTACAGAAAAAAAATTATTGTATCAATTTTCAGTTAAAGACAACGGTATAGGAATTGATAAAAAATTTCACAAGAAAATATTTAAAATTTTTCATTTTTTAAATAAAAGTGACAAATCAACAGGTATAGGTTTATCTATTGTAAAAAAAATCATCAATCTTTATGAAGGTGATATTTGGATAGATAGCGAGCTTGGAAAAGGAACAATATTTTATTTCACAATAAAAAAATAAGTATGGAAACCCCTAATTTAGACTACGTAAACAGTTTAGCAAGAGATGATGATAGTTTCAAGGATTTATTGATAGATGTCATAAAAAATGAATTTCCCGTTGAACAAAAAGAGTACCATGAGAGCTGCAAGAATAACGATTACAAAAAAATTGAAGAAAGTGTTCACAAAATTAAGCATAAAATTAGTATTTTAGGACTTGAAGAAAGTTATAAAATCGCAGACGAATACGAACACAATCTTAGGTTGAAGTCTAATGACAAAGCCTCTGATTTTAATCTTATTTTAACAACAATTTCTAATTATTTGAAAACAATATAATCCCTATGAATTGCATTATAATTGATGATGAAAAAACCGCAAGACTTATTATAAAATCTCTTTGTTCTCAAACTGAAAACCTTCATGTTTCAGGAGTATTTTCAAGTGCCATAGAAGCTATTAAATATTTGAATGAAAATGAGGTAAATTTAGTATTTTTAGATTTTCATATGCCAGACTTTAATGGTTTAGATTTCATAAAAACAATAAAAAAGCCAATAAAAATTATTCTAACAACCTCTGATCCAAAATTTGCAATTGAGGCTTTTGAATATGATTTTATAGTAGATTATTTATTAAAGCCAATTGAGCTGCCAAGATTTCAAAAGGCTATCGCAAAATTAAGAAGTCAATTACAACCTTCAATTCCTTCAACTAGTACCGCAGAAATAAAGAATGATTTTTATGTAAACATAGATAGACGTCTTATAAAAATAGATTTACATAGTATCTATCTTATTGAAGCCAATGGA
Organism: uncultured Flavobacterium sp.; assembly: GCA_964021805.1. Lineage (GTDB taxonomy): Bacteria > Bacteroidota > Bacteroidia > Flavobacteriales > Flavobacteriaceae > Polaribacter. Next base: position 44,025 of record CAXHZP010000008.1, read on the forward strand.
GACTATATAAACATAAGAACTGATGATAATAATTATATAGTGCATTCAACTCTTAAGAAAATAGAAGAAAAACTTCCAAGTTCTCTATTTTTAAAGATACATCGTTCCTATATAATAAATGTTAAGAAAATTATAGATATAGAGGATAATAGTGTACTTATAAAAAAAGATATAGTACCTGTTAGTCGTTCAAAAAAATCTGAATTAATGGAGCGTTTAGATTTATTGTAAAATTTTTAATTTTTGTGACACTTACTTTCCAATACAGAAATTAGAAAAGATATGTCCTAAAATATCTTTATCTAGGTCGTATTCTCCAGTAATATTTCCAAGATGTCTTAAACATTCTCTAATGTCTATTGAGAACAGGTCTGTAGAGATTTTTAAATCAATTCCTTCTTGCACAGAGTTAATAGCATTAAGCGCATTATTTAATGCTTCAAAATGGCGAGAATTAGTAACGATCGTTTCATTATTACTTAAGGCACCTTTGTTAACCAAAGAAGTTAATTCTTTAAGTAGGGTAGTAATCCCAATTTTTTCTTTAGCCGAAAGAAGAAGAATGTCTTTCACACTTGTAGTAATCTCTTTTCTTTGTTTCTCTGGTAAAGAATCAATTTTATTAGCAATTAATAATAGTCGTTTATTGGGAAAACGATTTTTAATAGTTTCAATTTCTTCTAGAAAAAAACTTTTAGAGTCAGCAAACTTATTAGAATCTATAAGAAAAATTAATAGTTGAGCATTCTCTGCTTTTTCAAAAGTCTTTCTTATACCTATACTTTCAACAATGTCATTAGTTTGTCTAATACCGGCTGTATCTATAAATCTAAAAGCAACTCCTTCTATTATCAATTCATCTTCAATAGCATCTCTTGTGGTACCAGCTATTTCTGAAACAATGGCTTTTTCTTCATTAAATAATGAATTAAGTAACGTTGATTTTCCTACATTAGGTTCTCCAATAATAGCAACTGGTATACCATTTTTCATTGCATTTCCAAAAGAAAAACTATCTATTAATTTTTTTAAAACTGAAGAAATAGTAACAACTAATTCTTTAAATTTAGTTCTATCTGCAAACTCTACATCCTCTCCAGAAAAATCTAATTCTAATTCGATTAGAGCAGCAAAATCTAATAATTTAGTTCTAAGGTCCTTTAATTCATTTGTGATTCCACCTCTCATTTGCTGAATTGCTAATTGATGAGAGGCTGAGGAGTTAGAAGCGATAACATCTGCTACAGCTTCTGCTTGACTAAGATCCATTTTTCCGTTGAGAAATGCTCTCATAGTAAACTCTCCATTGTCTGCCATTCTACAACCATTTTTAAGAAATAGTTGAATGATTTCTTGTTGTATATAAGAAGATCCATGACAAGATATTTCAACTATATTTTCTCCTGTGTAAGAGCTCGGATTTTTAAAAACAGATACCAATACCTCATCTATTATTCTATTGTTATCAATAATATGTCCTAAATGTATGGTGTGAGTTTTTTGATTCTTCAGTTTTTTGCCGCTAATTGAATTAAATTTTTTAGAGACTATATTAATAGCGTCTTCACCCGAAATTCGAATTACAGAAATAGCTCCTATACCTGAGGGTGTTGCTAATGCTATGATAGAATCATTTTGAATCATATTGCAAATATACAAGGTTCATAGGTTTTATAAGATAATTGTAACAAGTAGTTCATAGGAGCGTCAAATAGTTATATTTTAAAAAACATGATGAAAGAAAATAAACAATTATTAGTAATTATCCATTTGAGTCAATTTTTAGATTTTATTACTGGAATAGGAGGTTTTGTTGTACCACTAATTATTTGGCTATTAAAAAAAGATGAAATTTATGAATTAGATTATCATGGTAAAACTATATTAAACTTCAGAATCTCTATGTTTATTTATACACTAATATGCATTCCTTTTGTTTTTTTGTTTGGAGTTGGTATTTTAGGATTTATAGTTTTAGGATTTATATACTTGATTTTTCCTATAGTAAATGCAGTTAGAGCTAGTAATAACCAAATACCGCATTATCCACTTAGTATTAAGTTTATAAAGTAATTTAAATAATAGATTGATTTATGTAGTCTTTATAATCTTCAAAAAATGATTCGAACTTAGACATAGATTCTAGATAAAAGAGGTAACATTCTTTCCAAGTTTGTTTGTTGTAAATACTAAATTTACTTTGATGTAATTGGTAAATTCTATGTATTCTTTTTCCTGAGTCTAATTCATATTCTCTATCAAATAGTACATTTAGCTTATAATCACGTTCCAAAATGTTTTTTAATGACAACAATTGTTCAAATAATAAGTCATTAGCAATCTTATCTGGATGCTCAAGATCCAAGACTACCATGGCCTTTTTTCTATCTGCAACAAATTTAAAACTTAACCCTTTAATTTTGGTATTATAAAGTATCCATTTTCTGGGAAAAGATTTTCCAAAACTAGTCCAAAACTCCTTTCTTAATAATGTAGATTGCTCTTTACTAAACACAAATTAGAGTATAAGTTTAAAAAATAGGGTTTTATTAACCATGAACCGTTGCTTTGGTGCCTCTAGATTTCATCATTTCTGCTTCAAAAGCTAACAAGCTTTTCCATTTTTCATCTACAATTTTTCTATCCATATATTTTCTAGCATATCTTAAAAACAACGTGTAATGATTTGCTTCTGACACCATTAAATCTTTGTAAAATTTTGAAAGTTCTTCATCTTGCATGTTTTCAGAAAAAACTTTAAAACGCTCACAACTTCTAGCTTCAATGAGAGCAGCTACTAGTAATCTGTTTATCAAAGCAGTTCGTCTATCTTTTGTTTTTGGGAAGAATTTTTGTAATGACTTAGCATAGTCGTTGTGTTGTTCTCTTCCTAATACAAAGCCTCTTTTTATCATTAACTGATGAACCATCCTAAAATGTTCTAATTCCTCAATGGCAATATCACTCATATCTTTTACTAAATCTGTCTCCTCCGAATAGTTTATAATGATAGAAATAGCATTAGCAGAAGCCTTTTGCTCTGCGAATGCATGATCAGTTAGTATTTGTTCTAAATTATCTTCAGCAATTTCAGCCCAAGATGTAGACGTTTCAAATTGTAGTCCTAGCATTTACGATATAATTTGTTTTAACTTTAATCTAAGATTATTTAATTTTTTTTAAAATCTATGACTTCAGTAGTGAAGCTAATTCTTTTCCATAATTAATAAATGCTATGGTTTCATCTGTTCGAGCTAGCTTTATTTTATCAAAAATAACTATAGATTCTCCATTGCTTTCTAAATGATAAATCTGATGATTTTCAAAAAAGTGAATAATTTTTTCTGTAAAAAAAGATCTAATCTCAGATTCATTTTCTCCCATTAGTAAGAATTTTTTTGAGAAATCTGGATACATTTCAAAATCAATATCTTTATATCCAGTAAAAGCCATCACACGATCAAATATTTTTCCTAGCACTCCTTCTTTTTCCATAGTAAAAATGGGTAGTTTTTTATCTAATTTTAATACCATTAGAGTTGTGTTGAAGGTTTCAGCAGTAAAAGCTTTACCCTCATTAAAAGTTACATCTGCAATTTCCCAAGATACCCCCAAATCTTCATAGGTGCCTTTTAGACAATTGTATTTACTTTCTATAGGTCTAATTTCAAAGAAATGGAATTTTTTTAAGTAAATAGTATTCCAATCAACTTGACTTGTATATAGATAATCTTTCTCAGTTGCTAAATTTCGTAATCGTTTTTGTCTTTGAGATAATTTTTTAGAAGAATTATTTAAACTGATTTTTAAAGCCCTATTATATGTTGTAGAGGAAACATGAGAATCTAGCCCCGTAATGAATACTCTACCGCCAGAATCTCTCTGAGATTTAAGGAATTCAACTAGATAATCCATGTAGGTAATGCCAACCAGCCTTGTTTCTGATAAATCAATATTAACATTAGCTCCAGAAGGGATTTGAGCTACTAGATTGTCAACTTTTAGAATACCTAAAAAGTTTGCTATTCCTCTAATTTTTAAATCAAAGCTTCCATCATTAAGCTTTACCAATTTAGTACGAGATTTGTAAATCATCCTGAAAAATTGAGGTATGGATAGTCTTGCTAAAAGCATATGAGTAATTAAGGCCAATAATAAACCACCTAATAAACCAATTAATAGATTGGTGTAAAGGGTAAGAATCATTGTTCCTATAAAGAAAATAAGTTGCTCAGTTCCTTGGCTGTATGCTTTTTTGAAAACAGCAGGCGATGCTAATTTAAACCCAGTATATACCAATAAGATAGCAAAAGCAGATAAAGGTACTTTTCTCATAATGGGACTTAAAGCCACAATAAAAAGAAGTAATAATATTCCTTGATACATATTAGACCATTTTGTTTTGGCACCGTTATGAATATTTACTGTACTTCTTATGATTACTGCAATTATTGGCAAACCACCTATAAGGCCAGCTACCATAGTGCTTAAACCAATCCCTGTTAGATCTTTATTTAGGTCAGTTTTTCTTTTGTAGGGGTCAATTTTATCAACAGCTTTGGCAATTGCAAGTGACTCAATACTTGTTATAATCAACATAGAAAATACAGTCGTCCAAAATTCAATAGTATTAATTTTATTAAAATTAGGATGCATAATAGAATCCATAATATTATCTGGAATGTCGAGCAGTAAATGAGGACCTATTTCATAGGTTTTACCTAGAAATGAAAGTGTTTGTTGATCAAAGAAGTTAAAAAGGTATGCAAAAGGAATAGAAAGAGCTATAACCCACATTGGAGCCGGTAAAAAATGAAAAAAACGGTAACTTATTTTGGAGTGAAGTAATAATAAAAATAATCCTGTAAATGAAATAAGTATGACAAAAGGATTAGCTTGAGGTAAATATAAAACTGCATCTATAAGGTTTTGTATAATACTAGGACTATCAGAATGAGTTCCCATTGCTACATGAATCTGTTTAGCAAATATGATAATTCCAATTGCTGCTAGAATACCATGTATTACTGAACTATGGAAAACTTCTGCTAATCTTCCCAATTTTAATATTCCTAATAACATTTGAATTGCACCAGAAACAACAACTGCTGCTAAAACATAATTAAAGGCTTGACCTGAACCATCATCCATCAAAGCAATACCTAAAAGTATAACTCCAATAACACCTTTTGCAGGTCCGTTAACTGATATGTGACCACCTCTGTAAAGTGTTGTGACTATTCCTCCAACTACGGCTGAAAAAATACCTGACATGGCAGGTGCTCCTGCAGCCAAAGCAATACCTAATGAAAGAGGTAAAGCGATGAGCGCTACACTTATAGCAGCAATTAAATCACTTTGCCAATTTTCAATTAATCCCTTAATACCAGTTTTGGGTTTTATTTGCATATAATTGATTATCTAATAGATTTAAATATAAAACTAAATAGCTAAAATACTAAATATCCATTACTGTATTGATTAACTTTTATCTGTTTTGGGTTAAATATTAAAAAATAATTTTAAGTATTAAAAAATACATTTCATAGTGCCCTTAAATAGAAGCTTGTAAAATAATTATTTTAATATTCAAGAATATTTTTTGTGCATGTATTTTTGTATTTTTAATGAAATAATATTTAGTATGTTAGAATTAGCAGGAATAATTATTTTAGGAATATTAGCACAGTGGTTTGCCTGGAGATTTAAAATTCCAGCTATTCTTCCATTGATATTAATTGGGCTTTTGGTAGGTCCAATAGCAGCAGAGTTTTTAACAGATGATCATACAAAGTATATAGAACCTGTTTGGAATGGTAGCAAAGGATTGTTTCCTGGCGATGGTTTGTATTATTTTGTTTCATTGGCTATAAGTATTATATTATTTGAGGGTGGATTAACCTTAAAAAGAGATGAAATAAAAAATGTTGGGCCGGTAATAACAAAATTAATTACCCTAGGATCAGCAGTTACTTTTTTTGGAGCTGGTTTTTTAGCGCATTTTATCTTTGAGCTAAATTGGGAATTGTCTTTTTTGTTTTCTGGATTAATTATAGTTACAGGACCTACGGTTATTACACCTATTTTAAGGAATATTCCACTAAAAAAAGATATCTCTACTGTCTTAAAATGGGAGGGGATTCTCATAGATCCAATAGGTGCTTTAGTGGCAGTATTGGTATTTGAGTTTATAAGTGTGGGTGGTGATAGTGGTTTTACTAAAACAGCATTATCTGAATTTGGGAAAATTATACTATTTGGAACTTCTTTTGGTTTCACTTTTGCCCATGCACTCACCTTTGTGATTAATAAAAAATGGATTCCTCATTATTTATTAAATGTGGTCTCTTTGTCTACAGTTTTACTTGTTTTTGTTGAATCAGAAATATTTGCACATGAATCAGGTTTATTGGCTGTTGTAGTGATGGGAATGGTTCTTGGAAATGGCAAATTAAAAAATTTAAAGGAGCTATTGTACTTTAAAGAATCATTGAGTGTTTTATTAATTTCAATTCTATTTATTCTTCTGGCTGCAAATATTAATATGGAGGATTTAATGCTTTTATATAATTGGAAAACAGCGATTCTTTTTTTTCTTATAGTTTTCATTGTTAGACCCTTAGGAGTTTTTATCAGCACTTATAATTCAAACTTAAAATTTAACGAAAAGTTATTCATAAGTTGGGTTGGCCCTAGGGGTATAGTTGCAGCTGGTATAGCTTCTCTTTTTGGAAGTAAGCTTCTAAAACAGGGAGTAGAAGGAGCAGAATACATAACGCCTTTGGTGTTTATGATAGTTCTTGGAACTGTTTTATTAAACGCAACAACTGCTCGTTTATTTGCAAAAATCATTGGAGTATTTTTGAATTCTTCCGATGGAATTTTAATTGTTGGAGCCTCAAAATCTTCAAGACTTATAGCTGAATACATTCAAAATCTTGGAAAAAGAGTGGTCTTAATAGATGCCAATTCATCTTTTATAGAACAAAGTAGCAACATGGGGTTGGAAGCGTATTCAGTAAATGTATATGATGATGATCTTTCAAACAATATTGAGTTGAATGATATCGGTTACTTAATAGCACTTACAGGTAGTGATGCAGTTAATAAATATGCATTAAAAAACTTTTCTCCCATATTTGGAGAACGTGGAGCTTATCGATTAGCTACAGCTGATGAAGTTAAGAATCAAAATTTTGATAATGAAAAACATTTTTTTACTCCCAAAGATGATTTTATAAATTTAAGTGAAGCCGCTAGAGATTATCCAACTATTCATGAGACAGCTATTTCAACAGAAAACGAATTTAATGAAACATTAGAAAAACTTCATAATCAAATAGAATCTGTACCATTATTTGTTAAAACAATAGATAATAAAATATACACCCTTTCGGATTTTTATTCTAGGCAGCTAACAAAAAAAGATATTATGCTGGTTTACCTTGGAAATAAAATATAAATAGGATTATAGATCTAGTTGAAAAGTGTCTTTTAAGTCTTTAAGAAAAGCATTTTTTTCTAGAAGTTTGTTATACTTTTCTTGAGGAGTATATGCAAACTTCTTTTCTATTGTTTCATTAACTACAATGTTTAAAGAAATACCGTAGTTGTTAAGAGACTCCCTAATAAATTTTATTAGTTTTGGTTTTACTTGTTTTAACTGATCTTCCATTAGCTTATTAGGCAAAATAAACTGAATATGAAGGTTTTCTTGACATGTTGGTATGTCTGTAGCTAAAATAGAAGCGATACTTTTTTCACCTTTTTTAATTAAAAATTTTTGAAAGTCTTTCCAAGCTGTTTGTAATTCACTTTCTGTAAAGGGCTTTCTCGGGTAATCATCATAATTAATTTCAGTAGTATTTTTTTTAATTTCTTTTTTATGATGAATACTTTTTAGAGAAAGAGAATTACTTCTTCTTTTTATATTTTTTAAAATTGGTGGTTTGGATGTTTGAGTACTTGATGCTAAAGGCTCTTTATCGACAACCTTTGGTGGTGTTTTAATATCATCGTTAGATTTAACATCTAGGGTTGTTTTCTTTTTTAATTGGGGTGATATAGAAGTGAAAAATGTAGCTGGAATTATATAGTTAGATGGTTTTTTTTTTTCGCCATCAAAAGTGATAGAGGCAATTTGCATCAATGTTAATTCAACTAAAAGTCGTTGATTTTTACTTATTTTATAATTTAATTCGCATTGATTGGCTTTTTCTATAGAACCTATGAGAAAGCTTATAGACGCTTTAGAGGATTGATTTAAATACTTCTTTTTAGCATTATCACCAACTTCAAGTAAGTTGATAGTTGCCTTGTCTTTGGCGACCAACAAATCTCTAAAGTGAGAGGCTAGTCCACTAATAAAATGGTGACCTTCAAATCCTTTAGACAAAATTTCATTAAAGTTATTTAACACATCTGGAATCTTATTTTCTAATAACAAATCTGTCATTGTAAAATAAGTATCATAGTCTAAGACATTTAAATTTTGAGTTACAGCCTCACGAGTTAGGTTTTTTCCAGAAAAACTAATAACTCTATCAAAAATTGAAAGAGCATCCCTCATGGCTCCATCAGCTTTTTGTGAAATTATGTGTAAAGCATCATCATCTGCTTCAATGTTTTCTTTTGTAGCTATTTTTTTTAAATAATTTTTTGTGTCTAAAACAGTTATTCTCTTAAAATCAAATATTTGACAACGTGATAAAATAGTGGGAATAATTTTATGTTTTTCTGTAGTAGCTAAAATAAAAATAGCATGAGCTGGAGGTTCTTCTAATGTTTTTAAAAAAGCATTAAAAGCCGCTTGTGATAGCATGTGTACTTCATCTATAATATACACCTTGTATTTTCCGGTCTGAGGAGGTATTCTTACTTGATCTGTTAAACTCCTAATATCATCTACCGAGTTATTGGAAGCAGCATCTAACTCAAATATATTAAAAGCAAAGTCTTCATCATTAGATTCAACCCCTTCTTCATTAATTCTTTTTGCTAAAATTCTAGCACAAGATGTTTTTCCAACACCTCTAGGTCCAGTAAAAAGAAGAGCTTGAGCTAAATGATTATTTTTAATGGCATTCTCTAAAGTATTAGTTATCGCTTGTTGCCCAATAACATCCTCAAAGAATTGAGGTCTATATTTACGTGCAGAAACGATAAAATGCTCCATAATCTAAAGAATAAATTTTGTCTAACAAATGTAAGTATCTACCTTAGTATTTACAATATGCTTTCTTAACAAAAGACTAAAGTTGTAAACAAATTGTAAGAATCATTTAATTTTTAGACTACACAATAAATTAATAAATTTCATTTATGAAAAATCAACAAAGTATACTGGCTATCATCGTAGTTTTTTTAATCTTAATTACATATGGTTTCACCAGAGAGTCAGAACAAAATGAATATCAAGTAAATAAAATTGGTGCCTCAGATAAAGTAGCCTATTTTGCAAGTGGCTGCTTCTGGTGTGTAGAAGCAATTTTTGAAAGTGTAGAAGGAGTTAATGAAGCTATTTCAGGGTATGCTGGGGGGTTCACTAAAAATCCTACTTACAGATCTATAGGGACCGGAAGAACAGGCCACGCAGAAGCAGTAGCTGTTTATTATAATCCAGAAATTGTTACTTTTAAAACTCTCGTAGATGTTTTTTTTGGATCACATGATCCTACCACAAAGAACGGTCAACATCCAGATTATGGCAGTCAGTATAGGTCGATTGCATTTTATAATACCTCAGATGAAAAGAAGCTCATAGAGGCAGCTATTCAAAAATTAAACAATGAAATATACAATAATAAAATAGTGACAGAGGTAACAAAGTTGTCAGTTTTTTACGAAGCAGAGGACTATCATCAAAATTATGAAAAACGAAATCCATATGATCGATATGTTAGAAATGTATCTATACCAAGATTAAAGCGGTTTCAAAAAAAGTTTCCTGAGTTACTGAAGGCAACACATTAAAAATACTTTTTTACTACTGATCTTCCAATAACACATAAACAATGTTCATGGAGAACTTGGTTCTATTTCTGTTAGATTCACTACTAGATTTATGATTAGTTAGATGTTCTAATGAATTATTTTTCATAAGAGAATTTTTTAAAATGGTACTTTTATTATAATTCTCTGAATTTGAAAAGAGTAATGGTATATTAGGTAATATTCTATAATCTAAAACATACTCAAAATTATTTATCATGTTTTTTGAATTATAACTTCCTGGATTCATGTAGCCATTTTTAATATCACTAGAACTACCTGCATGTCCAGCTATATATTTATCATTTATAGATGGTGGTGATAGACTTCCGTCTTTACTTACATAAATGTTATTTCTTCCATTTAAATTATCAGCTATTGAAAAATCCTGACTATAATCTTTGTCTAAACTCTGCTTGTAGTTTATTCCATTGTTTGGAGTATGTTGCTTAATCTCAAGTAGATTTAATGGAATATTAGTTAAAGATGTTATGTTAGCATCATTCATATTTTCTTGAGACCAATATGTTTTCCTATTGGGATTTTTTTCTTTGTTTCTTCCAATTGCATACAAATCCCATTTAACTGTAGAGGTAATTTTAATAGTAGTGGCTGCATTTTTTACAATACCATCATGATATTGTTTGTCTTTATCAAAGACAAAGTCTATTTGATCTGGAGAGCTCATTTCTAACTGAAGTATAGGTTTTAGATCTAAAGTTACTGATACTGATTCTTGATACGAATTTTGAGAATTACATTCATTAGAATAACTAATTACACTAATAATCAACATAAATTTTAAAAAAGTTTTCATAAGATTTGATATTAAAGATTTATACTATTTTCAATTACTGCTTATTTCTTATTGAAAAAGTAGCTATCAATAACATTCAAGTCTTTCTTAGAGAAATTTGATGTAGGGTTTATGTAATAGTTGCCTAGTCATGTTACTCAGGTAAATAAATACCAATAAAGAAAACAATACAGTATTATTTAGGAGTAGGGTAGGGTGAGTTTACAGATAGTCTTAAAAAACCAAATGGGAGAAGTAAGGTATTTAATTTTACGATCTGTTTCACTAAAGTATTTTAGTGATGCTATGATTGTTTTAAACAATAAGCTTCAAGAATAGTGAGGTTAATTATAGTTTTAACCATCATATCTTCTTGTGATTAGATCTTAATTTTTTGGGATAGAAAGGCTTGAGTAGGTAGAAACAATTTTATTAAATTACTATTTTTTTAAAAAATAGCTCTAACTCATTAAAAAAGCAATATAGGTAATTAAATTAATCTGATTATAAGTATAAATACCTGTTTTTTGGACAAATAAAACGCTGCAAATTGCAGCGTTTTATTTAATTATTTACCCTCTATATATCTTTTCATACAAGTCATCATAAATATTTTTAATTACTTCTCGTTTCATCTTCATGGTAGGTGTTAGATGACCATCATCTATTGTCCATTCATTTGGGGTTAATTCAAACTTTTTAATTTGTTCCCATTTTCCAAAGTTCTTATTGCATTGATCTACCTCTATTTGAATTCTATCGATGATAATTTGAGCACTAGCAATTTCTTTACAAGAGGTTCCTATTTTGTGACCTTTTCTTTCAATCCAATCTCTTATAAATACAAAGTTTGGTTGTATTAAAGCAGCTGGCATTTTTTCATTCTCACCAACTACCATAACTTGTTCTATAAATAAAGATTGCTTTAAATCTCCTTCAAGAAGCGGTGGAACAATGTATTTACCTCCAGAGGTTTTAAACATTTCTTTTGTTCTACCTGTAATTTTTAAAAATCCATCTGCATCTATTTCTCCTTTATCTCCTGTATGGAAATAACCATTTTTAATTACCTCTGCTGTTTTTTTCGGGTCTTTGTAATACCCTTGCATTACATTTGGTCCTTTTACTAAAATTTCACCATTTTCAGCAATTTTCACTTCCACATGTTTTAAAATTCGGCCTACAGTACCAACTCTGAAACCACGAACACCATTTTGTTCCATAAAGCTAACAGATGTTACTGGCGATGTTTCAGTTAATCCATATCCTTCCATAATTGGCATTCCTGCAGCGGCAAAAACTCTGGTTAATCTTTGTTGTAAAGCAGAAGCTCCAGATACCATTAATTTAAGTTCACCTCCTAAGGCTGCTTGCCATTTTGAGAAAATTAGTTTACGAGCTAATCCTAATTGTTTTTCATACCACCAACCATTGGCACCATAAGGTTCATATTTTAAACCAAGATCTACTGCCCAAAAAAACAGTTTCTTTTTAATACCGGTTAATTCTTGTCCTTTTAAGACAATACTATCATATATTTTTTCATACAACCTTGGAACTGCTGTTAATACATGAGGCTTAATTTCTTGTGCATTTTCAACTAATTTTTCAACCCCTTCAGCAAAATAGATCTCTACACCACAATATTGGTATAAATAAAGTATCATACGTTCAAAAATATGACATACAGGAAGAAAACTTAAGGCTTTGTCGTTTCCTTTGGTTAATGGAACACTTTCTTCACTTGTTAAAACGTTTGATACAATATTTCCATGTGATAACATGACTCCTTTGGGTCTTCCAGTAGTTCCAGAAGTGTAAATAAGCGTTGCTAAATCTTCACTTTTTACTGCATCTTTTCTTGCTTCAACTTCTCTTTGATTTGAGGTGTCTTTCCCAAGCTCTAGGAGTTCCTTCCAATTTTTTTCATCAGATATCTCATCAAAAGTATACACCTCTTTAAGCTTTGTGTTTCCTTTAATTTTATTAATTTTTTCTACAATAGAAACATCAGACACAAAACAATAAATAGATTCAGAATGATTTAGAACATATTCATAATCTTCTTTAGATATAGTAGGATATATGGGTACATTTTGAGCACCGGTTTGAAGAATTCCTATGTCTACAACGTTCCATTCGGTTCTATTTGTGGTAGAAATAACAGCAATTTTATCATTGGCTTTTACTCCTAAACGAAGCAAGGCTCTACTGATGGTATTTGCCTTATTTATGTACTCTTCACTTGAAGTTGATACCCATTTGCTCCCGTATTTAGTAACTAAAGCATTTTTTAGGTTATATTTTTTTTGGGAAAAGTAAGGGAAGTCAAATAATCTGCTTATTTCTGAAGACATAAAGTAATTTTAATTTTTATATAAGTTGTGAAGCCAAATTACAAAAAACGAATAGATTTCACAATATGATATTTTTGGGTATTATTTCTTAAAGATTATATATTTTGTCGTATAAATTTTTATGCTTTTCTAAAATTATTTTTCTTTTCATTTTAAGAGTTGGTGTCAGGTGACCAGATGTTGCAGTCCATTCCTCCTTGGTAATTTCAAATTTTTTGATTTGTTCCCATTTTCCAAAATCTTTGTTGCATATATCTATTTCTTGTTGAATTCTACTTCTTAATTCTTTATTGTCTTGCAAATTATCAATCTTATATCCTTTTCTTTTTATCCATTCATTCACGTATTCAAAGTTTACTTGAATAAGAGCGGCTGGCATTTTTTGTGCTTCACCAATAACCATAACCTGTTCTATAAAACGAGATTTTTTTAATTGACTTTCTATAACAGTTGGAGCAATATATTTTCCTCCTGAGGTTTTGAAAATTTCTTTTTTTCTATCTGTGATTTTTAAAAAACCTTCGGAGTCGAGTTCTCCAATATCTCCAGAATGAAGATATCCATCTTTAATTGTTTCTGCTGTTAAGTCGTCTCTTTTGTAGTAACCTTGCATTATACAATGTCCTTTCATTAAAATCTCACCATCATCTGCTATTTTAATTTCTATTCCCTTTAAAGGTTTTCCAACGGTGCCTATTTTCAAAGAATTATTTCTCAAATCATTTAATGTAGCTCCAGGTGAAGATTCGGTCATTCCATATCCTTCATAAACTGGAATACCAGCTGCAGTAAAAACTTTAATCAACCTCGGTTGAAGGGGGGCACTCCCGGAGATCATAAATTCTAAATTATTACCCAGTGCTTCCTGCCATTTTACAAAGATTAGTTTTCTTGCTATCCTTAATTTAAAGTGATACCAAGACCCGTTTTTTTCATAAGGTTCATATTTTTCTCCTAACGCTAAGGCCCAAAAGAAAAGTCTTTTCTTTAAACCGGTTAAATTACTTCCTTTATCTACAATTTTATCAAATATTTTTTCTAATAATCTTGGAACAACTGCCATCATGCTAGGTTTAACTTCTCTTATGTTATCACCCAATAACTCAATACTTTCTGCAAAATAGGTGCTAAAACCCATCATTTGCGAATAATAACCAGCTGTTCTTTCAAACACATGACTAACAGGTAGGTAACTGATTGTTTTTTTACCAGGACCTTCAATATTTAATCTATCTGCAGTTGCTTTAATATTTTCAACAATATTGTGATGAGATAACATAACCCCTTTAGGTGTTCCAGTAGTTCCAGATGTATAAATAATTGTTGCTAAATCTTTTGGCTTAATAGATTTTTTTAACTCCTCTACCTTAGTTTGTGATGTTTCATCTTTTCCCAGCTTTAAAAAAGATTCCCAACCAATATCTGATTGCTTATCTATTCTATACACTTCTTTTAGCTGAGTTTTATCTTGAACTTTTTTTACTTTTTCGTAGATATCATCACCAGCAATAAAACAATACTTAGAATCTGAATGATTTAATACATATTCATAATCCTTTTCTGATAATGTGGCATATAAAGGAACATTTTGTGCACCAATCTGTAAAATACCGATATCCAAAAAATGCCATTTAGGTTGATTTACTGGAACTATGATAGCAACTTTATCATTAGCTTTTAATCCTAATTTTAATAAAGACCTGCTTACATTATTAGAAATAGTAATAAAATCTTGACTTGAGTAACTTTTCCAGTTGTTTTTGTCTTTATAGACTAATGATTTTTCTTGTGGATAATTATTTTTTTGATAATCTATACAATCAAAAACACGTGTTATTTTATTTGTCATGGTGATGTTATAAGATGGCAAGATAAAAAAAATAGGTTTCATTTCTGAAACCTATGTTTACTGATGATAAATTCGTCCCCCGATAAATTTTATCATTCAATACTTAGTACTTACAAAATAACAAAAATGTAGTCATACTACAGTACGTATAAATACTTGTTTTTTATTTTTTTGAATCAATCCATTTTCTAGCATTTTCAAAAGCTTCCAACCATGGTGAAACTTCGTCTTTTCTTCCTTCTGGATAGTGAGCCCAATTCCATTGAAAAGTAGATCTTTCTATATGTGGCATTGTGACTAAGTGTCTTCCTGTTTTGTCACACATCATTGCTGTGTTAAAATCTGAACCATTTGGATTATGAGGATACTCTTGATAACTATACTTAGCTACGATGTTGTATTTATCTTCCTTATAAGGTAATTTAAATTTACCTTCTCCATGAGATATCCAAACACCTAGTGTTGCCCCTGCCATACTAGATAACATAACAGAGTTGTTTTCTTGAATTTTTACAGATGTAAATGCACTTTCATGTTTCTTAGAATCATTATAAGTCATTTTTCCATGAATGTCATGGTCTGGGTTTATTAAATCCAACTCCATCCATAATTGGCATCCATTACAAATCCCTACACTCAAAGTATCTTTTCTTTCAAAAAAGGATTTTAGCGCTTTATTGGCTTTTTCATTGTATAAGAAAGCACCTGCCCAACCTTTAGCAGATCCAAGAACATCAGAATTAGAAAATCCACCAACGGCTCCAATAAACTGAATGTCCTCTAATGTCTCTCTACCAGAAATTAAATCCGTCATATGAACATCTTTTACATCAAAACCAGCCAAATACATAGCATTTGCCATTTCTCGTTCAGAATTACTTCCTTTTTCTCTAATAATAGCGGCTTTGGGTTTGGTAGTGGTTTTGTCTATAATTGGTAAAATTCCTGTAAAATTTTCAGGAAATTTATAATGTAAAGGTTGTTTTTTAAAGTTATTAAATCGATGCTTAGCCAATCCGTTAGCTGTTTGTTTTTGATCTAATAAAAAAGAAGTAGTATACCAAGTGTCTCTTTGTTCTGAAACATTTAAAGAAAAAGTGTCTTCATGGTTTTTTATTGTTAATACCTCTTCTTTTACAACAGTACCAATCTTAAAAAATTCGATACGTTGATCTGTTAGGGTTTTTTCTATTTGAGGATCAGCTTGAAAAATAATTCCAGCATTTTCTGAAAATAATACTTTTATGGAATCTTTTTCAGATAAAGAGGTAAGGTCTATGTTTGCACCAATATTGTTATCTGCAAAACACATTTCAAGTAAAGATGTAATTAAACCTCCTGAGGCAATATCATGCCCTGAGTAAATTTTATCGTCTTTTATTAAATTTTGAATAGTGTTAAACGTATTTTTTACAAAAGCTGAATTTTTAACATCAGGAGCTTCGTTACCAATCGTATTTAAAACTTGATTAAATGAACTTCCTCCTAATTTGTATGAATCTTGAGATATGTTTATATAATAAATAAAGCTGTTATTATGTTTCAAAACAGGTTCAACAACTTTACTTATTTGATTACAATTAGCAGCAGCTGATATAATTACTGTTCCTGGTGAGATTACTTCTTCATTAGAATATCTTTGTTTCATAGATAAAGAATCTTTACCTGTTGGAACATTGATCCCTAAATCTATTGAAAAATCAGAAATTGCTTTTACTGCCTCAAATAATCTAGCGTCTTCACCTTCATTTTTGCATGGCCACATCCAATTTGCAGAAAGAGAAATACTTTTTAAATTATCTTTTAATGGAGCCCAAATCATATTTGTTAGTGCTTCAGCGATAGAATTTCTACTCCCAGCACCAGGGTTTATTAATCCAGAAATAGGTGAGTGGCCAATAGCGGTAGCTACCCCTTCTTTTCCATTATAATCTAAAGCCATTACACCTACATTATTTAGAGGAATTTGTAAAGCACCAACACATTGTTGTTTAGCAACTTTTCCACCTACGCATCTATCTACTTTATTTGTAAGCCAATCTTTACAAGCAACAGCCTCTAGTTGAAGAACTTGTTCCAGGTAGATTTGTAAATTTTTTGTTTTGTATCTAGAGTTCTTGTAGTTTCTTTTTATTGTAGTATCAGACATGATGGTTTTAGGAGAACTACCAAACATGTCTTCCAATGCTAGGTCCATTGGGGTATCTCCATTGTTTTTAGATTCAAAAGTAAATCTATTGTTCCCTGTAACATCTCCAACAGTATACATTGGTGAACGCTCTCTATTTGCAATTTTTTGTAAAGTATCTGTGTGTTTTTCTGCTATTACCAATCCCATTCTTTCTTGAGATTCGTTTCCTATTATTTCTTTGGCAGATAATGTAGGGTCACCAACGGGTAATTTATCTAAATTTATTTTACCTCCCGTATCTTCAACTAATTCAGATAAACAATTTAAATGACCACCAGCACCATGATCATGAATAGATACAATATAATTTTCATCACTTTCTATCATCCCTCTCACTGCATTTGCAGCACGCTTTTGCATTTCAGGATTAGATCTTTGTACGGCGTTTAGTTCTATTCCTGAGGCAAACTCTCCAGTATCTGCAGAAGAAACTGCAGCTCCTCCCATTCCTATTCTGTAGTTTTCGCCACCTAAAATAACAATCTTATCACCTTCTTTAGGAGTGTCTTTTAGTGCTTGGCTTGCTTTACCGTAACCAATACCACCAGCTTGCATAATTACTTTGTCAAATCCAAGTTTTCTTGCAGCTGATGTGCTACAAGATGAATTTTCTTCGTGTTCAAATGTTAATACAGATCCGGTAATAAGAGGTTGTCCAAATTTATTTCCAAAGTCTGAAGCTCCATTGGATGCTTTAATTAAAATATCCATAGGAGTTTGATATAACCATGGACGTTCTTTCATTTTTTGTTCCCAAAAACGATCATTTGTCAAACGAGAGTAGGAAGTCATATACACAGCTGTTCCAGCAAGCGGTAAAGACCCTTTTCCTCCAGCCAATCTATCTCTTATTTCACCCCCAGAACCTGTAGCTGCTCCATTAAAAGGTTCTACAGTAGTAGGGAAGTTATGAGTTTCAGCTTTTAAAGAAATAACAGAATCAAATTTTTCTGTTTTATAATAGTCTGGAATATCTGCTCTTTTTGGTGCAAATTGTTCTACAGTAGGTCCTTTGATAAAAGCAACATTGTCTTTATAAGCAGAAACAATATCATTGGGATGTTGTTTAGATGTTTCTTTTATCATTTTAAAAAGAGAAGTAGTTTTTTCTTCTCCATCAATGACAAAAGTTCCATTAAAAATCTTGTGTCTACAATGTTCAGAGTTTACCTGTGAAAAACCAAAAACTTCAGAATCTGTTAGTTTTCGATCAATTTTTTTAGAAACACCCTCTAAATACGATATTTCTTCCTCGTTTAAAGCCAAGCCTTCTTTAAGATTAAAGGCTGTGATATCATCTATCAAAAAGATGGGTTCTGGCTTAATATTTATAGAAAATATATTTTGATCTAGAACTGAGAATTTTTGAAAGATCATTGAATCATACTCATTGAAATCTTTATCAACATGATTAAATTCTTCTATTCTTTTAATACCTGAAATCCCCATATTTTCCGTAATTTCAACAGCATTTGTACTCCAGGGAGTTATCATTGCTGATCTTGGGCCAATAAAAAAGTCATGTATAGATGCTACTAGTTTATTAGTTTCTTTTGAAACTAGCTCAGAGCAAGAAAATAACCAGGTTAGTTTATTTTTATCTTCTTTGCTTAATTCTTCTGTTGTTTGAACAGCAAATACCTTACTGTTTTGGTTTCCAAAGAAATTGATCATTCTGAATATGATTGGTTAAATTTAATCTAGCAAATTTAAAAACTTTAACTCTTAAGTTTATTAATCTAAACTTCTTTTTTCAAAGTTTATAAATCATTTATTAACAAAAATTCAATATATTAATTCCATATATTTAGTATTGTGTTTTTTAGGTTGATATTTAGTCCTTTAGTTTTTTAAATGCTTTCATTTTTAAAAACATACTCTAAGTTAAACTTTTATAGAAAACCATAGTCTTAGTATAAATTTTTTACAATGAAAAAAATCTCAAAAGCAGTAAGTTTATTAGGTCTTCTTTTTATTTTAATTAGCGGAACTATAGACTTAGATGACTTATTTAACTATGAGAGCCAAAATATTCCATCTTATATAACAAAAGATAATACACCAGAATCCAATCCAATCAACAACCAAATTACTACTTTGGGAAGAGTTTTATTTTATGATAAAAATCTATCTGAAAATAATACAGTCGCATGTGCTAGTTGTCATCAACAAGCTTTTGCTTTTAGTGACCCCTTAATTTCTAGTGTTGGATTAAACGAGGGTACTACTGCTAGACACTCTATGCGTTTGGTGAATAGTCGATTTTCAAATGAAGAAAAATTCTTTTGGGATGAAAGAGCAGCTAGCCTAGAAAATCAAGTTACACAACCCATTCAAGATCATATAGAAATGGGTTTTAGTGGAACCAATGGCGATCCAGATTTCAATGATTTAATAACAAAACTTTCGGCAATTGAGTATTACCAAACATTGTTTGAGTTTGCTTATGGAAATACTACTATTAACGAAGATAAAATTCAAAGAGCTTTGGCTCAGTTTGTAAGAAGTATCCAATCATTTGACTCTAAATTTGATGTTGGACTTAGTGAACAACCTAACCTAAATGCACCTTTTTCAAACTTTACATCTCAAGAAAATTTAGGGAAACAACTATTTTTAAATCCACCTCCAAATGGTGGTGCAGGTTGTGCAGGTTGTCATGCACCTCCAGAATTTGATATTGACCCGAATACGTTAAACAATGGAATTATTGGTGTAATTGGGAGTACAACCGAGATAGATTTAACCAATACTAGATCACCCACTTTAAGAGATTTAGTAAATCCTGATGGTAGTTTAAATGGTCCTTTGATGCATGATGGAAGTATGACATCTTTGTTGCAAGTTATTGATCATTATAACAACATACCAAATAATTCTGCTAATACTAATTTAGACAATAGGTTACAAAGACCTGGCAATCAAACTCAACAATTAAACTTAACTACTAACCAAAAAAATGCCTTAGTAGATTTCTTGAAAACGCTTACAGGTTCAGCTATTTATACGAATGAAATATGGTCTGATCCTTTTGATGATCAGGGAAATATTTCAATTGTAGGCGGCCAATTATCATCCAATGAATTTATTTTTGAAAAGTCTATTGCTGTTTTTCCTAATCCAGTTACAACAGATTTAACTATTCAAATAGAGACTGGAAGCTACAGAGTAACTATTTATAGTTTACTGGGAACCGTTATGGTAGACAAAGAGATTTCAGGTACTAAAAAAATAAACCTTCAATCTTTAGCCAAAGGAGTTTATATGTTAAAAATCCAAGATCTAGTTTCCAATAACTCTTTTAATAAAAAGTTTATTAAATATTAGAATAATTTTCTGGTTACTTTTTAATAAATTTTCTAGTGATTGAACTACTGTTATTAGATATTTTAATAATATACACCCCACTTTTTATGATGGAAATATCCATTTTATTATTTGAAGGCTCTATCATATTTTGAATCAATTTTTTTCCTAATAAAGAGAATATCTTTACCGTCACTTTTTCATTGCTTCTTACGTAAATATAATTCTCTGTGGCTGGATTTGGATAAATGGATGTTTTTTTATCAAAAGAGTAGTTTTTGTCAGATAGTACACTACCCCAAATATCTTGAACATATTCTGGGTGATCTATAAAAGGGTTTCTGTTTCCTTGAAAATCGTAGGCTTCATTATTCCTTAATATTTCTCTATCACTCACTTGGTCTTCATTATGCCATTTGTAGAGTAATTGCAGATACCAAGTTTCATATACTTGATCATTTGTTCCGTTTAATGGGTTGTTAGTTGTTGTGTGATTATCCCATGAATTATCGGTTACCTCGTCTTCATATCTCACAGCAAAATACAATAGCATTCTAGCAATATCTCCTTTAAATTCATCAATGGGTTCAAAAACAACTCCCGAATATGAACCATAGGTGTTTTGCCCTACTTTTGAACCATTATTAGATGTCCATGTTGCATTTGAAACTTCACCAAAGGGGTAATTGCTTCTTCTACTGTTTACATAACCATCAGAAGGAACAACATGATGAATATCTGTTTTCATAGGGACTTGAGAGTCAAAAAAACCTTGAGGAAAAATATGTTCTCTGTTGTAGCAATCATTTTCAGAATTATAATTTCCGCAATTATTATTATTGTGCGTATAATTATATGAATCTGTTCCGGTTGGATTTTCAGAATACATGTCTAATACGGTATTATCATTTTCATAAAAAGTATCATTGTCAGAAGTTACATAAGCATCATATAAGGCACCGTAACCCTGATCTTCATGACCATTTGAAATGATAGTTTTTAATTGACTTTTTAACGTATACCCGCTACCAGTAGCACTGTTGTAATATCCAGAGGGTATTTGGGCTTGAATATGAATACCAACCAAAAGTAACAGTACTGTATATATTTTTTTCAACATCAGTGTCTTATTAATTATTATTTTTCTCCAACAATGCCATGTAAAACCCATCAAAACCAGAGGTGTGAGCAAATACTTTATTGTCTTTAATTAGTTTAAAATCTTTTCCTGATTCAGAGGCTAGAAATTCGGTTATCTGATTTTGATTTTCAGAGGGTAATACAGAACAAGTAGCATACACAAGTTTTCCGCCAGATTTTACCATTTTAGAATACTTTTGTAAGATATCTTGCTGTACTTTCTTAATATTATCTAGAAATTCTGGTTGAAGCTTCCATTTAGAGTCAGGATTTCTTCTTAATACACCTATTCCAGAACAAGGAGCGTCAATTAAGACTCTATCTGCTTTATTATAAAGTTTTTTGACGGGTTTGGTAGAATCTATGACTCTAGTGTCTATGTTGTGTACTTTGTTTCTTCTAGCTCTAATTTTTAGCTTCTTTAATTTACTTTCATAAATATCCATGGCAATAATTTGTCCTTTATTCTTCATAAAAGAGGCTAAATGCAATGTTTTTCCTCCAGCACCAGCACATGTATCGATAACTTTCATACCTGGCGCAACATCTAAATATTCAGCTACTAACTGAGAAGAGGCATCTTGTACTTCAAAATATCCTTTTTTAAATACTTCTGTCCTAAAAACATTGGCTCTTTCTAGCAATCTCAACGCATCTGAATGATTGGGTATAAATTCAGTAAAAATACTTTCATCTTGAAGTTCTTTTTGAAGTTCTTCTTTGGTAGTATTTAATGTATTGGTTCTAAGTATTACTTCTGCTTGTTTGTTTAGAGCTGCCAATTCTTTAGTCCATAATTCTTCACCAAGTTCTGAAACAGCAACTTCATCTATCCAATCTGGAATAGATTCTCTAAACTTTCTAATTTTTGATAGTTCGTCAAATTTTCCTTTTATACGTCTAGAAGGTGTGGGCTCTATTTGATTCCAGTCTGGTAACGCTATACCTTTTAAAACACACCAAACAGAAAATAGTCTCCATAAGTTATTTCTGTCAAAAGGCTCTTTAACTTCAGCTATCTCTGCATATAAACGCTTCCAGCGAACAATTTCATAGATGGTTTCTGCTACAAATTTGCGATCACGGCTTCCCCATCGTTTATCCCTTTTTAACGCTTTTTCTACTGCTTTATCTGCATAGACACCTTCATTAAAAATATCTCTAATACTATCTATTACAGTGTATACTAAGTTTCTATGTAATCTCAACTTACAAAAATTTAGGCTACAAAGATACTAAAGACTTTGAGTTAAAAACCTTAATCTTTTTTCTTTTTAGTAAAGTCTTTGAAGATAACTTTTCTTCTTTTTTCTATGATGTAAAAAGATACATACACTCCATCCTGATCGTTTCGAAGTTTTATGGGTAAATTATTTCTAGTCACCCTAAATCGATCGTTTAAAATTACTTCGTCCATAGTTACGCTATAGGAACCAAAGGGAAGATAAAACTCAAATCCTCCGTTTTTATTAGTAAGTGTATTATATATTTTATCACCCTTAATAGCACTAATTTTAATTCTAGATAAATCTAACTTTTTATCATCTGTTACAGCTATTTTTTGGCGATCTATTATGATGTCCCCGTACACCTTTATTCCTCTAACAAAAGGTATATAATTAATTCCATCTTCATTTATAAAGATAGAATCCTTTGTATTTGAAAACCAACCATTTAATTTTTCTAGAGGTAAGATTTCTAATTTGTATTTACCTTGCTGTACGTTTTTAATTGATGCTTCACCATCAAAATTTGTAATTACCTCGTGCTTATTTAATTTTACAACAACATTTTGAATGCTAACTTCATCTTTGTCTCTAATATTATTTCCGTTAATGTCTAAAAAAGACACAAATTTGGCACTTGCGGCTGTTTTATTTGTAAAAGGTATAGGAACTCCAAATTCTTTTCGTAAACTAAAATTTAGATTTAAATTACTATTAACGGTAGGGCCAATAGATGCCTGATTTTGATTTTGACCAATATCCGTTGTATCATACACCGAACTAAAATCACTAGAGGTAAACATATAATTGGCACTTAATCCAAACCTCCAGCCAGAATCAGAGAAATAAAATAATTGAGGGAAAATACCTAATGAATGATTTTTAAAAATATTATTGTAGCTATATATTAGATTAGATTCCAATACAAATTGTTTGCTGGGAAAAAGATATTGATTCTGAATAGACAATCGTAAAGATTGAGGTATAGAAAAATTATTTTGATTTTGCTGAGATGATATAGAAGAAAATGTCCCAAGATTATACCTCCCTGTTAAACTCCATGTTTGATAGCGAAATAAGCCACTCATTTCTAAACTAAAATATTCTTCACTATCAATAACATTTTTGGGTTTGGCATATCCTGCCCTTGTAAATATGGAGCTTAGTAGATTTTTTTCAAAATTATATAATGAATATCTGAAATTAAGACCTCTTAAAATAAATGAGTTATTTGGGAAATTTCTATATTCAAAAAATGCACCAGGCTGGTATGACCCTTTGAGTGTTTTTTTTGAAAAGGATACATTCGAAAAAAAGTTTTCTTGGGTATATAAAAAAGTATCTGTATTTCTATTAAATATGTTAGACTTTTGAAAATTATTTGTAGCTATTGCTATCCAATCTTTTGATAGTTGATAATTAAAACGTTGTGATATATTAATTCTTTCAGAACTTCCATTACTGAAATACTTATCATTATATCTAACATTAATATTTGATCTAAGTTTTTTCTTAAATGCTATAGATGAATAGTTAGTTCCTATTAAATATCCATTAGTAGATTGAGAAATGTCATTTACTTTAAATTGTAAATTATTAAAACCTGATATGAATGAAATGGAGTGTGAGTTTAAAAAATTGACACTAGGCTGTAATATGATTGAATTATTAACTCTTTCCGTAAAATTATTTGAGCTTCTTCCTGCGCTAGCTCTTAAACGGATGTTTTCATTGTATTTAAATTTATACCATCCACCATAACTTATAATTCTATTCTCAGAACTAAAAAAACCATTAGAGTTTACGTAAAAACCACCAGCACTGTGTTTTTCGTTAAATTGATATCCTAGTTTGATTCCTTTTCCGGAGGACGAGGCACCTATTAAATCTCCATTTACTTGGCCTATTTCTATTGATTTTTTATCATCAAAATAACCAACATACCAAGGCGCATTTTTAAACACATTATTTGTAAAAAAGCTATTACTATAATTTAATTGAGTAAAATAAACCAGACTAGCTTCAGGGTTTAATTGCTTAAAGCCTTGTAGATTTAGGGATAAAAAACTTCGATTGTCTAAAATATTTTGAGCAGTGAGGTCTAAAATCAAGGGCAGATTTGGGTACCCGAATGAATTTGCTTCTATTTCATTTGGTAATTTTATGAAATTAATTTTAGTCTTTCTTTGTAAATCTGTTTTTCTGATTTTAGGTTCACTGGTATTTACTATTAATGTTCTTGCAATTCTTTGTTTGTTAGTTAATGGTAAATAATTATTAATAGATATTCTATTTTCATTTCTTTTATTTAAGGAACTAGCTATTATTTTATGTTTAATTTCTTTTTTTTCTCCAGGTAAAAGAGTAAGCGTTTTGTTAGGTTCAATGAGGGGTTTTAACAATGTGTCAGTTAAAATTAAATCTTTTCTAGGAATGGTATAACTCACAAAAATGTCTTGATTGTAATTTCCGTTATTGTTTATTGAAAAGTTAAAGTCTTTGGTATTCTCATCGTTTTTAAAATAGAAATTAGTGTTGTTTTTTATATCGATACTCCAGGCTACCTTCTTTGTAGTGGTTAGTGTAAAAAAATTATTTCCTATTTGTTGTCCGTCTTCACTAATAATAAATGTATTAACAATAATTTCTGTATTTCCATTAACTAACTTAGTTGGTAAAATAATGATGGGAACAAATACCGTGTCTTTTGGTTTTGCTGTATGTATTTGATTTTTAGAACCAATTCTTTTCCAACCACCGGGAAATATTGCATCAACTGAAAAATTTAAAGGAATATCTGCATGATTTATTATTTTTAAAACATTTGAAATAATTTGTCCTTTTTTTAATTCTTCTGTTGGTTTCGAGAATTTTGTAGAAACTTCTCCATATCTTAGGAAAGGAATTGTGTCAAGATTTTTTGATGTGGTATTATTTTGTGAAACCCCTTTTTTGGAAACAATTAAGAAGGCAAGAACAACCAGCCAAGTAAAAAATTTTAAAAAGTATACTGCTGGTTTCAAAAGATTTAAATATTTTCTTCTAATCTAAATCGAATGTTAAGATTATAAATTCCTGGATTAAACCTTGCACCTGGTCTTAATCTTATGTCTATATCAAAATTAAATTCATCATAGTTAGTTAAATAACTTCCAGGACCATTCACATTTAAAGAACAACTTCCAGCGTTGGTAATGGGTAACATGTCACTTATGATATCTAAAATATCATTGGCATCGTTAAAATTTCTGAAGGTATTATCTGCAGGCGAGGTAGAGCAACTATTTCTTACTCTTACTTGGAGTAGATCAATGGTAGGGTTTCTTCCAGCACCATTGCCATAGTTAGTAATTTCCTCCCATTCATCAATTGGTGTTCCTGCTCCAGAATTGTTTTCTATAAACATTTTTAAATTCCAAGAACATAATGGATCTACAATGGTTTTGTCTTCTACTTTTACTCGTATCTTGGTTACACTGTTAATGGTTATACCACCTATATATTTTGTAGTGTCATCAAATACAACAATTTGATTTATAGAACTGTTAGGAACAATAGACACGAGTCCACAATGAACTTGGGCTATCATACAATTACAATACAATGCAAAAATTAAAGAAACTAATTTTTTAACCATACTCCCACAGAATGCTTAAAAAGGATGTAACTCTAGAGAGTTACATCCTAATAATTAAATTTAGAATTTAGAGATCTATTGATCTTCTAATAGAACATACTGTACATACATAGTGTACACGCCTGGCTCAGCATAGTTACCTGCAGCATTTGTAGTTACAATATCTTGTGCCGTAGCAGCGTCAGCGCTAGCAGCATTTGGGAAAATTGCAGGTAATCCTGGTAAAATTCTGTAATCCATAGCATAGTAATAGTCTGATGTGGTACCTGTTTGAGTCATGTATGACCCCCCTGGCATAAAGTCATCACCGGCAACACCAGTAGTTCCAGCATGTCCACCAATATACTTGTCGGCTGCAGTTGGAGCTGTAATACTTCCATCTGGGTTAGTAAATAAACTGTTTGCAGCACTTACTACTCCGTTTGCAGAGAAGGCTGCGCTATAATCTGAAAATGTTCCAGTTGCTCCACCATCACCACTATTAGGCTGCGATTGTCTCAATTCTAATAAACTTAATGGTAATTGATCAATGGCATTGGTATTGTTGTCTCCATAATCTATCTGTTGATCCCAAAATCCAGCAGCAGTTGACCCAGAGGATCTACCTACAGCATATAAGTCCCAACTTACTGTTGAGCTTACTTTTAAGATGGTAGCGGCATAGTTAGTTATACCAGCATAGTATTCATTGATATCATCGAATACAAATTCTAACTGATTAGCAGTAGTCATGTCTAATTGCAATACGGGTTGTAAATCCATAGTTACAGTTACATCTTTTTCGTCAATTAACTGCGCATTAGCAGTTCCAAATACACCTGCTATCATTAGCAGCGTTAACATTAATTTTGATAATTTTCTCATAATAAAGGGTTTTTAATTTGTGGGGGTTTTTATAAATATTAAAGTTTAATTAATTTCAAATTCTAATTTTGCAGCTTGTATTTCCTCAGAGCTTTCATAATCTAATACTCCAACAGCCAAATATTTTCCTTTTTGAAGTGTTTGGGGTAAATTAAAAACAAAATCTCTAATTAAATCAGGGACTATTGTAAAGTTTTTTACTCTTAGTCTTTGCTGCTCACCTGTGTCTAAGTTTGTTAAGTCTATGTAGGACGTGCAGTAGGCTATCCCATCTCCTTGGTTTTGAACTTCTATCAGTAATTTATTGACAGTCTCATTTTCTAAAAATTTAAATTCTTTAAATTCTATATTATTGGTTAATACATTTGGTGGGTTTTGGTAAGCAAAAATGCCAAAAGCAAATGTTGGAACAATTCCAAAAGCTACAGTATTTCCATCATTTCTAGTATTTACTAAATTATTTCTAGGAGCCTCTTGTTCTATCATGAGAATAGACCAGGCAGCTTTTCTACCATTATCATCGCTAGGAACACTAACTGTTACTTTTACTTTTTTGGTCTTAAAAGGTTCTAATTCAATAAAAGTTGGTGAAATATTCATCCATTTAGATAATGAATATTTACCTTCTCCAGGAGGTAAAAAGCTACTTTTACCTTTTCCATTCATGTCAAAATCGTAAACATTAACATTAAAGCTTTTAGCAGTAGATGTTGTGTTTTTAACGGTAATGTCATAGGTTTTTATTTCACCTTGTTCTTGAGTAAAATGAAAGTGAGATGGTGATACAGAAACACCAAGTGATTTTGGGTTTTTGCTTTTAGTGTCATTTTTTTGAGCATCAATGGTATGAAATATTGATACAAAAAATAATAACGTTATCGAAAGATAAAGTTTAGTCTTAGGGGACATTAAATTTATTTTTTTTTCAAATATAAGTTAAAAAAATTGTCACATACAAAAAAAGTAAATAAAAATTTCATTTAATATCATTAATTTAGCTCAAAATCTGAGAACTAATGAATCTAAATAATCCTATTTATTACATTAGAGGTATTAGTAATGCTAGAGCTAGTAAACTTACATCAGAAATAGGGTTAAGAACTATAAATGATCTTCTCCATTTTTTTCCATACAGATACATTGATAGAACAAAATTTTATAAAATTAATGAGCTAGTTAATAATACCTCAGAGGTTCAAATAATTGGAGTTATTACCGAAGTTAAAACCATTAAACAAAAGACAGGTACAAGATTAATTGCTAGATTTCAAGATGAAACAGGTTTCTTAGAATTAGTATGGTTTAAAGGACATAAGTGGATCAAAGATTCCTTAAAAATAAATACTCAATATGTTATTTATGGAAAATTAAATCACTTTAAAGGAATGTTTTCCATCGTTCATCCAGAAATGGATATTTTAAGTGAATATAAGGCTAAGCTTCAAACCAAATTACAACCCATATACTCTTCAACAGATAAATTAGTAAATAGTGGAGTAAGTAATAAAGTTTTTAGGGGATATATTCAGGAGCTTCTTCAACAAATATTTCAAAAAATTGAAGAAAGTTTGTCTTCCAAGTTAATTTCTACTCATAAACTAATAGGAAAAAAAGAAGCGTTGCTTAATATTCATTTTCCAACATCTCCTGAAATGTTAGAAAAAGCTCAATACCGTTTAAAATTTGAAGAATTATTTTTCATACAATTACAACTAGTCAGAAAAAAAATCATTAGAAAAAATAAAATTAAAGGGTATGTCTTTAACCAAGTTGGAGAGGTGTTTAATGAGTTTTATGAAGAGCATCTTCCTTTTAAACTTACCAATGCGCAAAAATTAGTACTAAAAGAAATTAGAAAAGATGTAGCCTCTAATGCCCATATGAACAGATTATTACAGGGTGATGTAGGTTCAGGAAAAACAATAGTAGCCCTTTTAACAATGCTATTGGCTATAGATAATGGTTTTCAAGCTTCAATTATTGCGCCTACAGAGATTTTAGCAACTCAACATTATTATGCGATTAGTGATCTATTAAAAAAAATGGATATTTCAGTAGATTTATTAACAGGCTCTACTAAAGTTAAGAGAAGAAGGGAAATTCACAAAAATTTAGAAAATGGGCAACTTCATATTTTAATTGGAACACATGCAATTTTAGAGGAGAAAGTTTCCTTTAAAAATTTAGGTATAGCAATTATTGACGAACAACATAGGTTTGGAGTTGCTCAACGCTCCAAAATGTGGAAAAAAAACATACTACCACCTCATATTTTAGTAATGACTGCTACACCTATTCCAAGAACTCTGGCTATGAGTGTTTATGGAGATTTAGATATTTCTGTAATAGATGAGTTACCCCCAGGTAGAAAGAAGGTACAAACAGTTCATAGATTTGATAAAAATAGATTAGCTGTTTTTAATTTTATGAAAAAAGAGATTGAGAAAGGTAGGCAAGTCTATGTTGTATATCCATTAATTCAAGAGTCTCAAGCTATGGATTATAAAGATTTAATGGATGGTTTTGAAAGTATTTCAAGAGAATTTCCGATACCTAAATATCAAATTAGTATTGTTCACGGCAAAATGAAAGCTCCAGACAAAGAATATGAAATGCAACGCTTTGTTAAAGGGGAGACTCAGATTTTAGTTGCTACAACAGTTATAGAGGTAGGGGTGAATGTGCCCAATGCAAGTATTATGGTTATTGAAAGTTCAGAACGTTTTGGATTAAGTCAACTACATCAACTTAGGGGTAGAGTAGGAAGAGGAGGAGATCAGAGCTATTGTGTTTTATTATCTGGAATCAAATTATCTTCTGAAGCCAAGACTAGATTAAAAACAATGGTAGAAACTTCAGATGGTTTTAAAATTGCTGAAGTAGATTTGAAGTTACGTGGTCCTGGAAATATGATGGGAACTCAACAGAGTGGTATTCTAAATCTTAGAATAGCAGATGTTGTTAAGGATTCACCAATTCTTTACAGCGCTAGAAATGCTGCAATAGATCTTTTAAAAGATGATCCAAACCTTCTAAAACCAGAAAATAATGAAATTCATAAAACATTTGCTGAAATTTCTAAAACGTCTGGAGCTTGGTCTAATATCAGTTAGAATACCATGTAGGTTTATTCTTTAAAACCTCTCTAAATATAGGGCAATTTTTATGATGTGCTCCTTCTAAATACCCGGTACTCATTAAAAATTCTCCCGTAATTTCTCCACCAGTAAATTTAAATGTCTTTTTAAACAATTTCACCCATTGATCTTTAGTTTTTGTATGATGATTATCTAACCACAATTTGAAAGACCCCATTTGTTGTTTAATTTTCATGATAACAGAGGCATTGTAAATAGCAGCATTTATTTTTAGTTTATTTCTGATGATTCCAGCATCATTTAAAAGACGATTTATATCTGTTTGATTGTAGTTAGCAACCGACTTAATATCGAAATTTGAATAAGCGAACCTAAAATTTTCTTGTTTTTTTAAAATAATATCCCAAGACAAACCAGCTTGATTAATCTCCAATATTAATCTGCCAAATAGCTCATTATCTGACTGTATGGGAAAACCATATTGGTTATCATGATACAACTTGTGAATAGTATCTTCTTTTTGATTATAGGCGAAATTGCAGTATGAATTAGATGTTTCCATAAGGAGATAATACGTATTATTTTATATAGATTGTTTTATATTGTAAATAAATTAATTTTTGAGTGTATGAGTACTATATTTATACATATTGTAAATTTAAAAAAAACTTCTATTTAAGACTTTAATTTATTTAAATTTGCAGTTAAATCTAAAAGTTAGATGAAGATATCTTATAATTGGTTGAAACTATTTTTACACGTTAATTGGGAGATTAATAAAACAAGTGAATTACTCACAGATCTTGGATTAGAAGTTGAAGGTGTTGAAACTATTGAGTCTATAAAAGGGAGTCTTAAAGGCGTTGTAATTGGTGAGGTTTTAACATGTGTTCAACACCCTAATGCAGACCGTTTAAAAATAACTACTGTAGATTTGGGATTAGAGGTTCCTTTACAAATTATTTGTGGAGCACCTAATGTTGCTTCTGGACAAAAAGTTCCAGTTGCAACCATTGGAACCACTCTATACGATGATAAAGGAACTGCTTTTAAAATTAAGAAAGGAAAAATAAGAGGAGAGGAGAGTCATGGAATGATTTGTGCTGAAGATGAACTAGGTTTAGGAACCAGCCATGAAGGTATTATGATTCTTGATAAGAAGTTGAAACCAGGAACACCTGCAGCAGAAGTTTTTAATATAGAGATAGATCATGTTTTTGAAATTGGCTTAACTCCAAACAGAGCTGATGCAATGAGTCATTTCGGAGTAGCAAGAGATTTTCGTGCAGGGCTTATACAACATGGTATTAATTTAGAATTGATAACGCCTTCTGTTAGTGATTTTCATGTAGATGAGAGAAGACTTCGTTTTGATATAGAAGTAGAGAATAAAGATTTAGCAAAACGGTATTGTGGAATATCTATTGTAGATATTGAAGTTAAAGATTCTCCAGAATGGATTCAAAATAAGTTAAAAGCAATAGGAATTTTACCCAAAAATAATGTGGTAGATATTACCAATTATGTATTACACGAGTTGGGCCAGCCTTTACACGCTTTTGATGCAAATAAGATTAAAGGAAATAAAGTTTTAGTAAAAACATTAAAATCTGGTACAAAATTCACAACGTTAGATTCAACAGAAAGAGAGTTACACGCAGAAGACATCATGATTTGTGATGGAGAATCTAATCCTATATGTATTGCAGGAGTTTTTGGAGGAGAGAATTCGGGTGTTACAAACAAGACAACTTCAATATTTTTAGAAAGCGCTTATTTTAATCCAGTTGCTATCCGTAAAACAGCAAAAAGACACGCTTTAAATACTGATGCATCTTTCCGATTTGAAAGAGGTATAGATATCAACTTTACAAAGTATGCTTTAAAAAGAGCAGCTCTTCTAATAAAGGAATATGCTAATGGAAAAATTGCATCAGACGTGATGGATTTTTATCCTGAAAAAATGGAAGATTTTCAAGTATTTCTTTCTTACGAAAACGCTTTTCGTTTAATTGGTCAAGAAATTGATAAGGAAACTATAAAAAATATTCTAGCTTCTTTAGAAATAAAAATTAATAGTGAAACGGAGGGTGGTCTTGGTCTTACCATTCCTTCCTACAGGGTAGATGTTCAAAGAGAAGCAGATGTTATTGAAGAAATTTTAAGGGTATACGGATATAATAATATTAAATTTTCTCATAAATTAAACTCTTCAATTTCCTTCAATACTAATAAAGAGATTACATTAGAAAATAGTATTGCCAATCAATTAACCTATTTAGGATTTAATGAAACTATGGCAAATTCTCTTACCAAAGAGGAGTATATTACTTTTTCAGAAAATCTAAAATCAGAGTTCAATGTAACCATGCTAAATCCGCTGAGTAATGAACTTAAAGTAATGAGACAATCCTTACTTTTTAGTGGTTTAGAATCTATTTCTTATAATATTAATAGAAAAAATAATTCATTGAAATTATATGAATTTGGGAAAACCTATCACAAATATGAGAAGGGATATCAAGAAGATAAACATCTTACCTTATTTGTTTCTGGAGCAAAAACAAAGGACAGTTGGACTCATGTATCTAAAAACTCAGATTTCTTTTATTTAAAGGGAATAGTATTGTCTATACTTGAGAAAATAGGAGTTACAAATCTTAAAACTAGCCCTGCTAAATCTGACTTATTTTCTGAAGGAATAGTATTTAGTTTAGGTAAAAATAAGTTGGTAGAATTTGGTGTTATCAACAAAAGAGTTTTAAAAGAATTTGGAATTAAACAAGAAGTATTATTTGCAGACTTTGATTGGAGGTCATTAAATGAAATTTCAGGTAAAAAGAAAATAAAAGTTTCTTCATTACTAAAATTCCCCTCGGTAAAAAGAGATTTAGCCTTGTTGATAGATGAAAAAGTAACCTTTAAAGAAATTTATAATCTTTCATTTCAAACAGAAAGAAATTTACTTAAAGATGTAGGGTTATTTGATGTTTATCAAGGTGATAAACTTCCTGAAGGAAAAAAATCTTACGCCGTGAGTTTTGTTCTGCAAGACAGTAATAAAACGCTAAAAGATGCCCAAATTGATAAAATTATGCAAAAATTACAACAGTCATTTGAAAAAAATTTAGATGCTGTTTTAAGATAATAATAAGCTCCTTTTGGGGCTTTTTTAATAAGATATGTACAAACTATTTATTCGTCGATTTCTTTTTTTATTTGACCCAGAAAAAATACACTATGCTACTTTTTCGTTAATTCGTTTTTGTTGTAAAGTTCCATTATTCTCTGCAATCTTTAGAGCTATATATCTCATTGAAGATAAACGTCTAGAAAGAAATTTATTTGGTATTACATTTAAAAACCCTGTCGGATTGGCTGCTGGTTTCGATAAGAATGCTGTGTTGTATAATGAATTGGCAAACTTTGGTTTTGGTTTTATAGAAATTGGAACGGTAACCCCAAAAGGTCAGGAAGGAAACCCTAAAAAGAGATTATTTAGATTAAAAGATGACCAGGGTATTATTAACAGAATGGGCTTTAACAACGATGGTTTAGAAACTGCGATTGAGCAATTAAAGAAAAACAAAGGAAAGCTCATTATTGGAGGTAATATTGGTAAAAATACTCAAACATCTCCAGAAAATTACACCAATGATTATGAAGAATGCTTTAAAGGTCTTCACCCTTTTGTAGATTATTTTGTGTTAAATGTAAGTTGTCCAAATGTAGGCAGTCATGAGAAATTAAATGATAAAGAATACTTGCTAGAATTAATTTCATCTATTCAACATCTAAATTTGTTAGAACCTACTCAAAAACCAATCTTATTAAAAATTGCTCCAGACTTAAATAACAATCAATTAGATGAAATTATTGAAATAGTCTCAGAAACAAAGATAGATGGTATTATAGCTTCTAACACATCTACTTCCAGAAGCGGGTTAAAAGCTTCTAAAAAACAATTGTTAGAAATTGGAAATGGTGGCCTTAGTGGTTTGCCTATAAAAGAGAAAAGTACAAGAGTAATTAAATATTTGAAAGATACTTCTAATAAAGCTTTTCCCATTATTGGAGTAGGGGGAATTCATTCTGCCAAAGATGCACTTGAAAAAATAGAAGCTGGTGCAGATTTAGTTCAA
>CAXHZP010000009.1:0-71695 GCA_964021805.1 uncultured Flavobacterium sp.
GGTTTCTGAAAATAGTTTTATTATTGATTATTCTCTTCATAACACGGGTGAAAAAAAAATTATTACAGATGAATATGTTCATAATTTTATGGCAATTAATAACGCCCTAATAGGTGAAGACTATACGCTGAAATTTCCTTTCCCAATAAATTCATCACTTTTTGACGAAACTGTAAATAGCGAGAATAAAGTTGAAATTGGTCTGGATACTATTACCTTTAATAAAACTCCAGAACAACAATTCTACTTTGGTAATCTTACTGGAGGAGAAGAACTAAAGGCTGAATGGATATTAACAAATCTAAAAGCCAATGTTGGAATAAAAGAAACTGGTAGCTTTAAAACAGAAAAAATAAACATTTGGGGTTGGAGACATGTTGTAAGCCCAGAATTGTTTTTTAAAATTTCAGTAGATCCTAAAAAAACAATTGAATGGTCTAGAAAATTCGAAGTATTTAAAATTAATTCCTAAATTTATAGGGCTACTGAAAAGATTTTCAATTAATAAAAATATCAACTACATGAAACAATCAATTTCTGTTATCTGTCTCTTGTTATGTTTTAATCTTTGTTATAGTCAACGATTAAAAACACCTACACTTAGTCCTTTTAGTAAAATTTCTCAACAAGTTGGTCTTACGGATATAACCTTAGAATACTCTAGACCTTCAGCCAAAGGAAGAGTTGTTTTTGGAGCGCTAGTTCCTTATAATAAAGTTTGGAGAACTGGAGCAAATGCAGCCACAAAAATTACATTTAAAGAAGTTGCTAAAATTGGAGGGAAAACAATTCAACCTGGTGAATATGCTATTTATACCATTCCTGGTGAAGATCGATGGATTATAATTATACATTCAAACACTTCACTAAGAAGTATTGCAGGGGGTGCTTATAAACCTTTCAATGATGTATTTAGATTTGAAATAGCTCCTAAAAACACCAACTATGTAGAAACATTTACCTGTCAATTTTCACAGGTTAAAACAAACGCTTTAATGCTTGACATTTCATGGGAAAACACCTTAATTTCTATCCCTATTGAAGTTGAGGTTGACAAAAAAATTAAGTCTCAGATGCTTAATTTCATGAAAACGCCTGCGAATATTCCTCACAGAACCTACTTTGAAGCTGCCCAATATTACAGTAACAATGGTAAAGATTTAAACGATGCATTAAGCTTTATTGACAGTGCTTTAGATAAAAGTCCAAAGAATTTTAGATATGGGTTGCTTAAGGCTAAAATCCTTGCTAAGATGAACAACTATGAAGACGCTTTAGTAGTTGTTGAAATTGCAAATACATGGGCAAAGAACAAAAATAATGCAAATTATATAGAGCAAACAAGGTTATTTTGGGACTCACTATTAACTAAAAAGTAATGTTTGACATTTATCAAATAGATGCATTTACACATACTATTTTTGGAGGAAACCCAGCCTGTGTTGTACCTCTAAAATCGTGGCTTCCTGATGAAACCTTATTAAAAATTACTCAAGAAAATGCAGTTGCAGAAACTGCTTTTTTTGTTGCGAAAGAAGATAAATTTCATTTGCGATGGTTTACACCAGAAATTGAAATGGATTTATGTGGACATGCAACTTTGGCAACTGCTCACTGTTTAAAAACAATTTTAAAATATCCTTCAAATAATTTTGTTTTTGAAACTGCAAGTGGAGATCTAACTGTTGCTGTAAAAGATGATTTTTATTTTTTAGATTTCCCATCAAGAATACCTGTTCCTGCAGAGCTTCCTGTATTCATAAAAAAAGCTTTAAACGTTGCTCCCAAAGAAGTTTATAAGTCTAGAGATTATGTATTAGTATATGATTCTGAACAAGACATAAAAAATATTAAAATAAATAGACAGTTTTTTGACCAAGTAAATCTGAATACAGGAGGAGTAATCGTTACTTCTAAAGGGACTAACTGTGACTTTGTTTCTCGTTTTTTTACTCCACAAGCCTCTATTCTAGAAGACCCTGTAACGGGATCTGCTCATTGCTCTCTAATTCCTTTTTGGGCGAAGAAACTTCATAAAAAAGAACTCACTGCACTGCAACTTTCTAAAAGAAAAGGCGTACTAAATTGCTTAGACAAAAACGACAGGGTTATTATAAGCGGTCAGGCAAGAACCTATTCTATTGGTAAATTATGGATTGAATAAACTAGGGGCTAATTATATTTTACTTTTCTAAAAATACGCAGAGCTTCTTTATATTTTATGTAAGTGGTTTTATCTTCTATGCTTTTAATATACTCTTTTGCTTTTTTTAATTGCTGAACCGCATCTGAATAACCATGTAAAAAACAAAGTAAATAGTTTTTTGGTAACCTAAGTACATCTTCGTGTTCTAGCACTGAAAGTGGAGTTTCTGCCTCAATTTTAGAAATAATTACGTTATTATTATGGTAGATGTGTTGAATCATAATATCATCAAACAACGGAGACTTAAATAAAAACTCTGTAACAATATCATGTTTCCCATTTTCCTTAAAATTGATAATTGTTTTTTCTAAAGGGTAATATTTTTCCTCCTTTTCTAATCCTAGAGAAATATATTCTGTAATGATAAATGAATTTTTATTGTAACTTATTTGAACCTCATCTAGTGAGGAAAAAAATAATCGAACTTGTTCATTTATTAATTCAATGTCTACGCGTGTGAAAAACTCTTTGCCTTCTAAAAGTTTTTTTTCTCCTGCCCAACACAACACAAATTGCTCATTAAAAACTTTGTATTGTGGGTTATATTCAGGCTTATGATTATTAAAAAAATCAAAGACACCATCTAAAGTTAGCTTAATGTTATTATTTGCATTCTTTTCTATAGCATCAACCGTTAGTTTATTGGTGTCTCTTAATTCAAAGTTTTTAGATGCAGGCATAGAATTACTTCCTCTTCTATAGAAGATAGTATCTTTTCTATATTTCCATGCATTTTTTAATAAAGAGGTAATATTACTATTGCAATGAATGGTTACCAATCCAATAACTTTATGTCTAGGTAAACTTGGAAAAGGAACATTTTCATAAGTAATTTTAGGCGGGTTTTTTAAGTATGCATTTACAAGATTCTGTATTTTGCTGTCGTCAAAAAAATCTACCCCAACTATCTTATTTTCCTCATCTTCAATGCCAATTATGATATAAGAATTGTTTGTTGGATTTGAATTGGAAAGGGCGCAAATATGCTTTAAAAATTTACCTTTTCCTTCTTTACTTGTTAACGATAACTTCATCTTTTTATCATAAAAACTATTCTCATCATTATGACTGAGCAAGTTCTTGATTAAAAGACGTTTGTTAATCATTTTTACGGTACTTTATGGCCTTGACACTCTACTAATAAGGTAAACCAATCTTCTAACTCTAAGACTATGTCTAAGGCTTTTGTGGCGTTTTCTAGCCTTAACTTTGAAGTTGTACCCACCACAGGTAAAACCCCTGAAGGATGTTGTAAAATCCAAGCTAACAATAATTGGTCTTCAGTTGCATTGTATTTTTTTGTTAGTACATCCAATACTTTTTTAATTCTTTTATTTGCTGCATTTATTTCTTTAAAATAGGATCCTAATGGACTCCATGACATCGGTATTACTTCTTTTTGTAATAACTGATCTAGGGTTCCATTATGCATTGCTGTGTGCTGTGTTAAAGAAAACTCTATTTGATTTACAGAAATAGAAGCGGTATGATCTATTAAATTAAATTGAGAAGGTGTAAAATTAGAAACTCCAAAATCAATAATTTTACCTGTCTCTTTTAATATTGAGACAGCTGCCGCAACCTCAGCTGGATGCATTAATGGGCTGGGACGATGAAGTAATAGTAAATCTAAGTAATCTGTTTGTAAATCTTTTAATGACTTTTCTACGCTCCAAATAATATATTCTTTTGAATAATTATAGTGTTTTATTTTATTGTCTCTTGTACCACCATCGTGTTGAATTCCACATTTAGAAATTAACTGAATCTTATCTCTCTCTACACCACTATTTGATAAAGCTTTACCAAACTCTTGTTCGGTTGTGTATTCTCCATAGATATCTGCATGATCAAAAGTGGTAATTCCAGACTCTAAAGTAATTTTTATTTGAGAAATCATTTCTTGGGTAGAGAATTGTCTCCCCCACGCTCCCCAAGACATGCATCCTGCTATGATTTTTGAATACCTGCTCATTTATTTTTTATTTATCATAGTTGCACTTACTTGAGCAGAAGGATATACGACCAAATCTTCAATATTAATATGATAAGGTCTGGTGATTACAAAATGGATGATTTCGGCAATATCCTCAGGCTGTAATGCTTTATATCCCTGATATACTTTTTTTGCTCTTTCTGTATCTCCTTTAAAACGCACATCTGAAAATGCAGTTTCTACAAGCCCGGGATGTATAGCACTAACACGAATATTATATTGATTTAAGTCCATTCTCATTCCTTTATTAATAGCCTCTACTGCAGACTTAGATGCACAATATACATTTCCGTTTGGATACACCTCTTTTCCTGCCGTTGAGCCAATATTAACAATAAAACCTGTATTTCTTTCAATCATTTTTGGCAAAATCGCTCTTGAGACATAGAGTAGCCCCTTCACATTAATATCTAACATTGCATCCCAGTCATTGGTGTCACCATCTTGAATGAAACTTAAGCCATGAGCATTCCCTGCGTTATTAATTAATACATCAATATTTTTAAAATTCTCAGGTAGATTTTCTATAGAGTTAAATACATCAATTTTATTTCTAACATCAAATTGAAGTGTAATTACATCTGTTTGTTTCCCTAAAGATTTTTCTAAATTTTGTAATTGCTCCTTGTTTCTTCCACAAAGAATTAATCTATAGTTATGTTGTGCTAAAAATTCTGCAGTGGCTTTTCCTATTCCTGAGGTAGCTCCAGTTATAAAGACAGTTAAACTCATGATATTCTTTTTTTTAAAGATACTTGATTTTCATGATATGTGAAATGGTAAGTTATTTTTAAACATGAAAAAACCGCTCTACCTCTAGAGCGGCTTCCTTCTTGTTGATTATAAAGTATAACCAACTAAGAATCAACTAACCAAAACGTTATTATGAATTAAATTTCTTTTTCTTTTTTCTTACAATCTTAGTTCGCTTTCTCACATCAGTGTTTAGAGTAGGTTTAGATTTTTTTCCATCTCTTAAAAGCTGAATAAACCCTCTCCCTCTAAATTCATAGGTTGTACCAGAACTAGTATGAAACAACTCTATTGCTTGGTCATTAACTACAGTTAGCTCAAATTCTTCAATATCTCCGGAATTATACCCGAGTGTAAGAATTTTTAAATTATCAAACCCTACTACATCAAAGACTTCGTAATTTCCTGTGAAATCCCAAAATAAATCATCAATATTTGTGCCAAACAAATCTTGAGACGAATAAAATGTTGTGTTATTTTCTGGTGTAAACTGAAGGTAGTGTTCATTATCAAATGGATTTGAAACTCCTGTTACACTTATGGCTGATCTTTCCCATGCAGAATACTCTTGCAAGAAGTATTCAATATTATCATAAAATAGCATATCATAATCAAATTCATCTCTTTGATAACCAACCAAAACATAGCTTATGTTTTGAAATGTATCATAAATTCTTATTTCGTTTAAAGATAGCTGAACAACTTCAAAATCATGTCTACCATCTATATCGTGAAATGTTTCTAAGTATGGACCAAAAGTATCATACCTCCCAACTGAGATTCCAAAACCATTTCCTGTATAACCAACATCAACTATGTTGTTATTCGCGTACATTATTCCATTATAAAATGATAAGGTAAATGCTATTGATACAAAAGGTACGTCTCCATTTCCTGTTGTTCTGTGAATATCTACATACCACAAATCATAACTAGACATTAATTCTTCCAATGAAATAGCATTATCAATTCTATCATCTGTTATTTCATAACAAGAGCTAAATAAAACTCCCGCGAAAAGCATCACTAAAAATATTTTGACTGTTTTCATAAGGTTCAATTTTTGGTTATAAAAACTTCATTTCAAATTGCGTGCCAAAAAAAAAGAGCGCATCTAGGACGCGCTCTTTTTTTTTGAAAGATTCTTATCTTAATTTTTTAATGCTTCTGCTCCTCCAACAATCTCTAAAATTTCGTTGGTAATTGCAGCTTGTCTTGCTTTGTTGTAAGTTAATAGTAACTCATCACGTAATTCTGTAGCGTTATCTGTTGCCTTGTGCATTGCAGTCATTCGAGCTCCATGTTCAGCGGCAAAACTATCTCTAACAGCTTTATATAATTGAGTCTTTAAAGATTTAGGTATTAATTCTAAAACAATCTTTTCCTTAGACGGTTCAAAAATGTAATCAGCAGATGCGTTGGTATCTCCTTCTACGGGTTTAATAGGCAAGAATTGCTCTACTTGTGGAATTTGAGTCGCTGCATTTTTAAATCTATTGTAGATGATTTCTATTTTATCATAGGTTCCATCTGCATACAACTTCATGATTTTTTCAGCTACTTCTGCAACAAAATCAAAGGTTAAGTTATCAAAGATGTCATTTCTAGCATCAATAACTGGATATGATTTAGATAAAATATCATTCCCTTTTTTACCAATTGTCAATAAATCTACATCAATATCTTGGTAATTAGCTGCTATATTTTGAGTAGTCTCTTTAATTACAGAAGAATTAAAACCACCACATAATCCTCTATTTGAAGTTACAACAACCAATAATACTTTAGAAACTTCTCTTTGTTTAGAATAGGCGCCACCTGCATCACTATCTAATGTTGCACTCAAATTTTGTAATAGCTCTGTTAGTTTTGAGGAATACGGGCGCATTGCTGTAATAGCATCTTGTGCCTTTTTTAACTTTGCAGCAGAAACCATTTTCATGGCACTTGTGATCTGCATCGTAGATCCAATGGACGATATTCTATTACGTATTTCTTTTAAGTTTGCCATTTCTAAATCTTTAAGCGTTTAGTGTTTAAGCAAATTTTGCTGTGATTTCTTTTGCTGCACTTTCTAATGTTGCAATTACTTCGTCTGTTAACTTTCCTGATTTTAAAACATCTAAAGCATCTCTATGCTTTGCGTTTAAATAATCTATATAATCTCTTTCGAATTCTTTTACTTTCTTTACAGGAACATCCTTTAATAAATTCTTAGAACCTGCATAAATGATAGCTACTTGATCTTCTACAGTGTAAGGGTCATTTTGTGCTTGCTTTAAAATTTCAACATTACGTTGTCCTTTAGAAATTACACTCATTGTTGCAGCATCTAAATCTGATCCAAACTTTGCGAAAGCTTCTAGTTCACGAAACTGTGCTTGATCTAATTTTAAGGTTCCAGAAACTTTTTTCATAGATTTAATCTGAGCATTTCCACCAACACGAGATACTGAAATACCTACGTTAATTGCTGGACGAACACCTGAATTAAATAAATCTCCATCTAAGAAAATTTGACCATCTGTAATAGAAATTACATTGGTTGGAATATAAGCAGATACATCTCCTGCTTGAGTTTCAATAATAGGTAACGCTGTTAAAGAACCTCCTCCTTTTACAATTGATTTTAAAGTGTCAGGTAAATCGTTCATTTCACTAGCAATCTTGTCATCATTGATCACTTTTGCTGCTCTTTCTAATAATCTAGAGTGAAGATAGAATACATCTCCAGGGTATGCCTCACGTCCTGGCGGTCTTCTTAATAATAAAGAAATTTCACGATACGCAACTGCTTGCTTAGATAGATCATCATAAATAATTAGCGCTGGTCTACCAGTATCTCTAAAATATTCTCCAATTGCAGCTCCTGCAAATGGTGCATATACCTGCATTGCTGCAGGGTCTGATGCATTTGCAGCAACTATTGTTGTATAAGCTAAAGCGCCTCTTTCTTCTAACATATTTGCAATTCCTGCAACAGTAGATGCTTTTTGACCAATAGCTACATAGATACAGTACACTGGCTGTCCTGCATCATAAAATTCTTTTTGATTTAAGATGGTGTCTAAGGCTACAGTAGATTTCCCTGTTTGACGGTCTCCAATGATTAACTCACGCTGACCTCTTCCAACAGGAATCATTGCATCGATAGATTTAATACCTGTTTGTAATGGTTCTGTTACTGGCTCACGATAAATTACCCCTGGCGCTCTTCGCTCTAAAGGCATTTCATAGGTTTTACCCTCTACAGGACCTTTACCATCAATTGGGTTTCCTAAAGTATCAACAACTCTTCCAACGATTCCTTCACCTGCTCTTAAAGAAGCAATTCTTTCAGTACGTTTTACTGTTGACCCTTCTTTAATAGAAGTTGAAGCTCCTAACAAAACAACTCCAACGTTGTCTTCTTCAAGGTTTAATACAATCCCTTCTAATCCGTTTTCAAACTCAACTAACTCACCGTATTGTACATTAGATAGTCCGTACACACGGGCAATACCATCTCCAACTTGTAGAACACTTCCTACCTCTGCCAATGATGCATTTGCATCAAAATTTGTTAATTGTTGTTTTAAAATTGCTGAAACTTCAGCTGGTTTAATTGCTGCCATCTTTTAGATTTTGATGTAGATTTAAATTTTTGGAATGTAATGACTATTGTCAAATTCCTTTCTTAATTCATTTAAATGATTAGAGATACTTGCATCGTATTGCACATCTCCAACCCGTAAAATAAACCCTCCTAAAATAGACGGGTTTACAATATTTTCTAGGCTAGCTTTATTATTGGTTAATTCAACAATTTTAGCCATTACTTTCTTTTCTAATTCTGTTGTTAATGGAATTGCTGTTGTAACCCTTGCTACCTGGATGCTCTTTGAATAA
The DNA here is from genome assembly GCA_964021805.1 of uncultured Flavobacterium sp. Lineage (GTDB taxonomy): Bacteria > Bacteroidota > Bacteroidia > Flavobacteriales > Flavobacteriaceae > Polaribacter. Next base: position 8,844 of record CAXHZP010000009.1, read on the forward strand.
TCATATATGATTGAATATTGTTTGGCTATGGAAAGCAACATATTCATTCGTTTATTTTCTTGCAACAAATCAAAAATCCCTAAAGAAATAACATGTATTTTATCAGAAAATATTTTGATGAGAGCGTTTTTCTTATCAGAAGACTTGATTACTGGACTTTTAAGCATAATTTCCAAATCAAGATTCTCAGAAATAGTGGATGCAATTAACTGCATATCTGCATTTACTTCTGTCTCAACCGATTTCTCTTTGGCTAAATTCAAAATTGCTTTTGAGTAACGTAATGCGGGTCTTGCGTCTTTCATTCTTTTACTTTAAAGTAACTTCTTTTAAAATTCCTTCAACTAGTTTTAACTGCTCTTCTTTAGAAGTTAATTCTTTTTTAATCACTGTTTCTGCAATACCTATAGACAAGTCAGCTACCTGCTTTTTTAATTCTGCTAAAGCTGCTTGTTTTTCCTGTTCTATAGATGCTTGTGCGTTTTCAATGAGTTTAGAAGTTACCTCTTTTGCTTCTTCTTTTGCATCAGAAATCATTTTATCTTTAATCTCTCGTGCGTCTTTCATTAATGCATCTCTCTCTGCTCTAGCATCTTTTAATAACTGCTCGTTGCTAGCATTTAAGTTTTGCATTTCTTTTTTAGCGTCCTCTGCTGAAGCTAAAGCATTTTTAATTCCGTCTTCTCTTTCATTAACAGAATCAAGTATTGGTTTCCAAGCAAACTTTTTTAGTAAAAGAACCAATCCTACAAAAAGAATTAGTTGCCAAAAAAACAATCCAACAGAAAAATCTCCGATTAATTTATCCATAATATCTAATGTATACTGTTTTTAAATATTTTTTGTTTAATGTGAGTAAAAAGTCATAGCCAACCGCTATGACGTTTTACTCTAAAATGTTAGCTTATACTGCAAATAATGCAGCAAATCCAATACCTTCAATTAAAGCCGCTGCAATAAGCATCGCTGTTTGGATCTTCCCAGTCGCTTCTGGCTGACGAGCAATTGCTTCCATTGCTTTCCCTCCAATTTGACCAATACCGATACCAGCTCCGATTACTACTAATCCTGCTCCGATAAAATTTAAACCTGTCATAATATATATTTAAAATTAAAAAATTCTTTTTGTTGATCTCAACTTAATGATGATCGTGTTCTTCTACTGCCGACCCAAAATAAAGAGCAGACAACATTGTGAAAATATAGGCTTGTAAAGCCGCTACTAATAATTCTAGTATTCCTAAAACCATGGCCAATAAAAATGACAATGAACCACCTAACCAATTTTGAGCAATAAAAATCATTCCTAAAATACTCATCAAAACTATGTGCCCTGCGGTAATGTTTGCATACAAACGAATCATTAAAGAAAATGGCTTGATAAAAGTTCCTAACAATTCAATTGGCATTAATATAAATTTCATAGGTGTAGGAACTCCTGGCATCCAAAAAATGTGTTTCCAGTAATCTTTTTTTGCCGTGGCAGTTGTAATAATGTAAGTAATGATTGCCAAACAAAATGTAATGGCAATATTGTTAGTAACATTTACCCCTAACGGAGTTAACCCTAATAGGTTAATAATCCAGATGAAGAAAAATACCGTTAGCAAATAGCTCATATATCTTTTGTAATGCTTTTCACCAATATTTGGTCTAGCAATATCATCTCGGATGTAAATAACTATTGGCTCTAACAAACGCCCCATTCCTTTTGGCATAGAGTCGTTATTTTTATAGGCTTTTGCCATACGGCTAAACATAAAAAACATGAATAACCCAACCATCATCACAGTAAAGACATTTTTTGTAATAGAAAAATCTAACGGCTTACTATTTGTTGCATGATGATCTGTATCATAAGTCATGGTGCCTTCTGCATCTGTTTTATAAATTTTACCGTGATCTAACTTATAATAATTTTCTCCAGACTTTGCAATAGTCTCACCGTGGTGAAACTCTGAAGACATAAAAACGTTTAATCCATTATCCCATAAAATAACCGGCAAAGGAAATCCAACATAAACATGGTCTCCATTATCACTTGTGTAAGAAAACAAGCTAAAATCATGTGAATCTAAAAGATGATGAGGAATATACTCTTCTACTTCTTTTTCTCTTTGCTCTTTTGTCTTTTCAGTTCCATGAGCTTTTTCTTCTTTTGTTTTATCATTATCACCTGCAAATGATACAATTGAAAATAAAAAGAATACTAGGGTTAACGCTTTTACTGTTATTTTTCTATGCATTTCACTCTTAATAATAGTGGCTTAAAAATCGATGCAAATGTAAGTCTTTCTCATAAAAAGAAAAACTATTTTAAAATTTATTTTAATAGGCTTTGCTTGAGAGGTTATAAGGGTTTATTATTGAATATTGTTTAGCCATTTTGATAGGCTAAAAATCTCTATTGTGTGGGTAAAAAAGTAAGGAATAAAGAACGTAAAAAACTCTGTTTTTGAAATAAAACCATCAGCATAAAATGGTTTGTATAAAAATAAAATAAACAACCCAAATTTAATGACGCTCCCAAATAAAAAAATAAACCCTAACTGATTTTTAAATTTTTTTCTCAAAAGGAAAAGCATCAAAAAAATTATAATTGCTGATGCAATATTAACAACATAAGAAAAAACTATATGATTATTAAAAATAGGAAATTCTAAGGTATTTAAAATAAACAGGTGTATCACAAAAACGAACGTTGTGAACACAATTAACCTAACTAAAAATTTTACAAGTACGGGGTTCATTAAGAATTGATCCTATTCAATTGTTTAACCGTAAGATAAAGTGAAATTCCAACGCCAACCAAAGTACAAACTATAATATAAGCTCTATCTCCATTGTTGTATATACGGTCTAGCCATTTACCTAGCAATACAAAGAGATAAATAGTTGCTCCCATTTGAAAAGCAACCCCAGTAAGTATCAATGCGTTTTTAAGCGGTTTTCTCGGAGAGTTTTTGCTGCTCATTAGGCTTGTTAAGTTCTTTAATTGCACCTCTCATAGAACAAGATGCATTAAATGTTGCTCCTGGCTCTACAGATAGTTTTCCGATAACTACATCTCCAGAAATAATAGCAGTAGCTTTAATTGTAAGTGTTTCTTGTACTAGTAAATCTCCTGAAAATTTCCCTTCTATATCCGAATTTACAGCGTCTATTTTTCCTTTTACGGAACCCGAAACCCCAATAATAACACGACCTTTTGTTTTGATGTTTCCCTCTAAAGTTCCGTCTATTCTAAAATCTCCTTCAGAAATAATATCTCCAATGATAGCGGTGTTTTTTGCAACTACATTTATTTCCATGACCTTTGGTTTTTGTGTTTTTTCTTTATTGCTGAACATAGACGTTTCTATTTTAGTCTTTTCATAATTTCCAAGGCTTTTTTACCTTGCTCTGTTTGCGGATAACCTACCGCAACTTTCTCTAAGGCAGCAATATACGAATCTTTATTTTGATATTTTCCTATCGCATATGCTTTTAATAACTCAAATTTAGAAATTAAAGTAGATCCTTCTTCAAGAGTGGGGATTGTCATGTCTATAAAACAAATGGTCTCCTCAAAAGAATCGTCTTTATACAAATGATATGCTATTTCATAAACTTCAGAATCTAGGTCTATCTTTATTTCTTTTGAAAGCTCTATTTCTGGATTCAAAATAATTTTTGCAAAAGGAGATTCGGGATAATTTTCTAAAATATAGTTTTTATATGTGACTGCTTTTGAGTTGTTTGAAGAAGAGTACAATTCAAACAAATGATAGTTTGCAGGTAAAATTAGCTCTTTATCCGGTTTTGAAACTAGGAGCCTTTCTAGATTTGATATTGACTTAGGTTTGTTTTTAAATTGTTCTTTATAAATTAAACCCAACTCAAAAAGAGCCGTATTTCTATCGTAAACTAAAGAATCTATTTCCTTACTTGTAGTAGGAACCGTTTCTAAATAAGTTGAAAGTTCATATCGTGCTATTTTTTGATTCTCTCCAACCTCTTTTGCAATAATATCTGAAGAAATAATTGATTTATCGGATATTCTCCAGTTATCTTCTAAAGGTCTATTGCCCCAAACTCTTTTAAACTCCCCTTTTCCAAAACCTAACGATTGTGTGTTATAAAAATACCATTTGCCTGCTGTATCAATTGATAATGAGCTGCCTCCAAAAGAACTCCCAAAAGATAGGGCGTTCAGTTTTTTCTGGGCTAGCGCTTCGTCTTCTTTTTTAATTTTATTGATATACTCCTGAAAATATTCTTCTAGTGCTTCTTTTGGCATTGATGCTAATAAAAGAATGCTATCATTTCTTTGAAGTAACTTTTCGTTTTTTGTAAGTGATGTTAAGTTCTTAGACCGCCTTTCTATTCGTTTTATTCTTAGAGTTTGTTTGTTTTCTGCTACTTTTAAGATACTATCATAATAAGCACTTGCTGTTACATAGTCTAAATTCTTAAAATAAATATTGGCTAACTTTTCATAGCTAAACGTTTTTTGTTTGGCCCCTCCTTGCTTAGCTCTTAGTGAGTTGTTATAATTTAAAACTGCAAGGTTAACACTATCTTTTTTTTCCTGTAAAACAGCTATCTGATAATAAATTTTATCTAGATAAGGCCTGTTATCTCGATTTTTAATTAGCTTATTATATCGTTCTATAATTGCTGATGAACTAGAATCTGAAACTGAATTTTTAGCTAATTCAATCTCGGCGTGAATTCTAAACTTATAGGGAGCTTGTTTAAAGTTAATTAGTTTTTTAAAAACTATAGAAGCAGTATCTTTTATTCCATCTAAACCATACAACTGCCCTAAAACGAATAAGTTTCTAGCTTTTTGAACCTTGTTTTTTGAAGTCTCTGTGGCCTGCCATAAATATTTTCTTACTAATTCTATAGTATCTGCTTTGCTGTAGGCCATGGCCAAGGTGGTAGTTGCCTCTTCTCTTATTAGATCAGATAAATCTGGCTTCCTAAGAAGAATTTCTAGAGTTTCTATCGCTAATTCTTCATTCTCTAGTCTAATATGGGCTTTGGCTCTCCAAATTTTTGTTTCGTTAAGTAAACTTGCGTTTGGATAGTTGGCAATGATATAGTTATACGCATCTATTGCTGGAATAAAACGCTCTGTGTAGTATCTAGATTTTCCAAGCAACAAATAAGCATCGTCTATTTTTTTGTTGCGTTCTTTTCCATAAATATTCATGGAATGTTTTTGAATTGCTTTTACTGCTTTTTGCTCTGCAATATCAAAAGGTGTGAAAGATTCTTCTTGTTCTGGGCTTTCCTGAAACCCTTTCCCTGGTTTATTTGATGAGGAAGACAGTTTTGGAAGTCTAAACTTTTTATTTTTAAATGTTAGAGGCTCTATGGGTAGTAATTCAAAAAAATCATCTTCATACGATGCATTGATCTCTTGAAGCCCTTCATTAAAAGCAAGACCTCCATTGTACAAAATATTATATTGGGTTGTGAGGGCATTGTAATTCCTATTTAAAAAAGCATCTTTCTTTGTACTACAAGAAACAATAAACATTAACGCCCCAAGTAACCCTATTTTTTGACTGTTTTTCATGAATTATAACACTGGTTATTACAACAGATAATCGGTAAATATATTGCAATAAAGTCTGTAAAAATAGGAATTAGTTTCTTAAACAGAAAAATAACTCTCCAGCTCTTTTAAGGTTTCTTGAGAAGTTTCAATGTCTTTTACCAAGTGTCCTTTATCTAGTACAACAATTCGTTCACAAACCTCAGTTACATGGCTTAAGTCATGACTAGATACAAGAACTGTAATCTCTTTGTTGTCAGTAAGCGTTTTTAAAATCTTCTTTAATCGTATTTGTGTTGTAGGGTCTAAGTTTGCAAAAGGCTCATCTAACACTACTACTTTTGGGTTTCCCATCATGGCGGCCACAATACCTACTTTTTTCTGATTCCCTTTACTTAAGTCTCTTAAATACTTTTTCTTTTCTAAAACCTCATCATTAAAAAACTCATCAAATTGACCTAAAAATTCCTTTATGTCCGCTTTATTAATTCCTCTTAAATCTCCTATAAATTGAAAATATTCTTCAGGAGTTAAATAACTAATTAAAAAACTCTCATCAATAAAAGAACCTGTAAATGTTTTCCATGATTCACTTTTATGAACAGAAATATCATTATTAATCACCGAACCAGTTGTGGGTCTTATCAAGTCTAATAAAATATTAAATAATGTTGTTTTCCCAGCACCATTATTTCCAACCAATCCAAAACTTTGACCTGTTGGAATCTCCAGAGATTCTAAGTTTAAGACTTCTGCTTTTCCGTATTTTTTTGAAACTGTATTAATTGTAATCATTGTTTTTTATTTAAAAATTATGCTTCTTTCCCAAAAGCGTTAATCATAGCGTATTTATCTTTAATGTATTTTTTTTCAATAAAATTCATAAGCGTATTTTTAAAAACAAATGCTAAAACACCTACAGAAGCTACCGCTATAAATCCTGAATTATATCCAACAAATGCATCAAAGCCCCAAAATAAGAGCATCGGAAACAACATTAAAGGAATAATAACAAGAAATTGTGTGGCACTTGTTCCTTGCGTATTTCCAAAGGCACTCTTTGTTAAATCTATTCTTTTTCTGTTGAAGGAGCCTGCATACAACAAAAAGAGAGAATTAAAACCAATATTAAAAATTGCGCCAGCGGTAATCATTAAAAAAATATCGACACCAAAATACAAATAGGGAAAACTTAGAAGATATAATATAAACGTCATTGAAACCATTAAAACCCATTTAGATTCTAAAAATTTTCGGTATCTAAAACTTTGACTCATTAACATGTTATAATGAGCACTATCCCATGCTGGTATGAACTGTCCATAATTTAACGTAAACCCGCCTGTTATAAATAGGGAGGCAAACATTAGCAATGGTTTCATGTCTTTATAAACATCCGATGTGAAAAAAATCAACCCGTATAATAGTAACAAGAAAGACATTAAAAATACCGTCTTCGTTCTTTTATTTCTCCAAATTAATCGAATGTCGTTTTTAATAAAAGGAGCAACATCACCTAGCCTATCTGTCCACGATAAATCTACCGATTTGGCTTCTTCCACTTTTGATGCAATAGCTTCGTCTAAATACACTTGATTTCTTAATTGTTTAAAGTTTAAACGATATAAGGCTGCAACGAGTAAAACACTAATTAAACAATAGAGAGGTGTTGCATAAATAGCATCAAAGAACTGACCTCCAATTGAGGCTACATCGACAATTTCAAAGTTTTGAAGACCAACTAAAGTTGCTAGCAATCCTATGATTACTGTTAAAGCAATCATATTTTTATTGATTAAAAAATTTAAAAAATTTACAGACTGAATAATTAAAATTAAACTAAACAACCAGGCCAGAACCCCTGTTATATCATATCCTTTTATGATTAAAACTACAGAAAATGGAACATAAAAAAATAATCCTAAAATATTAAAAAAAGAAACGGAAGATTTGCCTAAAACATAATGTACCAAGCTGTCTTTATTTAGGGGCAAAGGAAGCATTGGTTTGATGTTCATGATTGGTAGTTTTTGCATTAAATACCTAAAGATCAAATCTCCAAGAATAGCAAATAGCAAATAGGAATTAACAATCTGTAAAGGGTCTGAATCTGGGAAGGTTTTCTTTATAATAAAGAAACTTCCCGCACCAATAACTGAAAAAGAAAGAATAAAATACAATGCAAAAAAACCTATAATTATCTTTAAAGCAATGCTTTTACCAAAAGTAGCTGATCGAACAAATTGCTTCCATTCAAGTTTTAGAAATTTAAAAATCATGTAGTTAGTTTATTTAATAAATATTAGAGTATTTAAACGTAATTATGTTACAAAAAAAAATTAAATTTCTACTTTTAACACTTCTTTAATTAGTTTGTGTAGCTCTTGTTTTGGCAAAGCTCCGTTAGCCATTTGAGGTTGTTCGCTCATTGGAATAAATAACATTGAAGGAATGCTTCGTATCGCAAATGCAGCCGCTAATTCCTGCTCTGCCTCTGTATCTACTTTATAAATGTTTATTTTACCCGCATACTCATCACTAAGCTCCTCTAATACAGGGGCGATCATCTTGCATGGACCACACCAATCTGCATAGAAATCTATGATGGCAGGCAACTTCCCTTCATACATCCAATCTTTATTTTTTTCGTAATTAAACACCTTCTCTAAAAAGGTTTGTTTTGTTAGGTTTTCTGTCATAATCATTTTTTTGTGGTACAAAAGTAATTGTTTTAATTTCATAAAAAAATACTCTAATTTAGGGGTCACTAATATTAATCACCGATGAAAAAACCACTTACCCTTATTATTTGTTTTGCTATGATGTTAAACGCTTGTAAAGAAAATTCTTCAGAAAGAGACCATCTTTTAAATTATCCTGAAACTGTAAAAAAACCTGTTGCAGAAAACTATTTTGAAACCGAAGTAATAGACAACTATCGTTGGTTAGAAGATGACAGAAGTAAAGAAACGGAAGCCTGGGTAAGAGCAGAAAATGAAGTTACTTTTGATTATCTTTCTAACATTCCTTACAGAAAACAATTAAAAGATCGATTATCTGAACTGTGGAATTATGAGAAAATTAGTGCTCCTTTTACCGAAGGAGACTATACTTATTATTACAAAAACAATGGTTTGCAAAACCAATATGTAGTGTATAGAAAAAAAGATGACACCAATGAAGAGGTTTTTTTAGACCCAAATACCTTTTCTAAAGATGCAACCACATCCCTAAGCGGGTTAACTTTTTCTAAAGATGGAAAAACAGCTGCCTATTCTATTTCAGAGGGAGGAAGCGATTGGCGTAAAATTATAGTTATTGATGTTGATTCAAAAAAAGTGAAGGAAGATACTCTTATTGATGTAAAGTTTTCGGGTATTTCTTGGAAAGGAAATGAAGGCTTTTATTACTCAAGCTATGACAAGCCTGAAGGAAGTGAGCTTTCTGCTAAAACAGATCAACATAAATTATATTATCATAAACTTGGAACCTCTCAAAAAAATGACGAGGTAATTTTTGGGGCAACTACAGAGCAAAAACACAGATATGTTGGTGGTTCATTAACTGAAGATGACCGATATTTAATCATTTCAGCCTCAACCTCTACTTCTGGAAATAAACTTTTTATACAAGATTTAACTAAGAAAAATGGTGCTTTAATTCCTATTGTGAACCATTTTGATAGTGATACCTATGTAATTGATAGCCGAGGAACAACTCTATATTTGGTTACCAATCTTAATGCGCCTAATCAAAAAATTGTAACTGTAGATGCGGCCAATCCCTCTCCTGATAACTGGAAAGATTTTGTTCCAGAAACAACCCATGTATTAAGTGCTTCATCTGGAGGAGGTTATTTTTTCACTGAATATATGGTGGATGCCGTTTCTAAAGTCTTACAATATGATTTTGATGGAAATAAAATTCGTGAAATAACTTTACCTGGTGTTGGAAATGCAGGTGGTTTTGGAGGTAAAAAAGATGCGGTTATCGATTATTTTTCATTTACCAATTACAACACTCCTTCAAGTATATACACCTTAAATTTAAAAACAGGAGAAACTAAATTATATTGGAGTCCAGATATTGATTTCAATCCTAATGATTATGAGAGTAGTCAAGTGTTTTATCCTTCTAAAGACGGTACTAAAATACCTATGATTATTACGCATAAAAAAGGAATAAAGTTAAATGGAAAAAATCCAACAATTTTATATGGATATGGTGGATTTAATATCAGTTTAAACCCTGGTTTTAGTATAACTAATGCCATATGGATGGAACAGGGTGGAGTCTATGCTGTACCTAACCTAAGAGGTGGAGGAGAATATGGTAAAGAATGGCATGACGCTGGAACTCAAATGAAAAAACAAAATGTATTTGATGATTTTATTACAGCTGCAGAATATCTAATCGAAAACAATTACACTTCTTCAGAATACTTAGCAATTAGAGGTGGCTCTAATGGGGGGTTGTTAGTTGGAGCAACCATGACGCAAAGACCAGATTTGATGCGGGTAGCTTTACCTGCTGTTGGTGTTTTAGACATGCTGCGCTATCATACGTTTACAGCTGGTGCTGGGTGGGCATACGATTATGGAACTGCCGAACAAAGTGAAGAAATGTTTAACTATTTAAAAGGGTATTCACCAGTACATAATGTCAAAAAAGGAGTAGCTTACCCTGCTACGCTAGTAACTACAGGAGATCATGATGATCGAGTAGTTCCTGCACACAGTTTTAAGTTTGCTGCAGAACTGCAAGACAAACAGGCTGGTAATAATCCGGTATTGATTCGGATTGAAACAAATGCTGGTCACGGCGCAGGAACTCCTGTAGCAAAAACTATTGAGCAATATGCCGATATTTTTGGCTTTACTTTATATAATATGGGTTTTGATAAACTACCAAATCCTCCAAAAGCTAAACTTAAAAGTTAACTGATTCTTTTTTCAGTATTTTTACACCGCAAATTAACTCAACTAGTTTGCGGTTTTTTTATGCTTAACGTCGCTAACATTTCATTTCAATATGCTCCTAAAAAAGAGGTATTATCTAATATTTCTTTTAATTTAAAAGAGGGGCAGCACCTTTGTGTTATGGGAGAAAGTGGCTCTGGAAAATCTACTTTGTTAAAGGCTATTTATGGTTTACTAGACTTAAAAAAAGGCTCAATTTATTGGAAAAACCAAGAGGTTTTAGGACCAGCTTTTCATCTGGTTCCGGGCATGAGCTTCTTTAAATATGTGGCTCAAGATTTTGATTTAATGCCCTATACATCGGTTGCTGAAAATATTGGAAAATTTTTGTCGCGATTTTATCCCGAAGAAAAAGAACAAAGAACCAAAGAATTATTAGAAGTTATAGAGATGTCTAGCTTTGCAAATGAAAAAGTAAAAACCCTAAGTGGAGGACAACAGCAGCGAGTTGCAATTGCAAGAGCTTTGGCCAAAGAACCTGAGCTTATTTTGTTAGATGAGCCTTTTGGTCAAATAGATAATTTTAAAAAAAACTCACTCCGAAGAAAACTTTTTAGCTATCTAAAAGAGAAAAATATTTCATGTATTGTGGCAACACATGATGGAGATGACGCGCTTTCATTTGCAGACCTAATGATGGTGATTAAAAATAAAAAAGTGATTGCATTTGATTCTCCAAGAAACTTATATAAAAGCCCTCCTGAACATTATGTAGCGGCTTTATTTGATGATGTAAATGAACTTTATATAGACGGAGAGAGAAAACTGATGTATCCGCATCAAATTAAAACTTCAAAAGACTCTTTACATAGGGTTATTGTAAAAAAGTCATTCTTTAAAGGTTCTTTCTGGTTAATTGAGGCTACATTTAATTCCCAGGTTATTTTCTTTCAAAGCACCAAACATATCGTTTCAGAGAGAGAGGTTGGTGTTTCCTTTAATAATTATTATTAAACCGCTATAAAACACGATCTATTTTAATTTCTTGTCCTCTCCAAGTAAATATGTCTTCGGCTTTTTTCCCCACCAATAATTTACCAATTGGCGAAGAGGGTGAAATTGCAAAATATACAGTTTCTTTAATAGTTAACTCTCCTGCGGAAATACTCAAAAAATAATATGCAGAAGATGTTTTTATAACAGACCCTAAGGCGATGTTTGTTGATGGTGTTAAAATATTCATCTTAGCTAGTGTTTGTTGCATTTGTTGAACAGCAGCTAACTGTTGTCCTGATTTTTCCATTTCTAATTGCAACATTGCTCTACCTGTTTCATGCTTATCACCTGCAGAACTTTTGGTTTCTGAACGCAATGACTTCTGATGAGAAGAAATAGTGGTTTGTATGGTTTGAAGTCGTGTATTTACAAAATCTTCGCACTGTTGAAAAAGGGCTTCTTTTAAAGTTAACATTATTTAAGCCTTTACAAATGAATATACCCCATACTTGCCATGATGTGAAATTGAGCATGATGATGTAAGAAGTGTTGTTTTATTATAATAACTAGGCGCCCCATTTTTTGATTTTTTTTGTTTAATTCCTGACATCTTTACTCCAGTTAAAACGTTAAGTTTGTTCTTAATCATCATATCAATTTGATCTGGAGACCCCATTTCTGAATACGAACTCGTTTCTTTTATTAGACCCGCCTTAGTAAAAATATACTGCTGATTAACTATTGAGGTCGTATAAAATTTTTGATTTTTATAACAAACCACTCCCTTTAAACCCAGCATCAATTTACATTCAAATTTTTTTGGAGCGAAAAAACGCACGCTGTGTTGTTGTGTAAAAATTTTATACGCAGCTTCCTTCATGCTCCAGAGTCTCCAAACCATCTCAAAAGAATTTGGTGCATTTAAAATGAAATGCTGCTCATTAGCTGAAAACTGTTTTTCCAAGAAGCCTCTTCGTTTCCAATTGCTCTCTGTTTTAGCAAGAGATAAGTCTATGATATCATTACCTATCAAGAAGCTGTTAATTTAGTTTCAATAATATCTAGTGCTGCTTTCACAGATAACATTTTTTCCATAGAATCATTATCAATTTCAATATCAAACTCATCTTCTACATCTAAAATAACATCTACTAAATTTGCTGAATTAATCTTTAAGTCATTAATAAAATCTGTTTCTTCAGATAGGTTATTAAATGCATTTTGATCTTGAACATAGGGCTTTACAATTTTTTGTAATGAAATAATAAGGTCTTCTCTTGTCATGAATTCTTTTTTAATATTTCTTAAAAATAACACATCCATTTACATCACCAAAACCAAAGCTTGCTTTTGCAATAATCTGTAGTTTTTTTGGTGTGTATTTGGTTGGTATTTTTTCTTTTGGAATTAATTTTAAAATATCTGGATGCACTTCCTCGCAATTAATATTTGGAAAAATAAATTGATGTTTTAATTGCAAAATTGTTGCCACATTTTCTATAGCACCCGCTGCAGCAAGACAATGACCAACCATAGATTTTAGAGAGTTAATCATTGGAAAATTTTGACCAGTTCTCCCTAAAGCTTTTGTCCAATTTTCTATCTCTAGAGGGTCTTTTATGGTAGCTGTTAGATGCCCATTAATTGCATCTATTTCTGACGCTACTATGTTTGCATTTTTTATTGCATCTACAATACATTTTTGAACTGCTTCAGAATTTGGAGCCGTCATGGTTCCGCCGTTTCTTTGACCTCCAGAATTAATATTTCCTCCTAATACCTCAGCATAAATAGTTGTATTTCTTTCCAAAGCACTCTCTAACGTTTCTAATACCATTGCGCCAGCTCCACTTCCAGGCACAAAGCCTGATGCATCTGCACTCATTGGTCTAGATCCTTTTTCTGGATTTTCATTGTGCTTGTAGGTCATCACTCTCATTGCATCAAATCCACCCCATATATAGGCTCCATTATCACTACAACTTCCAACCAGCATTCTTTTTGCCTTTCCTGCCTGAACACGTTCAAAACCCATAAGTAAAGCTTCTGTACCTGTAGTACAAGCAGATGAGTTTGTAGTGACTTGATTTCCCACTCCTAGAATACCTCCCAAATAAGCACTAATTCCGCTTGCCATTGTTTGAACAACAACAGTACTGCCTAATCTTTTTACCTTTTTATCGTCTAGTTTATAGACAGCCTCTCTAAATTTTTCTACTCCAGAGGTACCTGCTCCAAAGACCAATCCAGAGTCATAATCTACAGGTAGGCTTTTATCAATATCAAAACCTGCATCTTTCCATGCGTCTATGCCTGCAATACACCCATATAAAATTCCAGCACTATCAAATCCACGTAATTGTAATGGTGTTAGATACTTGTTTTTCATCTCTTCTGATACTGAAGGAATACCTCCAATGCAGCAGGAAAATTTTAACTCTTGAAGTTTTTGATGGAATGTAATTCCAGATCTTCCTTCTTGAATTGCTGCTAAAAAGTTGTCTATGCCAACGGCATTTGGCGCTACAACCCCCATCCCTGTAATAACAACTCTATGTTTCATTATTCGTTGATTTTAACATTCCTGAAATAGTTCCTCTGCAAACCAACTCATTTTTATCATTAAACAATTCTACCTTACATTTTAGTTTATTAAATCTAAAATAAATCTTTTCTGAAACCACTTTTACACGTTCTTGCGGACGGACTGGTAAAAAGAAATCGATATGATTTGAGGTTAATGCAATTTGTGGTTTTTTTGTTGCGGAAATTTCATCTCTTAATAAATATATTCCCAAGCAAACCACACCAATTTGAGCCATTACTTCCGTTAAAATAACGCCTGGTGTTATTGGATTATTTTTAAAGTGGCCTTGGTAAAAATATTCGTCTTTTTTAAATGTATAAAATCCCTCGACACCGTGTTCTGATAGAGATATTAATTCATCTACAAACAAAAAGGGTGCTTGATAGGGCAAGAGGTGTATGATGTTTTTATTGTTCAAGTTGTTTAGCTTATATGTTCTCCTCCATCTACAGGAATAATTGTTCCATTAATCCAGGAAGCTTCATCTTTAGATAAAAGATAAACAACATTGGCAACGTCTTCTGGAACAGTTAGTTTATCAAATGGATTACGTAATAAAGAATGTTTTTTTATTTCATCGCTCCCAGGAATCATTCTTAAAGAAGCTGTATCTGTAACACCAGCTTGAATACAATTTGCTCTAATCCCGAAAGATGCAAACTCTAAGGCAATATTTCTTGTAATGGCTTCTAGCGTTACTTTAGCAGCTGAAACAGCAGCATAATTTTTCCATGCTTTCGTATTCCCTTCGCTTGTAAAACTAATTACTCGTGCATCATCTGAAAACAATTTAGCTTCAAAAACAGCCTTCGTCCAATCGTACAAACTAACTCCCATTGCTTGAATTGTTAATTGAAAATCGTCTGTTTGTAATGTTGGAGTAGTTTTTGAAATCATGGGTTTTAAATTTCCCTTGGCCACGCTGTGTACAAGTGTTTTTATTGAGCCACCTTTTAATTCTTTTTCTAAATCCTCTATTAATGCGGCTCTCTTTTCTGAATGAAAAGCATCGGTATTATAACTAATAAAATCAATCCCTTCTTTGGTAATTTTTTTAAACTCTTTTTCTATTTCTGCTTGTTGTGATCTAGAATTTCTATGTACAATACAAATATTCATCCCATGACTAGCTAGCTTTTTTGCTGTTGCCAGACCTAAACCGCTAGAACCACCTAAGATTAGAGCCCATTCATTTTTATCTTTAAATTCTTTTACCATTCTAATAGTATTCTTTGTGCAGAAAAGCCTGGCCCAAAACTTAGCATCAATCCTTTTTCTGCAGGTTGTCTATCTCCATTCATAAATCGTTCTAAAACATACAAAACTGTTGCGCTAGACATGTTCCCATACAATCTCAGAACCTCTTTTGTATCATTAATGTTCTTTCCTAAAGATCCAAATAAATCTTCTACTGTTTGAACAATTTTCTTACCTCCCGGATGAAAAATTAAATGATTTATGTCTTCTATTTTTAGGGTATTCCTTTCTAGAAATGGATGAACTATCATCGGAAAATGATTTGATATAGTTTCTGGAACTGATTTATCTAAAATCATTTGCAAGCCAGTATTAACCAGTTTAAAACCCATCATATGAGTTGCATTATAAAAATGATACATCGCTTCGTCTATAATTTTTGGTCCCATGTCTTCTTCGTAAGATGATAAAATAACACTTGCAGCACCATCACCAAAAATTGCAGCACTTACAATATTTACCATAGAAAAGTCTTCTAGCTGAAATGTTGCTGTTGGAGATTCTACCGCTACCACTGCCGCTCTTTTATTTGGGTTAGCTTTTAAAAAGTTTTTTGCATAAATGATTCCTGAAACTCCCGCAGCGCATCCCATTTCTGTGACCGGAAGTCTGACAATATCTTGCTTCATTTGCAAGCTATTAATTAAATAGGCGTCCACAGAAGGTATCATGATTCCAGTACAACTAACAGTAATAATATAATCAATGTCTGTGGGTTGTAAACTCGCTTTTTCTAATGATTTTTTCAATGACTGCTCTGCCAAGGCTGTTACCTCTCTAGCATAAATGTTGTTTTTTTCTTCAAAAGACGTATTTGAAAAAACCTCTTCTGCATCCATAATAGAATACCGCCTATCTACACCAGCCCCTTCAAAAAGCTTTAATACTTTTCGTTGAAATCTTTTTTCCTGGCCATGCATCCATAGCTTAACAAATGGAATAATGTCCTTTGTATCTCTGGTATACTTTGGTAATTGTTTTGCTACTGAAAGTATTTTTACGCTCATGATATATCCTTAATAATCGGACTTTTTTCTAATTTAGCTCCTTTTTTAAAATCCATAAATAACGAAAAGCCCATCTCCAGTGAATTGTAAAAGGCACTTGTACTTTTGTTAAAATAGTCTTTATTTCTTTTTTTTTAAATGCTCTTAAAATAGATGTTAAACCATCTTCTCTAACCATCTTATTCTTAATAAAAATACCAATCATCTTAAATAAATAATAGGCTATTCGATGTCTGTGCAAATCATTAACAACGCCTCCAATAGTAGCTTTTTTTATAACTGTCTTTAGAAATGGTATGAGTTGGTCGTTCTTAAAATGATGCAAAAACAACGTACACAAAACCACATCATAAGTTTGTTTTTTAAAATCTTCTGAAAAAATATCTATTGTTTCAAAACTTAATTCTGAATAGTCTTTAGAAAGCTCTCTTGCATATTCTATAGCATCAGGATTTGCATCAACACCTACTAATTTAAATTTATACTTATTTTTTCTGCCAAACTTGGCAACATCTCTTAGGATGTCTCCATGACCGCAGCCCAAATCTATAATTGTAATTGTTTTTGTTTTTGTTTGTTTGTATAATAATTTTTTTAGGCCTTTTATAGTTACTGAATTACCCCCTAAGAACCTATTAATAATCTCCAATTTGTCTAATGTGTCTCTAAACTCAACTCCTTCAAGGGTAAAATCATCCATCATCTCTGTAGCTGAAGAACGATATGCAGTATCAACTAAAAAACTCATAGTGGTTGTATCTGTTTTCCGTGAGTAAATTTTATTATTTTGTGCAACAATGATGGAAATATTTTTAAAATGGAGTAAGCAATTTGTGAAAAAATGTGATTTCTAAATAACCACGCAACAAAATGACCAGTTTTTAATCGCAATTTAAATTCTTTGTTCCAATCTCTAATATACTGTTTTTCTAAATCTTCTCTTGTTTTTATTTCACCATTTAGAAACTGAAAAATTCTTCTGCTTGCCATCCTGGCACTAGAAATAGCCATTCCCATTCCGTTGCCACACAATGGATGTATCATACCAGCGGTATCACCACACATAATAATATGATTTTCTACTGGACTTTTTGTTTGAAAAGAAATTTGGCTAATTGTAAGTGGCTTCTCAAAAAGGGTAGACGAGTTTGTAAATATTTGTTTAAGGTGTTTATTTTTGAAAACAACTTTTTCTTGAAAGTCTAAAATATTTTTATACTTTTTAAATGATTTGTATTCTGTTATATAACAAACATTAATAGCATCACTTTCTACTTTAGAGACCCCACAATAACCACCTTTAAAATTATGTAAAGCAACTAGGTTCTCTGGGAAAATACCCTTCACATGCATTTTTACAGCCAGATAAGGTGATTTTTTTTGGATAAATCTTCTCTTCATTTTTTGATCTAGTGTAGATCTTTTACCAAAAGCACCAATCGTTATTTTACTATTAAAAATTCCTTCATTTTTTGTTGAAACTGAAAAACAATCATCTTTATAATGAATAGACTCTACAATATCTTTTAAAATTATTACACCATTAACCTGTGCTTTTTTAAGTAATAGATTGTCTAGAAAATACCTACTCATTCCAAAACCTCCTAGCGGTAATTCCCCTTTTATTAAATTACTTTTTATAGTGCTTATCTGGACTTTTGAAATCTGTTTAGCGCCATTTTTTATTGGATCTATTCCAAGAGAGTTTAAATATAATAGAACCTCATTAGAAATATATTCTCCACAAACTTTATGCTTTGGGTAGTTGTTTTTTTCAATTAATAACACCTTTTTTTTTAGTTTAGATAGGTGTATTGAACTTGTTAGGCCGGCCAGTCCTCCTCCTACAATTATTACATCAAATGTTGTTATTCTATTCAATTTTATTTGGTAGCAGAATATTCTACTTTAATTTTTACATTATTAGACAATAGAATGCTTCTACCGCCAACATTAAAATTTTTGCGGTTTACCAACATTGAGGCCTTTATTGTTAGCATTGAGTTATCTTCAAAAACTTCTAAAGGAATTTCCATCTCTTTAGTAATTCCTTTGATACTTAACTTTGCAAAAAGAATAATATTACCATTCACATCCTTTGTAAGTTTAGATGATTTTAAGATAATTTTTTCATGATTTGAAGCATCAAAATAATCTGTTTCTAATAAGTGTTTGTCTCTTGCTTCTATGCCTGTAAAAATAGAATTCACAATAATAGTAGCATTAATATAGCTATTAGATAAATCTTTTGTGTCTAAGTTTGTCTTGATAACTGAAGTTTTAAAACCACCATCTACAGTTAGTCCAAGGTTCTTAATTTTAAATAAAACACTGGTTCTATTATTGTCTTGAATCCATTCTTGAGAGGATACCATTGATGTAATTAGCAATAAAAGGATCAGTGTTTTTTTCAATATTTTAAACTTTAAATGTATTCAATCAATTAGGTCTGCCAATTCTTTTCCAACCAGCGAACCAATAGCAACACCCATACCACCAAGGCGTATACCGCAATAACTATTTTCGGAAAGTTGTTTTACAATCGGCTTTTTCTGGTTTCCAACACCCATGATTCCACTCCAACGGTGTGTGATTTTAAAATCTATATTTGGCAAAATAGTGGTTTTTAAAAGGTTTTCTAATTTATTTTGAACGAGTGTAGTTTCGCCAAATTGAGTTGTTTCTTCTGTCTCAAAATCTAAATTTCTTCCACCTCCTAATAAAATTCTATTATTATAATTTCTAAAATAATAGTACCCTTCTTCTAAATGAAAAGTTCCTTTAATGTGTAAATCTTTTATTGGACTTGTAATCAACACTTGAGCTCTTGCGGGTGAGATAGATTCTTTTAAAAGTTCTTTAGAAAAACCATTGGTTGCAAAAAAAACTTTAGAAGCTAAAAACTCTCCTTGACTTGTGTTAATCTTTACTTGATTTGTACCCTCTGAAAAGCCTAGGACAGAAATATTGTTTAAAACTTTTACTCCTTTCTCTTGTGCTTTTTTTAGCAATTGTGAAACCATTTTTCCTGTATCTATCTGTGCTTCGAATTTGTTTACCAAATAGGTTGGAACAATATTTTTGAAATTAAACTTGTTACATGCTGTAGAAAAAACGCTTTCCTTAAAAAGAGGAAGTAATAACTTGTTTAAATCTTCTGTTTTATTTTTACACTTTTCAAAAAAAACTTCATCAGAAAATAATTCATACCCGTAGTTTAGTTGATAATCTATGTTTGTATCTCCTAGTAAGCTTCTCATTAGCTGAAGCCCCTCCCATCTCATCTTTACCAACTGAAATACTTCTTCCTTTGAGTGGTTTTTAAGATCACTTAATAATTCTGAAGTACTTCCAAAACAGGCAAAACCAGCGTTTTTTGTGCTTGCTCCTTGTGGAAGCAATCCTTTTTCTAAAACAATAATTTTTGATTTTGGAAAGCGTTCTTTTAAACGAATTGCACAGTTTAAACCAACAATTCCACTACCAACAACAATAAAATCATTGTTGGTAAACCATTCTTTATATTCCCAATAGCTGAAGTTCATTATACTAATTTTTCAAAACAATTACTATCTTCCATATGAGTGTACTGACCGTAGTTTGGAATGCTTTTATAACCAGCCTTCTTATAAAACTTAATTGCTTCTACCTGACGATTTCCTGTCTCTAAAACACATTTTGTAAAGCCTTTTTCTGAGGCCCAATTTTCAAGAGACTTTAAAATAGAACTTGCCGTTTTTGTACCTCTATATTCTTCTTTTACAAACATTCTTTTTATTTCAACAGTTTTATCATCAAATTTTTTAAAGGCACCACAACCTGCGGCTTTATTGTCTTGGTAGGCTATAACCACATTCTTTATATTATCCAGACCATTAAACTGATTGTAAAACTCATGGTCTTCTCCATCAGTTACTTTTAAATAAGCATCTAATTCTACAATTAATTTATTAAAATCTACATTCTTATTGTTTGTTCTAATGATTTTTTTCATGAAACCATATTTATGGTTTATACCTTCTTCTAAAATACAAAAATGGCAATAGTTTTAAAACTCTAACTTTAACTGAACCCAAACGGGATCTTTTTTTTCTGTGTCTAAGTTAGAAAAAGATATTCCTAATAGCCTTACAGAATTTTTAAACTTTTCTTGGTATACTAATTCTTTTATAATATGCATGATTTCGTTTTTCGTTTGCAAAAAGCGTTGTAGAGTTTTGCTTCTTGTTTGTTGGGTAAAATCACTGTATTTTATTTTTAAGGTGATTGTTTTCCCTTTTGTTTCTGATTTCATCATCCGTTTTTCTAATTCTTCTGCTATTTTATCTAACCTCTCTAACATGAATACTTCTGAGGAAATATTTTTAGAAAAGGTTCTTTCTGCGGCAATTGACTTTCTAACTCTGTTTGGTTTTACAGGACTATTGTGAACACCTCTAACAATATTGTAATAGAATTTCCCTGACTTTCCAAAGAGCTTTGTTAACTCCTCTAATGATTTGTTCTTTAAATCTAATCCTTTAAAAATACCTAAGTTATTCATTTTTGCAGCAGTTACCTTCCCAACTCCGTAAAATTTATTGACTGATAATTCTTCTAAAAAAAGAATCACCTCTTCAGGGTTAATTGTTTTTTGTCCGTTTGGTTTATTGATATCAGAGGCCACTTTAGCAATAAATTTATTGATAGATATTCCTGCAGAAGCTCTTAAGTTTAGTTCATTAAAGATGCGGTCTCTAATTTCTTGAGCAATCAAACTTGCTGATGGATTGCCTTTTTTATTTTCAGTAACATCTAAATAGGCTTCATCTAGTGATAGCGGTTCAACTAGATCTGTATAGTCATTAAAAATTTGTCTAATTTTTCCAGAAATTTCTTTATATCTAGAAAATCTTGGTTTTACAAATATAAGATGGGGGCATTTTTTTTTGGCTAAAACTCCACTCATAGCAGACTTAACCCCAAATTTTCTTGCTTCATAGCTAGCCGCAGCAACAACACCTCTTTCACTGCTACCTCCAACAGCAACAGGTTTTCCAACTAGTTCTTTGTTGTCTAGTTGTTCAACTGATGCGTAAAAAGCATCCATATCTACATGAATTATTTTTCTATATGTAAGTGTTGGTTCCACTTTATAAAGTTATAAAAATTTGATTTTCTAAGGAATACGTTTTTTACATTAGATTCTAATCGTTAAACAAATTGGTGTTTGTTTTTTATAACTAAAACAAGTTTCTATAAATATAAAAAGCGCCTTAAAAGGCGCTTTTTATATTTATTTCTAATTATTTTTTATACTATTCCTTGAGCTAGCATAGCGTCTGCAACTTTAACAAAACCAGCAATATTTGCTCCTTTTATATAATCAACGGTTCCATCTTCGTTTTTACCATAAGCAACACACGATTCATGAATGTCTTTCATGATCTGCTTTAATTTTTTATCTACCTCTTCTCTGGTCCAACTTAATCGTAAAGAGTTTTGACTCATCTCTAAACCAGAGGTTGCCACACCTCCAGCATTTGAAGCTTTACCGGGAGCAAATAATATTTGTGCTTTTTGAAATTCATAAATTGCCTCAGGTGTAGAAGGCATATTAGCTCCTTCTGCCACACAAATACATCCATTTTCTACTAATTGCTTTGCGTGCTCGCCATTTAATTCATTTTGTGTTGCGCAAGGAAGAGCAACATCACATGAAACAGACCATGGTTTTTCTCCTTTGAAAAAAACAGCATTAGGATACTTGTTTACATACTCACTAATTCTTCCTCTTTTTACATTTTTTAAGTCCATTACATACGCTAATTTATCTGCGTCTATACCGTCTTTATCTAAAATATACCCTGATGAATCAGAAAGAGTTACCACTTTTGCTCCAAGCTGAGTTGCTTTTTCTGTGGCATATTGTGCTACATTTCCAGAACCTGAAACCACCACTGTTTTCCCTTTAAAAGAATCTCCTTTTGTTTGTAGCATATTTTCTGCAAAGTACACATCCCCATATCCTGTTGCTTCAGGTCTAATTAAAGAACCTCCCCAAGAAGCACCCTTCCCGGTTAAAACACCCGTAAAAGAGTTTTTAAGTTTTTTATACATTCCAAACATAAACCCAATCTCTCTTCCTCCTACACCAATATCACCCGCGGGAACATCTGTATTATGTCCAATATGTCTAAATAATTCACTCATAAAAGCATGACAAAATCGCATAATTTCATTATCTGATTTTCCTTTTGGATCAAAATCTGAACCTCCTTTTCCTCCACCCATAGGAAGCGTTGTTAAAGAGTTTTTAAATACTTGTTCAAAAGCTAAAAACTTTAAAATACTAGCATTAACTGTCGGATGAAATCTAAGACCTCCTTTGTAAGGTCCTATCGCTGAATTCATTTGAACTCGATATCCTCTATTAACCTGAATCTCTCCTGTATCGTCTACCCACGAAACCCTAAAAGATATTAGCCTTTCTGGCTCTACCATTCTAAGTAAAATATTCTTTCCATGATATATATCGTTTTTAACAATATAAGGAATAACTGTTTCAGCAACCTCTTGAACTGCCTGTAAGAATTCTGGTTCATGATGATTTCTCTGTTTCACCAAGTCCATAAAAGCATTTATTTTTGCTTCCATATGTTTGTTTTTGATTTGTAGTTTACTTGTTCAATTTTGCGACAAAGATATATATTTTAAGATATCTTAATCATACTTTTTTCGTTTTGTTTCGGTCTTAAACATCAGTATTCAATCGTTTTCGTATGGATTTTAGTTTTCAAAAGGAAAATGAATCGCTTTCCTTATAAAAAATGTAAATTTGCACAATATTTATTTCATTGCAAAACATGTTAGACAAGGTTAAAGAACTCATAGAAGAAGTTCATTTATTTAAAGCAACTTCTAAAACAGATATAGAAACTTTTAGGATTAAATACTTAGGAAGTAAAGGAATATTGAAAGGGTTGTTTTCTGAATTTAAAAATGTTGATGCTGAATTACGTAAAGAATTTGGCCAGGCCTTAAACACTCTAAAAAAATCAGCTGAAGATAAAGTAACTTTTTTAACTACTTCAATAGAAAATTCTGAAGAAGACAAAAAGTTTTATGGCGATTTAACAAGGCCTTCGGAACCTATTCAGCTAGGTTCTAGACATCCTATTTCTTTAGTAAAAAATCAAATTATTGAAGTTTTTAACCGTATTGGTTTTACTGTGTCTGAGGGACCAGAAATAGAGGATGATTGGCACAACTTTTCTGCTCTAAATTTACCTGAATATCACCCGGCTAGAGATATGCAGGATACTTTTTTTATTGATAAAAAACCAGACACCTTATTAAGAACACATACGTCTTCTGTTCAGGTGCGTTACATGGAAAAGAACAAGCCTCCTATTAGAACTATTTCACCTGGTAGAGTTTTTAGAAATGAAGATATTTCTGCAAGAGCTCATTGTATATTTCACCAAGTAGAAGGCTTATATATAGACACGGATGTTTCTTTTGCCGATTTAAAACAAACCTTATTGTACTTTACAAAAGAAATGTTTGGAAAATCTAGGATTCGACTTCGCCCTTCTTATTTTCCTTTCACAGAACCTAGCGCAGAGGTTGACATTTATTGGGGTTTAGAAACTGAAACAGACTATCGAATAACTAAAGGTACAGGTTGGTTAGAAATTATGGGATGTGGCATGGTAGACCCTAATGTGCTTAAAAATTGTAATATAGATCCTTCTGTATACAGTGGGTATGCTTTTGGTATGGGGATTGAAAGAATAGCCATGTTGTTATATCAAATTCCAGACATTAGAATGTTTTACGAGAATGATGTTCGCTTTTTAGAGCAGTTTAAATCTGTGATGTAAGTTTGTATATCTATTCATTAAAATAATAACTAGCAGCCCTTTTACATCAGTGAAAAAAGACATTCAAATTCCGATAATAACTGGTATTGAGATGGCTGTTGTTTTTGAATACAATGATATTTACAAAACGGATGATTGGAATGTATACATTATTAACCAGAAAGATATTCATGTAGAGATGGTTGTAATTGTGTCTAAAGGGTTTAGTAAAAAAAAGCAAACCTCAATAATGCGAAAAAAAATTGATGTTTTATCTGCAAACTCCTTTGCAAAAGTTGAATGGATGCAGCCAGAACTATTTAAACTAACCAATCAATTTCAAGTTACTTTTTTTGCTAATAATACATTATACGACAAGACATTTACTTTTAAAAAAAACACTATACGAGAAAATGATTTAAAGCTAATTCCAGAGATTAACAAAAGAGGAATTCTCGCAAAATAAATTCATACCTTGTAAAACCTTATTGTTATAAAAATAATAGGTAACAAAAAATATCTTTCATTGGTCTACCTTAATAAACCTTTTGAAATTTAAACTCAATAAAATTTGCTTTGTAATTACTAAAATTTATGAATAGCTTTTCTTTCTTTGACAGAGAAAACACCTTGAAGGAATTAACTTCAAAAGAATTTGATGTGTTAATTATAGGAGGAGGAATTACGGGTGCAGGAATTGCTTTAGATGCTGCTTCTAGGGGAATGTCTGTTGCATTGGTAGAAAAAAATGATTTTGCTTCAGGAACAAGCAGCAAATCTACAAAACTCATTCATGGCGGTTTAAGATATTTGAAGCAATTTGATTTTTGGTTAGTAAAAGAGGTTGGAACAGAAAGGGCTATTGTTCATGGTCTAGCGCCTCATCTAGTTATTCCAGAAAAAATGATTTTACCGTTGGTTGAAGGAGGAACTTATGGTTCATGGCTAACTTCCATTGGGCTTAAAGTATATGACGTTTTAGCAGCTGTTGAGGGAGATGATAAACGAAAAATGTTAAGTAAAAAAGAAGCATTAAAGATAGAACCCTTACTTCCTGAAAATATTTTAAAAGGAGCTGGGTACTATGCAGAATACAGGACCGATGATGCTCGTTTGACGCTTGAGCTTATAAAAACATCTTTACGTTATGGAGCAAAACCAATTAATTATGTAGAAGTTACGGATTTCTTATATCAAGACGGTAGGGTTTCAGGAGCAAAAGTGAAAGATGTATTGACTAATAAAGTGTTTGACATTAAATCTAAATACGTTATAAATGCAACCGGACCATGGGTAGATGGTTTGCGTCAGAAAAACCAATCTAGCGCTAACAAAAAACTACGATTGTCTAAAGGGGTTCATTTAGTCGTTAATCACAATAGATTTCCTATTAATCAATCTGTGTATTTTGATATTCCTGACGGCAGGATGATGTTTGCTATACCAAGAGGGGGAAGCACTTATTTTGGAACTACAGATACCAATTATCAAGAAAATAAAAACGACGTAAGAACAAGTTTAGTAGATGCTATGTATCTTATATCTGCGGTAAATAATATGTTTGATGGCGTTTCTATTTCAATTGATGATGTAAAATCTTCATGGGCTGGTTTACGCCCTCTTATTCACGAGGAAGGAAAACCAGCCTCGGAATTGTCAAGAAAAGATGAAATATATGTGTCCAGTACTGAATTGATTTCAATTGCTGGAGGAAAATTAACTGGATATCGAAAAATGGCAGAACGGATTGTAGATTTAATCAATAAGAAATATTCGCGCCGTTTTGATAAGGTATTTCAAGAGGTTAAAACAGAAAAAATTGTTCTTTCAGGAGGTTCATTTACAAACCACCAAGAGGTTTTAAACTATATAAAAACGATTCAAAAAATAATAATAAAATTAGGTTTTAATAAAAAAGATGCTGCATATTTTGTGTATAATTATGGCAAACAAACTGATATTATTTTAACTAAATTTAATGAACTAACAGATGAAGATATAGAACACAGAATGATAAAAGCTGAAGTTTGGTTTAGTATTCTATACGAGTCTGCTTGTTCTCCTGTAGATTTTTTTATGCGGAGAACCGGAAGGGCCTACTTTAACATTGATAGCGTTTATAAGCATTTGAACATTGTTTTAACAGAATTCTCGACGCATTTTTCTTGGAATAATGAAATCCTTAACAAGAAGAAAGAAGAGTTGAATAAAGAACTAAAATCAATTACTTCATTTACCTAATTTACTCACTTTTTTCGTGTTCTTCTAAGTCTTTTGTAAGATCCAGATTTCTTAACGTTGGGTTTACAACCCCTGTAACCGCAACTGTTATTAATGTCATGGTGCCGCCAAAAACCACTGCGGTAACTGTACCCATTAGTTTTGCTGTTAATCCACTCTCAAAAGCACCTAACTCATTAGAAGATCCTACAAACATTGAGTTAACAGAAGAAACTCTTCCTCGCATTTCGTCGGGTGTTTTTAACTGAAGTATTGTTTGTCTAATAACCATAGAAACTCCATCTGTGACACCGCTAAAAAATAAGGCAATTACAGATATCCAGAAGACGGAAGAGATTCCAAAAACAATAATACAAATACCAAAACCAAAAATAGCTGCTAACAATTTCTTTCCTGCGTCTTTACTAATTGGAATATATGCTGTAACTAACATTGTTAAAAAAGAACCTATAGAAGGTGCTGCCACTAAAATACCAAAACCTTGTGGTCCTACTTTTAAAATATCTTCAGCAAAAACTGCTAGTAGTGCGATTGCTCCACCAAATAAAACAGAAAACATATCTAAGGTAAGTGCTCCTAAAATTGCTTTTGTTTTAAACACAAAGCGAACGCCTTCTTTTAGGCTTTGTAAAACAGGCTCCCCGATCTTTGGGTTTAGAACAGGCTTTCTTTTTATTTTAAACAATACAAAGAAGGAAAAAGTCACTAAGAAAAAAATAACACTTAAAGACCAATGAACGCCAATCCAATTAATAGAAAAACCAGCAAAAGAAACTCCTAAGACTCGAGCCATTTGCCATAAAGAACTATTCCATGTTGCTGCATTTGGGTATATTTTTTTTGGAACTATTAATGCCACTAAGGAAAAAATAATTGGCCCAAAAAATGCCCGAAGAAAACCACCAAAAAAAACAAATGCATAGATTATATATAAAATTGTTTGTTTAGACAGTGTATTGCTAATTACTTCTGAAGTAACCCAAAAAAGACCAAAGCTTATTAAAGAAAAAGCAGCTATACATAATGCTAGTAAATTTCTTTTTTCTTTTTGATCTACAATATGTCCAGCAAACAAAGCCATTGATAAAGCGGGAATTATTTCCATTAACCCAATAAGACCTAGATATAAAGGATCTCCTGTAAGTTCATATACTTTCCACTCAATAACAATAAATTGCATTGACCATCCAAAAACTAAAGCGAAACGCACCAATAAAAAAAAGTTAAACTCTTTTATTCTTAATGCTGCATATGGGTCTTTTTTTTTCATTTACTACAAAATACTAATATTGCCTTACTAATGATAGTAGTTTTTATTAGATATAAAAAATGTGACTACAGTGTAGCCACAATTTTAAAAAATAAATATCCTTTTATTGTTATTTAGAAATAATAACCCTCTTTGTTGTGCTTCTATTTCCTTGAATTGCTCTTAATAGATAAATTCCATTTGATAGCCTTCTGGTGTTAATAGATTGATTGAACATTGACTGATTATTGCTGTTTTGCTTAGACTTGAAGACTTTTCTTCCTTGTAAATCAAATAAAACAATCTCTACAGCGTCATTGGATGTTGTTTGAAAACTAACGTTTATCAATCCATTAGACGGATTTGGATAAACAGAAAGATTTGACAATTCGAAAGAATTTATACTTAATGACGTTGCTTCTAAATTTATTTCTTGATTTGCTAACCATCCATTTAGTGAGTTAGTTATATCAACTTTAAATAGATCATTAAAAAGTGATGTTTGAGTATTTGAGTAAGCAACATTTCCTGCGTCTATATCAGCTTGTGTAAATGTTCCTCCTGTAGATAAAGCAACTCCATTTTTTATAATCTCTCCTTTTGTTGGAGCTACAACAATCGTATACGTTTGCTGATCTGCAGTTTCTGAGTCTGTTGATGCAGCCATATCAGAACCTGTAAAAACAGTACTTCCGTTTGCTGTTATAGAAATAGTGTTAGAAGAAAATGTTGGTACAGATGTATTTGCCTCTGCAGTACAAACTGTAATAGTTGCACCGTCTAAACTTCCTGAAGTAAAAGTTCCTCCATTTTGGAACGTATTGTCATTTGCTACCAACAACCAAGTTCCTAAAGAACTTTTTCCTGCGGAGCTTGCTAGGCTTTGTGCGGGTTTAATTGTCCCTGTAATTGCTGGATCTGCTGTTCCACAAACCAAGTCTTCTCCGTTATCGTCAAATATAGCGCCTGTAACATTGGCTACTTGATCACAAACGTTTTCTAATAAAACTGTAGTGTTTGCGCCTAAAGCTTCTGGCTCTTGAATCAAAACTTCTAATTCCCCAACTGCAACATGTGATATATCTACATCTACCTTTAATCTGCTAATTGTTAAATCGTCTGTAATCTCTATTGGTAAAAAAGCAGTTACATTACTTCCTCCCCCTAAACGATCATCATCAAAATTTGTTGCGGTATATGTATTAGAACAGTCTTCTGTATTTGCTGTTTGAAAACTATATACAATAGGGGAAGTTGCCAAACCACATTGGTTAGTTGGGTTTACCCTCCAGTAATAAATACTGTTTTCTACTAAACCTGATACTGTAAACTTTAACTCTGTTTGTGTTGAAGTTAAAAGAATATTTGTAAAAGAAGGATTATCTGAAAGCTCAACAGTATATGACTCTGCATTTATATTGTCTGCCCATTCTAATTCTATTGCAGGAAATAAAACGCCTGTTTCAGCATTTGTTGGTGAGGATAGAGACATTGGGTTCTCTGTAAAATCTGGATGTACAACTCTTAGTTCTACTTTTTTAATTTGAGTTTCATCTCCGTTTGTTGCAGTAACTCTCAGGTCATATATTCCAGCATCAACGTTTTCAAGATTTCCAACAGTCATAATCACCTCTCCGTCTGCACTTATTGATGAGGGTGAAAATGACGCTGTTGCACCTTCCGGCAAATCATCAACTGAAATTGTTGTTGTTGTCTCAATTTGTTGTGTATAATCAAATTTAAACTCTGCATCTTCTGTAGAACACTGAATAATAGAAGGAGTTGTACTTGTTAAATTTATATCAGACAAAGAACCTGTTACAATTAAAGAAAAATTTTGCAAATCGTTTACGAGTGTTCCTTTGTGAGAAATTGTAATGGTATATTCACCTGATGCATCTTCTATATCTATTCTTTCAAAAGGATCCACTAAATTATCACCTAATTCATTTGTGTTTACAGAGGTTAATTTCCAAGGTAAAAATTCTGTTGTTTCATCATCAATTACTTGAGAAACTCTGATGTCTAGATCATTTACTAAAGCAGGTGTAGGATCATTCGCAATCCCGCTTGCTATCTCTCCAGCTACGTCTGTCCATGATATAGATAATTTTAACGGGTTTTCTCCATCAGACTTAACATTCATAATAAATGTATCTTCATTTTCTAATGTTAATTCTTTTACAACACTTGCAAAGCCAATTTTATTTAGTGTTTCTGCTGCAAATTTTGTATTTAAAAGACCCCATCCTGTTGTAGCATCTGGACCAATAAGTGATTGAGTTGGTGAAGTTGAGTTGTCTGGTGTTATGTCATCTGCCGTGTGAAGAGCTAATCCTTTTAGAGTAGCTGCTTTCATAAACGAACCGTATATGTTGTTATGGTGTTGTTGTAATAATAATAGCGAACCCATTACGTTAGGACCAGACATAGAAGTTCCTGTATATGAACCGTAACCAGCATCGTTATTTGTTGGTGAATAAAGGTTTGTTCCGTTTCCTATAATATCTGGTTTTACTCTTAAATCGTCTGTAGGTCCTTCTGAGCTACCGTTATTTCTATTCATAGAAACCAAGTTTCCATCTTCGTCTATTACTGCGTCTTGACCATTAGCAACTGTTAAATTGTTTTTGGCAGGTGACATTCCACTTAATTTATCAAATAAATTATTACCCTCTAGTGGGTCTCCGTTAGATGATCCATCACCACCATCGTTACCAGCAGACACCACTTGTAAGTAAAAAGGAGCGTTATACATAATGTCATCAAAGTCTCTTGCATCATACAAATAAGCTCCAATGTCTGCATCTGCTAAAGCAGATAAATTATAACCATATGAGTGGTTTGATAATAACATTCCTTCTGCTGCGGCTGCAGATGCTTCTGGAACATCTTGATTCCATCTGAATGATACTCCGTTTGCTTGAGGAGCCATTCCTTTTGCCTCAGGTTCAATTCCTGCTGCTAAAATAGTACCTGTAACGTGTGTTCCATGGTCGCTATATTGATTTTCTTGATCTCCTATAGTAACCCTGTCGTCTCCGCCTGGGCCATCAAACTCTTGGTGTTCTGTGTATACCCATCCACCGTCCCAAATGTGCGCTGTCATTCCTTGCCCATCTAAATCTAAACCAAGACTTCCTCCTGAATTTAGGTGATTTACTCTAGTTGATATTGCAGCATTTTGGTTTAATGTTTTATAATAAACTGGCTGATTATCTTTAGTTAAAGACATTAGTTCATGAAAAGAGCCGTTTTCAGTAAATGTGACAGGCCAGCCTTTAATTTGAGCCATTTGTAAAGCCTTTTCTTTTGCTTCAGTAACTCTAATTTTTGAGGACTCTTCTATACTTCTTAGGTTAGCTATATTGGTTTCTTGTTTAATTTTCTCTATTTGTTTTTTTGTTTGAGAAAAAGATAGGGTAGTAATAAAAACTAACAAAAAAGTTAGAAAGCTATTCGAGTAGATTTTTGCCATTTGTAAATGTTTAATGTTTTGGAGCGCTAATATAAAGATTTACATCCTATTATGTAAATTTTTAACAGTAGTTAACTACCTTTTTAAATCCATTAATATGGCAAAAGCTTTGTTGATGTCTTTTTCTTTAACCACCAAAGTCATCTCGTTTGTTGTAGATATTATTTCTTGTAAAGGAATATTAGCCCACGCAAGTTGTTTTAAAATGAAATAATACACCCCTGGCTGTTCTAGGTTTTCTTTTGGTAGTTTAATTGTAATTGAGGCTAAATTCTTAATGTTGTGGATTAATTTTTCTCTTGTAAAAAACTCTTTTACATGCGGTAACATTGCTTCGCCTACAACAATATTTGTTTCGAAAATACCTTGTGAAACAGTAATAAATGATTCACTATTATTAGCGGCTTCATTTAAAATTCTTGCAATCTCTTTAAAGAGTGTATTCGTATTCTTAAAGGTAAAATCACTAAGGTCTGAGCGCACAATAAAATCACCTAAAGAGAGGGTAAATTTTCTGATATTTTTCCTTATTCTTAACTCGTTTGCTGGAGATAGTCTATTAATAGCCATCATAACAGCGCCAACCTTTACTTGTTTGTTTAATAAGGTTGAAACTTCAGGAAGAATAACTCTAGCTAAAGAAGAAACATTTATAAGTTTTTCATTAAGCGCTTCCTCTAGAAAAGGTGTTTTTCTAATTGTGCTTTCGACTGCTTCTTGAATTGTTTTCACTGTAATCTTATTTTTAACACACTTTGTTTAGAGTATTAATCTATTTGTTTTGTTAGTTCTTCAAAAACTCTTTTTGCATCTTTTCCTTTATATAAAACAGAATAAACCGCATCTATAATTGGAGTAACCGCTCCATTCTCCTCTTTTATTTTTTTTGCACTTTTAGTTGCATAATATCCCTCAGCCACCATACTCATCTCTAACATTGCGGATTTAACGGTATAGCCTTTACCTATCATGTTCCCAAACATTCTATTTCTACTAAAGGTAGAATAACCTGTTACTAATAAATCTCCTAAATATGCTGAATTATTTATATTTCTTTTCATTTGATGAACTTTTTTTATAAAACGGTTCATCTCTCGTATTGAGTTACTCATAAGTACAGACTGAAAATTGTCTCCATAACCTAAACCATGTGATATCCCTGCTGCTATAGAAAAAATGTTCTTTAACATAGCTGCGTACTCTGTTCCTATAATATCGTCGGATATTTTAACACGTATGTATCTGCTTTTTAAACATTCTCCAACCTTCTTTGCTTGGTCTTGATCTTGGCATGCAATTGTTAGATAAGAAAGTCTTTCCATGGCAACTTCTTCTGCATGACATGGGCCTGTTATTACCCCAATATTCTTATATGGAATATTATAATTTTTGAAAAAGTGTTCTCCAACAATTAAACCGGACTCAGGTACAATTCCTTTAATAGCTGAAAAAACTACTTTATCGGTTAAAGAGGTGGTTAACTTTCTTAGTTCTGATATTAAAAATGCTGAAGGAATTGCAAAAACTAAAATATCATAGTCCTCTACTGTTTTATTTATGTTGTTTGATAAAATCAACTGATGAGGATGAAGTTCTGCGGAGCTTAAATAATTTGGGTTGTGTTTATTTAGTTTTATATGTTCTGAGGCATATGTACTTCGCATGTACCAGCCAACAGTCTCTAGATTTTCACACAACATTTTCACAATAGCTGTTGCCCAACTACCCCCTCCAAGAACTGCTACTTTTAGCTGATTGTTCATTCTAAATTTTTAAATATTTTTCAAAAGTAATAATTCTTAAATCTAATATCTATTACTAGGTTGATTTATTATATTTGTTTTAATCAACAATACTATAATGACTGTACAAATAATTAATAAGTCCAAGCACCAAACCCCTTCCTACGAAACCCTTCTTTCTGCAGGAATGGATCTACGTGCTAATATCAGTGAGTCAATAACGTTAAAACCTTTAGAAAGAGTAATTGTAAAAACCGGTTTGTTTATTGCGTTGCCTGCTGGTTTGGAAGCTCAAGTAAGACCAAGAAGTGGCTTGGCTGCTAAAAAAGGAATTACCGTATTGAACAGCCCAGGAACTGTAGACGCAGATTACAGAGGAGAAATAGGGATAATATTGGTTAATTTATCAAATGAAGAATTTTTAGTAAAAGACGGTGAACGAATAGCTCAATTGGTAATAGCTAAACACGAACAAATAACATGGGAAGAGGTATCTATTTTAGATAAAACAAAAAGAGGAGAGGGAGGATTTGGAAGTACTGGTGTATAAAAAAACCACTGTTAATACAGTGGTTTTTTATTGGAATTCTATATTACTGATTATCTATAGCTTCTTTAATTTTCACTTCTAATTCTTCTGATAAATCTGGATTATCTTTTATTAATGATTTAACAGCGTCTCTTCCTTGTCCTAATTTAGTTTCTCCATAACTGAACCAAGACCCACTCTTTTTTACGATTCCAAGCTCTACACCAATATCTAAAACTTCCCCAACTTTAGAGATGCCCTCACCGTACATAATGTCAAATTCTGCTATTTGAAATGGTGGGGCAACTTTGTTTTTAACAACTTTTACTTTTGTTTGGTTACCTATTACCCTGTCTCCATCTTTTATTTGTGTTCTTCTTCTTATATCTAACCTTACAGAGGCGTAAAACTTTAATGCATTACCCCCTGTGGTTGTTTCAGGGTTACCAAACATAACTCCTATTTTCTCTCGTAGTTGATTTATAAAAATTACAGTACATTTTGTTTTACTTATTGTTCCTGTTAACTTACGAAGTGCTTGAGACATTAAACGAGCGTGAAGACCCATTTTGGAATCACCCATTTCTCCTTCAATTTCTGATTTAGGTGTTAAAGCGGCTACGGAATCTATTACAACAATATCAATTGCTCCCGATCGAATTAAATTATCTGCTATTTCTAAAGCCTGCTCTCCATGATCTGGTTGAGATATAATTAAATTATCAATATCTACACCTAAATTTGAAGCATAAAAACGGTCAAAAGCGTGCTCTGCATCAATAAAAGCGGCTATGCCGCCTGCTTTTTGTGCTTCTGCTATTGCGTGAAGTGTTAGCGTTGTTTTTCCTGAAGATTCTGGACCATATATTTCTACAACTCTTCCTCTTGGGTAACCACCAACTCCTAAAGCTAAATCTAAACCTAAAGATCCTGAAGAAATTGCTTCTACTTCTTCTACAACAGAGTCGCCCATTTTCATAACAGACCCTTTACCATACGTTTTATCTAATTTGTCTAATGTTAATTGAAGCGCTTTTAATTTTGCTTGTTTTTCTTTATCTTTTGACATAAATCTAGTTTGTTTTTCCTGTTTGTATTTCAGTATCACAAGGTACAAAATTTGAATAGTTTTTTTTATCAGAAAAAAATTATTTTTGATTCGTTTTTTTATTTTAATGAGTACTCACAGACACTTTATATTTCATAAACCCTACGGAACTATTTCTCAGTTTATAAATCCTAATAAAAGGAAAAAAAAACTGCTTGGGGAGCATTACAATTTTCCAAAAAAAACAATGGCTATAGGTAGATTAGATGTTAATTCGGAAGGGTTGCTTCTGTTGACTACAGATGGAAAAATGAGTGAATTTATAAGAAGTGAAAAAATAGAGAAAGAGTATTATGTTCAAGTAGATGGTAATATTACAGAAGAAGCGGTTAAGAAGTTAAAACAAGGTGTTGAAATAGGTTTTGATGGAAAAAAGTATATAACCAAACATTGTAATTGTACGAGTATAAATAATCCCAATTTTAAAGATAGAACGCAAAAAATTAGAGATGATAGGCATGGTCCAACAAGTTGGATTTCTATAACTATAAGAGAAGGCAAGTTTAGACAAGTTAGAAAAATGACCGCAGCGGTGGGTTATCCAACTTTAAGATTAATAAGAGTTAGAATAGGAAAAATTTTACTAGAAGGAATTAATTTAGGAGAAGTAAAAGAAGTAAAAAAAATTATTTAGCATTTCAACATTTTAATATGAGGAATATCATCTTCTAAATATTGTTCTCCTTTTTGAACGAAACCTAGATTATTGTAAAATTTTACGAGATATGCTTGAGCTGAAATTAGGATTTCTTTTTCTTTGAATTTTTTTTCTATAAAATCTATTGAGTTTTTAACTAGAAGATCACCATATTTAAATCTTCTATATTTTTTTTTCACTATAATTCTTCCAATACTTGATTTTGAAAAATAATCTCCTGGTTTGAAAACCCTCGCATAAGCTATTAATTTTAAATCTTTATACCCTAACACATGATATGCTAATTGATCTTTTCCGTCTAGATCTAAATAAACGCAATCTTGTTCTACTACAAAAACCTCAGATCTTAATTGTAAGATGGCATACAAATCTTGAGTAGATAACTGATTAAAATCTTTTATTATAAAGTTTAACTCAGACATCCTGTAATTTTATCAACTCTTTTCTGGTGCCTTCCTCCCTCAAACTGTGTTTCTAAAAAAACTTCTACCATTTTAATTGCTTGAGGAATGGAAGTAAATCTAGCTGGTATACACAAAATGTTTGCATTATTGTGTTGTTTTATTAACTCTACTATTTCTTTGGTCCAACATAAACCTGCTCTTACCTCTTTATATTTATTTGCTGTCATAGCAACGCCGTTGGCACTTCCACATATTAATACTCCTAAAGAAGATTTTTTTGAAACAATATCTTTTGCAACAGGATGAACAAAATCAGGATAATCAACACTACTATTTGTGTCTGTTCCATGATTGTTTACTGATATATTTTTACTTTTTAAAAATTCTACAATAGCAAACTTATAATCTGTACCAGCGTGATCATTCCCTATAGATATATTCATAAATTATTTATTTAATATTAATAATAAACAAAAATACAAATAGATAGGGTTATCAACAGTTATAGATTTAGTATTTTAAAAAAATATTATTAACTTTTTGTTTATCAATTAATTAATTCTTTTTTCTTAATTGTTAAGAACTAACAACAATCTTTTAAAAAAAAAATTTAATTATTCATTTAATTTTTTAAGTAAACTATTAATTAAAATAATCAAAATAACTTTTCATTTTTTAATACGTATTTATAAACATTTTAAAAGGGTTAAAAGAAGGGTTATTAACTATTAATTAATTAAAAATTATTGTTCATATTATATTACATATATGTTAATAAATATAAAAATTAATTGATTTAAAAGAAGTTAACTATCTAATAAGATGTGAAAGGTTTTTAATAAGTAACAAAAACAAATTATATAGTTCTTTTATCTATTAACTATTCACAATATATAATATTAATCATATAAAAAAATTTAAATAATTAAAACAAATAATAATAATATAGATTGTTAATAAAAATATATTAAGCAATTATAAATTGAATAGCGTTTGGTAAAATAGATATATTAAAACTATTTATTCCTACTATTTCACCATCTGCTTCTATGAAAGAATTACTATTACTTGTATTTTTTACAATTATTTTTTTGGTCTTAAAATTTGAAACTTTTTTATGGTGTACTATTTTTCCGTTATATAATTTAGGAACATTAAAAAGTAAATCTAAAAAAGAAATATTTTTAACAATTGTTATATCTAGTAAACCATCTTTTGGATTTGGATCTTTTGTAACTCTCAAACCTCCCCCAGAATATTTACATATTCCAAATAATATCATTAAACATTGTTCATTAATAGTTTTATTATTAAAAGAAATACTATACTTATTTTTCTTGTAAGAAAACAAGCTATACAAACCACTTACTATAAATGCTAATGATCCTATTTTTTTTAAGTAATTTAAATTTTTAACAACATACCCATCATAACCTGTTCCCGCAAGGTTGTTAAAGTATTCTTTCTTTCCATTTGATAATTTTATACAACCTATATCTTGTAAAATTGTGTTATTTTTCACAATTATATCAATAGACTTTTTAATTGAATTAGGAATATTATACGTTTTTATCCAATCATTACCAGTTCCTAATGGAATAACACCAAGTTTTATTTTAGATGTTTTTATATATCTTTGCTTCATTATTCCGTTTACAACATGATGTAAAGTTCCATCACCTCCAACAGAAATAATATTCCTATAACCTTGTTCAATAGCTTTATCAACAAGAATTACCTCGTGTTTTCTGTATTCTGTGAAAGAATAAGAAAAATTAATATTTTTTAATTTTAGAAAGTGAGTAATAGTTTTCCATGATTTTTTAAAATTAGTATTACCAGAAGAAGGATTAACAACAATAAAAAATGAATTTAACATAGATAATAATATAAAATGAATATATAAGAATGAATGATAATTGTTTTATTCTCTTACTTACATATATAATTTTGTATTTTTCTAAAAATATATAAAGATTGAAGATTTATGAATAGAAAGAAAAAAATTTACAAAAAAAAAGGTAAAATAATAAAAGATTTAACTAAAAACATATTTAAAATACTTAACACAGATTCCAGTAAACATTATAATTATAAACAAATATCTGCCAAACTTGGTGTTTCTGACACAGATGGAAAAACACAAATCCTTCAAAAACTAGTAGAACTAACAGGATCTAAAAAAATCAAAGAAATAGATAGAGGAAAGTTTCAAATAAATAATGATAGAAAATATCATATAGGAACTTTAGACATTACATCAAACGGTAATGGTTATTTTATATCAGATGATTTTGAAAAAGATATATTTATTCCTTCTAATAATTTAGGAAAAGGATTACAAAATGATACAGTAAAAGCTTACATATACAAAAGAAATAGAAGTAATAAACAAGAGGCAGATATTGTAGAAATTATTGAAAGAGACAAAACATCCTTTGTAGGTGTTTTACAACTAAGTAAAAATTTTGGTTTTGTTATCTGTGATAACAATAAAATGTATACCGATATTTTTGTTCCCAGATCAAAAATAAATAACGCAGATCATGGAGATAAAGTTCAAGTAACAATTACAAACTGGCCGGAAAACTCAAAAAATCCTTTCGGTAAAATTACACAAGTATTAGGTAAACCAGGGGACCATAATACAGAAATACATTCAATTTTATTAGAGTATGGTTTACCCTACGAGTTTGAAAATGAAGTAGAAGAAGAGGCTAATAAATTATCTTTAAATATCACTAAAGAAGAGATATTAAAAAGAAGAGATATGCGTCAAGATTTAACATTTACGATAGATCCAAAAGATGCAAAAGATTTTGATGATGCCTTATCTTTTAAAAAATTAGATAATGGAAATTTTGAAATAGGAATTCATATTGCTGATGTGTCTCATTATGTTCAACCAGATACAATATTAGACACAGAAGCTTTCAGTAGAGCCACCTCTGTTTATCTAGTAGATAGAGTTGTTCCCATGTTACCTGAAATTTTATCTAATGGTGCTTGTTCTTTACGTCCAAATGAGGAAAAATTAACTTTTTCTGCTGTATTTGAGATAAATAATAAAGCAAAAATTATTAATAAATGGTTTGGTAGAACAGTTACTTATTCTGATAAAAGATTTGCATATGAAGAAGCTCAAGCTATCATAGAAACTAAAAAAAATCATGTGCCTTCTAATGTTTCAATTACAGGAGAAGCATATGATGTTAAAAAAGAAATATCAGATGCTATTTTAAAATTAAATGAATTATCTAAAATATTAAGAGAGAACAGAATGAAAAATGGAGCCATTTCTTTTGATAGGGTAGAAGTAAAATTTAATTTAGATAAGGATGCAAATCCTGTCGGCGTTTACTTTAAAGAAGCTAAAGACGCTAATAAATTAATAGAAGAGTTTATGTTATTAGCTAATAAAAAGGTAGCAGAATTTATAGGAAAAAATAACAATCAACCAAGTAATAAAACTTTTATATATAGGGTTCACGATGAACCGGATGTTGAAAAGTTAGCAACTTTACAAAATATTGTTTATAATTTTGGATATAAAATGGATACCCAAACCAGAGAAAGCACTACACAAAGTTTAAATAAATTATTAAAAGATGTTCACGGCAAAGCAGAAGCAAATATGATTGAAACATTAGCAATAAGATCTATGAGTAAAGCAGTTTACACCACTCAAAATATTGGTCATTATGGATTAGCGTTTAATTATTATTCTCATTTTACATCACCCATTCGTAGATACCCTGATGTAATGACTCATAGATTATTACAACATTATTTAGATGGAAAAAACTCACCAAAACAAGAAGATTATGAAGTAAGATGTAAGCATACTTCAAAACAAGAAGAACTTGCTTCAAAAGCAGAAAGACAATCTATTAAATATATGCAAGTTAAATATATGCAAGATCATTTAGATGAAGAATTTACTGGAGTAATATCAGGTGTTACCGAATGGGGAGTTTATGTCGAAATAACCTCCAATAAATGTGAAGGAATGGTAAGGATTAGAGATATAAAGAATGATTATTACATTTTTGATGAGAAACAATACGCTATTGTTGGTCAAACAACAAAACATATTTATCAATTAGGAGACGAGGTAACTGTAAAAGTGAAAAATACAGATTTAGAAAGAAAACATTTAGATTTTACACTTATAGAACAATAGATTATTAAAAAATAAGTTTATTTAATAAAGATTTGCTAATTAAAAATAAAATGAAAAATTACATCCTATTATTTATTATATTAATCAATACATCATTATTTTCACAAACAACTAAGACAACTTCTCTTGGGGATTTTTATAAAATAAAAATATTTAATGGCATTAAATTAGAATTAATAAAAGACAAAGAAAACAAACTAGAAATACTAGAGGATAAAACAAATAAGGTTAGATTTAAAAACAGTAATGGTGTTTTAAAAATAAGTTTAAAATTTCCAGATAATTTATCTGTTAATGAAGTAAAAGTTAAGTTATATTACAAACAAGATATTCAAGTAATAGACGGAAATGAAGGTTCTATAATTACAGGAAACAATATCAATCAAACACACTTAGAAGTAAAAGCACAAGAGGGTGCAACCATTCAATTAGATATAAATACTAAACATTTAAAGGTTAAATCAATAACAGGGGGTATCATTAAACTTACCGGAAAAACTAAAAACCAAGAATTGGAAGTAGATTTATATGGTGTCTATCATGGGTATGGTTTAGAGACCACAGATAATACAACTGTAAAATCTGGAATTGGGTCTAAAGCAGAGTTAAAAACAGGGGAAACATTAAATGCTAAAGTAAGTTTTGGTGGATCTATTTTATACAAAGGAACCCCAGAAGTAAAACAAACAAAAAAAGTAGCGGGTGGAATTATAAAGCAAATGAATTAATTCATAGAAACGTTTTTGTATCTTTGTTAAATAAAATTAAATTAAACAATGATTTTCAATATTTTTCTTTTAGGTATGCCAAGCGTAGGTTCTTGGGTAATAATAGCTTTAGCTCTTTTATTATTTTTTGGTGGAAAAAAAATACCAGAACTCATGAAAGGATTAGGCGGAGGTATTAAAGAGTTTAAAAAAGCTTCAAAAGACGATAAAAAGGAAGACGAAAAAATAGAAGAAAAAAAATAACCTTTTAATAAACCTAAGTGAATAACTTAGGTTTTTTTATAATTTAACAGCAGTTCCAGAGGCTGTTACCATTAACATTCCTCCATTCTTACCAACCGTTTCATAATCTAAATCAATACCAACAATAGCACTTGCTCCTAACTTAGCGGCATTCTCCGTCATTTCTCTTAAAGCAGTGTCTTTTGCTTCTCTAAGAACTCTTTCGTAAGAACCAGATCTCCCACCAACAATATCTCTTATACTAGCAAATAAATCTTTAAAAATGTTTGCCCCTATAATAGTTTCGCCGGTAACTATTCCTAAATAGTCTTTTACAGGGCTACCTTCAATAGTGTTTGTTGTAGATAGTATCATAGCTTATTTATCTAAATTTTTCTTACTTTTTTTCATAGCTTCTCCAATCTGATTACTAGCTGTAAAGCTAGCAACCATATCATTTAACATTTGACTTCCTGCTTGAGGTGAGTTGGGTAATAAAATTAAATTACTATTTGTTTCTTGACCAATAGACTGAAGCGTATCATAATGTTGCGTTACCACAATTA
Source organism: uncultured Flavobacterium sp. (assembly GCA_964021805.1). GTDB lineage: Bacteria > Bacteroidota > Bacteroidia > Flavobacteriales > Flavobacteriaceae > Polaribacter. Next base: position 50,110 of record CAXHZP010000009.1, read on the forward strand.
AAGCAGATGCTTCTTGTGAGTTAATTCCTACCTTATTTAAAACTTCAACAGACTCTTCTAAACCACGAGCAATTTCTCTTCTTTGGTCAGCAATACCCTGTCCTTGAAGCCTTTTACTCTCAGCTTCAGCTTTTGCTTTCTCAACAATTAAAATACGTGCGGCATCACCTTCGTATTGAGCTGCTGTTTTTTCTCTATCAGCAGCATTAATCCTATTCATAGCGGCCTTTACTTGAGCATCTGGATCTATATCCGTCACCAATGTTTTTATAATATCATATCCATACTCCATCATTGCGTCGTTTAACTCTGATTTAACCGCAATAGCAATATCATCTTTTTTAACAAAAACATCATCTAATTTCATTTTAGGAACTTCAGCTCTTACTACATCAAATACATACGAAGTTATTTGGTCATGTGGGTAGTCTAATTTATAAAAAGCCTCGTAAACCTTGTCTTTTATAACTTTAAATTGAACAGAAACTTTTAATTTTACAAAAACATCGTCTAGCGTTTTCGTTTCTATAATTACATCAAGTTGTTGAATTTTTAAACTCATTCTACCAGCAATTCTCTGTACAACAGGCACCTTTAGTTGGAAGCCAGATTGTCTAATATTACTGAAACGACCAAAAGTTTCTATAACAGCAGCAGTTTGTTGTTTTACTATAAAAATTACACCATAAAGAGCAAAAATGACAAAACCAATAACAATAGGTAAAAAGAAAGAAGACATAAACGTAGTTTTTAAGTGTTAATACTAAATAAATTTAGATAAAAGAAAGTTTATCTACAAAATAAGACGCAATAAAGAATTAATGTTACAAATTTTATAACTATTTCTTTTTGTTAGAAGCGTTATATTTCTTCCATTTTTTTAGTTGCTTTTCAGATAATATTTCTTCTAATTCCAAATTTAATTTTTTCTTTTTTTCCTCAATAGTACTTATTATGGGTTTAAAAGACTCTGTTACTTCTTTATTGGCTATTTGCAGCACAGTATAATCTCTATTTTTAATTGCTTCTTTTTGAGCAGCTTCCATTTTTGATTTTCCTTCTGAAAATAAAAAAGTATTGATTCTTTTAATTTGTTTTAACTCTTTATTGTAGGAATTTAAAATTGAAGAAACTTTTAGATAAGCAACTGAAGATTTTTTTATCCCTGTTTTTTTTGTAACCTTGTCTATGTTGTAAAAAACTAAACCAACAGCTTTTTCTACATCAATTTTTGGTGCTCGTGGTTGCTGTGCTGCTCGAGGTTGCCGAGGCTGCATACCTTGTCTTCTATTGAACTGAGAATTGTATTGTGCTTCTGCAAAAAGTGCAGAAAAAAACAAACAAATAAAAAGGACTTGTTTTATCATGACAGCGTGTTTATAATTTTGTGTATGCGAATAATAGTCTCTTTCTTTCCTATCATTTCAATAATATCAAATAAATGAGGTCCTTTCATATCACCCACTATAGCTAGTCGAAGAGGCTGCATAATTTTTCCAAAACCTATTTCTTTTGATGAAATCCAGTTTTTAATAACTTCTTCTATAGCAGAAGAAGAAAAATCATCAATAGAGGAAATTAGAGAGGCTGCTTCTTTCATTAATTCTCCTGTGTTTTCTTTCCATTGTTTTTTGCTCGCTTTTTCATTGTATGAAGTAGGCGTCTCAAAAAAGTAACTACTTAAACCCCAAAAATCTTTTACAAAAACGGCTCTTTCTTTTATTAGAGAAATGACTTTATTTATGTAATCATAAGGCGAATTTAACCCTTTTTCTTTAAGTATGATTTCATAAAGTTTAGACAGCTCATCATTTGTTTTATTTTGAAGGTATTGCTGGTTAAACCAATTAGTTTTATCTAAATTAAATTTTGCCCCTGATTTACTAACCCTTGAAAGTTCAAAAGATGAAATTAAATTGTTTAGCGTAAAAAGCTCTTGATCTGTTCCTGGATTCCAGCCAAGTAAAGAGAGCATATTAATGAATGCGTCTGGAAAGTAACCATCTTCCTTGTATCCTCTTGAAACTTCTCCAGTTTTTTCATTTGTATAAGCCAAAGGGAAAACGGGAAAACCTAATTTATCACCATCCCTTTTGCTTAGCTTTCCCTTGCCAACAGGTTTTAAAATAAGCGGAAGATGCGCAAATTTAGGAACAGGCCATCCAAAAGAGTTGTAAAGCAACACGTGTAAGGGTAAAGAAGGTAACCATTCTTCTCCGCGGATAACATGACTAATTTTCATTAGATAGTCATCAACAATATTTGCTAAATGGTAGGTGGGCATTCCATCAGATTTAAACAAAACTTTATCATCTAATATATTTGTATCTATATTTATAACCCCTCTTACTTCGTCATGTAAAATTAATGATTCATCTTTAGGTGTTTTAAAACGAATTACAAAATCGTCACCGTTTTCAATTCTTTTTTTGGTTACATCACTTGGTAATACTAATGAATTAATTAAACGTCCTTTTTCTCTGTTATGCCAGTTATATATAAAAGTTTTACCTTGTAACTCATGCTGTCTTCTGTGTTCATTAAGTTGGTCTGACGTGTCAAAAGCATAATATGCATTTCCGTTTTTTACTAACCTTTCTGCGTATTCTTTGTAAATACTTTTCCTTTCGGACTGTCTGTAAGGACCATATTTTTCATTTTTACCAGGACCTTCATCAAAAGGAATATTACACCAATTTAAAGAGTCTATAATGTATTTTTCTGTCCCAGGAACATATCTATTTTGATCCGTGTCTTCTATTCTTAAAATAAAAGTACCGTTCATTTTTTTTGCAAACAAGTAGTTATATAAAGCGGTTCTGACCCCACCAATATGAAGTGGTCCTGTAGGGCTAGGGGCAAAACGAACACGAATATTAGATTTCATTTAATGTAAATTTAGACCACAAAGATACCTTTCTAATATCATATACAAAAAGCATTTTATAGCGCACTTATTTGATAAAAATCTTTACTAATTATCTTTAAAAACATATATATAAAAGTATTATTTTTATTGAAGAATGCAACCATTAACAAACATTGAAAATAAGTTAGCTCTTTTTTATAAAAAGTATTATAAGAACGAGCTTATTAAAGGGTGTATTTTCTTTTTTTCTCTAGGTGTATTGTATTTAATTATTACAGTTTATGTAGAGTCTGTATTGTGGTTAAAGCCTATAAATAGATTTCTTTTATTTTGGCTCTTTATCGTTATAGAGCTTTTATTGTTCTATAAGTTTATACTTATTCCAATAATTAAATTATTTAAACTTAAAGAAGGAATTAATAATATAGATTCTTCAAAAATTATAGGAAATCATTTTCCAGAAATTAAAGACAAGCTCTTAAATTTACTTCAATTAAAACAAGTTAATAAAACCTCTGAGCTATTAATTGCAAGTATAGAGCAAAAGTCTGATGAGTTAACTCCTTTTCGTTTTTCAGAGTCAGTAAGCTTTCAAGCAAACCTAAAGTATTTAAAATATATATTATTACCAGCGGTGTTTTTTTCGTTGTCTCTAATAAGTGAGCTAAATTTAGATTTCACGCAAAGTTTTAATAGGGTTGTAAATTATCAATCAGAATTTTCACCACCAGCCCCCTTTACACTTTCTTTACTAACATCCTCTTTAGATGTTGTTGAGGGTCAATCACAAAAAGTATTAATTGTCTCTAAAGGAAACACCCAACCTAATGAAGTAAAAATAACCTACAACAATCAAACCTACTTTACAAAGAATGAAGGGAAGGGTTTTTTTTCTTTTACATTTTTAAATGTAATAAATCCGATAGATTTTTATTTTGAATCAGGAATCGTATCCTCTCCCTTTTACACTATTAATGTTATTAAAACCCCTCGAATAAAAAACATAAAAATAAAATTAGATTATCCATACCATACAAAAAAACAAGATGAAATAATAGAGAACACAGGGAATTTTATTCTTCCAGAGGGCACTAAAGTTGAGTGGAATATAGATTCAAAACAAACAGACTCTATTGCTTTTATTGAAGGGGAAAGAAGGTTGTTTTTTAATAAACTAAAGAAAGATGGCTTTAATTTCAAAAAAACGATAAAAAACAACTTGGAATATAAAATTAGTTCATCTAACGCCAATCTCAAAGATTTTGAAACGCTTTCTTACAAAATAAAAGTTGTAAAGGATGAATACCCAACTATAACGATACAAACAAATATTGACAGTTTATACGGAGGAGAGGCCTTATTTGCGGGAAAAGTCTCTGATGATTACGGTTTAAAAAACTTAAAAGTTATTTTTTACGATCAAAGTAAAAAAGACAATGTTAGTATAGAGCCAATAAAATTATCAAAAGAAAACACTCAAACATTCTTTTATCAGTTTCCAGGATCTACAACTATAGAAGACGGTATAGACTATGAAATCTATTTTGTGGTGTCAGACAACGATATCATTAATGGAAGCAAATCCGCAATAAGTAAAAAATATAGTTTTAGAAAAAAAACAAACAGAGAGGTTCTTCAAGAGCAATTTAAAGAACAAAGAGAAAGTATAAACACTTTAGAAAACATCTTCGAAAATAATAGGTTAGAGGAAGAGAAACTTTTTAAAATCCAAAATGAACTAAAAAACAAAAAAGAGTTTAGTTGGAGAGATAAGAATAAAGTTAAAAACGTTATTGATAGACAAAAAAAGTATAATGAAATGATAGAGCGTCAAGCGGAAAAATTATATAAATCTCTTGATCAAAATAAACAAGTAAATAGACTTAGCCAAAGTAAGACAGATAACTTAAAAGAAAGGGTAAAAGAACTTTTAAAAAGTGACAAACAAAAAAGAATACTATCTGAACTTCAAAAATTATCAGAAAAAATCAATAAAGAAGATTTCATAAAAAAAGCTGAAAAACTTGCTAAAAACAATAAACAACAACAAAGGAGCCTTGAAAGTTTGTTAGAATTAACAAAACGCTTTTATGTTGAAGAAAAAACAATTCAACTAGCTATCAAGATTCAGGAACTTTCTAAAAAACAACAGAATCTAGATAATTCCCAAGATCTTGCCTTAGAGAAACAAAAAACAATTGGAAAAGAGTTTAAGGATATATCAAGAGAATTAGATCAATTAGTTAAAGACAATCAGGGTCTAAAAGATCCAATGAGTCTTCCTGACTTAAAGGAAATAGAAAACGATGTAAATGAATCTCTTGTTAAATCTGAGGAAAAACTATTTCAAAAAGATAATATTTCAGCAAAAAAAGAGCAGGAAAAGTCTTCCAAAAAAATGCAAGAAATGAGTAATAAAATACAAAACTCAATTTCAGAAATGCAATCTAATAGTGTCGACGAAAATATAGAAGACCTTAGAAAAATCTTAGAAAACCTTCTTGTTTTTTCGTTTAAACAAGAAGAATCTTTGTTGAGGTTTAAAGAGTTGTCTTCAGGCCATCCAGATTTTGGGAAAGAACTAGCAAAACAAAATCAACTTAAAACATATTTTGAGCACGTAGATGATAGTTTATTTGTGTTATCTATGAGGTTGCCAGAATTAACCTCAAAAATTCAAACAGAATTAACAAACACACATTACAATTTAGATAGATCTTTAGAGAATTTTGCCGAAAACCGTTTTGATAGTGGTTCAGCTAATCAACAATACGTTATTACATCAGCTAATATCCTTTCTGATTTTCTTAGTAACTTGTTGAGTAACCTAAAGAATAGTAAAAATTCATTAGGCCAAAAAGGAAAAAAAAATTCTTTTAGCTTACCAACCATTATAGAAAAACAAAAAGGTATTTCAGAAAAGTTAAAAAACGGACTCCAAAAAAACAAAAAAAAGGGTCAAGATGGAGATGAGGGTAAAAAAGGCCAAAAAGGCTCTAACGGCTCAAAATCCAATACTGAATTTAAAGAAGGGGGCCAAAGTGAAGATATTTTCGAAATATTTAAACAACAGAGTTACCTTAGAGAAACTTTAATTAAGATTATGGACACAGAAGGTGATTCTAACGGAGCTTTCAAAAGAGCTATAAAATCAATGGAGCAGCTAGAAAATGAAATAATAAATAACGGTCTTACTCAGTCTTCACTTAAAAGAATGCAGCAGTTAGAATATCAATTATTAAAACTTAATACCGCATTAGTTAAACAGGGAAAGGAAAAGAAAAAGAATGCCACGCCAAATACTTCAAGTTATAAGAATAATAATTTAAAACAACTACAATTTAAAAAGCAGTTTTATAACCAAATAGAGATATTAAACAGACAATCGTTACCTTTGCAGCAAGATTTTGAAAAGAAAGTGCAAAAGTATTTTTCTAAAAAAAACAAAGAGTGATCACATTTAATTCAGAAACATCTTTTACGCCAAAAAACCAAAAGAAACTAGCAGAGTGGATTAGTAATGTCATATCATCTGAGGATTTTGAAGTTGGTGAAATTAATTACATTTTTTGTGATGATATTTATCTCCACAAAATAAATCAAGAGTTTCTGAAACATGACACCTATACAGACATAATTAGTTTTGATTACACATTAGGAAAAGAAGTTGGTGGAGACATATTTATTTCAATAGAGCGAGTGCTAGAAAATGCAGAAAAATTTAATGAAGTATTTGAAAATGAATTACATAGGGTTATGATTCATGGTGTTTTACACTTTATGGGTTATAAAGACAAAACAAAAAAAGATAAAATTTTAATGAGAACAAAGGAAAACGAAAAGATTTCTATCATAAGTGATTAAAAATCAAGCAGTTGTGCTTTGTTTCACGTGAAACAATAATGAGTTTACTTAATACAAAATATGATGTAATAGTTGTTGGAGGGGGTCATGCTGGAAGCGAGGCTGCCGCCGCAAGTGCCAATATGGGCGCTTCTACTTTATTAATTACAATGAGTCTTCAAAATATTGCTCAAATGAGTTGCAACCCTGCTATGGGAGGTATTGCAAAAGGTCAAATTATTAGAGAAATTGATGCATTAGGGGGGTATAGTGGTATTGTTACAGATAAAACAGCAATTCAATTTAAGATGCTCAACAAGTCTAAGGGTCCAGCAATGTGGAGCCCTAGGGCTCAATCAGACAGAATGATGTTTGCAGAGTGTTGGAGGAATATGCTAGAAGGAACAGATAATTTAGACTTTTACCAAGATTCCGTTAACGGGCTCCTTTTTGAAGGAAATAAAATTTCAGGCGTAAAGACTGCATTGGGTCTTCATATTAAGGCTAGAACTGTTATTGTAACCGCAGGAACGTTCCTAAATGGTTTAATTCATATTGGCGAAAAAACCTTTGGAGGAGGTCGTGCCGGTGAAAGCTCTTCTACAGGTATTACAGAAGACCTTGTATTAAAAGGTTTTGAATCCGGAAGAATGAAAACAGGAACCCCTCCAAGAGTAGACGGAAGGTCTTTAGACTATTCTAAGATGGAGGAACAGCCTGGTGATCAAATAACAGAAACTTTTTCTTATTTAGATACATCTCCTCTAGAAAAGCAAAGATCGTGTTATCTCACTCATACAAATTCCAAAGTTCATGAAATACTAAAAGAAGGTTTCGATAGGTCTCCGATGTTTACTGGTAGAATACAGTCAACGGGCCCACGATATTGTCCATCAATTGAAGATAAAATAGATCGTTTTGCATCCAAAGATAGGCACCAAGTTTTCGTAGAACCTGAGGGCTGGAATACGGTAGAGATATACGTTAATGGTTTTTCCACATCACTGCCAGAAGATATACAAGACAAAGCTATTAGGCACATCCCTGGTTTTGAAAATGTTAAGTTTTTTAGATATGGTTATGCTATAGAATATGATTACTTTCCACCGACCCAGCTTAAACATTCACTAGAAACTAAATTAATTGAGAATCTATTTTTTGCTGGTCAGATTAATGGAACCACTGGTTATGAGGAGGCCGCCGCTCAAGGTCTAATGGCAGGTGTAAACGCAGCCTTGAAAACTCAAGGCAAAGAACCATTTACCCTTAAGAGAAGTGATGCATATATTGGTGTTTTAATAGACGACTTAATCACTAAGGGTACAGATGAACCCTATAGAATGTTTACTTCTAGAGCAGAATACCGAACGCTTCTTAGGCAAGATAATGCAGATAGTAGGCTAACACCTCTAGGTTATAAATTAGGTTTAGCATCAAAAGAGCGCTTAGATAGAGTAATCGAAAAACAACAGAAAACGGCAAAGTTTATAAAGTTCTTAGAAAACACAAGTGTTACAAAAGAGCAAATAAATCCAATACTTGACCGTAAAGGGCTATCTAAAATTAACCAATCTGTTAAGCTTTATAAAATTACCGCTAGACCCCAATTAAATTTATCAGACTTTAAAGAATTGGCCTGCTTACAAGACTTTATTCTTTCTGAAAACATCGGGGAAAAAATTATAGAACAAGTGGAGATTCATCTAAAATATTCCGGTTACATAGATAAAGAGAGGTTAAATGCAGATAAGTTAAACAGGTTAGAAAATGTAATCATCCCTCAGTCTTTTAATTATAAGAAAGTGAATTCTCTTTCTCATGAAGCTAAAGAAAAACTTAGTAAAATTCAACCAACAACTATTTCTCAAGCTAGTAGAATAAGTGGTGTTTCGCCAAGCGATATTTCTGTCTTGTTGGTTTATATGGGGAGGTGATTTTAAAAAAACACTCAAATGTTCCTCGTGGAACAATATAATATATATGTCACAGAAAACAGACTTTTTCAAAAATTTAAAACCGTATTTAAATTGTAAAGACCATTCTGTTTCAGGTGAGGATTATAGCGTTATGTTTAACGATGAATACAAGATGTTGGTAACAAAGCCAGTTCCTAAAAACCTATCTAATTATTATAAGAGTGAAGATTATATTTCTCACACAGACTCCAAAAAAACTTTTTTTGATAAAGCATATCAAGCCGTAAAAAGGATCACTCTTAAACGTAAATTACGATTAATTAATGAAAGTTTGCTCCTTCAAAACAGTTTGTCTAGACCAGCAAAAAATATTTTAGATGTTGGTGCCGGCACAGGAGAATTTTTAAAAGTTTGTAAAAACAATTCTTGGAATGTTTTTGGGACAGAGCCAGACAATGACGCTAGAAATGTAGCTGCTAAAAAAGGAATTGTACTTGAGGAGAATGTATCAAAATTTTCAAACCAAAAATTTGAAATAATAACGCTTTGGCATGTTTTAGAACATGTAGAAAACTTATCAGAGTTTATTTCAAATTTAAACAATATGCTTTCCGATTTCGGAAGATTGATCATTGCAGTACCTAATTTTAAGAGTGAAGATGCAAAGTATTATAAAGAATTTTGGGCTGCTTTTGATGTCCCTAGACATTTGTGGCATTTTTCTCAGCAATCAATTCATCGTCTTTTTTTAAAGGAGCAGATGTTCGTCGAAAAGACAATTCCTATGAAATTTGATTCTTATTATGTTTCTCTCTTGAGCGAAAAGTATAAAAACGGAAAGACAAACTTTATGAGCGCTTTCTTCAGAGGCTTCATCTCAAATTGGAGGGCAAGGACTACTTCTGAGTATTCCTCTTTGATTTATGTTATAAAAAAGCAGAATTAGCGACAACGAGGCTTTTTAAGCAATCTTCTCAAGTTGTTTAAACACTACGCTATTAAAAAAAATAAAATTGCTTAAAACAAAAGTTTAAGACAGTTTTATAATCAGGTTTTTCTATGCCTTTTATTCATTGCATCAATTTTAACTATGACATTAAAAAAACCCCAAAGAGGGTAATGATAAAATAGACTGCTAGCGTCATCGCTCCTGCATAATCTTTTGCCAAACGTTGGCCAATAAGTAAGAAAATTAGGGCAATAGCAGAGAGCTCCACACCTATTAATGCAATTTCCTTGAGACCAGATGAGTAAATCTGATAAGTTCCGATTATCATAAAAATACCTGCAGCTATTTCAATGGTTAAAATAATAGCTAGTAACAAAGGGACATTATTTCTTAAAGGAGAATTTTTAAAATGAGATTTTATAAACTCAATATTACCTTTCCAGTCTAATATTTTATCAATTCCAGATTGCATAAAAGTAACAATTAAAAAAAGCAAGATTAATATTTCTGTTGGATGGTTTGATAGAATTTTCATTTGATATGATCCTTTAGGTTTTTGTTGGCTAATTTAATGTCTTTTATTGTAATCATCGAATTGTTTATAAATTAGACCCTCTTGAGATAGTTGTTTTTTAGCAAAAAAGCATAAAGTACTTAAATTGAGCTTATTAAATTCTACTCGAAGAAAATTTTTCTTTAATTTTAGAAATAATGGTTTTTGCTAATTTTTCCTTGCTTTCTTGAGTCCATCCACCTACATGAGGCGATAACAAAACATTTTCAGCTGTAATCAAATATTGAAATGCATCGGGTATTAGATTTCTAGAAAATAGATTTTCAAATGAGGACTTTTCATACTCTAAGACATCCAATCCTGCACCCAGTATTTTCCCAGATTTTAGTGCCAACACCAAATCTTTTGTTACCACAGATTTCCCCCGAGCTGTATTGATCAACCAAAAATTCTTTCTAAAACTTTTGATAAATGAAGTATTTATCATTTTTTCTGTAAGTGCTGTTTGTGGAGTATGAAGGCTTAAAACCTCTGCTTTTTCTTTCAGTTCCTCCAAAGAAACTTGTTTGCAATTTTCATCACCAACAGATGGTTTAATATCGTAACATAAAACCTCAACATTAAAACCACGAAGTTTTTTAGCGAAAGATTTCCCCATATTTCCATACCCAATTATGCCGATTGTTTTCCCATCCAACTCTACCCCTCTATTTTCTTCTCTAAGCCAAACCCCTTGCTTAACTTCTTTATCTGCTTTATTAAGATTATTAAATAGAGATAATAACATTCCTAAGGCATGCTCACCAACAGCATTTCTGTTTCCTTCAGGCGCAGCAATTAATTCTATTTTTTTTGTTAAAGCGTATTCACAATCTATATTTTCCATACCAGCCCCTACTCTAGCTATAAATTTAAGGTTTGTTGCTTTTTTCAAAAATGATTTGTCAATAGCGAAACGACTTCGTATGACAATTCCATCATATCTATTTATTTTTTGTTCAATTTCGGATTTAGAAGAAGAGTAGTCTTCGTGGTTCTCAAACCCGGCAGATGCTAACTGCTCAATGAGAGAAGGGTGATTGGTGTCTATATGTAGTATTTTCACAAATCTAGTATTGTTCTTTTTTATTGGGGAAGTTTTTACTTTTTACGTCAGAGATATAGTTTTTAAAAGCAGATGTCATTTCCTCATATAAATCTAAGTATCTTCTTAAAAATCTAGGATTAAATTCGTGTGTCATTCCCAACATATCATGGGTTACTAAAACCTGACCATCAACCCCACTTCCAGCGCCAATTCCTATAACCGGGATAGAAATAGAGTCAGCAACTTTTTTTGCTAAAGCAGCTGGCACCTTTTCTAAAACTATTGCAAAACATCCAAGTCTCTCTAGCATTAACGCATCTTCCAATAGTTGTTCTGCCTCCTGATCTTCTTTAGCACGCACAGTGTAGGTGCCAAATTTATAAATTGATTGAGGGGTTAAACCTAAATGCCCCATCACAGGAATACCTGCGTTTAATATTCTTTTTATAGATTCTTTTATTTCGCTACCACCCTCTACTTTTATGGAATGCCCTCCGCTTTCTTTCATAATTCTAATGGCAGAACGTAGCGCCTCTTTTGGGTCAGATTGATAAGTTCCAAAAGGTAGGTCTACCACCACTAAAGATCGATCAACAGCCCTAACAACAGAACTTGCGTGATATATCATTTCATTCAATGTAATTGGTAAAGTTGTTTCATGGCCAGCCATAACATTAGAGGCAGAGTCTCCAACAAGAATTACATCGATACCTGCACCATCTACAATTTTAGCCATGGTATAGTCATATGCTGTTAACATTGAAATTTTTTCTCCATTAGCTTTCATTTCTACCAATGACCGAGTAGTAATTCTTTTGTATTGCTTTTTAGCTACAGACATAATTTTTTAATTAAGGTTTTGTAAAAGTACTAAATATCATAAGATATGTACACTGCTTAAAAAATAAAGAAAAGCACTTCTTAATAAATTATAAATTTTTTCTCCACCCATTTTGTAATCCATAGTTCTTTAGCACTTCAAAAAAATAAAACAATGTATCTTTGATACAAGATTATAATGATAATTTAATCACTTGTTTTGCATAAATTAGACCCAAATAAATGGATAGATAAATACTCAGACTATCTTTTTAAATACACCCTTGCAAGGGTTAGTGATTACGAACTTTCAAAAGATATTGTTCAAGACACTTTTTTTTCTGCATTAAAATCCGCAAAGAATTTTGAAGGAAAGGCAACCGAAAGAACTTGGCTGGTATCAATTCTTAAAAGAAAGATAATTGACTATTATAGGAAGATTAATTCTAAAAAAGGGAAAGCAGAAGTTAGGATGAATTTCTATAATGATGGTGATAATGAGGGTGATTGGTTAGAGGAAAGAGTTCCTCAAACGTGGGACAATATGGCCGAAAAACAGTTGGAAAATAAAGAACTTCAAAATCAAATAAATTCTTGTATAGACAAGCTCCCAGAAAAATATGCAATGGTCTTTAAAATGAGAACGATACAAGAGATAGATACAGATGTTATATGTAATGAATTAGAAATTACTTCGTCTAATCTATGGGTCATAATTCATAGAGCTAGAACTCAGTTAAGAAGGTGTTTGGAAGATAATTGGTTTAATAAATAAAGAATGTTTAAAAAACTAAACATAACATGTAAACAAGCGGTTGCTATTTGTGACAAAAGCCAGTACAAAGAAGCTACTTTTTTTGAAAAAATTCAGCTAAATATCCATTTCCTATGCTGTAAAATTTGTACTAAATATTCAAAGCAAAATGTATTTTTAACAAAGCTTTGCAGAAACAAATCTAACGACGATAAAAAGAAACAAATCTCACTTTGTATGACCCCAGGCGAAAAAGAGTTTTTAAAAAAGGAAATAGAAAAAAGATACGTAAAAGAATAGTTTAATTTTTTATAAGAGCATGAATTTTCTTCCAGAAAAAATAGATGAATATGTAGTTGATAACTCGCAAAAAGAACCTCAAATACTTCAAGAATTAACAAAAGAGACCTGGCAAAGAGTCCTCAATCCTAGAATGTTAAGCGGTGCCTTTCAAGGACGAATTTTATCAATGATTTCTAAGATAATTAACCCGAAAGACATTTTAGAGATAGGAACTTATACAGGATATTCTGCTATCTGTATTGCTGAAGGAATCTCTAATGAAGCATCAATTGACACCATAGACAAAAACGAAGAGCTCGAGGATATTCAAAATAGATATTTTAAAAAATCCGGATTTAGAGATCAAATAAAACAACATATTGGAAACGCACTAGAGATTATACCTACGCTTGATAAAAAGTTTGATTTAGTATTTATAGACGCCGATAAATCAAATTATTGCAATTATTTTAACCTGGTAATAGGTAAAATGAAAAAAGGAGGGATTATTTTATCAGATAATGTTTTGTGGAGCGGGAAAGTTGTAGAAAAGTTAGACAAAAAAGATATCGATACAAAGTCGCTCTTAGAGTATAATCGTTTATTAAACTCAGACCCAAGAGTAGAGACTGTTTTGTTGCCAATTAGAGACGGTCTTTCAATTAGTAGAGTTGTTTAAAACGACCGTATTTTGTAAAAATAATTTGTGCTTAGTGAATTGTGATTTTAGAGGTTTCTCTTAATAGGGCCTGTAATTTTATCTAAACCTTCTTTAGCCTCTTTAATTTCCTTTTTAATATCATTTGTTAAGCCAGCGTCAAACCCTTGGTCTTTTGCACTGTCATTTATTTCTTTTTTAATATCATTCGTGGCCTCTTTAACCTGCCTTATACCTTTCCCTAAACCTCTGGCTATCTCAGGTATTTTATCTGCACCAAAAACCATTACCACTATTAAAACAATGATAAAAATTTCAGGTCCGCCAATAAATAAAAAATTAACATGCATAAGACTACAAAGATAGCAAAGATTGAATATAAAAATGGGAATAATTGAAGAACTGTTATTGCGTTTATTTTTTTATCAACATCCGCTTTATTTCGTTTAACTTCATAAGTGCTTCAATAGGTGTTAAGGCGTCTAAATTGGTTGTTAAAATTTCCTCCCTTAAGTCTTCCAATAAAGGATCATCTAGTTGAAAAAAACTTAGTTGCATCTCATCTTGCTGAACCTCTTTTAGTGTCTCTTTTACCTCTTCACTTGTTTGATTTTTTTCAAGCTGTTTTAGTATTTTTGAAGCTCTGTGAATGACTTGATTAGGCATCCCTGCCAATTTAGCTACATGAATTCCAAAACTGTGATTACTTCCTCCAGAAACTAATTTACGCAAGAAAACAATGGTGTCTTTAAGCTCTTTAACAGATACATTAAAATTTTTAATACGCTCAAAAGTTACTGTCATTTCATTCAATTCATGATAATGCGTGGCAAATAGTGTTTTTGCTTTTGAGGGATGCTCATGTAGATACTCAGCAATAGCCCAGGCAATAGAAATTCCGTCGTACGTAGAGGTACCTCTTCCAATTTCATCTAACAAAACTAAACTTCTGTCGGAAATATTATTAAGAATTGAAGCTGTTTCATTCATTTCTACCATAAAAGTAGATTCTCCCATAGAAATATTATCGTTGGCCCCTACTCTGGTAAATATTTTATCAACTACACCAATCCTTGCATTTTGGGCTGGAACATAACTACCCATTTGTGCTAATAAAACAATTAATGCTGTTTGTCTAAGAATGGCAGATTTTCCAGACATATTTGGCCCAGTAATCATAATAATTTGTTGTTGACTTCTGTTTAACACAACATCATTAGCAATGTATTCTTCACCAATAGGTAATTGTTTTTCAATAACTGGATGACGACCGTTTTTAATTTCTATTTCGGTACTTTGATCTACAATAGGACGAATGTAATTATTAGAAATTGCCAACACAGCAAAAGACAGAAGACAGTCTATTTGGGCAATTATTTTAGCGTTTTGCTGAATAGGCTCTATAAATTCAATAATTTCTTGAATTAACCTTAAAAATAATTGCCGTTCAAGTTCTTGAATTTTTTCTTCAGCTCCTAAAATTTTAGTTTCATATTCTTTAAGTTCCTCTGTTATATATCGTTCAGCATTTACAAGAGTTTGTTTTCGAATCCATTCTTCAGGAACTTTATCTCTGTGGGTATTTCTTACCTCAATATAATAACCAAAGACATTGTTAAAAGCTATTTTTAAGCTTGGAATAGCTGTTTTTTCACTTTCTCGAGCCAACATATTATCTAAATATTCTTTTCCAGAAGTAGAAATAGCTCTTAGCTCATCTAATTCCTCAGAAACACCATTTGCAATTGCATTTCCTTTATTTATATTAACAGGAGCCTCGTCAAAAAGCGCAGCATCAATTTTTAAAATTACTTCAGCACAGTCTAAAATTTCGTTTCCTAACCTGTTTACAGAAGTATTTTTACTTGTTAAAGCTTCTTTTTTGATGGGTGAAATTGCTTTTAAAGAGTTTTTAAGTAAAACTAACTCTCTAGGAGAGATTTTTCCTGTGGCAACTTTGGAAACTAAACGCTCAATATCACTAATCTGATGTAACTGAAATTTAATGGTTTCGGAGAAATCGTCATTTTCAATAAAGTACTTAACCAACTCTTGCCTGTGTTGAATTTGTTCAACATCTTTTAAAGGAAGCGCTAACCACCTTTTCAACAACCTTCCTCCCATTGGAGAAATTGTTTTATCAATTACATTTAACAATGTTACGGCATTGTGTGATGAAGCGTGATATAATTCTAAATTACGAACGGTAAAACGATCCATCCAGATATATTTATCCTCTGCAATTCTACTAATATTTTGAATATGTTTTAGATTGTTGTGTTGAGTCTCTGAAAGGTAATATAATACTGCGCCAGCAGCTATAATGCCCTCAGGAATCTCTTGCACACCAAAACCACGTAAAGAGTTTACACCAAAATGATTGTGTAAAGACTCAACACTATATTCTTTTTGAAACACCCAGTCATCAAGGGAAAAAGTATAAAAACGATCTTCAAAAAGATCTTTAAAATTTTTTTTGAATTGTTTTTGAACTAATACTTCAGAAGGATTGAAGTTTTGTAGCAGCTTATCTATATATTCTTCATTTCCTTGAGCTAGAAGATACTCACCAGTAGATACATCTAAAAAAGAAATTCCCAACAAGCGCTTTCCAAAATGAACAGCCGCTAAAAAATTATTAGACTTTGATTGAAGCACTTCATCATTTAAAGATACTCCTGGAGTTATTAGCTCTGTAACACCTCTTTTTACAATGGTTTTGGTCATTTTTGGGTTTTCTAACTGATCACATATTGCAACCCGCATCCCAGCTTTTACCAATTTAGGCAAATAAGTGTTTAGAGAATGATGAGGAAATCCGGCCAAAGCTGTCTCAGAATCGCTTCCGGCACCTCTTTTGGTAAGAATTATTCCTAATACTCCTGCAGCTTTTTTTGCGTCTTCACCAAATGTTTCATAAAAGTCACCAACTCTAAAAAGCAACATAGCATCAGGATATTTAACCTTGATTGCATTGTACTGCTTCATTAGAGGTGTTATCTTTTTGGGCTTAGATTTTGCCAAATTTCAGAATTTTTCAGTTAGTTTTACTGTTGTTTACTACAAGCGTTTAAAGATAGAACTTTTTATGAGAAAACTAAGAAATAACGAACTTGGACGTATCTCGGTATCTGAGTTTAAAAACACCACAAAAACACCAATTATTGTGGTGTTAGATAATATTAGAAGTTTAAACAATATTGGCTCTGTATTTAGAACAAGTGATGCTTTTTTAGTTGAAAAGATTTATTTGTGTGGCATTACAGCCACTCCTCCTCATCGAGAAATTCATAAAACAGCACTAGGAGCAACAGAATCTGTAGATTGGGAGTATAAAGAAGACACATTATCTCTTGTAAAAGCATTAAAGTCTGAGGGTGTTACAGTAGCTTCAATAGAACAGGTTGAAAATAGCGAGATGCTAGATCATTTCTCTTTTGAATCAAATAAAAAACTTGCCATTGTTTTTGGAAACGAGGTGAAAGGAGTTCAACAAGAAGTTATTTCAGAATCAGACTATTGCATTGAAATCCCTCAAAAAGGAACTAAACATTCCTTAAATATCTCTGTGAGTTGTGGCGTGGTACTTTGGGATCTCTCTCAAAAAATCAAGTAGGGTTTATATGCCTAGTATTATTTTTGCAATCATAAAATAAATTAAGATTCCAAAAATATCATTACTAGTGGTAATAAATGGACCAGTAGCAATTGCCGGATCAATTCCTTGTTTATTTAAAAATAATGGAACAAAAGTGCCTATTAATCCTGCAACAATAACAACCGCTACAAGAGAAACAGAAATAGCTAGTGCAGTATTAATATTTCCAATAAATAACCATACAAACATAAATAAAAAGAGCGCTAAAACGATTCCATTTAGTGTTGCCAATAATATTTCTTTTATTAGCCTACTATTTATACTTCCTTTTACATCATCATTTGCTAATCCCTGAACAATAATAGCTGATGATTGAACACCAACATTACCTGCCATGGCAGCAATTAAAGGAGTAAAAAAGAATAAAATAGCATTTTCGCTAAAGGTGTTTTCAAACATTTGCATGATTAAAAAAGCACCTACCCCACCTAAAAGACCAAGAAATAACCATGGTAATCTTGCTTTAGTTAACTGAAGAATGCTATCATCAGCTTCAACATCTTGAGTTAAACCAGCGGCTAGCTGGTAATCTTTATCCGCTTCTTCTTTAATTACATCAACAATATCATCAATGGTAATTCTGCCCAATAAAACATTATCATTGTCTACAACAGGAATAGCTTCTAAATCATATTTTCGCATTTTGTTAGAAACTTCGTCTAAGTTATCATGAACATTTACAAAATCTACATTAGGAATATATACTTCTGAAATAGCTGTTTTTGTAGAAGTTATTAAAAGATCTTTTAAAGAGAGCCTCCCTTTTAGTTTGTCTAGGTCATCAACTACATAAATAGAGTGTACCCTAGTTACTTTTTCTGCCTGCATTCTCATTTCACGAACACATTTCAGAACGCTCCAGTTTTCATTCACCTTCACTAATTCCTTTGCCATTAAACCACCAGCAGAATCTTCATCATAGGTAAGAAGTTCCTCAATTTCTTTAACCTGCTCTTCATCTTCAATTTGAGACATTACTGCCTCTTGCCTTTCTTCTGAAAGTTCCCCTATAATATCTGCGGCATCGTCAGAATCTAGCTCTTCAACCTCTTCAGCAATTTCTTTAGCAGAAAGGTTTTGAAGTATTTTTTCTCGAATATCTTCGTCTAACTCCATTAAAACAGCCGAAGTTTTTTCGCTGTCAAGAAGTTTTATAATATAAACTACCTTGTCAAAAGACAGTTCGTCTAGAATTTCAGCAACATCAGCATAGTGCATTTCTTCAAACAAGCTAATTATAGACTTGTTTTTAGAATCCTCTATGTAAGAAGTTAGTTTTTCTAAAAATTCTGTAGTAATCTCAAATGACATCAGTTGCTATTTTATGCGTAAGTTTAATAAACTCTGATACAGACAATTGTTCTGGGCGCATCGCAAATATAGTATCTTCTTTTAAGGTATCCGAAAGTTTGAAAGACTTTAAACTACTTCTCAACATTTTTCTTCGTTGATTAAAAGCCGTTTTTACTACTCTAAAAAACAACTTTTCATCTACAGGCAGAGAAAAATCTTCTTTTCTAATAAGCCTTATAACTCCAGAATCTACTTTTGGTGGAGGATTAAAAACGGAGGGTGGAACTGTAAACAAATACTCTACATCATAAAAAGCTTGAGTTAATACAGAAATAATTCCATACACCTTACTTCCTTCCTTTTCTGCAATTCTTTTAGCAACTTCTTTTTGAAACATACCAGATAATTCTGGAATATATTCTCGATTTTCAATGGCTTTAAATATAATTTGAGAAGATATATTGTAGGGGTAATTTCCGATAATAGCAACTTGCTTTTTATTAAAAAAAATTGGGATATCTTGTTTTAAAAAGTCTCCTTCAATAATTTTAAATTTAGCATTTGAGGTATCTAGGTTTACATGTTCATTTTTAAAATCATTATTTAAGTATGCAACCGAATCCCTGTCAATTTCTATAACATTAATTTGTGCCTCACTTTCTAATAAATACTTTGTTAAAACCCCCATTCCTGGACCAATTTCTAGAACAGCATTATATCCAACCCCCGACAAAGAATTTGCAATATTTTTTGCAGTGTCTTCATCATTTAAGAAGTGTTGTCCTAGATGTTTTTTTGCTCTTACAGTCATTTCTTTTTTAACGTAACATTAGAAAGTAATATGAGGCTTACCCCTAGTCCACACAAAAAACCTCCAATTGTATCTTGCGGCTCTACACCCCAATACAAATACCCTGTAAAACCTCCTGAGATAAGAAGCGTGACACCCGCACAAACAACTATGCGTCTAGAAGATGGTGTTTTTAATTTCATATTTAATTATGTGAGCTAGCTGGGAAAAATTCTTTGACAACCTTTAACTCTGTTCTAAAGGAGATCATTTTATCTGCAAATTTTCTCATACTTTCATTTCTTAATTTTGGTGCAGTATTGGTATAATAGTCATTTAAATCTTCTTTGTTGTTTGCAGTGTATTGAACAGAATAGGTAACTCCACCCATCTCTTCTTCTACCAAAACCTGTGTAAGTTTTGCAGAAACAAAGGAGCCTGACGCCAATACATCTTGTATGTGTCTATGAATCCATAAAAACCATTCTTTGTGAATGCTTTCATCTATATTCATTGTAACGTTATAAATATACATAGGTTGTTTTCAGATAAAAAAGGATTATGAGAAAGCTTTTATTCGATGTTGTCTCCTCTTATTTCTCTATATTTTTGTCTTGCATCAACTAAATAGATACTCGACGGTTTTTCAAAGATAATTTTTTGATAGTATTCAGAAGCTTTTTCAAAGTCTTTTATGTTGTTTTTATAAATTTCGCCTAATAAATAATAGGAGTTGTCTGTTAAAATTCCTTCAGGATCAATAGAAATTATTTTTAATAGGTTTGTGACTGCCATTTCATATTGTTGTTCTGCAACCAAAAGTTTTGCCTGATTAAATAAAGCTTCGTCTTCTATAGATTGCCCTTGATACTGTTTTAATAATTTGTCATACAATATAATAGCCGCAGCATTTTTATTTTGATAAGCCAGTAATTCTGCTTTTGCAAAGTCTTCTAGCCCCGAAGGAATTGAATCTTTAGACTCATTGTCTGAAATTAGTAAGAATAAATCAACCGCATCATTTGCAGTAAGTTGAGTTGTAGCGTTTTTTAAAATTTTTAATTGAGATTTTGCCCATTTAAAATCTCCTTTAAAATAGGAGGTTTGTGCCACTTTAAAACGCGCCTCTTGAGATAAAGGGTGGTTTTTAAGTTTGGTTTGTACTTGAGAAAAATATATAAGAGCTTCATTAAATTTTCCTACAAAAACAAGTACCTCTCCTAATTTTAATTTTATTCTTGCTTTTTTAAACTTAGAGGAAGAAAAACTTAATGCTTTTTCCAACACTCTTATGGCTTTTTGAGGAGTATTGTTTACAAAAGTTAAATAGTCTGCAAATTCTAATTGAATATCTAATGTGTTTCTATTTACCCCATATTCTTTTAGTTTTTCTTCAAACAAAACAAGGTTATTCTTATCTGCATTTTTTACTGAAATTTTTAAAAGATATAACTCAGCAGTAAGTTTTTCTTCAATAAAATTTGTATTCTTTAGCAAGAATAAATAACAATTTCTTGCAGTTTTGTAGTCTTGGTTAGTAAAGGCTATTTTACCTAATCTAAAAATTGTTTCAACATTTTCCAGGCCTCTATTAAAAAGCCCTTTTTCTTGAATGAAAGCTTTATCGTATTGTTTTTGTTTTGTAAAAAGCCAGCTTAATAATTCATTCCAAATATTTTTTGGATTGCTAATCGATTTTTTTAAAATTGATTTTTTTAAAGAATTATTGATTGTGTTATTTGCATTATCACTAATATATCTACTTATGTAACGTTGAATTCCTCCGAGATAATTTTCATCTTTATCTAATAGTTCCATGCAAGAGTCAAACATTTTTTGATATGCTCCTTTTTCACCATAAATTTGAGCTATTTGGTATTCAAAACTAGCATCTTTATTAAAGACCAATGCTTTTGAGTATGCTTTTAAGGCATAGTCTAAAAGATTGTTTTGCTGGAACATTCTTCCCATAATACCTCCTAAACTAGGGTTTGATTCAATTGCCTCAATAGCAAAATCATATTCTTTTTTTGCTAATGTTGGTTTTTTTTGCTGATCAAAATTATATCCTATTTCTATTCTTAAGTAGTGTTGAGAAGGGTTTTTGAGCAGCTTTTTTTGAAGAAGCTCTGATGCTTTTTCATAATTATTTGT
>CAXHZP010000010.1:0-70662 GCA_964021805.1 uncultured Flavobacterium sp.
ATGAAATATCCCCTTAAAAATACTTCCAATAAAATTAAAAAAGTTTTTAAATCCTTTTCCTATAATTACAAATAGAGAACCTAAGTCTACCTCTTCTTCGTTGTTATTTTTAGCTGTTGACATACTATTAATATTGATTTTTAACTATTAAAAATTTGTTCTAATATTTTATGAGTAATGGCATAAGTGGGAGTTACTCCAGACATCCCCAATCCTCCTGAGGCTAAAGTAGCTCCAGTTTCTAAAGGATTGTCCGAGGCATAATAGGCATATCTTACTTTTACATCCTCAGAAATATTACCTCTAATCTTAGAGGCTGCTTGAATTGCCTTTTGATAATGTGCCCCTTCCATTTCTAATCCAATAACATTCCATGTAGAGTCATGAAAGAACTTTAATAAATCTTTATTTTGCAAAGATGTACCTAAAACAGTTACCATGGCTCCATCAAAAGAAGATACCCCAAATCCATTTAAATCATCTTTAGACAATTCATTTACAAATGGATAATTATCTGCTGTACCCTCAAAAATATGTGCAGAGGGAATCATAATATCTCCTTTACCACCCTCTAAAATTCCGGCTTTACCCATAATAGATATAGAGGCTACATTTAAGTGAGTGGTGTTTTTCTTTTCTTTATATGGCTTCAATAATTCATCCATAGTTTCGTAAGCTTGCTCCCCAAAAGCATAATCCATCACTATAATAACTGGTGCTTTCTCCTCAGCAACAACTTTTTTAAACTGTGTATCTGCAATGTCTATTTTTTCGGTATCTATCACCTGAACATTAATATTTGTCCCAGAAGTATCCTTTATGTATGTTAATCCCTTTTTTGAAGCGTACTCTTTTACTTTCTTCTGCAATGGTTTACTATCATTATTACTTAAAAGCTCATACAACTCAAACCCTTTTTTACCTTTTACCTCTTTTGTTAACGAACTTGTAGCGTAAATAGTATTTAAAACACTATGCATATTTGCACTAATGATGTGGATTGGTCTTTTTAAAAGATCATTATCTTTCAATACTTTTTTGATATTATTTGCCCAAATGTCACCATAAATATGATGTCCTATTTCTTCCCTTAAAACAGAACTAAAATTAATTGTTCTCTTTTGTTGATGACAAGTCTCACTTATAGCTAATTTTCCTAACCAATATATAATCTGAAAAAAACGATCTACATTTTCTGATGAAGTAAATGCGTTATAGGCATCAGCTACCTCGTCATAGGTTCTTCCTAAAATATTTGCAAGATGAACTTTTGTAACCTCTCTTTCTTCCTCAGAAATATTTTTATTGTGAAGAACAACTTCTTCTAGGTTTCTCCATTCTCGAGTAATATTACCCTCTAAATTTAAAAGAATACGTTCTTTAATTTTATGAGACTCTATGAATAAAAAAGTGAGGTGTGTTAGAATATCATAAATCTCAGATCTTCCTCTAGTAATCTCAATATTCATTTGATCTTTATCTATTCTGTAACAATTTCTTCTTCTCTTTGGAGGTATAATTACTTTAAAATGTGTTTTATTATAACCTTCATCTGCAGTTAAATTGATAAATTGACATTCTTCAATTCCTTCTGGCAAACGTTCTATCACATAAATCAATCCATTTAATTCTACTCTATCTTCTGCAATAGAGCCATAAATTTCTGGCCTTAATAACAATAAAGATTTTCGCAAGGTCTCTCCAGATACACCCATTGGTTTGTAAAAACCTCTACTAAATAAATGTCTCATAGAAATATATAACCTTTCTATCGCATTTGTTGATTCTTGTGCTCTTGTTCTTTCTTGATGTTTAGTTTTCAACATTGGGTTTTTAGGCTTCAAAGATAAGAAATTAGACCTCCTTCAAGATCTTCGCGTATTTGTTTTTGTTTTTTAAAATTTTTACTGCCTCAAGAATCACCTTATCTTTTGTTAATTTATTCTGAAATAATCCTTTTTTATAATAGTATTTAATAAGAATTTCATTCTTTATAATTTGAGATAAATAGGCTTGATCATTTGTGATTTGAGATAGTTTTTCTTTTAACAAGACCTCTCTTATCTCTTTGTTTTTTTGGTCTAAAAGCTTAGAGTCTTTTATTGAACTAAAAGCCTTCGAGAATAAATTTTCTTGAGTAGTTTTAAAAATTGTATCTGTTGTTTGTAGATAGTTTAAAAAGTTTTTAAAATCGGCAGGAGAAAAAGAATAGTCATCTACTGAACTGATTGTTGGATTATTATAATAAAAATCAGTTGAAAAATTAAAAATCGCTTTAGACCTAATTAAGGATAAAGTAGCATCAGTTTTCTCAGGAAAATTTATTAATATGTCAGGAGAAATTCCTCCTCCGTCATAAACTATTCTACCGTTTTTTGTTCGAAAAGAATTTACTATACCGTCAGAGAATTTTGAAACGTTCCCATTACTATCTCTATTCGAATAGTCTAGCTCTTGGATACATCTTCCACTTGGAGTGTAATATTTAGAAATTGTGAGTTTAAGTTGTGTGCCATATGTTAATTTTCTATACTGCTGAACCAACCCCTTGCCAAAGGAACGTTCCCCTAAAATAACAGCCCTATCATAATCTTGAAAAGCTCCTGCAACTATCTCTGAGGCAGATGCTGATCGTTCATTAATTAATATTGTTAATGGAATTTCTGTATCTAGAGGAGTTTTTGAAGCTTTGTAACTATTACTAAGTTTTTTAACTTTTGCTTTGGTTGTTGTTATATTACTTCCTTTAGGTAAAAAAAAGTTTGAAATATTAATTGCCTCGCCTAAAGAACCCCCCGGATTATCTCTTAAATCAAAAATCAGATTTTTCATCCCTTTCTCCTTTAATTTTAAAAATGCCTTCTTAACTTCAGAAGAAGCCTTTTGATTAAATCTTGTTAATACAATATAACCAGTTTCTTGATCAATTAAATCGTAAAAAGGGACAGGGTTAATCTCAATTTTTTCTGATAATAATGTAACATATTTAATTTCTCCTTGTCTTAACAAAGTTAAATTAACAGACGTATTAGGTGCCACCTTTAATATTTCTGAAAGTTGATCTCTGTCCATATTTTTTAGAGATTGATTTTCAAATTTTACAATGATATCTCCAGCTTTTAATCCTTTTTTGTCTGCCTCATAGCCTTCGTAAATTTCATTTAATACAATTCCTCTTTGGTCATAAAAAACTGAAATTCCAAAGCCTGAATACATCCCCTCTCTCTTAATTCTTTCTTCTTGTACTTCTTGTTCATCAAAATAGTTTGTGTAGGGGTCTAACTCTTCTAATGTATTTTTGATAGCTTTACTTGTTAATTCAGCTGGGTTAATTTCATCTATATAGTAAATAGACAATTCTTTAAACAGTGTTGTGTAAATTTCTATTTGCTTTGCAACTTCAAAAAAATTTGTTCTACTTGTAAAAGAAAGAAAAACAATTGCTATGAAAACAATTAATACTTGATTTTTAAATTTAGTATTTCGCATTTTTTAATGTATTTCTGTTTCTTTGAATAATGTTAAAAGTTCTTTAATATTCTGTTTTACATCAGAAAAAATTGGTTCTTTATTTCCCAAGTAGGTAATCATAACAACGAAGGGCAAGTTATAGTCTTGAAGTATTTTTCTTTGCTCTAACCTGTATGCCTCTTTTATTAATCTTTTGATTCTATTTCTATCAACTGCTTTTTTAAAATTTCTTTTTGGAACAGAAAAAGAGGCCTGGTTTTTTAATAATGAGTTTTTATCTTGAATGAGGTATACTAATCTAAATGGATACTTTTTAATAGATTTTCCCTCCTCAAAAAGTTTTCCAATGAGTTTTTTACTTTTTAATCTTTCTTTTTTTCCTAATGTGTACTTTTTATTCATTTATACAAACTTACAGAAAAGGGTTTTTAAAAAGACCATCTTTACAACTAATTGTATATTATAAATAGATTAAATTAACGGATAATTCTGTCTATTGGGCGTGTTAAACATGTTGGGCCTCCACCTCCTTTTACACTTATCTCACTTCCTTCGTATAAATGAACAGAGGCACCAGCATCCTCTAATAATTTTTTTGTGATTGGATTTCCAGCTACCATTAAGCAATCACGAGGAGCTATTGCTAAAACATTACAACCCATAGAATCGAATTCTTGTTCTGGTACTTCTATTAATTCAAAACCTCTTTCCAACAACTCATTTCTAAACTTTATTGGCATCAATGGAGAATAAACAACCGCTAAATTTTTATCAACTGGACTAAGTATGGACATTAAATGAAAAACATCGTTTTCGCCCTTATAATGGGGCAACTCAACAACTATAATCTCTATTCCTTTGGGGTGCAATAAGTCTTTTAATTGACTTATTCCTTCTTCATTTGTTCTGTAAGTATGACCTACTGCTAATGTGTTTTGATCTAACCAAGCAACATCGCCACCTTCTAGAGTTCCAGGAAGCATAATTTCTCCGAGAATGTTAACATTATCCTTTTTATAAGCTTCCAATTGAGCGTATGGCTCATGTATTCTACCTTGCTTCCCCATGTTACAAATAATAATTCCAAAATCTGTTGCTATTGATGCATCTCTACAATAAATGGAATCTATTTTAGTTTTTTTATTGATTGGAAAAAAACATGTGCTTATATTTTTTCCTCTAAAAAATGTCTGGAATGCTGCGTACTCCACTAATGATTTTTTAAAATTAGGTTTAGAAAGATATTGAAGTGTTTCCCAATTTTCTAATAGTTCTTCTTCTGAGAGAAATGAGTTTTCTGCAGATTTTAAATAAACAGATGCTAACTTTAAGTATTCTGAATGTCTAGTAACTTTCATTTTCTTTTCATTTTATTCCATTGCATTAAAACATAAAATGGAATTCCTAACAATAATAGTAATAATCCATAGAAAACAACCTCAGCACTTGAACCATAAATAGCCCATAAAGAATAAAGAAATCCTAAAAGACCGAGTAAAACTGTCTTAACAAAGCTATTTGTATAAGTTTTATTTTGAATAATAACTATTGCATAAGAAGCAGACACAAATAGATAGGGTACTAGACAAGCTAATACGGTTAAGTTTACAATAAAAGTAAATTGAGTTACTAGATTTTCTGAAAAATTCATCAACATAACAACAGAACTCAATATACTTCCAACAACAAGGCCTAGTTCAGGAACTCCTTTTTTGTTTTTCCTTTTAAAAATTCTAGGAAACATCTCATCATTTGCAGCAGCCATTGGTATTTGAGCTAGAATTAAAATCCATCCATTTAAAGCACCCATTCCAGAAATAATTGCACCTATTGCAATAAAGTATCCAGTATATTTCCCTCCAATTATTTCTCCTGCTTCAGCAAAAGGCGCAGGAGAATTTTGTAACGTTTCGGTTGGTAAGATCCCAAATAAAACTATGGTGCTAAAAATATATATACATGTTGAAATAATGGTTCCATACATGGTTGCTTTTGGTATATTTTTTTCTGGGTTGTGAATATTTTCTGCAGGGATGCTGGCTGATTCCAATCCTAGAAAAGCATACAAAGTTAATGCCGCTACTAAAGAAAATGATGTGAAATTACTTTCATCAGTCATATTAAATTCTGGAAAATTATCAGGACTAAAAAAAAAGATGCCAGAAATGATAACAAAGACAAGTGGAAGTAGTTTTAAAACCGTTGTTATTACTTGAATTTTACCAGTAGCTCTTATCCCTTTTGAATTAATCCAAGTAAAAAACCAAATCATAGATAAACCTATTGAAACTGCCAACACAGAATTAGTTTGTAAGTTTGGAAAGAAGAAACTTAGAGCCCCAATAATTGCAATTGCAATTGCAGCATTACTTATCCAGGTAGATATCCAATAACCCCATGCCACTAAAAAACCAATAAAATCTCCAAAACCTTGTTTTGAATAAATATAAGGGCCACCACTTTTATTGACAATAATTTTACTAAAATTACTAAAAATTTTTGCTAATATTAAAGCTCCAGAAGCTGTAAATACCCAGCCTAATAAACTAATACTACCATATTTAGATAATGAAGCAGGTAATATAAATATTCCTGCACCTATCATATTCCCAACAACCAATGCTGTTGAAGTAATCAAACCTATTTTTTTGTTACTAGAACTCATATTATTTATGTAATTTTAGATTCAATTTTTTTAAATATACAACTATAATTCTATACCTAAAATGGTCTTTAATATAAACCCAGATATTACAAAAGCAGAGACACTTCCTGCTACTTTTTATAAAGATCCTTTTGTTTTTGAGGCAGTAAAAGAAAAGGTTTTTTTGAATACATGGCAGTGGATTGGAGATGAAAATTTAGTTAAAAAAACACAATCTGTTCATCCATTTGTATTATTAGATGACTTTTTAACAGAACCCATGTTGTTAACAAAAGATAAAGAAAATACGATAAGTTGTCTAACCAATGTTTGTACACACAGAGGAAACATTGTGGCGCTAGAATCGGGAACAGCAAAAAAACTCACATGCTCCTATCATGGGAGAAGGTTCAATCTAAAGGGTAAATTTGAATATATGCCCGAATTCAAGGATGCCAAAGACTTTCCAAAGCCCTGTGATAATCTCCATGTATTTCCTACCAAAAAATGGAGCCAATTTTTATTTGCAGGTCTAAATCCTAGTTTTGATTTTCAAAAAGTTATAGATGTCATGAATGAAAGAATAGGATTTTTACCTATTAATGAATTTAAACATGATAAATCATTAAATAAAAACTTTTTGATTGAAGCTAATTGGGCACTTTACTGTGACAATTACTTAGAGGGTTTTCATGTTCCATTTGTTCATGAAAGCCTCAATGATGTGTTAGATTATGGAAGTTATGAAACAGTTCTTTATGATCATTGTAATTTACAAATTGGATATTCTGAAAAAGGCGAGGAAATTTTTAATTTCCCAAAAAACCACATAGACTATGGTAAAAAAGTTGCAGCCTACTATTTTTGGATATTCCCAAATATGATGTTTAACTTTTATCCATGGGGATTATCTATAAATATTGTGAAACCAAAAAGTATTCATAGGACAAAAGTTTCTTTTATAAGCTATGTTTATGATGAATCAAAACTGAATAAAGGGGCTGGAAGTAATCTTGAGAAGGTAGAAGAAGAAGATGAAGTTGTGGTTGAAAATGTACAAAAAGGGGTTCGTTCATCATTTTATAAAGCTGGTCGATTTTCACCTACTAAAGAAAAAGGAGTTCATCATTTTCATCTGCTACTTTCAGAATTTCTAAAGAGGTAAAAATATCCACTAAATCTACTCTAAATTAACATCAATTCTTTAAATTTGGTGTCTGTAAACTAATAATTGAATATGAAACCAGATTTATTTCAAGCTCCTGACTATTATCAACTCGATGATTTATTAACAGATGAACATAAATTAGTAAGAGAAGCTGCCAGAGAATGGGTTAAAAGAGATGTTTCTCCGATAATTGAATCTTATGCTCAAAAGGGTGAATTTCCAACTCAAATCATAAAAGGACTTGCAGACATTGGTGCTTTTGGACCCTATATTCCAGAAGAATATGGAGGTGCTGGTTTAGATCAAATTTCATATGGATTAATCATGCAGGAAATTGAGCGAGGAGACTCAGGTGTTAGATCTACAGCATCCGTTCAGTCCTCTCTAGTGATGTATCCTATATGGAAATATGGAAATGAAGCTCAGCGTCAAAAATATTTACCAAAATTAGCATCTGGTGAATGGATGGGATGTTTTGGATTAACCGAACCCGATCATGGATCTAACCCTGGAGGAATGACAACCAATTTTAAAGACATGGGAGATCATTATCTTTTAAACGGAGCAAAAATGTGGATTTCAAATGCACCTTTAGCTCAAGTTGCTGTTGTTTGGGCAAAAAATGAGGAAGGAAGAATTCATGGTCTAGTTGTAGAACGTGGTATGGAAGGATTTTCTACCCCAGAGACCCACAACAAGTGGTCATTGAGAGCTTCCTCTACTGGTGAATTAATATTTGATAATGTAAAAGTACCTAAAGAAAATCTATTACCAAATAAATCTGGATTAGGCGCCCCTTTAGGTTGTTTAGATTCTGCACGTTTTGGAATTGCATGGGGTGCAATAGGAGCAGCAATGGATTGTTACGATACCGCACTGCGTTATAGCAAAGAGCGTATCCAATTTGAAAAACCTATAGGACAATTTCAACTACAACAGAAAAAATTAGCTGAAATGATTACAGAAATTACCAAAGCTCAATTATTGACTTGGCGTTTGGGTGTTTTACGTAACGAAGGAAAAGCGACAACTGCACAAATATCCATGGCTAAAAGAAATAATGTAGACATGGCAATTACTATCGCTAGAGAAGCTAGACAAATACTAGGAGGAATGGGAATTAGTGGAGAATATTCAATAATGAGACACTCTATGAATTTAGAAAGTGTTATTACTTACGAGGGTACTCATGATATTCATTTATTGATAACTGGGTTAGATATTACAGGCTTAAATGCCTTTAAATAGCAACCTATAGCTCTTTCACGTTATTATTTTGTGAAATTAAGAAGCTTCTCGAAAAAAAACATTTGGGCATCGCTTACAGTTGATGCCCTTTTTTTTATACTTAGAGCAACATCTATTTTTTGGTTTTATACAATTAGAAGTGCAACTATTATTGCAAATAGATGAGGTGTTAGAAATTTTTATTATTGGACTTTCTAAATTGTAAAATACAATCATATTATATTAATATATAATACAAAAATAAGTATTTATTTAGAATAAATAAAAATAATTTTCTTGATTATTTAATAGATAAATACATTGACTATCTTTAACAACTAAACAAGTATCTTTTTTGGATCTAAATCATAAATTCTCTCAAATATCTGTATTCAATAAAGTATCTGAAATTCCTACAATTATATGGAAAGAATTGGAATGTTCTTCTAATTTATATTTTTCATCAAAATACTTAGAAGCGATAGAAAAACACAATTTGCATTTGTCCTTTTTCTATATTGTGCTAAAAAATAAAGATGAAAAAGCAATTGCTTTTGCTAATATCCAAATAATAAATTTTCATTTAGAAACTATCGAAAAGGATACATCAAACTTATTTAAAAAAATTACTTCAATTGGAAGAAAATTAACAATTATTCCAAAAGAAAAACCACTTACAATAATTAACTGTGGAAACTCATTTGTAAGCGGTGAGCACGGAGTTTTTATAAAAAAGGGAGAAAATAAAAGACTTATTTTAAGGAAAATATCAAAAGGCATTCTTCATCATACAGAAAAAAATAATCAAGAAAATCCAATTGATATATTTATGATGAAAGATTTTATGGCTGAATCTTTACCAATAACAAATGAGCTCATTAGTTTGGGTTATTATTCTTTCAATATTGAACCAAATATGATTTTAAAAATAAATCCTATGTGGGAAAATTTTGATGATTACTTGGCTGTTCTAAAAACAAAATTTAGAGTAAAAGCTAAAAAAGCCATGAAACTTAGCAATGATTTAGTTACAAAAGAAATTTCAGTTTTGAATTTTGATAAACATCTAATTAAAATGACTGAGTTATATAAAAAAGTTGCATCAAAAGCCGATTTTAATTTAGGAGAATTCAAATTAGAAACATACAAGAGTTTTAAAACTAAATTAGGAGATTCCTACATCCTAAAATCATATTGGATAGACAATAAAATGGTAGGGTTTATGTCTGGAATGATTAATAAAAGTCATTTAGATGCTCATTTTGTTGGAATAGATTATGAAATCAATAAACAGTACGCAATTTATCAAAGAATGCTTTATGATTATATTAAAATAGCCATAGATAATAAAATCGAAATTTTAAACTTTGGGAGAACCGCTAGCGAAATTAAAAGTTCCGTTGGAGCAGTACCCCAACACTTAACGGTGTATATTCGTCATAAAAAATCAATCAGAAATAAATTTTTAAAATTATTTTTGTTAAAAATTCAACCTACAGAATTCAAGCAAAAATTCCCATTTAAAATAGATAAAAAAATTCATGAAGACAATAGATGATTTAATTGATATCCTAACATTAAAAAAACAGGACTCTAAAACATATACAGGAACAAGTAAAACTATTGGTAATTCAAGAGTTTTTGGTGGTCAAGTATTAGCACAAGCTTTACACGCAGCATACCAAACCATCTCTAATGATCGTTTTGTTCACTCTCTTCACTCTTATTTTTTACTTCCTGGCGATTTAACCATTCCTATAACTTATAAAGTTACAGAAATGAGGAATGGTGGTAGTTTTTCTACCAGAAGAGTTACTGCTATTCAAAAAAATAGTACAATATTTATACTAGCAGCTTCATTTCATAAAAAAGAAGACGGATACGAACATCAAGAACCTATTAAATCATCAATCAAACAACCTGAAGATCTTTTAAGTTGGAGTGATTTACTTTCTCAATATGGAAATTTTATTCCTACTCAGCTTCGAGATTTTTTAAGTATTGAAAGACCTATTGACTTTAAACCTGTTCATGTTTTAAATCCTATGGAAAGAAAAGATCTTCCACCAGTTGAAGACATGTGGTTTAAATTAAAAGGCGATACATCAAATATAGAACTAACATTAAAGCACCAAATTTTAACCTATATTTCAGATTATAATATTTTAAATGCTGCATTAAAACCAAATGCTAGTAAAGCTAGTATTGGAAATACGCAAATGGCTAGCTTAGATCATTCAATGTGGTTTTTTAGAGATTTTGATTTTAACGATTGGATGTTATTTTCTGTTGTTTCACCAAGTACTTCAGGAGCTAGAGGTTTGGCTACTGGAAATATTTTTACAAGGGATGGTGTATTAATAGCTACGGTTGCACAAGAAGGATTGTTAAGACCATTAAAAAAATAAGTAGTATGGATGCTTTTACCTATGTATTAAGTGTGAATGGATTGCTTTTCCTTATGAGTATTATATTTTATTTTTTTCCGCCAAAAAAAATAAACTATATCTATGGATATAGGACTAACAGAACGATGTTAAATGATGATATTTGGAACTTTGCAAATAGTTTATTTTGTATCACTCTCCTAAAGTATTCAGGAGTTGCATTATTAGTAATGATTCTCATGATTTTTGTAAACGACCCTTTAATGAGTTCTTGGTTGCCAATGGCTTTTATGATTTTTACATTGCTAATTGCTATCATTAGCGTTGAAAAAAAGTTAAATGAAGAATTTGATAATGAAGGAAATAGAAAGTCTAGAAAACAGTAATTAACGAGAAAGAAAAATTTCTTCCAGGTGCGGAAATTCCTGAGGCAAATTCTCTGTAATGTTGATCAAATAAATTACTTATCATACCTTGTAATTTCCAATTTTCGTTAAATGTATAACTACTATTGATTCCAAAGGTAAACCAACTTGGAGAACCATAATACTTGTCTATATCTTCAAGAGCGTTTTCATCGATGATCGGAGTTAAATCATGATTGTCTATTCCTTCGGTAAAATTAAAATCAGCAATATCTTTTTTACTATTAAATCTAAAACTTGTTCCTATCTGAATTTTGTTATCAGTATAATTAACATCAAACTGTCCAAATAAGGGTGGTATAGAAGAAAGAGGCTCTTTTGAGTCGTAGGTTTTCCCTTTTGTGTAAGTAACAAAACCATTTGTTGTTAATTGCTTTGATAGCTTTCCTTGATAATTTGCTGTATACCCAAATATGAAAGCATTCCCACGATTCTGATTTGCAACAATATTTTCTAATTCACCATCATACAATACTACGCCAGCGGCTAAATAGTCTCCTTCTAAAGAAAAATCATCTCTAATAATGTAATTTTCAAGTAACGTGTAATATGTATTAAAGCCTATTCTAAATTTCTTATCGTTAAAGTATTTTTGAATGCCAACTTCAGCACTGTAAGCAAACTCTGGTTTTAAATATATATTTGGAACAGTAACATGTCCAGATTTTTCTCTGACTCTACCTATATCATCAATATTTGGCGAACGAAAACCTGAAGCTAAAACTGTATTAAATTGCCAATTTTTTGAGGGCTTATGGACATATCCAATGGTAGCAGTAACTGCAGAATTATCTAATCTGATATCTGTTTCAGGCAATTGTATGTGAGTTTGATCTATCCAAGATGCCTTTAGATTAGTTTTAGTTAAACGGATTCCAGAATTTAAAGTTGATTTAGTTGATAAATCTTGCCTATACCCAAGATATGCTGCACAACTTAAATAACTACTTCCTCCATCTGGATAACGAGATTGTACTGAAAAATTATCAGAAAATCCTAAAATCTCATTTCCTGAAACATTCAAAGTTTTTCCAAAAGCATTTGAAGAAACCTCATTGTATAAAAATTCAAATCCATATGTAAGGGCTGTATTTTCTTTTTTAGATACTGGTACTATAAAATCTCCATTAAAACTAAAAACATCTACATTTTCATTTCTGTAAGACCTTTCCAAGCTCATTAATTTTCTTTGAATTCTAGATTCTTTAATATTTTGATATGCTACTGTAAATGTTCCTTTATCTAACCAAGATTTCCCTAATCTTATATCTAGTTGTGGTGAAATTAACAATCGTTGTTGAGGTCCGTAATACCATTCTGCAAATTTGAGAGTTCCTTCAGATTTTTCATCTAGTCTATCAAATCTTGGAATATCTGAGGAAGTAGAAAACTGAAAGTTAAGTTTTAAATCTGTTTTTGTTGATAGAGGGATGAAAAACTTTTGTAATAAGTCTGTTTGATTATAACCCGTATTTTGTTGTATATTCTCGTCTGGATTAAGGGTGGCTGTTGCACTGTAAAAATCATTTGAATTTTCTGAATATTCAAACACTTTTCCCCAATCTTTAAAACCATGTAAGCGTTTTTTACCCATTTTTAAATCTCCAAAATCACTATAAGAAATACTTGTAAAAGAGGCCCATTTTTTTGTTCCTATTTCTACTGAAGCATTATTTGTGATTTCATTATTAATAGAGGAATAACGGTTAAAAAAACTAGAATTTACTTTAGTTTTTTTAGATATTTTTGGAGTTTTAGTGTAATAATGAATAACTCCTCCTAAAGCATCTGAACCATATATAACGGAGGAAGGACCAAAAACAACTTCAGTTTTATCTAATTGATTTGGAGAAACAGTAATAGCGTTTTGCAAATGACCTTTTCTGTAAATAGCATTATTCATTCTTACCCCATCTATCACCAACATAACTCTATTTGATTCCATTCCTCTTATTACTGGGCTTCCTCCTCCCATTTGAGACTTTTGAATCTTAATTCCAGGAATAGCTGCTAATAAATCAGCAGAGGTTTGTGGAGATAATTTTTCAATTTCTTTAGATGTTAACACAGCTACTCTTTCAGCTACTCTGTTTGTTTTTGCATCTCTTTTAAATACAGATAGGACTACTTCATCAAGTTGTTCAGATTGTTTAGACAAGTATACAACGAATCCATTGTTCTCTATAAGTGTTTTCTGAATACTTTTTATTGCATATGAAATGTGTGATAAAATTAAAATATCTTTAATTTTTACAGCAGAAATATCTACAATCCCTTCTTTGTTTGTTGAAGAATTAAAGTATGGGTCTTCAGTATATACAGAAACATTGTAAATAGGTTTCCCAGTTTCTTTATCAAGCACCTTTATTTCTTGGGCAGTGGATAAAAAAGGAAGTGAAAAAAGTATAAAATAAACTATCGTTTTCATCTACGAAATACTGTTTCTAAAACTGCTAAAGATTTTGGCATTCTAAAACCGCCCAAATGTAATTCAAAATATCGAATTATTATCTGCAATAGTTGTTGTCTTCCAGTTTTTGAAAAATTAATTCCCTCTATATCATCAAATTTTGTGCCTAACAGTCTTTTAAACTGAATTAATTTAACTCCTTTGATAATATCTGTTCCTTGATAATCTGTAAAGAGGCCTTCTCTTAGGTGAAACCCCTCTTTTTGGGTATCTGAAAGATCAGGATAAAAACCTAAAAATTTTGTGAGGTTCATTAAAAATAAGAGATGAAAGTTAGAAATTTGATGATGTGAGTCAAACCAAATAAAAGAATTTTTCAGATAGTCGTATAATAAATCATTGTTCTCCTCCTCTTGGATTGCACTGGTTAATATTTCGGATATAAATAAAACGATAGACTGCTTAACAACAGAAGTATAAATAGTTTCATAAGAATTAATCACTTTAGCTTCACTAAGTGTTTGAAGGTTTCTTTTTTCTTGATGTTTTGCAATGATGGAGAGCTGAGTTAAAGGCTGAAAATAAGCAGTTCTTAGCTTTCCTTTTTTTGATTTTAATATTCCTTTAAGAAGGTAACTTACCAACCCAAGCTCTTTTGTGTAAAGTCTAGCTATTAAACTAGTATCACTGTATTTAATGGTACTTATAACAATTGCCTCGGTAGATATTATTCCCATTAATTAATGATTGCAATTTTTGTTGAAGATGTTTCTGATGCATCTTCATTGGCTAACAGAACAATATAAATTCCAGAGGCTACATTATTCCCGGCTAGATTTTTTTTATCCCAAATTACTTTACCTCCCTGAAGCTCTTGCCCCTCAATTACATTGGTTTCATAAACTAAATTCCCAGCTATATCTAGAATTTTTACATTGGTTCCTTTGGGAAGGTTTGTGCCATTTCTTCCATCTATGGTTACTGTGTTGTGAAATTTACGAGCCGGATTAGGATATGCATAAACTTCTCCTAATGTCTCACCAAAAGGAGCTACATCACTATTGTAGGCAACAATTCCCTTATCCGTAGCAAAAAACACTTTTCCAGATTCTTTATCTACTGAAATTTTTGTAATTCTATCTGAAGGTAATGGTGAATTTTCTTTGCTAAAGTTTGCAATTGTTGTCTGCCCATTTGGATTGGTATAAGTAACTCCTCCATCAGATGTGCCAAACCATTTATTATTTGCACCATCAACTGCTATAGCAGAAACATATTGATCTCCAAGTAATTTTTTTGCTATTCCGTCTTCCTCAAAAATTACAGGCTGTGCATCAACTAAATCAGCATCAAAAATACCTGATGCATTACTAAAAACTACCAATCCAGAAATAGTTCCAATCCAAATTCTGTTGTCTGAATCTGATGCCAGACTAATAACTCTTAGATTTGGTAAACTTCCTTCAGTTGGTAAAACAGTTAAAGATCTAATCCTTTCACCGTTTTGATTAAATGCTATAACACCATCACCTCTTGTACCGATCCAAATAGAATTATTTCTATCTGTTATTATTTCTGAAAGACCAAAAGAGGAATTTGGTTTCACTGAGCTTATATCATATTCAGTCCATGAACCATTCGAAAACTTTTTCAATTCATTGGATAAACCAACATTAGCAATCCATAAATTTCCTTGATTATCAAATACAGAACCAGAAATTCTTACAGTTACACTGTTGTTTATTAATGGATTTGTTTCATAAATATCCTCTAAAGGACTGTTCAAATTATTATAAAAATTAGTGATCTCGTCATTTTCAACAACAAATAATCCTCCTGTTTGATATGTATTAATTTGATTAGTACTTCCAAAACTACTGATAAATGCTTTATTCTCATTATTTGGGTCTAGCGTAATATCCACAAATCCTGGAAAAGGATTGTCTAGATCATTTTCTTCTGTGAACCAATTCTCTCCGTTGTAATGACTATATCCTAGTTTTGGTTGAATAGGTGCCATAGTTGGTGTATAACCCCCATAAACGACCCATAATTGGTTGTTTTTTGCTGTTACAGAAAATACATCATTTGATACTGGTCCTTCAGGATGAATTTCTTGAAAAATTATATCATCTGAAATTAATGATGATAAAATACCAAATTGTTTTGTGGCTAAAAAAAGTTGATTGTTTTCAGCAAAAGCAGTATTCAAAATATAATCAAAATTAATATCAGCATTATTTTGAAGTACTAAATCAAAATTAGTGCTATAGATATTCACAGAACTATTAAAGACAACAGATAAATTAGTTGATGACCCTTTTAAACTCACGATTGATGAGGAGTAATCTTCAATTAAAACTATCTCGTTTGTTTCTGTAACCTCAAACAGTTTTTTGTTTAAACTGGTATAAATTTTACTGTTAAAGATGATGATGTTTGAATAATTATTATTGACTGATGAAATTAAATTCCAATTATTAAAATCAATTAAATTCGCATTATTAATATCAGCTTTATAAATACCTCTTTCAGTAGCAGCGTAAATAAAATCATTAAAAACTACAATTTCATTTATTTTTACATCTGTAGAATTATTTCCTATAAAAAATGTATCTCCAAATTCTAATTGATCAACATCATATTCTATAATTGCAAAAGATGTTGATAAATATAGTTTTCCTTGATATTCAAAAATATCATTTATACTTTTTTCACCTGTTTGATTAAAATTTAGGATGTCTGCAGAAATTGTTATGCTACCATCAGAATCTACAACCTCTACCAATCCGTTTTTATAACCAATCACCAATCTATCGCTTTGAGTACTATAATGAATTGCTGAGGTAGACTCTCCCGACAATCCTTGAACTGATGATAATTTATTTATTTCTTGAGTTGTAAAATCATAAGTAAATATTGCATTGTCTGATAATGCATATAATATGTTTTCAGATTTTATAAAATCCTTTACATTGTTGTAAGAAAAAAAATCTTCCCAGGAATCACTATAATCAACTTGAGCCGAAATTAATGAGGTTGAGAAAATTAGAAAAACAAAGAGTCTTTTAATCATAAAATTAAATTCGTTTCAAATATATTTATTTCTTCCTACAATAACGATAAATCCATTACATTAGTACAAATAATCATATCCTATGGGTTTAGAAATTGAACGAAAATTTTTGATTCAAAAAAAAGAATTTAAAAAAGTTTGTCACAAGAAAAAACATATTATTCAAGGTTTTTTAAATTCGAATAAAAATAGAATTGTTAGAGTTCGTATTATTGATAATGAGGGATTCATAACTATCAAAGGAATTTCAGATAAAAGCGGAACTACTAGATTTGAATGGGAAAAAAATATTCCATTAAAAGAAGCCAAAGAATTAATGAATCTCTGTGAAAAGGGTATTATTGAAAAAATAAGGTACTATCATACATTTAAAGGAAATATTTTTGAAATAGATGAATTTTTAGGAACTAATGAAGGATTAATAGTTGCCGAAATAGAGCTAACTGATAAAAGTCAAGATTTCTTAAAACCGGACTATTTAGGAGAAGAGGTTACTAATGATGAAAGATACTACAATTCTAATTTAAGCAAGAATTCATACAAAACCTGGAAATAAAAAAACCTCGAACTGCAAAGTTCGAGGAAATTTAATAAATCTACCCCCTAAAATAAGATTTATTTACCTGAGGTTAACTAAAAGTATCACCCCAAGACTATACAAATATATACTTTATTTACAAATAACAATAGTTTTATTAAAAAAAAAAGTAAAAACAAGTATTTACACCTATATATTTTTTTTATTAATAAATGTAAAAGTAAATACTAGCAAAATGGCATATACTTCCTACAAGGACAAAAACATGAAAAATAGCATGATTAAATTTAATTTTTTTTATTGAATAAATGAAAGCTCCAATTGTATAAAAAACTCCACCAGCAAATAACAACTGCAACCCTTCACTAGCTAAATTTTCAATTAGTGGTTTTATAACAAAAACTATTTGCCAACCCATTAAAACATACATGATAGTTGATAACTTGTCAAACCTACCCGTGTAAAAAAGTTTTAAGATAATTCCTGTTAATGCAAAAAGCCAAGTAAAACAAAAAATAATCCATCCAATAGACCCCTGTAATACAACTAAAGTATACGGAGTATAGCTTCCAGCAATTAAAACAAAAATAGCAGCATGATCAAATATATTTAACTTCCGTCTTAATTTAGAGTCTTTAGCAGCGTGATAAAATGTTGATGCTGCATATAGAACAATTAAACTAAAACCATAAATTATTAGACTTAGTGGTTTCCAAAAACCTTCAAAATTAAATGATTTATAGATTAGAAAAGGAAAACTAATAATACTTAACAGAAGTCCAAAGCCATGTGTTAAAATATTTAATCTTTCCTCGTTTTCAGAATATCGGGGGGTTATATTTTTTTTCATTTAGTTCTATTAGTGTCTTTCATATATAACTCATCAGAAATTAATTCATGATATATAATTTGAAATAATTTTTCTTTTATGGTATCCAAATCATTAGATTTTAATCCTTGGGTTTCTATAAACTGATGTTGTCTTATTCTAAAAGTGCCAGTCCCTCCTTTTAAAAAATCCCAAGAGAAAAATCTTTTACAATCATAATAGGTTTGCGGCACTATTGGAATTTGATGTTCAATAGCCAAACTAAAAGCTCCATTTTTAAATGGCGCCAGTACAACGTCTTCAGTTGGCACCAATCCTTCAGGAAAAATCCCAATACTTACGCCATCTTTTAATCTTTTTTTTGCTCTCTCATAAACTTTTTTTCTACTGGCAGGGCTACTTCTATCTACCATGATAACCACTCTCTTATAAAAAAACCCAAATATTGGTATGTTAACTAACTCTTTTTTACCAACAAATACGATAGGATTTTTACTTAAAACTATCAAAACAAATGGATCCATCAGAGATGCATGATTGGGGCAAAACATGTAACTCTTTTGTCTATCTAATACCTGATCTATTTGTTTGTTTATTCTAAAACCCATTCCATAAACTAAAACATGGGCCCAACCTCTAATCATCTTCCAAAAGGTAGAATAATATCGTTCCTTTGAAGTTAATATGAGTAAAAACGGAGACATTAGTAAGATTGTACTAGTTATTAAAATGTAAAACCAAAGTCTCCAAATTAACAAGAAAGGTATTTTTATTAATTTCATATTAACGAATGTAGTAATATTCTTTTGTTTGATTCCATTAATATTGAAATCAGTATTTTTGTATTATAAAAAACTGAATAATAATGTCAAGAATACTGACAGGTGTACAAAGTACAGGTACACCTCATTTAGGAAATCTTTTAGGTGCAATTTTACCTGCCATAGAGATGTCTAACAAGCCAGAAAATGATGCCTTTTTATTTATAGCAGACATGCATTCATTAACTCAAATTAAAAATGGCGAAGAATTAAGAGAAAATACCTACAGCACAGCTGCAACCTGGCTAGCTTGTGGTCTTGATATTGAAAAAACAGTTTTCTACAGGCAAAGTGATGTTCCTGAGGTAACTGAGTTATCATGGTATTTGAGTTGTTTTTTTCCTTATCAAAGACTAACCTTAGCTCATAGTTTTAAAGATAAATCTGACCGTTTGGCTGATGTAAATTCTGGATTATTCACTTACCCAATGTTAATGGCGGCAGATATTCTATTGTATGATGCTGAAATTGTACCAGTTGGGAAAGACCAATTACAGCATCTAGAGATGTCTAGAGATGTAGCAAATCGTTTCAATAATATTGTAGGTGATACGTTAATTCCTCCCAATGCTAAAATCCAAGAAGAAACAAAATTAGTTCCTGGAACTGATGGCCAAAAAATGAGTAAATCTAGAGATAACATCATCAATATTTTCTTAACAGATAAGAAGTTAAGAAAACAAATCATGTCTATAAAAACAGATAGTAAATCTCTAGAGGATAAGAAAAACCCAGATAATGACACCATTTTTGCGCTTTATAAGTTGTTAGCATCAAAAAGTGAAATTGCAGAAATGAGAATAAAATATGAAGGAGGAAACTATGGATATGGTCATGCCAAACAAGAATTATATGAACTTGTTTTAGATAAATTTGCCATCATTAGAGAACGATATTCTTATTTTATGGAAAATAAGAATGAAATTGACAGAGCGCTAGACATTGGAGCACAAAAAGCAAGAAAAGTAGCCGGAGAAGTTTTAAATAGGGTACGAAATAAAATTGGCTATTAAATTAATCTTAATTTATTTTTAGTGATTTTGCGATAGCTTCTAGCTCAAAAAGAAATTCTCTTTTATTAACTGAAGGGGCATATGTAAACCCTTCAACGACTAGCAGTCTATTGTTTTTTTTGTCGATGATTGCATAATTTAAGAAAGGCCCTGCCATAAAATCATTTTTCACTTCCCACTTCCCTCTAGTCTCAAATGCATCATTTCCTAAAATTTCAGTTTTAGTGGTAAGTGGGGTATAAGCAGCCTCTGTAATCATATACATCCCTTGTTTAGATCCTGGGATATATTTCTCTCCAATTTGATCTCTCATTGAAATTATATTATCTGAAGACATTGTTTGGTCATTGAGTGGCAATGAATACACCAAAATATTGTTATTCCCTGCACCTCTAGCGATCCCACTTTTTAAATGCTGCCTTAACCATAAAAAATCGCCTGTATCATCAACTGTTTTAAATTCTTCTGGAATGGTAAGTGAAATATTTAATTTTTTTAATGTCTTATACATAGAATCGTTAACTCTTTTATTAAAAAAACTACGTTGCAAAACCTTTATATCGGACTCTTTAAAAGTTTGAATGATTTCACTCATGTGCTGCTTCAGAGAGGATAAAAGTCCCATTTTATCTTTAGCAGATAAGTAAATTAATGTCTGAGGATTAGCATATTTATTAGTTGTTTTCACATAACTCTCTTTGTCACTTAACTCTACAACTAAAACATTTCTATTACTTCTCATCATTGAAGTGAAACCATTTGGAGCCACATGACCAACAGAAAGAGTCTTTTCTGGCTGAGGTAACCCAACCATTAGCTCACCAAACGAATTTCTAATTTGATTACCAACGTCACCTGCCCACAAAGAACCTTTTGCTACAACAGTAACTTTATTAAATGCTCCGACGGATCTAGGTAAAACAACAGTATTATCCATACAAGAAATTAATAAATATGATAAACACAATACTGTTATACTTTTTTTCATTTTACTAGCTTTTAAATATTTTAAGTCTTTTCCCAGGCTTAATGTTTTTAGTATCCCAAATATTGTTCCATTTTTTAATTTGATTCACAGAAACTTTTTCAAACTTCCTTGCGATGGTCCATAAAGAGTCTCCTTTCTTAACAATATAAATTGTTGGTTTACCCTTTAAAACACTACTAACTACTGATGTTTTTGACACTTTAGGAACACGTAGCCTTTTTGGGTAAATACTTAAACGTTGTCCAATTCTTAAATTATTATTTTTAAGACCGTTCCATCTTTTTATATCACTAACTCTGACACCATACTTGTAGGCAATTTTACCTAAATAATCACCATTTTTAACTCGATATCGAATCCTCTTATCCATCTCAAAATATTGAGGTAAGGGTTTTTCCCTCTTGGCCATATCTGAATTTACAAGAGCATAAAGAGCTTCTTCATTTTTCAAAAAATTCCCCACTTGTTTTGTTGGTATTCTAAGGGTGTAATTTCTGTTTTTTACATACGGTATAATGTCTAATTTATATTCTGGATTTAATAATTGTAGTATTGCAGTCTCTATTCCTGTTTGTTCGGTAATCTGATCAAAACTTACTGTTTTTTTTACTAAAATGGTATCCGTTTCAAAATAATGAATTTTTGGAGGAATACCTGTTAACCCGTGTTCTTGAGCGTAGGTAAATAAATACATTGTTGCATAAAAAGCAGGAACATATCCAGCTGTTTCTCTTGGTAGAAATGGCCTAATATTCCAGTAATTTTTGTAACCTCCAGATCTTCTAATAGCCTTACTTACATTTCCTGGTCCAGAATTGTAGGCTGCAAGTGCCAAATCCCAGTCTCCAAATATTTTATATAAATCATTCAGATAATTACACGCTGCAATTGTTGCTTTTATTGGATCTTGTCTTTCATCTACGTATGAACTTACCTTTAAATTGTATTGTTTTCCTGTTGGATACATAAATTGCCAAAGCCCCGTTGCACCAACCCTAGATTTTGCCTTGGGTTTTAAGGCAGATTCTACTAAAGCAAGATATTTCATCTCTAAAGGAATATCAAATTGATCTAAATACTTTTCAATCATTGGAAAATAATATGCCGCCCTAGCCATAAAGTTTGGGTAATATTTTCTCCTGTTTTTTAAGTAAGATTTAATGATTTTTTCTAAAGCAGGATTATAGGCAAGATGAAAAGGAGTCGTTTCATTGATTAAAACAAGCCTCTCTTTTAACAAAGCTAGATCCAAAGGTGTATTTGAAACATCTGTAGTATCTGTATTAGAAATATAGTACTCCTTAATCTCATCCATAAAAACAGACTGAACTTGATTTTCTATAACTAAACTATCAATGAGGGTAATTTCTTGAATTGTATATAGAATCTCTCCTGAGTTTTGTTTTACAGAATCTTTATTAATGATAATGCTGTCTTTTTTAACTTGTGAAATAGCAAATGTTGAAAGCAAAAAGAGCGCTAAAAAATATTTTTTTTTCATTTATTAAAATTCTAATTCTACACCAATTGGACAATGATCTGAATGTTTTGCATTAGGTAAAATAAATGCTCTAGAGATATTTTCCTTTAATGGTGCTGAAACCATATT
This sequence comes from uncultured Flavobacterium sp., assembly GCA_964021805.1. GTDB lineage: Bacteria > Bacteroidota > Bacteroidia > Flavobacteriales > Flavobacteriaceae > Polaribacter. Next base: position 22,607 of record CAXHZP010000010.1, read on the forward strand.
GTAGTCAATTCTCCAACCTTTATTATTCGCTCTAGAATTAGCCCTGTAACTCCACCAACTATAATGATGAGGTTCTTTATTTAAATGACGAAAACTGTCTATAAATCCATTATTTATAAAGTTCCCAATCCATGCTCTTTCTTTAGGTAAAAATCCTGAAACCCCCTTCATTTTTGGATTGTGTATGTCTATAGCCTCATGACAAATATTATAATCTCCACAAATTACTAAATTGGGAATTGACTTCTTTAAGTCATTTACATACTCCTGAATTTCATCCATATAATTGAACTTGAAATCTAATCTTAAATCATTCGTTCCGGAGGGTAAATACATGCTCATTACAGAAACATTGTCGTAATCTACTCTAATGTTTCTCCCTTCAAAATCCATGGTTTCAATTCCGGTTCCATATTCGATATGATTTGGCTCTTGTTTACAAAAAATAGCAACTCCTGAATATCCTTTTTTTTGTGCAGAAAACCAATATTGATAGGGATATCCAGCAGATTTAATAAGTTCAGTATCTACCTGATCTTGCTGTGCCTTTGTTTCTTGAATACAAATAACATCTGGATTTGCAGATTGTAACCAATCTAACATTCCTTTTTTAATGGCTGCTCTAATTCCGTTTACGTTGTATGAGATAATTTTCATAACATCAATTTATAAATTCATTTCTGGAATTTCACCCTCAACTACTAGTGTTCCTTCAGTAGCATTTTTAATCTCCTCAACACTAACTCCAGGGGCTCTTTCTAATAAATAGAAGTGATTATTTTTAATTTCAAAAACAGCTAAATTAGTCACTACTTTGGTAACACATCCTACACCAGTAAGAGGTAAGGAGCATCTTTTTAATAATTTAGATTCACCACGTTTATTGGTGTGCATCATAGCAACAATAATATTTTCTGCAGAGGCTACTAAATCCATAGCACCGCCCATCCCTTTTACCATTTTACCAGGAATTTTCCAATTGGCAATATCTCCATTTTCAGATACCTCCATAGCTCCTAAAATTGTTAAATGGACATGTTTTCCCCTAATCATAGAAAAACTAGTTGCAGAATCAAAAAAACTTGCTCCTGGCATTGTAGTAATTGTTTGCTTACCTGCATTAATAATATCTGCATCTTCTTCTCCCTCAAAAGGAAATGGCCCCATTCCAAGAACACCATTTTCACTTTGAAATTCTACCTCAATATCGTCTCTTACAAAATTGGCAACAAGGGTAGGTATCCCTATCCCTAAATTTACATAATAACCGTTTTTTACTTCTTTTGCTATTCTTTTAGCTATTCCGTTTTTATCTAACATAACTAACTTCTTTCTCTAACGGTTCTTTGTTCTATTCTTTTTTCAAACTTCTCTCCTTGAAAAATTCGTTGTACAAAAATCCCAGGGGTATGAATTTGATTTGGATCTAATACGCCTAAAGGAACTAATTCCTCTACCTCTGCAACAGTAATAGTTGCAGCTCCACACATTAATGGATTAAAGTTACGAGCAGTCCCTTTAAATATTAGATTCCCTGCTTCGTCTCCTTTCCATGCTTTTACAAAAGCAAAATCTGCTTTATAAGCCATCTCTAAAACGTGCATTTTACCATTAAAATCTCTTGTTTCTTTTCCATCTGCAACTTCGGTACCATAACCAGCAGGTGTATAAAATGCAGGAAAACCTGCTTGAGCAGCTCTACATTTTTCTGCTAAAGTTCCTTGTGGGGTTAATTCAACTTCTAATTCTCCTGATAACATTTGACGTTCAAATTCGTCATTTTCACCCACATAAGAAGATATCATTTTCTTAATTTGCTTATTTTGTAATAATAATCCAAGTCCAAAATCATCAACTCCTGCATTGTTAGATATACAAGTAAGATTTTTTACTCCCTTTCTTGCTAACTCTGCTATAGCATTTTCTGGAATGCCACATAAGCCGAAACCTCCTAGCATAAATGTCATATGATCTGAAACACCTTTAAGTGCTTCTTCTATGCTATCTACTTTTTTATTAATCATGCTAATTATTTTGTAATGTCTTTAATACTTGTGTCATTTTATAATGTTAAAAATCTATATCGTCGTCTTCAGGTATTATTTTCTTGGAATTTTTATCTTTAGTTGAAGAGTCTTTCCCACAGGTTGTAACTATCCCAATACTCTCCGGTTTTTCAAAGTCTTCTTGACTAATATTTAAAGAAGTATCTGCATACACTTTTTTCATAAATAAAGCCCAAGTAGGCAAAGACATGGTAGCTCCTTGACCTTCTGCTATATTTTCAAAATGAACAGCTCTGTCTTCACCACCGGTCCAAACACCGGTTGCTAAATTTGGCACAACTCCCATAAACCACCCATCTGTATGGTTTTGAGTTGTTCCAGTTTTACCCGCTATTGGGTTAGTAAATTCGTAAGGGAACCCAGTAATAATATCTTTGTAATAGTGTTCCGAAGTTCGAAGCCTTACTCCAGATCCAGCTGTGGTTACCCCTTTTAATAATTCTAATACAACATAGGCAGATTCTTCACTTAATACCTCATTAGTTTTAGGAGTAAAATCTGCTAAGACAGTTCCATTTTTATCTTCAATTCGTAGTAGCATATTAGGTTCTACACGCATCCCTTTATTGGCAAATGTGGCGTATGCTCCAGTCATTTCCATAAGTGATAATTCCACTGACCCTAGAGCAATTGAAGGTGATTTAGGAATTCTACTTTCTATTCCTGCAGATTTAGCTAAACGTACAACATTTAATGGCGTAACCATATCTATTAATCTTGCAGATATTACATTGATTGATTTTGCTAAAGCTGACTTTAAAGTTATTTCTCCCCCATACTTTTCTCCAGAATTCTTGGGTGTCCAGGCCTCCGGAATTCCAAATCTTCCTTTTGGTATTGTATAAGGTGTATTTGGAAACTTTTCACAAGGAGACAAACGTAATTGATTAATCGCTGTTGCATATACAAATGGCTTAAATGTAGAACCGACTTGTCTTTTACCTTGGTCTACGTGATCATATTTAAAATATTTATGGTTGATTCCTCCAACCCATGCTTTAATATGACCAGTCTGTGGCTCTATAGATAGCAACCCTGATCTCAAAATAGTTTTGTAGTATTTAATAGAATCATTAGGAGACATAATAGTATCTACCTCTCTTTGATCATTCCAGGAGAAAACTCTCATATCTGTAGATGCATTAAAAGCTGAATCTATTTGCTGATCTGAATATCCGTTTTTTTTCATCCTTCTAAAGCGATCAGATCTTTTTCTTGCTCTTTTATAGATAGCGTCAACTTGTTCTTCCTCTAAATCATAAAATGGAGCTGTTTCATTTTTTTGTTGTTCTTTAAAAAAATAACTTTGAAGGTTAGACATATGTTCTTGAACTGCCTCCTGAGCATATTGTTGCATCCTAGAATCTAGGGTTACATAAATCTTTAATCCGTCTCTATTGATATTGTAAGAATCTCCATTAGGTTTTGGATTGTTCTTTACCCATTTTTTCAAGTACCCACGAAGATATTCTCTAAAATAGGTTGCCAATCCATCATTATGACTCTCTGGAGTAAAATTTATTTTTAACGGTAACTGTTGTAATGAATCTTTTTCTTCTTGAGTGATAAACTCGTTTTTTGCCATTTGAGCAAAAACCACATTCCTTCTTGTAAGTGATTTCTTTTTTGAAATTTCTCTGTTAGGGTTAAACTGACGTGGATTTTTTAACATCGCAACTAAAATAGCAGACTCTTGAATGTCTAGATCTTTAGGCTCTTTCCCAAAATAAATTCTAGAAGCCGAACGAATCCCAATGGCATTAAAAAGAAACCCCTGCGTATTTAAATACATAGCAACTATTTCATTTTTGGTGTATTGTCGTTCTAATTTAGTTGCAACTATCCACTCCTTTACTTTTTGAGTTAATCTTTTTAATGTACTACTTGATCCTCCTTTGTTAAATAAGTTTTTTGCCAACTGTTGAGTAATTGTACTAGCACCACCTCCTTTACCAAGTTTTACAATAGCTCTTGCCAATCCTCTGAAATCTATTCCTGAATGTTCATAAAATCGCTCATCTTCAGTGGCAATTAATGCGTTTACTAAGCTCTCTGGTAAATCACTAAATCCAACAGGGGTTCTATTTTTAAATGCATATTTACCCAATGTTACCCCATCTGATGAAATAACTTCTGTTGCTAAATTTTTTTCTGGATTTTCTAATTCTTCAAATGTTGGTAATTCTCCGAAAATACCCCAAGAAGCTAATAAAAATACTAATGAAATTGAAGCAAAACCACCTAATACGATTATCCAAAATCGTTTGATATATTTTTTAAAATTTGTTTCTTTCTTTTTTGCCATGCTAGTTTACTTTTTCAATTCTAAAGCCAACATCAGAGACTCCATGTAATTCTTTGATTCCATCTATGCTCCCATTTTTTCTCATGGCTTGAGAAATTGACACATTATAATTTCCTGAAAATGGAAAAATAATATTTTCTTTAAAAAAGAGTTTGTTGTGTTTAATGTCAGATATCCCTTCACCTAAGAATCTCCCATTCTTATCAGCTATTTCATATTGTAACGTATCAACAATTTTCTTGCCATTAGGAAAGTTAATGCTTGAAATTATATACAAATTACTAAATTGATATTGATTGCTGTTTCTAACATTAATAAACAGATTGTTTTTTGATATGGTGTCTGTAATTTCAAATTTAAAGTTAATTGAATGATCTTGAGACCAGCTATTGTTAGTAATAGATTTATACTCATCAAAAACTCTATTGGAATCACAGGATATAAATAATACCCCCAACACAAGAATTAATATTATTCTACTATTGATTAGTATTGGCATTTGGTTTTGGTTTTCTTCTTCTCGTATTCTGTGTATTAGACTGACTATTGTTATTTCTTTTTTGGTGGTTTGATTTATTACTTTTTTTTGACTTGTGACCTTTTTGGTTATTTTGGGATTGATTGGATACGACTCCAGATGAAACTTTTTCCCTTTTTTTATTTCTGTTCCTTCTCCTGTTCTTCTTTGGTGTATCAAATCTTGTAAGACTGTCTTGGCCAACTACGTTTTCAAAATCTACAGCAACCACTTCCTCTATCTCAGATTCATAATCTTCAAGCGGAATTGAAACTTCATTTTTATTATTTAAATCTATGATCTCTTGAACTTGTTCTAAACTTAATTTATACCATTTAGATCTATTTTCTTTGTAAGTATACCATAGTAATTTTTTAAAGATGTCCATTTTAACAAATTCGGCATCTCCACTTTCTGTTTTTAAAATTTTCTCTTGTTTTGGAAAATCATTTAACGCATCCAAATAAGTATCTAACTCAAAATTTAAACAACACTTTAATTTTCCACATTGACCAGCTAATTTTAATGGATTTAAAGATAATTGCTGATAACGAGCCGCAGATGTTGTTACCTTTCTAAAATCTGTGAGCCAAGTAGAACAACATAATTCTCTACCACAAGAACCCACTCCTCCCAAACGTGCAGCTTCTTGTCTAGCTCCAACTTGCTTCATTTCTACTCGAATTGAAAAAGCTCCGGCTAGATCTTTAATTAATTGCCTAAAATCTACTCTAGCCTCTGCAGTATAGTAAAACGTTGCCTTATTTCCATCTCCTTGAAATTCAACATCTGATAATTTCATTTTCAAGCCCAGTCTTCCTAATATTTCTCTACCTCTTTTTTGGGTTTCTTGTTCACGATTTCTTGCTTTTTCCCATATTTCAATATCTCTTTGTGAGGCTTTTCTGTATATTTTTTTTATCTCTTCACTATCAATAGATACTTTTCTTTTTTTCATTTGCACTTTCACTAACTCTCCTCCTAACGAGACTACACCAATATCATGTCCTGGAGAACCCTCAACTGCTACAACATCACCCATAGAGATAGTTAGTTTTTCTGTATTTTTAAAAAAGTGCTTACGCCCATTTTTAAAACGTACCTCATAAATATTAAAGGGAGTTTCATTACCTGGTAAAGTCATATTTGACAACCAATCAAAAACTGATAACTTTTCACAACCCCCTGAAGTACAAGCACCGTTGCTTTTACAACCTCTTGGTTTACCATCTTCTCCTGTACCACAACTTTCACATGCCATAAAGTAATATATATTTAAAAGCCTAGACTTCTTATTGTTTTTATTAATTTTTAAGCTAAATAAACTTCAATTAAATTTTCATAATGCTTACACCTAATCTAAAAAGTTGTTAATTGTAATGCTTGAATATTTTATTTAACGAGTAAATATACGGAAACTATCACAATGATTTTATTGCAAAAAGTATAAAAAAACCCACCAGAATTCTTTCAAGGTAAAAGACATTTTCTATTTTTTAAACAAGAGCTTTTTTGATCGTCCTTTTTTAAATATTTTATTACTAGCATGGCTCCCTTTTCGTAGTTTTTTTTGTTCTTCGTATGGCAATTGAATGATCTCTTGACATTCTGATGAACATGTTGTTTCCATCTTTTCTGAACAATCTTTACATTGAATAAATAATAGATGACAGGCTTCATTAGCGCAATTAACATGAACATCACAAGGTGATCCGCATTGATGGCAATTGGCAACAACATGATCTGATATTTTTTCTGATCTTCGGTGATCAAAAACAAAATTTTTCCCTAAAAATTTATTTTCTAAATGTTCAGATTTTACTTGTCTAGTATACTCAATAATGCCTCCCTCTAATTGAAAAACATTTTTAAATCCCTTATGTTTATAGTATGCTGAAGCTTTTTCACAACGAATACCACCAGTACAATACATCAATAAGTTTTTATTTTCTTTATTCTCTTTTAAGTCTTCTTCAATAATGTCTAATGAATCTCTAAAGGTATCTACATCTGGAGTTATTGCTCCATCAAAATGGCCAATTTCACTTTCATAATGATTCCTCATATCTACACAAATAGTATTAGGATCCTCCAACATTTGGTTAAATTCCTTAGCATTTAAATGAATCCCTTTATTGGTTACATCAAAAGTGTCATCATTTAGGCCGTCAGCAACAATCTTGTTTCTAACTTTTATTTTTAATTTTAAAAAAGATTTATTGTGCTGTTCAATAGCTACGTTTAATCGAATATTATTCAAAAAAGGAATGGTGTCTAACTGATTTTTTAATTCCAAAAAATTCTCGGAGGGTACAGATATTTGAGCATTGATTCCCTCATAGGAAACATAGGTTCTACCCAACACATCCAAAGTTTGCCATTCTAAAAATAATTTATCTCTAAATAATTGTGGATTTTCTATCTTATGGTATTGATAGAATGAAATTGTGATGCGGTCTTTTCCAGCCTCATCTATTAATGCAGCGCGTTCATTAGCGCTTAACTTATTGTACAGTTGCATGCTATACCAAATTAGTTAAACAATCTATTTTTGTCTATTACAGACTCTTATCTGCAAAACTAGCATAATTTTTAATAGTAAGTTGAAAATTCAACATTTCCTGTCTATTTGAAAAAATTTTAACTTTTATCTATTTCTTACTCCTATTAATTGAAATCTTCAGGACATTTTTTAGCATCTTTGTAGCTTTGTTATTAAATTCTGTGAATTGGGTCTCGAAATAATCCTAATCAAGAAAAAAATTAAACTAATATACTATGAAAATCGCTTTAGTAGGAGCTACCGGGATGGTAGGAAATGTAATGCTTCAAGTTTTAGCAGAGAGAAACTTTGAGATAACTGAATTAATACCTGTTGCATCCGAAAGATCTGTTGGAAAACATATTTCATTTAAAAATAAAGAGTTCACTATTGTTAGTTTACAAGATGCTGTAAACAAACAACCAGATATCGCATTATTTTCTGCAGGTGGTGATACTTCTCTAGAATGGGCTCCTAAATTTGCAGCTGTTGGAACTACAGTTATCGATAATTCTTCTGCTTGGAGAATGGATCCAGAAAAAAAACTTGTTGTTCCAGAAATTAATGGTGATGTTTTGTCTAATGATGATAAGATTATTGCCAATCCAAATTGCTCTACCATTCAATTAGTAATGGCGCTAGCTCCTTTACACCAAGAATACACCATGAAACGTGTTGTTATTTCTACGTACCAATCTGTTTCTGGAACTGGAGTAAAAGCAGTCCAACAATTAGAAAATGAGGAAGCAGGAATTGAAGGCGAAATGGTATATCCACACCCGATCGGAAGAAATGCATTACCACATTGTGATGTTTTTCTTGAAAATGGCTACACAAAAGAGGAAATGAAATTAGTAAAAGAACCTAAGAAAATCTTAGGAGATGATAGATTTTCTATAACAGCAACAGCCGTAAGAATTCCAACAGCAGGGGGGCATTCAGAAGCTGTAAATGTTCAATTTGAACATGATTTTGAGATTGAAAAAGTTCGAAAATTATTACATGAATCTCCTGGAGTCATCGTCCAAGATAACGTGAAAGAAAACATCTATCCTATGCCAATTACAGCTCATCAAAAAGATGAAGTTTTTGTGGGAAGAATTCGAAGAGATGAATCTCAAGAAAACTCCTTAAATTTGTGGATCGTTTCTGACAACCTTAGAAAAGGAGCAGCTACAAATGCTGTGCAAATAGCAGAATATTTAGTAGAAAAAAAAATTATATAAATTCATGAGTACATTTCATAAATTATCTATCAAAAATTACATTCAAGAAACCGCAAATGCGGTTTCTCTTGTTTTTGATATTCCTGAAAATTTAAAAACTAATTTTTCTTTTAAAGCAGGCCAATATCTTACGCTAAAAACCATGATTAATGGAAATGAAATACGTAGAGCCTATTCAATTTGCTCTACTCCTCATAGTGGAGATTTAAAAGTAGCTATAAAAACTGTTGAAAATGGCATTTTTTCTACTCATGCAACCTCAAAATTGAAAGTTGGTGATATCTTAGAAGTTCACGAACCTGAGGGAAAGTTTATTTTAGAGCCTTCAAAGAGTAACAACTACATTGGCATAGCTGCTGGTAGTGGTATTACTCCTGTTTTATCTATGATTAAAACTGTATTAGAAAAGGAGCCTTCATCGTCTTTTACACTACTATACGGAAATAAATCATCTGAAGATACTATGTTTAAATCTGAATTAGATGAACTATCTGGATCTTATGGTAGCCGATTTAATTTACATTATATTTTCAGTAGACAAAGAGAAGAGGGGTCTTTATTTGGTCGAATTGATAAAGGACATACAAATTATTATATAAAAAATATCTATAAAAATTGGTCATTTAAAACTGCTTTTTTATGTGGTCCAGAAGAAATGATTAAAACCGTTTCTAATACATTAATAGAGAACGGCTACAAAGAATCTCAGATTCTATTTGAACTGTTTACAGCTACAGTTAATGAAGAAAGTGTTTCTGAGATTAAAGGTGGTTTTTCTGAAGTAAGCGTGTTGCTTGATGATGAAGAAATTTGTTTTACCATGAAGCAAACAGACGACATTTTAGCAGCAGCATTAAGAAATAATATAGACGCCCCGTATTCATGTCAGGGTGGAGTTTGCTCAAGTTGTTTAGGTAAAGTTACAGAAGGAAAAGCTGTTATGATTAAAAACAGTATTCTTACAGATCAAGAGGTAAATGAAGGGTTTATATTAACCTGTCAAGCGCACCCCACAACTCCAAAAATTTCGATTGACTATGACGATGTTTAAAAAAAAGTATCTTTAGCAAATGGATATTTATCATGTAAAAAATGCAATATTATTTGGGTTCTTTCTTTCGTTTATGATTGGCCCAGTGTTTTTTATGTTAATTCAAACAAGTATCTTAAAAGGAGCAAGAGCAGCAATCGCATTTAATTTAGGTGTTATTTTTGGAGATGTTGCATTTATTGTAATTGCCTATTTTGGAAGTAGACATTTACTAGAAAGGATTAAAGATGACCCTAGGTTATTTTTCATTGGAGGTCTAATTTTAATTGTTTATGGAACAATTACCTATTTAGACAAATCTGAGAAAAAAGAACTTCAAGAATCTTTCAATTTATCTACTAACATCAATTATTTCAAGCTAATTTTAAAAGGGTTTTTTCTAAACTTTATCAATATTGGAGTTCTAGCACTATGGCTTGGGTTAATTGTAGTTATTGGACCAGCGCTAGATATGAATCCAACCTCAATTTTTTATTATTTTACAATAATTATCACTAGTTATTTTATAACTGACTTAGGTAAAATTATTTTAGCAAAACAGTTAAAAAATAAAATGACTCCTTTAGTAGTTTACCGAATAAAAAGAATAATGGGAGTATTGCTAATTGTATTTGGAGTTGGCCTAATGTTGAAAGGCTTTCTTCCAAAAGACAATAAAATTAACACATTATTAGAACAAGTTGATAAGAAATAAAAAGCGATGATTTATCACTTTTTATTTCTTGTTAATTTCTTTTATTATCAGCTGGATAGATATCAGCCATTAATTTAGACGGATCTATCTCTACAGAACTAACCTCTTTTGTCACGTCAAATTTATAAACAGGATGTGTCCAAGACCAATCTTTTAAAATTGTTGCGCTTGTTGGCTTATTCCCTCTCATCATTTGTAAAGGAATATTAAAATCTTCTGAAGAGCCATCTTTATAAGTTACTCTAACATCTATAGGCATTGGCATTTTACCATGCCTTTGTAAAATAATTTTTTTATTCCCAAAACCTCGAACACTGTAATCAATTGTATGAGTAGTTTGAGTCCATTCATTTAAATACCAATCCAAATGAATTCCAGAAACTTTCTCCATAGATCTTTTAATATCATTTGGTGTTGGGTGTTTAAAACTAAAATCATTAAAATATTTTTTAAGTCCTTTCTCAACATTCTCTTTCCCTATAATATACTCTAATTGAGATAAAAACATACTCCCCATACTATAACTAGCGGTGCTATAAGAAGAATTTAAATGGTATCTGTCTGCGTGGGTAGCCAGTGACTCCTCTTTTCTGTAGGAAATCATTTTAAAATACCTATTGTAAGACCCCTGATGAGGATTTTTTACTTTTCTATTTAAAATTTTATTCATAGCTATATTAGAAATGTAAGATGTGAACCCTTCATCCATCCATGGGTGCTTACTTTCATTACTAGCTAATAGGAACTGAAACCATGTATGTGCCATCTCATGAGAAGTAACCCCCAACAAACTATTAAAACTTCTTTTACCAGTTATTAATGTTGACATAGCATACTCCATACCTCCATCTCCTCCTTGTATTACAGAGTATTGTTTGTAAGGGTACTGACCAACATTTTTACTGAAAAAACTCATTAGTTGAGCTGTTTTTGGTTGTAAATCTTTCCAATTTTTTAAATACTTTTCATCTAAGTTATTTTTATAAAAAAAATGTAAATCAATTCCATTGGCTGTTTTTAGAATGTCATGATTATAATCTGGATCTGCAGCCCACATAAAATCATGAACATTTGGTGCTTTAAAATGCCAACTTAATTTTTCCCCTTTTGATTTTTTTAATTTTTTTGATTTGTCTTCATACCCATGACCAATTTCTTGAGGATTTTGTAAATATCCAGTTCCACCTATTGTGTAATTTTTATCAATATGGATAGTCACATCAAAATCTCCCCAAACACCATGAAACTCTCTTGCTATATAAGGAGGTGTATGCCAACCCTCAAAATCGTACTCTGCCATTTTGGGGTACCATTGTGCCATGGATAGTGCTACACCCTCTTTATTGGTTTGACCAGTTCTTCTTATTTGTTTGGGAACCTGAGCATTATATATCATTTTTAACGTTGAACTTTCTCCTGGATTTATGGGTTTATCGAGTGTTACCTCTAAGATGGTTCCAACTACTTGGAAAGTTACATTTTTACCATCTTGAGTTAAAGAATTAACCTTTATGAAACCTATTTCTTCTGGCTTAAGTTTACTAATTCTATCTCTTACCCTTCTATCTGGGTCTTGAATGTTTCTAGAACGAACATCCATCTGAGAATTTGGCTGAAAAGCATTAAAATATAAATGATAAAAAACTCGAGTTAGTTGATCTGGTGAATTATTTGTGTAAACTAATTGCTGTGTCCCTTTATATTGAAAATTTGTAACATCAACATCTATATCCATCGTGTAATCTACATGTTGTTGCCAATAATTTGATTTTGAATCTTGTTGACTGTAAGAGTTCATGCAAATAAATAACGTAAGTGTTATAATTATTTTTTTCATGGGTAAATTATTTAATTAAATATATCTTTAAATTGATGAGTTGATTTTAATCTAACACCTTTATTTGTATGGTGAACTGTACAAATCTCTGTGTAAGCATCATGTTCTAAAAACAAAAAGTATTCATTGTCTGCAGCCATGTTTAAGAAGTGTTCTTTCTCTTTAATTGTTAATAAAGGTCTTGTATCATAACCCATTACGTAAGGTAGAGGTATGTGGCCAATTGTAGGAAGTAAATCTGCCATGAAAACAAGTGTTTTCCCTTGATAAATAATTTTTGGCAACATTTGTTTTTCTGTATGACCATCCATTTTTAAAATTTCAAATCCTAATTCTTTAAGTGGATTTTCTGACACAAAATTTAGTTGTCCACTTTCTTGAATTGGAAAAATATTTTCTTTTAAAAATGAAGCTTTTTCTCTTGGGTTTGGGTTAACTGCCCAGTCCCAATGTTTATTGTTACTCCAAAAACGTGCATTTTTAAAAGCTGGCTCAAAACCTGTTTTATCTTTGTTCCACTGAATAGCTCCTCCGCAATGATCAAAATGTAAGTGCGTTAAAAAAACATCTGTAATGTCATTTCTGTGAAAACCATACTTAGCAAGAGAAAGATCTAATGAATGGTCCCCAAATTGATAGTAGTATCCGAAAAATTTAGCTGATTGCTTATTCCCCATACCTGTATCAATTAAAATGAGTCTTTTACCATCTTCAATCAATAAAGATCGCATGCCCATATCTATCATGTTATTCGAATCTGCTGGGTTCGTTTTTTGCCAAATGGTCTTAGGCACTACTCCAAACATGGCTCCTCCGTCTAACTTGAAATTTCCTGTTTGTATAGGATAAATTTTCATTGAAAACAAAGATGCAGAAAAAACATGAATGTTGTGTTAAGAAATATCTTAAAAAACTTGTGTCATAAAAAAAAGGCAACACTTCTTAGTGCTGCCTTTGTATAATTACATAAAATTCCCCCAAATTTTATTGCTATTAATTACCTCAAATTAACGATTTATTAGAGTTTACACGTCTCAATATTCGCTAATAGGTTATATTTTATAGTTAATTGGTTAGATTAAAGCGGTAAAAGGATTTGTTTGATAAAAAAATAAGCATTGTAAAACAATGCTTATTTTTTGAGGTGTCGAGCGGATTCGAACCGCTGTAGATGGTGTTGCAGACCACTGCCTAGCCACTCGGCCACGACACCTTTTTCAAGATTGCAAATTTACATCAATTATCTAGTATTCCAAGTTTTTTTGAACTTAACGTTCTTTTGTGAGAATAATAACAACTTCTTGTACATTTCCCCCTATTGGCGGATTTAGTTTAGCAACACTTACTGTGGCACTTTTTATCATTTTTAATTCTAAAAAGAATCGATCTAAAATTCTATTAGCAACTTCCTCTAATAGTTTTGACCTTATAACCATCTCTTCTTTAACAATATGATTTAACTGCACATAATCTACAGTGTCTTCGAGGTCATCAGAAATTGAAGATTTAGTTAAGTCTACATTAACTTCAATATCTACTCGATACCAAGAACCGATCATTGCCTCTTCATTTAGACAACCATGATTCGCATATAATTTAATATTATTTACTTGTATCTTACCCATTGTCTATGTTTTTTCCCACATTTTTTGAGAATTTAATCTAAAAGACCCTAAATGAATAAAGTTACATTGATCCGGTGATATTATAGATAAAAAAGATTCTTGATTTTTATTGTTATAAAGATGATATATTTCTCCTATGATGGGTTCAAAATTAAATTTAGCATTGTAAACTAAATCATTATACGTAAACTGTTCCATCATTTCCTCATACTCTTTTCTTAACTCATCAAACTTACTTTTAAATTGTTTGTTTACTCTGTCTACCCCGTCATTTCTCCATGTTGCTGTATTCAATGGCTTTATTACCGGAGAACTTGCGCTAGTGGCATAAGGTATCATAGCAGCATTGTATTGCTGTGTATCTTCATCAAAAACAACTAAATCTGGTTTCTTCGCCATTAAAACTATTTAAGATTTCAAAATTACTACAAATAAATAATTTTATTTCTTAAAGTAATCAAAATTATAATGACTCATAAATCCGCTTATTTTGTTTAATTTTGTGAACTCAATTTTAGTTGAAACTCGATGTCTGAAGAAAAAAAATCACTCAATTTTATTGAGCAAATTATTGAAGAAGATTTGGCAAACGGAATGCCTAAAGAAAACCTACGTTTCCGGTTCCCTCCAGAACCAAATGGATATTTACACATAGGTCATACAAAGGCCATTGGAATTAGTTTTGGATTGGGAGAACAATACAGTGCTCCTGTAAACTTGCGTTTTGACGACACAAATCCTGCAAAAGAAGAGCAAGAATATGTAGATGCTATTAAAAATGATATTATATGGCTGGGTTATAAGTGGGCCAATGAATTGTATTCTTCAGATTATTTTCAACAATTATATGACTGGGCAATTTTAATGATAAAAGATGGTAATGCCTATGTAGATAGTCAATCATCAGAGCAGATGAGAGAACAAAAAGGAACACCAACTGAACCGGGAACTAACAGTCCTTTTAGATCACGTTCTGTAGCTGAAAATTTGGAATTATTCCAAAAAATGAAAGATGGTGAGTTTAAAGAAGGTGAACATATCTTACGTGCTAAAATAGATATGACCAGCTCTAATATGTTGCTTAGAGATCCTATCATGTATCGAGTTTTATATAAGAAACACCACAGAACTGGAAACGATTGGAACATTTACCCAATGTATGATTGGACCCACGGTGAAAGTGATTATATAGAGCAAATATCTCACTCTTTATGTTCATTAGAATTTAAACCTCACAGAGATTTATACAATTGGTTTAGAGATCATGTATACAAATATGGTAAAGAACAATTTCCAAACCCTCCGAAACAACGAGAGTTTTCTCGTTTAAACTTAAGCTATACCATTATGAGTAAGCGTAAATTAATGCGTTTAGTTGAAGAAGGAATAGTTTCAGGATGGGATGATCCAAGAATGCCAACTATATCTGGATTAAGAAGACGTGGCTATACCCCCGCATCAATTAAAAGTTTTATTGAAACAGTTGGGGTTTCTAAACGTGAAAATATTATTGATGTGTCCTTATTAGAATTTAAAATTCGTGAAGATTTAAATAACACTGCTAAAAGAGTAATGGGGGTTTTAGACCCTGTAAAAGTTGTCATTACAAATTACCCGGAAGATAAAGAAGAGGTATTAGATGCAAGTTATAATGATTATGAAGAAGGTTTTGGAAGCAGGGAAGTTCCATTTTCAAGAGAAATTTATATAGAAAAAGAAGATTTTAGAGAGGAGGCAAATAAGAAATTTTTTCGATTAAAATTAGGAAAGGAAGTTCGCCTAAAGAATGCTTACATCATTAAAGCCGAAAGTTGCACCAAAGATAGCAAAGGTAATATTACAGAAATTCAATGCACCTATGACCCTTTGAGTAAATCTGGAAGTGGAACTGAGGAAAGTACACGTAAAGTAAAAGGGACCTTACATTGGGTATCCATAAAACATGCCATCAATGCTGAAGTAAGATCTTATGATCGATTGTTTTCTGATGAAGCTCCAGATAGTCATAAAGAAAAAGACTTTATGGAGTTCTTAAATCCTAACTCTTTAGAGGTTATCAATGCTTTTGTAGAGCCTAGTTTACAATCGGCAAGTATAGGTGAACGATTTCAATTTCAACGTTTAGGATATTTTAATGTTGATGATGACACAACATCTGGTACTTTGGTTTTTAATAAAACTGTTGGTCTAAGAGATAATTGGACTTCTAAACAAAACAAATAAGAAAGATATTAAGGGGCAGGGTTTGGTATCATCGCATGTACTTCTTGAATTTCTTGCAAGGTTTGCTTCGATAATTCTATATGAATACTCCCAATATTTTCCTTGAGTTGAATCATTTTTGTTGCTCCAATGATATTACTGGTTACAAATGGCAATTGATTGACGAAAGCCAAGGATAATTCAGACAAGGTAATTTCATTATTTTTTGCAATTTCTTGGTATCTTTTTACGGCTTCACTAGAACCGTCTCCCATATAGCGTGCAATAAATCTAGGAAATAAATTTCCTCGAGACCCTTCTGGACTTTTCCCGTCTAGATACTTTCCAGATAACACGCCTTGAGCCAAGGGTGAATAGGCTAATAAACCTATATCTTCTCTCATAGATACTTCAGATAGTCCAACTTCATACCCTCTGTGGATTAACGAATACGAATTTTGGATGGTAACTGGTCTCGGTAAGTTGAAATCATTAGCTGTTTGGAGGTATTTCATAGTGCCCCAAGGTGTTTCGTTAGAAAGACCTATTGCTCTGATAGTTCCTGCTTTTACAAAAGTGTGTAACGTCTCCAAAATTTCTAGGTGATTTTCTGCTTCTTTTGTAGCTGTTTGATACGGGTAATCTCTAACACCAAAACAATTTACGCCTCTAGAGGGCCAATGCAATTGATATAGATCTAGATAGTCTGTCTGTAATCTTTGTAAGCTACCTTCAATAGCTTCTGTAATATTTTGTTTGGTAAACCCTCCTGTTCTGATATGTTTTGTATAGTCTCCTCCACCTGCAATTTTACTCGCTAAAACAACCTTATCTCTTTTTCCTGTTTTTTGAAACCAGTTTCCAATAATACGTTCTGTATCTGCATAAGTTGCCGGGGTTGCTGGTACTGGATATAGTTCTGCTGTATCAAAGAAATTAACTCCTTGTTCAAGTGCATAATTCATTTGTTCAAATGCTTCGTCTTGGGTATTTTGGTTCCCCCAAGTCATCGTTCCTAAACAAATTTTCGAAACCTTAATGGTAGTTTTAGGTAGTGTAGTGTATTTCATATTTTTTTTGAAAGCAAGATGATTCGCTTTATAGCGAATCATCTTGTAATATATATTCTTTTAGAAAGTCTAAATATAAGAATATTCTTTAAGAAAGTATAGCGCTAATTCCTGGTAAATTTTTACCTTCTAATGTTTCTAACATGGCACCTCCACCGGTAGACACATAACTCACTTTGTCTGCAAAGCCAAATTGTTTTACTGCAGCCACAGAGTCTCCTCCTCCAACTAAAGAGAAAGCACCATTTTGGGTGGCTTTATCAATAGAATTTCCAAGCATAATAGTTCCTTTAGAAAATGCTTCTAATTCAAAAACTCCCAAAGGGCCATTCCATAAAATGGTTTTACATGAATTGACAACCTCATCAAAAATATGCTGAGATTTAGGACCTGCATCTAGTCCTTGCCAACCCTCTGGTATTTTTGTAACATCTACTACTTGAGTATTGGCATCATTTGAAAAATCATCTGCTGCTAATACATCTACAGGAAGATGAATTTGAACATTTTTAGCAGCTGCCTTTTTTAAAATTTCTAAAGCCAACTCCATTTTATCATCTTCACAAATGGAGTCTCCAACACTACCTCCTTGTGCTTTTATAAATGTAAAGGTCATTCCACCTCCAATAATTAGATGATCTACTTTATCCAAGATATTTTCTATGACGGTAATCTTTGAAGATACTTTTGCCCCTCCTAAAATAGCTAATACAGGTTTCTCGCTGTTATTTAATACTTTGTCTATACTTTCTATTTCTGTAGCTAATAAACTTCCAAAACATTTATTGTCTGAAAAATATTTTGCTACAATAGTCGTTGAGGCATGGGCTCTATGAGCAGTCCCAAAAGCATCATTTACATAAACATCTCCGTTATTAGCCAATTCTTTTGAAAAGCTTTCATCTCCAGCAGTTTCTTCTTTATAAAAACGAAGATTTTCTAACAATAAAATTTCACCATTTTGTAAGTTATTTACTGCTTGAGTAACTTTTTCTCCAACACAATCAGCTACAAATTGGACTTGAACTCCTAAAACTTCAGTTACTTTTTCTACAATATGCTTCAATGAAAAGGCAGCTTCTACTCCTTTAGGCCTCCCTAAATGAGACATCAAAACAACGGATCCTCCATCTTCTAAAATCTTTTTTATGGTAGGTTTTGCTGCTTGAATTCTTGTCGCATCTGTTACTTCAAAATTATTATTTAGAGGTACATTAAAATCTACACGTATTAGTGCTTTTTTATTTTTAAAATTGAAGTCTTGTATGGTTTTCATTATTAAAATATTTTTGCACAAAAATAGCTAATAAAAGGGGTTCACAGAAATTGAAAACTGAAAAGTTAATATAACGTTTGCGTAAAATTATCGCTTATATTTGTGTTATGCTTTTTAATCAAATTATTGGTCAGGAACATATAAAAACCCATTTATTGGCTTCTGCTAAGAATGGAAGAATTCCTCATGCACAATTGTTTATCGGAAAAGAAGGCTCAGGTACTTTACCAGTTGCTATTGCATACGCGGAATTTTTATTAAGTCATTTTTCTGACAACCCTGAGGCAAGTGAAATAAAAGTAGACAAACTACAACATCCAGATTTACACTTTGCATTTCCTGTAACCACAAATGATTCTGTTAAAAAACACCCCATTAGTAATTTATTTTTATCTGAATGGAGAGATTTTGTGAAAAATCAACCTTACGGGAGCCTTTTTAATTGGTTACAATGTATTGGGGTAGAAAATAAGCAAGGAATGATTGGGGTTGATGAAGCTCTAGAGATTGTAAAAAAATTACAACTTAAATCTTACGAAGGTGGTTTTAAAGTTATGATTATTTGGATGGCTGAAAAAATGAATAGTGCAGCAGCAAATAAATTATTAAAACTAATTGAAGAGCCTCCTCAAAAAACCATTTTCTTATTAATTACTGAAAATGAAGATCAAATTATTAATACCATCAGATCACGTTGTCAAGCATTACACTTTCCAGTTTTAAGTGAAGTAGATATCGCCAAAAACTTAGTCGTAAGAGAAAATTCGTCAGAGAGTGAAGCTCTAAAAATAGCAACCCAAGCTGAAGGAAATTATAATAAGGCAGTTCACCTATTACATCAAGATTCTAATGATCTTATTTTTGAAGAGTGGTTTATTACCTGGATCCGTGCTGCTTTTAAAGCCAAAGGAAATGCTGCTGTTATTCAGGAATTAGTAGCTTGGTCTGAAACTATTGCAAAATCTGGTAGAGAAACTCAAAAACAATTTTTAGCCTATTGCCTCCAATTCTTTAGACAGGCCTTATTGTTAAATTATAAGTCTCCAGAGTTAGTTTTCTTAGAAATAAAAACACCCAAATTTAATTTACAAAACTTTGCGCCTTTTGTTCATAGCGAAAATATCTTAGCAATTGAGAAAGAATTGAATGATGCGTTATATCATATCGAAAGAAATGGTAATGCTAAAATTATTTTGTTGGATCTTTCTATGAAATTAACTCGATTTCTCCATAAAAAAGAGAAAACAATTTAATTATCTACATTCCTTTACGTAGCCTTTTTGCAATATATAAGTCTGATATTGTAGGGTTTTCTGAGCATTTTTTAATCAAATCAAATGTATCTCCAACTTTTACGTTTCCGGTTTGTATAACTTTAAAATATACTCCACACATTGTGGTGTTCCAGAATTGCTTCACAATGTTCATGTCGTTAAAACGAACTCCTAATTTTACACAAGGGTCCCTTTGTTTTGTAGCCTCTAAAATACATTCTCCAACTTTAAAAGTATCACCTACATGAATTTCTGTTTCTTCTAAAGTATCTATGGTTAAGTTTTCGCCAAACATGCCATACTGCCAATCTAATGATTCATATCGCTCTTTCCAGTAGGTATAATGTAATTGAGAATACCCATAAACTGCCTGCTCAATACCACCATGATGTTTTCTATTACAAATTGTATCTCCTTTTACATCTTCTTTATCAAGAAAAACTGGGGTATCAACAGGAAATTTAAAGATTCCAGTGGTAATTATTTTCCCTTTCCAATCGATGTCTTTTCGTTCTCCTATATTGGTTGAAATAATTTTCATTGATTTATATTTTTAGAATAATTAAACCTTAATTAGTCTTTTAAAAAAGATTTTAAGACTTCTGCTATTTTTCTATTGTCTGATAATTGTGGGATTTTGTTTTGCCCTCCAAACTTCCCAATAGATTTCATGTATTCATGAAAGCCTCCTTTTTTTACTTTTCGTACTATTAATGGTCGTAATATTTTACCATCAATTAGATCAGAATAATATATATTTTGAGCTTGCATGGATGTGTCAATTTTTGAAGCAAAATGATCCATATCTTCAGGCTCATTTTCAAATTCAATAAACCACTCATGATACGGTAATCCTTCTATTGGATTTACTTCAGGTGCTACCGTAAATTCACTAACATTGATATCTGTTCCATTAATAGCTTCGTTTAATGCTTTTTCAACTTCCTTTCCTATCACATGTTCTCCAAAGGCAGAAATAAAATGTTTAATTCTTCCGGTTACTTTAATTCTATAAGGCATTAATGAGGTAAATTCTACAGTATCTCCAATATTATAACCCCACAAACCAGCATTAGTATTGAGTATGATCACATAATTAACATTCAATTCAACATCTTCTAAACAAATTCTAGTTGGATTTTCATCAAAATATTCATTAGCGGGGATAAATTCATAAAAAACCCCACTGTTTAATTGCAACAACATCCCAACTTCTTTTTGAGAATCTTGGTAGGCAATAAAACCTTCAGATGCTGGGTATAACTCTATGTAATCTATTTTTTTTCCAATTAAAGACTCAAACTTATTTTTATAAGGCTCAAAATTTACACCTCCATAAATGAAAAAATTAAAATTTGGAAATATTTCTGAAATAGTCTTACCAGTTTTATTGATCAACTTTTCAAAATACATTTGAACCCAAGAAGGAATTCCACTAATCACAGACATATCTTCATCGATAGTTTCATCTACAATTGCATTTACTTTAGTATCCCAATCTTCTATACAATTTGTTTCCCAACTTGGTAATCTATTTTTTAATAAATATTGAGGTACGTAATGGGCCACAATTCCACTCAGTCTGCCCAATTTAATTCCGTTTAGGGTCTCTAAAACTGGGCTTCCTTGTAAAAAAATCATCTTACCATTTACAAAACTAGCATCATTTTTTTCTGCTATGTAGCAGAGCAACGCTTCTTTTGCTGCTTTAATGTGAGTAGGCATTGACTCTTTGGTTATTGGAATGTATTTAGCCCCTGATGTTGTTCCTGATGTTTTAGCGAAATACAAAGGCTTTCCTTTCCAAAGTACATTTTTTTCTCCAGAAACTACCCTGTCTATATAAGTTCTTAACCCTTCGTAATCTGTAACTTTTACTTGCTTTTTAAACTCTGAATATGAAGTGATTTGATTAAAGTTATGATCTTTCCCAAAAGCTGTATTCTTTCCTTTATTTATAAGTTCTTTAAATATTTTTTGCTGAGTTTTATGAGGCTCGTAAGCCCACTTATAGACTTTTTTTTGAGCTTTTCTTGCAAAAGGAATTGCTAATAAAGATTTTATACTCATCTATTCAAAATCTATATAGTTAGATGGGTTTACAGCATAGCCATCGCTCCAGAGTTCAAAATGTAAATGTGGGCCTGTAGTTAATTCTCCAGAAGACCCTACACTGGCTATTACTTCTCCAGACTGAACTAAATCTCCTTGATCTTTTAACAACGACCCGTTGTGCTTGTATACAGAAATAAAATTATTGGCATGCTTTAATATAATTACATACCCTGTTTCTGTTGTCCATTCAGAAAAAATAACTGTACCGTCTGCAGCTGCTTTAACGGGTGTTCCTACTTTGGTAACTACATCAATTGCAAAATGTTTGTTTTCTGAGTTAAAAGATTGAGAAACGGTTCCACTTATAGGAGCAAAAAATACAATTTTTACCTTTTCTTGAAGTTCATCTGATAATGGAAAACGATCTCTACTTTCTATTTTTTCTCTGAATATAGAGTCTTGTTTTGAAGCATCTAATGTGCTTTCATCAATTTGTATTCTTTTTGACAACTCTTGAATAGAATCTATCACATCATCTTCAGTAACCTCTCCTGTAAGAACAGATTTAATTGATTTTGTATAATTCTCTATCACTGCCAATCTATTTTTGAGAGAATCTGATTCGAAGGTTAATTTTCTGGCATTGGTTTTTAATTTGGAGGAAGAATATCCAGGGATATATTCTTTAATAGGGGTAAAAGCTATTAATAAAATGGTAGCTAAAATTAAAAAAACTGAAAACAAGCCACTAAAAACAAAAACATTTAAACGAGATAATTTGAAGGCAAATCTTTCTTCAAATGTATGTTCATTTAGAATTACCAAACGATACTTATTGGTTAGCTTTTGCTTTAGTTTTATTTTCTTGGTTTTCTTTTTGGCCATTTAAATTTCAATGATTCTACAAATATACAACGAAAGACTCTTCAGGAGATTTTATATATGATGGTAAAATTAAGTTCTATAAAAATTCATCTCGTCTATATACTTCCATACTTCTTTAGGAAGCATAGGTTCTACATTTTTATTATTCTTAATTCCTTGCCTAATTAATGTAGCTGAAATTTGAATAATTGGAGCGTCTATCTTATGAATTTTGGGATGATTTTCAAAAATTGTTTTTGCTTTTCCTTCTATAATTCTTGGATAGCAATAGATCTCATGATTATCTAGAATGGTTTCATAATTTTTCCATTTGTGAAAACTTTTTAAGTTGTCTTCACCCATAATCAAATGAAACTCATGTTGAGGATATTTTTCATTTATATAAGCCAGCGTGTTGACTGTATAACTAGGCTGGGATAATTTAAATTCTATGTCTGAAGGTTTAATTTTAGAGTATTTTTCTAGAGCTTGATATACTAATTCATATCTATGATGATTTGCTAATAGAGAATTTTTCTTCTTTAAAGGATTGTGCGGAGTAACCACCATCCATACTTCATCTAGATCTGAATACTCCACTAAATGGTTGGCTATAATAACATGACCAACATGAATTGGATTAAAAGTCCCAAAATACAAGCCAACTTTCATTTCTTATTTATTTAAAAAATCTTTAACTAAATTTTCAGCGTCATTTAACGCTGTTGTCAAATCATCATTTAGTATAATGGTGTCAAACTGGGGAGCTGTTGCCATTTCTGTAGGGGCTTTTGCAACTCTCATTGCAATTTTTTCTGAAGATTCTTCCCCTCGCTGCTTTAATCTTATTATAAGTTCGTTAATGTCTGGGGGTTTTACAAAAACCGCTAATGTTCTCTCAGGGAACTTTTTCTTAATTCTAAGTCCTCCAGCAACATCTATATCAAAGATTACATGTTTTCCTTTAGCCCAAATTCTTTCTACTTCGGTTTTTAATGTTCCGTAAAAATTATCAATGTAAACCTCTTCCCACTCCAAAAATTCATCAAGTTTAATTTTATTTTTAAACTCTTTAGCGGAAATAAAATAATAATCCTCTCCGTCTTTTTCTTTTCCTCTAGCCTCTCTTGATGTTGCAGAAATAGAAAATTCTAATTGAAATTGTTCCTGATTTAACAAGTGACGAACTATGGTTGTTTTTCCAGATCCGGATGGTGCTGAGAAGACAATTAATTTTCCGTTAAATTCATTCATTTTTTATAGGTATATATCTTTTCTTGAGTTATTATAAAACGTTTAAGACTTGCTCTTTAATTTTCTCTAATTCATTTTTCATTTGAATAACTGCCTTTTGCATCGGGGCAAAATTAGCTTTAGATCCAATGGTATTTACCTCTCTTCCAATTTCCTGAACAATAAACCCTAATTTTTTACCATTAGAATCTTCAGTCCCAAGTTCCTGTAAAAAATATGTTAGATGATTAGCCAATCGAACTTTTTCTTCGTTAATGTCTAATTTTTCTAAATAATAGATTAACTCTTGCTCAAAACGATTTTTATCGGTTTGTACTTTTAAATCATCTATTGCTTTTTTTAAACGTTCTTTTACATGAGTAATTCTTGCCGCATCAAAGGACTTTACTTCCTCTAGATATGATTGAATATTTTCAATTCTTAATTTAAAATCTTTTTCTAGCGAAGCAGCTTCATCTATTCTATATTGAATAATAGCTTTAATAGCTTTTTGGATATTTGCACTTATTTGAGCCCATTCATCTTCATCTAACTCTTCTCTTTCAGTTTTTAAAGCATCTGGCATTCTTACAGCCATTTTTAATAATTCTACATCATTTGAAGATCCTGTTTGAACAACATTTCTTAATTGCTGCATATATTCAGAAACAACGCCTTTATTAACTGTTGTAGAAGTTTCATCTGCGGTCATCTCTATGTATATAGAAAAATCTACTTTACCTCTAACTAATCTTGAAGCCAACTCTTTTCTAACAGCAAGTTCTTTTACCCTGTAATAAGAGGGTATTCGAACATTTAAATCTAAATTCTTACTGTTTAAAGACTTTATTTCTATAGTTACTTTTTTATCTGATAAGTGTAGTACGGATTTTCCGTAACCCGTCATTGAATGAATCATTTATTATCTTTTTATAGATTACAAAGATACATTTTTAATTTGCTGTTATTGTGGGTTGTTTAGTCACTAAAAAGACTCCAAAAAAAATAAAAATTGAGGCTATAATTTTTATAAAATTTAGTTGATCACTCCCAACAATTAATGCATAAATAGTTGCAATAACTGGTTGTAAGTAAATAAAAACACTAACTGTAGTAGGCTTTAATTTAGACAATGCAAAAAGATTAAATAGGTAGGTAATACAAGTTGTAAATAAAACCACAAAGCCTGCTTTAAAATAAATATCTGAAGGCATTTCTTGCCAAGAAATACTGAGAAATTCTGAAATCCCAAACGGAAAAACAAAAATAAACCCTGCTAAATAAAGCCACTTTACAAAAATAATTGGATGATATTTAACTATTAAATTTTTTACCAAAACTAAATACATGGCGTAAGAAGCTGCATTAATAAAAACTAAAAAATTCCCTAAAGCTCTGTTACTAGCTTTATCACCTGAAACATGACCATATACAATAAGTAATACAGCTCCAACCAATCCAATAATTACTCCTGTTATTCTATAATTTGGTATATTTTCCTTAATTATAATACTGGAAAAAATTAGTACTAAAATAGGTGTAGTTACCATTATTACAGAAGCACTAATTGGGGTTGTAAAACTCAATCCTTTAAAAAAAGCAAGCATGTTAAGCCCAACTCCAAAAAAGGCAGCCAATCCTATTTTTTTAAAATCAGTTTTCTCAATTGATTTTTCTCCCTTAATAAATAGACCAAGAATCCAGAAAATTATCATTGCACCTCCAACTCTGATAAAAATAAAACCAAAAGGATGAATGTGGGTATTCATTACCTCTTTTGCAATGGTAAAAGTGACACCATATATAATTGCTGCAATAAAAAGAGCGATTAAAGCCAGCGATCTTTGATTCATAATTAACTAATCATTTAAGGTACAAAGTTGCATAATAATTTTTGATGTAAATTTAATTCTGATGAAAAGATTACATTTACATTTAAAACGTTTTTTGTGTTAAGCAGTCATCATGTTTTAATAATTCGTCTATCAGCAATGGGAGATGTTGCTATGTCTGTCCCTGTGATTAGAGCATTTACTAGGCAATACCCAAATTGCAAAATAACAATAGTCTCCAAACCTTTTTTGAGGCCTCTTTTTGATGGAATCCCAAATGTTTCTTTTTTTGCTGCTGAAGTCACAAAAAATCATAAGGGTGTTATGGGTTTATTTAGGCTATTTATAGAACTAAAAAAACAAAAAATTACTCATATTGCAGATTTTCATAATGTACTGCGTTCAAAAATATTAAGAACTTTATTTTTTCTAAGCGGAAAACCTTGTAAGCATATTGATAAAGGTAGAGCAGAAAAAAAAGCACTTACTAGATCAAAAAATAAGATTTTTAAGCAATTAAAAACAACTCACCAACGGTATGCAGATGTTTTGTGTAAGCTAGGATATCCAGTAGATCTATCAAAGCCTTTTACTTTAGAGAAAAAACTGATCTCAAAAAATTGTATTAAAATAACTGGATTAAAAGAAAATACTTGGATTGGAATTGCACCTTTTGCTGCCTTTAAAAGTAAAATATACCCCATAGAATTAATGGAACAAGTTATTGATAAACTAACTTCAAAAGGAATAAAAATAGTTCTATTTGGTGGAGGTAAAAAAGAAATAACTATTTTAAATGCATTAGAAAAAAAGTATTACAATGTGCAAAATATTGCAGGTAAAATGTCTTTCAATGAAGAATTGGAGCTAATGAGATCATTAGATCTTATGATTTCAATGGATTCAGGAAATGCTCACTTAGCTGCTATGCAACAAATTAAAACAATTACGCTTTGGGGAGTAACTCACCCTTTTGCTGGATTTGCACCCTTTTATCAGCCACTAAAATATTGCCTTGTGTCCGATGTAAGTAAATACCCAAAAATACCTACCTCTGTATATGGCAATAAAGTTTACAAGGGTTATGAGGATGTAATGAAAACCATCTCACCTTCTTATATTGTAAAAGTAGTAATGGACGCATTAAAGGACTAAAAAAAAGAGTCTGTAAAGACTCTTTTCTATGTTTTGGCTAATAATTCTTAGCGGGTTATAATACGTTAGTAAATTGATATATAGTTAGTTAATATATTTTTAAAACATGTTAAAGTTACAAAATTAAATTGAGGTAATTCTCTTAGAATCAAAAAATCTACACATGACTATTCATCACATCTTAAAAAAAAATTCAGTTCTAAATACTTTTATAAAAGAAATAAGAGACCCTAATATTCAAAAAGACTCCATGCGCTTTAGAAGAAATATAGAACGTATAGGTGAGATATTATCTTATGAATTAAGCAAAGAACTACATTACTATAAAGAAGAAACAAAGACTGTTTTAGGGGTAAAAGAAAATAATATAATGAACAATGATTTGGTAATTTGTTCCATTTTGAGGGCAGGACTTCCTCTTCATCAAGGAATATTAAATTATTTTGACAGAGCTGAAAATGCCTTTATATCTGCATATAGGCATCATCCAAATAATGAAGCTGAATTTGAAATAAAAGTAGACTATTTTGCATCTCCCCCGTTAAAAGATAAAACTTTAATTATAGCAGATCCAATGCTCGCAACTGGAAAATCTATGGTTACTGTGTATGAAGCAATTAAAAAGTTTGGTAACCCTAAAAAAATTCATGTTATTTCAGTGATAGGATCTGAAGAGGGAGTTCATTTTATAAAAAAACATTTTCCTGAAAATACACATTTATGGATAGCAGATATAGATTTGACACTAAATGACAATGGTTACATAGTTCCTGGTTTAGGAGATGCGGGTGACTTGTCTTATGGAGTTAAACTATAAATAAAATTATTGGAGTAGTTATAAGCACAATGATAAAGATATTTTTTATGAAACCTCTTTCTATGCTTTCTAGCCAATTTGTGATAATAACTGATACTGGGAAAAAAAGTAGTAAAATTTTATTGATTTGATGGGTGTTTTGAATGAAAAAGACGGTTATTGCAATGAAAAAATTAAAAATTATTAGAATCCAATATTTTCTATAATTCCCACTTATTAAAAATACTTTAGGTGTTTTTATAACAATTGAAATTAAAGATACAATCCCTAAAAATAGTGTTGAAAATAAAAATTTATTTGCTGTGTATACTTCAAAATTATAATTTGAATACCATAAAAATAAATTTGAAAATTCTGAAGTATTCCCTTCCCATAAACAATAAGAAAAATAACAAAATACAGGTGTAGCAAAACCAATAACAGGAATTAAAATGGTTCTGATAGTTAATTTTTGAAACATCCCAATCGATAAGAAAATTAGTATCCCAAAAATCACAGTAGTTGAATCTAAAAGGAAAAGAATCCCTAGCCAAAAACCACAATCAAAAATTTTCTTGTAAACATCTTTTTCACTCCTTAGGCTAAAAACTCTTCGTAAAAAAATTAATAGCAATAAATTTAAAAGAATAGTAATAATGTTGAAAAATACCGCTGGGAAAAATCCAAAAAAAAGTGCAAAAAGTAATAATCCATAGGAGTTATTTAGGGTTAATTTATTCTTTGTTAAAATAAAATTATAGAATAAGAATAAAAATAAAAATAACACTACAGCTAATAGTTGATTTAAAATCACATTTACATCAACATATTGCAAGAAATTAACTGTAAAAAAATTAGCTATATAAAACCCTAAAAAGATTAAAAAAACAACAATAAAATTAACTGGATTTGATTTCCCAAAAAAATTGGCTAACATACTTAGTTTTTATATTTTTGCACTGTAAATATACTTTAAGATATGATAGCATTCAATATTTTTAAATGGATTGGTGAATTATTCACAGATGTGTTATTTATGCCTTTTAACACAATTCGAGCGATTGCATTACAAGATTTTGGCTGGTGGAAAGCGAATACTGTAAACTGGCTTTTTTTACTTATCCTTTTTGTTCTTCTGGCTTATTGGATGAAAGAATCTCGTAGATTTGTAAAAGAAGGTACGGAAGATCGTGCCTAATCAACTATTATTTTGGGGAGTAAAAATAAACTAAAACGTTTCAATGAAAATGAAACGTTTACCAATGTCATTCAACCTACTAGAGAAGAAGTCTTAGACAACTTTTTGTTCAAAGGGAAATGGCATTCTTTTTTTAAAAATACCCACCCAATTGTTGTTGAACTAGGATGTGGTAAAGGGGAATACACTATTGATTTAGCAAGAAAAAATCCAGACAAAAACTTCATTGGAATCGATATTAAGGGAGCAAGGTTCTGGAGAGGAGCTAAAACCGCTTTAGAAGATAATTTAGGAAATGTTGCCTTTGTTAGAACTCAAATAGAATTAGTTGATTTTATTTTTGAAAAGGGTGAAGTTGATGAAATTTGGATTACATTTCCAGACCCTCAGATTAAATATAAGCGCACTAAACACCGAATGACAAATCATGCTTTTCTGAAAAAATATGATCTTATTTTAAAAAAGGAGGGCGTTATAAATCTTAA
Organism: uncultured Flavobacterium sp.; assembly: GCA_964021805.1. GTDB lineage: Bacteria > Bacteroidota > Bacteroidia > Flavobacteriales > Flavobacteriaceae > Polaribacter. The sequence goes on from CAXHZP010000010.1 coordinate 51,910, forward strand.
AACTGATAGTGAGTTTATGCACGGTTACACATTAGGGTTGCTGCATGGAGAGGGTCATGAAATAGTTCATGCTAACCATGACGTTTATAAAGACTATTACTCGCCAGATGAGGTAACTGGTACCCAAACCTTTTACGAAAAGAAATACTTAGAAAAAGGCAAAGCAATTACTTACATCAAATTTAAATTGAATTTCTAGACAAATTCAATCTTTTCTTTCTTTGAAGAATCCATTTTTTATATCTTTCCTTAATGAAAGAATCTGATAATTTTTTCGAAAAAGTTTATCGCGTAGCTCGTTTAATACCTTATGGAAAGGTTACTAGTTATGGAAGTATTGCCAACTATTTGGGAGCAGCTAGATCTTCAAGGATGGTTGGCTGGGCCATGAATAATTCTCACACCCAAAAAAAAGAGGTTCCTGCTCACAGAGTAGTCAATAAAAATGGAATTCTAACTGGAAAACATCACTTTAACGGAACTAATCTTATGCAACAGCTTTTAGAAAATGAGGGGATCATTGTTATTGATAATCAAATTCAAGAATTAGAAAAAGTTTTTTGGAATCCAATGAAAGAACTCCCATAGAAATTGACTCATTTCTTTTTGATGGATTTAGAATTTACTTCCTTTTGTATCTAAAGCTTTAGCATTATCTTTGTGGTGTAGCATAAATTATAAAAATACATGTCTTTTACAAAGCAAGATATACTTAAAGCACTAGATACTATTACTGAACCAGGTGAAGGAAAAAGTCTGGTTGAAAACAAAAACGTTAGCAATCTAGTTGTATTTGGTAATGAGGTTATTATTGATGTGACCATTAGTAACCCAACATTGCAAGCAAAAAAGAAAGTTGAGGTAGAAATTAAAAAAGCAATCCTCTTAAAAGTAGATGAAAAAATTGATGTGAAAGTAAATGTAAAAACATCTGCTGCTCCAAAAAAAGAAGAAAAATCAAATCTTATAAAAGGAAAAAAAATTCCATCAATACAAAATATTATTGCAATTGCTTCTGGTAAGGGAGGTGTAGGAAAATCTACCATCACAGCCAATATGGCCGTTAGCTTGTCAAAAATGGGCTTCAAGGTAGGCATATTAGATGCAGATATTTATGGGCCTTCAATGCATTTGATGTTTGATGTAGAAAAAGAAAGACCAATTTCAGTTAAAATAGAAGGTCGTTCTAAAATGAAGCCAATAGAAAACTATGGTGTAAAGTTATTATCGCTTGGATTCTTTACAAATCCTAATCAAGCGGTTATCTGGAGAGGGCCAATGGCTTCAAAGGCATTAAATCAACTAATTTTTGACGCAGATTGGGGTGAGCTAGACTTTCTTTTAATTGATTTACCGCCTGGAACTGGAGATGTTCATCTATCTATAGTACAAGCATTACCTATTAATGGTGCCGTGATTGTAAGTACGCCACAAAATATTGCATTAGCCGATGCAAAAAAAGGAGTAGCTATGTTTCAACAAGAAAGTATTCAGGTTCCAGTATTAGGAATTGTTGAAAATATGGCTTACTTCACACCTGAAGAACTCCCTGATAATAAATATTATATCTTTGGCAAAGATGGTGCAAAACACTTGGCAGAAGATATTGACACAAAATTTTTAGGTGAAATTCCTTTGGTACAAAGTATTAGAGAAGCCGGTGATGTTGGACATCCAGTTGCATTACAAGAAAATACATCTTTAGAAAATGCATTTGCAACTTTAACCAAAGAAATGGTTTCAGAGTTACTAAAAAGAAATGCTAACTTGCCACCTACAGAAGTTGTAAGAATTACAACAATGAGTGGTTGTAGCCCAGTAAAAAAGTAAGTTTATGACAACACAAGAAACATTACAAAACGTTGAAAAAGCATTGAATGAAATTCGTCCTTTCCTAGAAAGTGATGGCGGAAACATCAAACTACTTTCTATAGAAGATACCGTTGTAAAAGTTCAATTAGAGGGTGCTTGTATTGGGTGCTCTGTAAATCAAATGACTCTTAAAAATGGAGTTGAGGCTACTATTAAAAAATACGTGCCACACATAGAACAAGTAATCAATATAGACTAACTGATAAAAATCAGTTTTTATAAACAAATCAACACTTATTTTTACCTGATTTTTAGTTAGAAATGATCAAAACAGATATCTTAATTATTGGTGCAGGACCTACTGGACTTTTTGCAGTATTTGAAGCTGGGTTGCTAAAATTAAAATGCCACTTAATAGATGCATTACCTCAACCTGGAGGACAATGTTCAGAAATATATCCTAAAAAACCCATTTATGATATACCTGCATATCCTGAAATTTTAGCAGGAGATTTAACCACTAAATTATTAGAACAAATAGCTTCATTTCAACCAGGTTTTACCTTAGGTGAACGTGCAGAAACCATTGAGAAATTAGAGGATGATACTTTTATTGTTACTACAAATAAAGGGACTAAGCATCATGCTCCAATTATAGCAATAGCAGGTGGTCTTGGAAGCTTTGAACCTAGAAAACCTCCAATCCCAAACATTGCTAATTTTGAAGATACTGGTGTCGAATATATCATTCGTGATCCAGAAATGTATAGAAATAAAAAAGTTATTATAGCTGGTGGTGGAGATTCTGCTTTAGATTGGGCTATTTTTTTAAGTGATGTTGCTGCTCAAGTGAGTTTGGTTCATAGAAGAAATGAGTTTAGAGGTGCCTTAGATTCTGTTGATAAAGTTCAAGAGTTGAAAGATGCCGAAAAAATTAATTTGATTACTCCTGCAGAAGTTAAAGGAATCCAGGGAAAGAATAAAGTTACAGGTGTCTCTATCATCAAAAATGGTGAAGAAGAAATTCTGTTAGAAGTTGACCATTTTATTCCTTTATTTGGTTTGTCTCCAAAGCTTGGTCCAATTGCTAACTGGGGCTTAGACATTGAAAAAAATGCAATCAAAGTAAATAATGCTTTAGATTATCAAACTAATATTCCTGGTATTTATGCTATCGGTGATGTAAATACCTACCCAGGAAAATTAAAACTGATTTTGTGTGGTTTTCATGAAGCCACCTTAATGTGTCAGAGTGCTTACAAAAGAATTTATCCCGATAAAAAATATGTAATGAAATATACTACTGTTGGAGGTGTTGAAGGATTTGACGGTTCAAAAAAAGAAGCGCCAAAAGCCGTTATAAAAAAAATCGAATAGCTTTATATTATTTAAATGTCAGATATTTCAATTAAAATAACAGACAGAAATGGAACGCTTCATGAGATTCAAGCGCCTACAGATATGGCTATGAATATAATGGAGATTGTAAAGTCTTATGAACTTGCAGAAGAGGGAACTATTGGGGTTTGTGGAGGTATGGCAATGTGTGCCTCTTGTCAATGTTATGTGAACTCAAATCATGAACTCCCTGAAATGAGCCCTGACGAGGATTTAATGCTAGCAGAAGCTTTTTATGTTGAAGACAACAGCAGATTGGGTTGCCAAATTCACATCACACCAGCTCTAGATGGTTTAGAGATTGAGTTAGCTCCTGAAAATTAATTTTTATAGTTTAAACTTTGAGTCTCTTAAATACTTCAGATTCAACTTTTAAATTATATTTGTAAAAAACACCTCTTAAGTACATAGTTATGTTTTGGTCTGAATTACTGATATTATTAAAAAACCTCATCAAAAGGAATCCAGAATAAGGAAATTTAATGAAATGTCGAAACAATTTGTCTTTATAACAAATTGTTTCAATTTGATTATTGTTACATTTATAATTCATTTACATTAAAAAAATATGCCTTTTTACCATAAACTAGGGAAAATACCGCCCAAAAGACATACTCAATTTAGAAAACCTGACGGTAATTTATATTACGAACAACTCTTTGGAACCATTGGTTTTGATGGGATGTCTACAAATTCATACCATGAGTTCAGACCCACAATGGTTAAAAAAATTAGAGGTCAATATTCTGTAGCTCCAAAAATTGCTAAAGAAAATAACATAAAATCGTATCGTTTTAAAGGTTTTAAGGTTCCTCAAGAAAACGATTTTTTAGAAAGCAGAAAAACTGTTTTAACAAATTCGGATTGTAATATCATTTTAGCATCTCCAAAAAATTCTCTCAGAGATTATTTCTATAAGAATACTGATGCAGATGAATTAATTTTCATACATCGAGGAAAAGGAAAATTAAGAACTCATTTAGGAAATCTAGATTTTAAATATGGAGATTATCTTATAATTCCTCGTGGAATTATATATCAAATTGATTTTGATACAGAAGATAATAGGTTGTTTATTGTAGAGTCTTATCGTCCTATTTATACTCCTAAACGATATCGAAATTGGTTTGGTCAGTTGTTGGAACATTCTCCATATTGTGAAAGAGATCTTCGAAGACCTGAAGAACTAGAAACTCATCATGAAAAAGGAGATTTTCTTATCAAAGTAAAAAAGCAAGATGAAATTATAGAAATGGTCTATGCTTCACACCCTTTTGATGTGGTGGGCTATGATGGATACAATTATCCGTATGCATTTTCTATTCATGATTTTGAACCCATTACAGGGCGTATTCATCAACCTCCACCAGTACATCAAACATTTGAAACTGATGCTTTTGTAGTATGTAGTTTTGTCCCTAGACTATACGATTATCATCCAGAATCAATTCCTGCTCCATATAATCATAGCAACATAGATTCTGATGAAGTTATCTATTATGTAGATGGCGATTTTATGAGCAGAAATGATATTGAAGCTGGTCATATTTCATTGCATCCTGCCGGAATACCTCATGGTCCTCACCCAGGAGCTACCGAGAGAAGTATTGGTCAAACAAAAACTGAGGAGCTTGCTGTCATGGTAGATACATTTAAACCCTTAAAAGTAACCGAAGCGGCAATGGAAATTGCAGATGAAGAATATCATAAATCTTGGTTAGAATAATATGTTCGAAAAAAAAATAGACATAACAGCTCAAATAAGAGCTATGTGGTAATTTTTTTGCTGATTTTTTAGCAAAAATTTTAATCACTTATTAATAATAAATTATGTCAAAAAAAATAACATCTGTAGACTACGGTCTAGAAAAAATATTTAAAGGAGCACAAGACTTCCTTCCATTACTAGGTACTGATTATGTAGAATTTTATGTTGGAAATGCAAAACAAGCTGCTCATTTTTATAAAACAGCTTTCGGGTTTCAATCTTATGCATATAAAGGGCTGGAAACTGGATCTAAAGATGCTGTGAGTTATGTATTAAAACAAGATAAAATTCGCCTGGTATTAACAACACCTTTAACTAGTAAATCAATAATTAATAATCACATTGTAAAGCATGGAGATGGTGTTAAAGTAATAGCCCTTTGGGTTGAAGACGCCAAAAAAGCCTATGAGGAAACTACTTCGAGAGGTGCAAGATCCTATTTAAAGCCTACCGTTGAAACAGACGAATACGGAGAAGTTGTAAAAGCAGGAATTTACACCTATGGAGAAACAGTTCATATGTTTATTGAACGTAAAAACTATAACGGAATCTTTATGCCTGGTTTTCAAGAATGGAAGACAGATTACAACCCTCCAACTGCAGGGTTAAAATACATAGACCATATGGTTGGAAATGTAGGATGGAATCAAATGGATGTATGGGTAAAATGGTACGAAGAAGTGATGGGGTTTGAAAACTTCTTGTCATTTGATGACAAACAGATTCATACAGAGTATTCTGCATTGATGAGTAAAGTAATGTCTAACGGAAATGGACGAATAAAATTTCCAATTAATGAACCAGCGGAGGGAAAGAAACGCTCTCAAATTGAAGAGTATCTTGATTTTTACGAAGGTGCAGGGGTACAACATATCGCTGTAGCTACAGATGACATTGTTAAAACAGTAAGCCAATTAAAATCTAAAGGGGTTGAGTTCTTATCTACTCCACCAGAAGAATATTATAATGCTGTACCTGATCGTTTAGAAGAGTTTAGCCATGAATTGAGAGAGGATATCGAAAAGTTAAAAGCATTAGGAATTATGATTGATGCAGATGAGGAAGGGTATTTATTACAAATATTTACAAAGCCTATTGAAGACAGACCTACTCTATTTTTTGAAATTATTCAACGAATGGGTGCAAAAGGTTTTGGAGCTGGAAATTTCAAAGCTTTATTTGAGTCTATAGAAAGAGAACAGGCAAAGAGAGGGACTTTATAATTTTAAGTAAAAAAAGGATTGCATAACTTTCAATACATATGAGTAAAGACGAATTGTTAAGAGCCATTGAAGATAAGTATAAGAAACTTGGTGTTCCTTTAGACGCTATGTTAGAAGGTTTGTTGTGGAGTACCCCAATAACCTATTGGGATTACATTCAAACAGATGCTCTTTTAGGTTTACAGATTCCGAGAACAGATCAACCAGACGAAATGGTGTTTATTATGTATCACCAGGTTAATGAATTGTTATTTAAAATGATTTTATGGGAAATAGATCAAGTTGCAAAAACTGATGAAATTAGTGCAGATAAGTTTTCAATGCATTTGATGAGAATTAGTAGGTATTTTGATATGCTAAGCAATTCATTTACTGTGATGGCTGACGGAATGGAGCGTGAGCAATATTTGAAATTTAGAAACACTTTAACTCCTGCTAGTGGCTTTCAAAGTGCCCAATATAGAAAAATAGAATTTGCATCAACAGAACTCATTAATTTAATTGATGCACGTTATAGAGATACTATTGATCGTAATTCTCCATTTAAAAACGCTTATGACCACTTATACTGGCAAGCAGCTGGAAAAAATCATTCAACAGGTGAGAAATCTGTATTGATAAAATTATTTGACAAAAAGTATATGGGTGATTTTATAGACTTCATGGAAGATTATAATGAGTGTAACTTATCAAAGAAATTTAAACAATTACCCGAAGAGGTTCAAAAGGATGCTTCATTAATTGAAGCAATGCGCCACTATGATTATACTGTAAATGTTAAGTGGGTGCTAGCTCACTATAATGCTGCAGGAAATTATTTAGGTGGTAAAGAAAAAGAATTAGAGGCTACTGGAGGAAGTAGTTGGAGGAAATACTTGCATCCTAAATACCAACGCAGAATTTTTTATCCTTATCTCTGGTCTGATGAAGAATTAAAAAATTGGGGTACATTTTAGATAAATTATAATTTTTAGTTAAAAAAGACTTCCTAACTAAAATTTGGGGGTTTTTGTTTTTCTAAGTAATATAATTCTCATTCAATTTTTATATGTTTGATGTGTATGAAAAATTTAATTTTAATCTGCTTTCTACTCTCGTTTAACACAGTTATTTTAGGGCAAAAAAAATCTAACCCTTTTAAAGACGGAGAATGGTTAAAATATAAAATGAGTTACAGTGGGTTCTTTAAAGCTGGCACTGCAGAACTTACACTTAAAGAAACAGATTTAAACGGTAAAAAAGTTTTTCATGCAAAAGGTTTTGGAAAAACAAGTGATTTTATAGGTTTGTTTTTTAAAGTTAGAGACACCTATCAATCTTATTTTGATCATAATAAAGTAATACCATATTTATTTAAAAGAGATGTAAACGAAGGTGGTTATATTATTAAAAGAGACACTCGATTCAATCAAGATACAAAAATTGCTACTGTTGAAGATTTCAAATACAATACAAAAAAAGAAGTCTCATTTGAAAATGTACAAGATATGATTTCAGCTTTTTACTATTTAAGAACTATTAATACAGATACTATAAAAGCCGGTGATGAAATTGATTTAAATATGTTTTTTGATTCTAAAACGTTTGCCTTTAAGTTACGGTTTTTAGGAAAAGAATTCCTAAAAACAAAGTTTGGTAAAATAAAAACAATCAAATTGCGCCCTGTTGTTCAATCTGGAAGAGTTTTCAAAGAAAGTGAAAGTGTAACTATATGGGTTACAGATGATGAAAATAAAATTCCTATTAGATTAAAAGCATCACTAGCTGTTGGATCTTTAAGAGCAGAATTAAAAGCTTTTAAAGGATTAGCAAATTCATTTAAAATTATGACTGATTAAGTTGTATTTTTACCGAATTCTTATCCAAGAATAAAATCTAATTATATTGAAAAAATTAAGTATTTTTCTGTTTTTTGTATTAATAATCTTTTCTTGTGGTGAAGATAAAATTTCTGATATTAATGGAGATTCTGACCAAATTTCCACTATAACTCCAAAAATTATTACTGAATTTGGCTACACATTAAATGATTATAAAGTTATAAAAGATACCATAAAAAAAGGGGAGAGTTTTGGGATTATTCTCGATAGACATCATGTTTTTTATCCAAAAATAAATGCCATCGCTAAAAAGATCAAAGATACTTTTGATGTAAGAAGAATTAGAGCTGGAAAGTCCTACATGATACTTGCCAGCAAAGATTCTTTAGAGAAAGCTCAAGTTTTTATTTATAAAAATAATAAAGCTAGAGCCACAATTGTAGATTTCAAAGACTCCACTATTTTTGCCTATAACTACAGAAAACCAATAAAAATTATAGAGAAAGAAGTTGCGGGTAAAATTTACTCCACGTTGTCTGAAGCCATGGATAGTCTTCATTTGAACCCTAATTTAACATATGATGTCGCAGATATTTATGCTTGGACTTTAGATTTTTATAAACTTCAAAGAGGAGACCGATTTAAATTAATCTATGAGGAAAAATTTATAGATGATAGTGTATTTGTTGGGTACGGAAAAGTAAAAGCGGCTCTTTTTGATCATAATAATAGAGATTTCTATGCCTATAGATTTGTACCTGACTCCATTAAGAAAATACCAGAATACTACGATGATAAAGGTAATATGCTTCGAAGTCAATTTTTGAGATCTCCCATTAAATTTCAGTATAGAGTTTCCTCTAGATACAATTTAAGAAGAAAAATAGCATACTATGGAAGAGTAAAGCCTCATAAAGGGACTGATTTTGCTGCCAAAGTTGGAACTCCAATTATGGCAACTGCTAACGGAAAGGTTGTTGAGTCTAAAAGAAAAGGAGGCAATGGAAATTATGTTAAAATAAGACATAATAATACCTATTCTACTCAATATCTTCATATGAGTAGAAGAAAAGTTAAACGAGGACAATATGTTAAACAGGGAGATATCATTGGGTATGTTGGAATGACAGGGAACACAAGTGGGCCACACGTGTGTTACCGTTTTTGGAAAAATGGGAGACAGGTAGATCCTTTTAAACAAAAACTTCCCTCAGCTAAGCCTTTGAAAAAGAGTCTTAAACCCAGCTATTTAAAGTTTATAAAGCCATTGGAAACTCAATTAGATAAAATAGATTTTACAAAATAAATTACTAAAAATGCCACTACAAAATATAAATCCTACAACAACAAAAGTATGGGGGAAATTGGAATCTCATTTTTCTGAAATGAGTTCGTTTTCCTTAAAAACAGCCTTTAAATCTGATCCTGAAAGAAAAGAAAAATTTTCATTGGACTTTAACGATCTTCACTTAGATTTTTCCAAAAATAAGATAACTCAGAAAACTATTGATTTATTGGTTGAATTAGCACATGAAGTTGAATTAAAAGATGCTATCAACAAATATTTTACTGGAGATATTATTAATGAAACTGAAGAAAGAGCCGTTTTACACACTGCTTTGAGAAGTAACTCAGAAAACGAGTTATTAGTAGACAATAAAAATATTAAACCAGAAATTAAGAAAGCTCTAAGAAAAATCAGAGCTTTTTCAAATAAAGTAATTTCTGGAGACTGGAAAGGATATACAGGAAAAAAAATCACAGATATTGTAAATATTGGAATTGGTGGGTCTGACCTCGGACCAGATATGGTTGTTGAGGCACTGCAATTTTATAAAAATCATTTAACAACTCATTTTGTATCTAATATAGACGGAGATCATGTTTCTGAAATTATAAAAAAGTTAAATCCTGAAACAACACTGTTTGTTATTGTCTCGAAGACTTTTACAACTCAAGAAACCATCACTAATGCAAATACAATTAAGAATTGGTTTTTAACTTCAGCTTCCCAATTTGATATTGCAAAACATTTTGTGGCTGTTTCTACTAACTTAGATGCTATAGATGCTTTTGGAATTGATCCAAAAAATGTATTTCCTATGTGGAATTGGGTTGGTGGTCGTTTCTCTTTGTGGTCTGCTGTTGGACTTTCTATTAGTTTGTCGGTTGGCTTTGATAATTACCGTTCTCTTTTAGACGGTGCAGAAAAAATGGATATCCATTTTAAGGAAAGTTCATTTGACCAAAATATTCCTGTAATTTTAGCACTGTTAAGTATTTGGTATAATAATTTTTACAAAGCTGAATCTGAGGCAATTCTTCCCTACACTCAATATTTAACAAAACTAGCTCCTTATTTACAACAGGCTATTATGGAAAGTAATGGAAAAAGTGTAGACCGAAATGGGAATGCAATAGGTTATCAAACTGGCACAATTGTTTGGGGTAGTACAGGGACCAATATGCAACACGCATTCATGCAATTAGTTCATCAAGGAACAAAATTAATACCATCAGACTTTATTGGGTATAAAACTTCTCTTTATGGTCTTACAGATCATCACCAAAAATTAATGGCTAACTACAATGCACAAATGGATGCATTAGCTTTTGGAAAATCTAAAGAAGAAGTTCACCTTGAATTAAAATTTTCAGGAGATAACTCAACAATTCATTCTTTATTGCCCTATAAAGTTTTTGAGGGAAACAGGCCAAGTAATGCCATTTTATTTAAAAAATTGACTCCAGAATCTTTGGGAGAATTAATTGCTATGTATGAACACAAAATATTTGTTCAAGGCGTTATTTGGAATATCTTTAGCTATGACCAGTTTGGTGTAGAGCTCGGAAAAGAATTGGCAAAAAAGCTTTTAAACAAGGAATAAATCCTCTTTTGTTTTTTTTTTATACTTTTGTCTAAGTTTATGTTAATAAACAACTTAACAATTAACCTAAAAAAAAACAGTTTTCTCATAAAAAAAAACTACTTTTAAAAAGTTAATATTTTGCTAATTTTTAACATTAAATTAACATTACAACTCTCAAAATAAAAGACTTTTGCAGAGAATTAATAACATTAACATTCTATAATGAAAAACTTTAAGAACTTATTATTTGTAGCTTTATTTTTTATAGCTGCCACGGTAATTGGCCAAACAAAAATTTCTGGTACTATTGTTGACGAATCCAACGAGGGTTTGCCAGGAGCAAGTGTTGTAATCAAGGGCACAAGTAACGGAACAGAAACAAATTTTGATGGGAAATTTATGCTAACTGCTTCAACAGAAAGTGGAACTGTTGTAATCTCCTACTTAGGTTTTAAAACCATGGAACTTACTTTCACTGGTTCTGGTGACTTAGGGAACATTAAATTAAAAGAGGATGGAAATATCCTAGAAGAAGTAGTTTTAAGAGGTATTGTTGATATTGCAAAAGATAGACAAACGCCTGTTGCAAAATCTACCATTAAAGCTGCAGAAATTCAAGACAAGTTGGGATCTCAGGAATTTCCTGAACTTCTTAACACTACTCCATCTGTATATGCTACCAAATCTGGGGGTGGTTTTGGAGATGCAAGAGTAACTATTCGTGGTTTTGCACAAGAAAATATTGCTGTACTTATTAACGGGGTTCCTGTTAATGATATGGAGAACGGTAAAGTATACTGGTCTAACTGGGCAGGTTTATCTGATGTTACAACTGCAATGCAAGTTCAAAGAGGATTGGGTTCATCTAAATTAGCTATCTCTTCAGTAGGGGGTACTATAAATATTATCACAAAAACTACAGACTTAAAAGAAGGTGGTTCTATCGTTTCTTCAGTTGGAAATGACGGATATTTTAAAAACCTAGCTTCTTACAATACTGGTAAAAATGAAAATGGCTTTGCTGCTTCATTTTTGATGAGTAGAACAGCTGGAAATGGCTATGTAGACGGAACTGAATTTGAAGGATTTAACTATTTTGTTGGTTTAGGTTGGGATAAAGGAGATCACAACTTCCAATTTATGCTAACAGGAGCACCTCAAACACACAATCAAAGAACAACTAGCTTCTTTAACATGGCTGATATAGGTGACTATTTAAAGTATGGAAAAAAATATAACTACAATCATGGTTATTTAAATGGGGAAGAGTTTAACTGGAGAAAAAACTTCTATCATAAACCTATTTCTTCTTTTAACTGGTCTTGGGATATTAATGAAACTTCTTCTTTAACTACTTCTGCTTACGTTTCTTTTGGACGTGGTGGTGGAACAGGTGACATTGGAAGATTAGGAGGAAATTTTGCTAGTTCAAGCAGGTTCAGAAATCCAGATACTGGATTGGTTGAATGGGATGAAATTGTAAGAGCTAACTCTGGTTTAGGAGGGAACTTTAGCAGTGGATATTCTTACACAAACCCAGCTGACCCATCTACAGGTTTACAGATCGTAAATGATGATGAATTGAGAGATTCTAGTATGCCAAACGGTTTAGAAAGAAGAAACGGATTTATTAGAAGAGCATCTGTAAATTCTCATAACTGGGTTGGAATGTTATCTAACTACAATACTAAAATAAATGATAATCTTTCATTTGATGTTGGTGTTGATATTAGATCTTACAAAGGATATCACTATAGAAGAGTTGATAATTTGTTAGGAGCTGATGGATATAGAGATAATGATGATATCAACAATCCTTTAAATATTCAATCTACAGCATATAGTTCTGATTTAGCTCAACAGTGGAATGTTTTCAGAAGTACAGAAGATGAGCAAAAAATAAACTACTATAACATTGGTAAAGTTCGTTGGGCTGGAGCATTTAGCCAGTTAGAATATGCCTCTGATGATATTACTGCTTTTGTTCAGGTGGGTATTTCTCAACAAGGTTTTAAACGAATAGATCCTTTTAACTATTTAGATTCTGATCCAGAAAGAGAAACTTCATGGCAGAACTTTGTTGGTGGAAATATTAAAGGTGGTGTAAACTGGAATATCAATGAAAACCACAATGTATTTGTAAATATGGGTGATTACTCTAGACAACCTTTTATTGATGCAGTTTTCCAAAACTACAGAAATGACATTAACCAAAATGCTAGAAATGAAAAAGTAGCTGGATTTGAATTAGGCTACGGATACACATCTGAAAAACTAAGAGCAAATGTAAATGTTTATAGAACTGAATGGAAAGATAGATTTAAAACTGTTGGATTTAGAGACGGAAGCGTAAGAGGAACTGCAGATTTACAAGGAATAAAACAATTGCACACTGGTATTGAACTAGACTTCACCTATGATCTTAGCGATAGTTTTAGATTAGTTGGTATGGCCTCAGTTGGAGATTGGGAATATGCAGGAAATGTATCTGGAACAGCATTTGATGATGTAGATCCTGTAGGAACTGTAACCTTATACCTAGATGGTGTTAAAGTTGGTAATTCTGCACAAACAACTGCAAGATTAGGTTTTGACTGGGATGTTGTAGGTAACTTCAAAGTTGATTACAGCCATCGTTATGCTGCAAGACTATATGCTGATATAAACACTGAAGACTTTGATAGTGAAGTTAATAATGGTTCACTTCAATTACCTAATTACTTTTTAGGAGATTTAGGGATGTCTTATAAGTTTGACTTTAAAGACAGTTCAAATTTAAAGTTTAGATTAAACGTTAATAACGTAGGAAATACGGAGTATATTGCTGAATCTTTAACTAACAATTTTGTTGAAAGTGGAGACGATAGCTACCGTGGAATTAACACAAATAACAAAGCCTTCTTTGGTTTTGGAACAACTTGGAACTTGACAGCTAGATACAGCTTCTAAAAGTTCTTAAACAATTTCAAAAAACCATCTTTAATTCAAATTAAAGGTGGTTTTTTTATGAATAAATTTAGTACTTTTAGGATTATAAAATTTTTACAAAATGATGAAAATCGTACACTCTTATTGGGCATATTTAGTGCTTGTTGTTTTAATAATAACCGTTGTAAACGCAATTGTTGGACTTACTAAAAAAAAGAAATTCTCAAATAAAGATCTACGACTTGGATTGTTTACTTTGATTTTTTCTCACATTCAATTGCTAATTGGATTAGGTTGGTATTTTTCGAGCCCTTACTACAAAGCACTTAAAAGTAATACAAGTGAGGTAATGGGGGATGCTGCAACTAGGCTTCTAGCCATTGAACATCCAATCATGATGATTGCAGCAACAATCTTTATTACAATTGGCTGGTCTAAGCATAAGAAAAAAACCGAGGATGGTAAAAAGTTTAAAACATTTGTGATATTTTATGGGATTGGTCTTCTTATGATATTATCTAAAATTCCATGGAATCAATGGCCTACAGCCTAGTATTTAATCTTTTATTTATACTTTATAGATGAAAATAATTAGTTACTTTTTTTCATCAATTTTTGCATTAGCCTTTTTTTTAAGTCTAATCATTTTTCACCCCTTACAGTGGGTTGGATTAAAAATTGGATATCAATCACATAAAAACGTTGTAGATGTTCTTAATTGGATTTTAACCAAATCTCTTCTTATCATTGGGAATACTGTAAGTTTTAAAATAGCTCACCCTATACCAAAAAATACAACCATTATTTTTGTTGCTAATCATCAAGGATTATTTGACATACCACCGATCATATGGTACCTAAGAAAGTATCATAGTAAGTTTGTTTCAAAAATAGAATTAGGAAAAGGAATTCCAAGCATCTCTTTTAATCTTAAGCATGGTGGTGCTGCATTAATTAATAGAAAAGATCCTAAACAAGCATTAACAGAATTAAAAGAATTTGGACAACGAATTCATGACAATAATTGGTCTGCAACAATTTTTCCTGAAGGAACAAGAAGTGTAACAGGGAAACCCAAAAAGTTTCATTATAATGGCTTAAAAATGATGATTAAATACAATCCTGAGGCCTATATTGTTCCTATTACCATCAATAACTCTTGGAAAGTATTCAAGTATGGGAAGTTTCCACTTGGAATGTTTAATAACATTAAATTTGAGACACATCAGCCTATTAAAATTGATTCTCTTTCCGTTGATGAGCTATTACAAAAAACAGAAGCAACTATTGTTTCTAAGGTAAAGTAGCATTAGGTCTAAAATTTAAGTGAAAAAACACCTCTCTATTTTTCAATTTTGAAGGCGTCTTGATCCTGTAAAAAATTTAATTTTTTTCTTATTTTTCGCAACTTATTTTTAGAAACAACACATTGTAATATATTTTCTTTCCCTTCTATAGTACTAGAAAGTTTTTCTCCAAGGAAATTATAAATAGCTGTATGTCCATTATACTCATAGCCATTTTCATCCTCTCCCACTCGATTAACACCAATACAATAACTCATATTTTCAATTGCTCTAGCTTTTAATAATGTATCCCAAGCATGAATTCTAATAGATGGCCAATTGGCTACGTATACTAATAAATCATACTCATTTGTGTTTCTAGACCAAACAGGAAATCTTAAATCATAACAAATTAAAGGACAAATTCTCCAGCCTTTATATAAAACAATTAATCTTTCTTTACCAGAAGTATATTGATCATTTTCTTTGGCTAGGGTAAAAAGGTGCCTTTTATCATAGGTCTCAATATGACCGTTAGGATGAACAAAAAAAAGCCTGTTAAAGTACTGATCATTTTCTTTGATTACAACACTTCCTACTATAGCCATACTGTAAATTTTAGCAGTAATAACCATCCATTTGACGGTAGGCCCCTCCATAGTTTCTGAAATAGAAATTGGATTCATTGAAAAGCCAGTTGTAAACATTTCAGGAAGAATAACAAGATCTACAGTTGAGGGCAACTTTGATATTTGTTGATCAAAATACTCCAAATTTACCTCAGGTTTTTCCCATACAATACTAGACTGAATTCCAATAATATTTAATTCATTCTTCATGAGATGATTTTTTTAATAATACTATAAAATTAGCAATTGTATTTTGTACATTGTTTATACAAAAGTACTTTTTTATTGATGCAAACTTTTATTTCTGAAACTATTGACGATATTCTTATAAAACAAACCTCTTTCGAAGACTGTGTTTTTATTTTACCTTCTCAAAGAGCAGGAGTTTTTGTAAAAGATACATTTAAAAAGAAAATAGTAAATGGCTTCTTGCCAGAAATTAAAACCATAGAATCATTTGTAAGCGAAATATCAGAAATAACCAAAGCCGATTCAATTCAATTATTATTTCATTTTTATTCAATTTATTGCGAGATAGAGAAATATCCAGATACTTTTGATATTTTTTCTTCTTGGGCTTCTGTTGTTCTTCAGGATTTTAATGAAATTGATCAATACCTTGTTAACTCCAATGATATTTTCACCTATTTAAGAGATATTCAAAGAATGAAAAAATGGTCTGTTAAAGGTGAGTTTAAAGAAACTGAACTCATTAAAGACCATCTTATTTATATGGAGAAGTTAGGAGTTTATTATTCTAAATTCTATTTATTTCTAGTAGAGAAAAAAGTCGGATACCAGGGCCTTATATATAGAGAAGCTACAAAAAAAGTTTATCAATTCTTAGAAAAAAACAGTCATAAAAAATTCTTTTTTATTGGATTTAACGCACTTAATAAAGCTGAAGAAACACTATTTAAAATAATTTTAGACAATCAAAGCTCTGAAATTTATTGGGACTTAGATACTGCTTTTTTTGATGGAGCTCATAGCGCCGGAAGTTTTATAAGGAAATATAAAAAAGAATGGAGTTATTTTGAAAAAAATAAACTTAAATTAATTGGTAATAATTTTAGTTCCCAAAAAAATATTGAAATTATTGGAGCCCCTAAAAATATTTCTCAGTTAAAATATGCTGGAGAAATTTTAGAAAAATTTAATAATCATGAAAGTACAGCACTAGTTTTAGGAGATGAATCTTTGTTATCTGTTGCATTAAACTCTATCCCAAAAAATGTAAGTGGCATTAATATAACGATGGGATACCCATTACAAAATGTTCCTTCATCACAATTAATAGCATCTATTTTTCAATTATTTATTACCCAAGACACCTTACAAAAAAGCGCTTCTAATAAATTTTACCACAAAGATGTTATCCGATTTTTTAAAAATTCTGTTATTTACCAACTAGTTAAAGGAGACGCTTCAGAAACAATTTTAACTATTGAAAACAATATTTCTAATCAGAACAATACGTTTATAGATGTTTCTACTATTGAATCTTATCTAAAACTTTTAGATAAAAAAAATAGTTCTTTACTACTTGCCATATTTAAGCCTTTTATTACCATAGAGGATTTTATGACAAGAATTTTAAATCTCCTTGATGGTGCTAAAGATCATGTCTCAGTATTAGAAAAAGAATATTTATACAGATTTCATAATGCATTTAATCAATTGATTAATTTAAATAAGACAAAAAAATATTTTCAAAACATAAAAACAATTTATCAATTTTACAAAAGAATCATAGCCAATGAAAAACTGTCTTTTCAAGGTGAGCCATTAAATGGCTTACAATTAATGGGAATGTTAGAAACCAGAGTTCTAGATTTTGAAAATGTAATTATTACATCTGTTAATGAAAATATAATTCCTTCGAGTGCTACACAAAATTCATTTATCCCTTTTGATGTAAAGGTTCAATTTGGGTTGCCAACTTACAGAGAAAAAGATGCTATTTATTCATATCACTTTTTCAGACTTTTACAAAGAGCCAAGAATATTTATTTATTGTATAATACAGAAAATGATACTTTTGGAGGAGGAGAAAAAAGTAGATTTATCTCTCAATTAGAATTAATAAAGACTCCTCTCACACAAAAAATTATTGCTCCCAAAATCACTACTGATAAAAAGGAACTAACAGAAATAGAGAAAAATGAAGAGGTTCTTAAAGCACTTAAAGAATTGGCTTTTAAAGGAATTTCCCCATCAACCATAACCAACTATTTGTATAATCCAATCGCTTTTTACAAACAAAAAATACTTCATATTAAAGAAATAGAATCGGTAGAGGAAACCATTGCTGCTAACACTATGGGAACTGTTGTGCATGATACTTTAGATGAATTATATACGCCATACATAAACACCTTTTTAACCTGTAATCATGTTGATTTAATGCTTCAAAAGCATAAAGAGATTGTTAAAAAATACTTTTTTAAACATTTTAAAAATGGAGAGATCCTTACAGGAAAAAATCGCATCTCCTTTGAAATATCTAAACGCTTTGTAGAACGATTTCTAACAATGGAGAAAAAAGACTTAAATGAAGGCAATCAGTTAAAAATTATAGGTACAGAATTAAATTTAGAAACTCAAATATCTGTTCCAAATATAAATTTCCCAATTAAAATAAGAGGAATTGTAGATAGAATTGACCTATACAATGGTACTTTAAGAATCATAGATTACAAAACAGGCAATGTAAAAGCAGGAGATTTAAAAGTAGTAAATTTTGAAGAAATACAATCCGTTAAGTATAGCAAAGCAATTCAAATTTTATTATATGCTTACATGTATTCTCAACAGATTTTTTTTGATAAGGAAAAATCTTTAGAAGCAGGGATTATCTCTTTTAAAAATCTAAAAAGTGGCTTATTAAAAGTGAATTTTTCCTCAAAATCAAGAGGTTCTGATCATGACATCACAGAAAAAAAATTAGAAGAATTTATAGAACAAATAAAATATCTTCTTCAAGAAATTTACAATCCCGAAGTTTCTTTTAAAGAGC
>CAXHZP010000011.1:0-66881 GCA_964021805.1 uncultured Flavobacterium sp.
TTTTCTCTTTTTTATTCATTTACAATAAACTTTCTAAAGTTGTAACCATGTGATAAACATCTTCAAAACTTGTATACATTGGCACTGGAGCACATCTAATAACATCCGGTTCACGCCAGTCTGTTATGATGTTATTTTCTGTTAGTTTTTTATGAAGATTTTTATCTGCGTTTTTAACTTGTAAAGACAACTGACAACCTCTTTCATTTGGGTTAGTAGGTGTTATTATCTTGATGGTATCTGAAGCTATTTCATTGACTAGATACTCAAAGAAACCTGTTAATTTTTTTGATTTTTTAACCAATGCATCCATCCCTACTTTTTCAAAAATATCTAGAGATGCCTTAATAGCTGCCATTGATAAAATAGGAGGATTACTTAATTGCCAACCCTCTGCACCACTCATCACGTCAAAAGGTTGCCTCATATTGAATCGTGTTTCTTTATTATGATTCCACCAACCTGCAAATCTTGGTAAATCTTTTCTTTGTGCATGTTTTTCATGTACAAACAATCCTGATAAACTTCCAGGGCCAGAATTTAAATACTTATAGGTACACCAAGCTGCAAAATCAATAGAACTGTCATGAAGATTGGGTTGAACATTTCCTGCTCCGTGAGCTAAATCTATTCCTACCATACATTTTTTTGCATGCCCTAATTCAGCAATTTTTTTGATATCCAGATATTGCCCTGTATAATAATTAACTCCACCAATTAATAACAAAGCTACCTCATCACCTTGTGAATCTAATATGGATTTCAAATCCTCTAATTCAAGTAATTCTTTTCCTTCTTTTGGCTTCCATTCTATAAGGGCTTCCTCTGGATCGAATCCATGAAAAGACAATTGCGACTGAACAGCATATCTATCTGATGGAAATGCATCACTTTCAATAATTATTTTATACTTGGTTTTTGAAGGCTGATAAAAAGACACCATCAATAAATGAAGATTAGTTGTTAATGTATTCATAACAACTACTTCAACAGGCTTTGCACCAACAACTTTTGCCATAGCATCTGTTAAAAGCTCATGATATGACAACCATGGGTTTTTAGCTTCAAAATGTCCTTCTACACCAAAATTTGCCCAATCATTAAGCTCTTGTTCAATATATTTAGAAGTAATTTTTGGTTGTAACCCTAACGAATTTCCAGTAAAATAAAGCCATTCTTTTCCATCTTTATCTCTAGGAATATGGAATTCTTTTCTAAGGTAAGAGATTGGATCTTCTTGATCTAATTGTTTTGCGTAGTCTAGTGAATTTTGATAAGTCATTAAATAAAAAAACGATTGCTCTCAAATATAGAACAATCATTTTTTAGAAAATAATTTTTATGATTTTTTTGACAAACAGCATTAATACAATACCCGAAACTTTATAGTTCCTTCAACATCTTTTAAGGCTTTAATTACTTTCTTATTGTATTCTTTATCTATATCTGTAATTACGTATCCAACTTTTGCATCGGTGGATAAGAATTGACCTATGATATTTAATTCAAATTCAGCTAATACTTTATTGATGTTTGCCATTACCCCTGGCACATTTTTGTGAATATGTAAAAAACGATGGGCTTTAATTTGTCTTGGTAATCTAATATTAGGGAAATTTACAGCATCTACTGTATTTCCAGAATTTATATAAGCCATTATTTTTCCAGGCACAAAATCTGCAATATCTCGCTGTGCTTCTTCAGTACTCCCCCCTACATGTGGAGTTAGAATAACATTATCTAACCCTTTTAAATCTGTATAATAATCTCCATTAGCTCTTGGCTCTTCTGGATATACATCTATAGCTGCTCCTGCTAGTTTTCCTGACTCCAAAACTTCCCTAAGTGCTTTAATGTCTACCACAAATCCTCTAGAAAGATTTACTAGATGTGCTCCATCTTTCATTTGAGCCAGCTCATTCTTACCTATAAAATTTTTATTAGCAGCATTGTCATCTATGTGTAATGTTACTACATCAGAAACAGCAAGCAACTCTTTTAAATTTTGAATTCTTGTAGCATTTCCTAGAGCTAACTTATCCTCTACATCATAATAATAGACATCCATTCCTAATGCCTCAGCTAAAACTGATAGTTGTTTCCCAATATTTCCATACCCAACTATTCCTAATTTTTTACCTCTTACCTCTCTTGAGCCTTCAGCTGTTTTATTCCATTGTCCATTGTGTAATTCTGTACTCCTTTGGAATACTGATCGCATAAGCATAATAATTTCACCAATGGCTAATTCTACAACAGATCTAGTGTTGCTGTAGGGTGCATTAAAAACAGTAATTCCATTATCTTTACATGCATCTAGATCTATTTGCTTAGTTCCAATACAAAAGGCACCAATACTCATTAATTTGGTGGCCGATTCTACCACCCTCTTGGTTACTTTAGTTTTGGATCTAATACCCAACACATGAACTCCCTCTAATTTTTTTATAAGTTCATCTTCAGACAAACTAGTTTTTACAGTTTCTACAGAAAATCCATCACCAGTTAATTTTTCAAAAGCATCTGGATGAACATTTTCTAATAATAAAATTTTGATTCTATTTTTAGGATATGAAATGTTTCTTGGAAGCTTATTTACATACAAAAATTCATCAAAATTTGGCGTAATGTGATCTGCGTTTTCTATCGTCTTTTCTCTAGAAATATTTTCGGTGTATGCAAAAAAAGTATCAGCAACTCCAGCTTCTTTTGTAACGTAATCACTATATCCATCACCTATTACTTGAATCTCACCTTCAAGATCTAAATTTTTTAAACATTCAATTTTCCCATTGTGAGTAGACAACACATTGTTACTGTCAAAACCTACAATTATATCATTTTCATCATATTCAAATGTATTGGCAAAAACTCTCTCTGAAGGAATATTATAGTCTTTAACTATATCGTCAATAAACTCTTTAAAACCACAAGAAATAACGTAAATATCATGAGAAAAATTTTCAAAAAACTCTTTATTTCTCTCGATAGAAATAGAAACCTTCTTTCGTAACTGATTGATAAGAATAGGAAGATCAGATTTTTTTGCATTTAATAATTGTATCCTTTTTTCTAGGGATTCTGTAAAGGAAATTTTACCATCAATTCCAAGGTTAGTAATGTCTACAATCTCATTAATTATCTCGTCTTTTTTACTATTATTAACCAACGAAATTTCTGCTAGAACATCTAAAGCTTCAACGCTAGTTAATGTACTGTCAAAATCAAATACAAAATTTCTTTTTGCTTGAATCATGTTTACTTTTTTCTATGCAATAAATTTACGAAATGAGAAGCTAAAATTTCAGACAAGAATTATTTTTTTACTAAAACGTTTTCATCAATTATTATAAGCTACCTAAAGAATAATTATCTAATGGAATTATTAAACTTAATTTTAAAAAATAAGAAGTAATATCCACCATATAACTGGCAGAGACTCTACCCAAAAAGAGCTGTAGTATTTAGATTGATTTTGAGTGGAACGCATCAAAAATAAAAGTAAAATAAAACAAATTATCAGGAAAATATTTTTATTTGATAGAGATTCTGTTAATAAAAACTCAAGGGTTAATGAAAAAAGTAGTAAAACAAAACCAACTTTTTTTGTTTTTTCAACTCCAATCTTTTGAGGAAGAGTTTTAATGTCTTTAATATCTAGATGCATGTCTCTAATTTCAAAAGGAAATATTAAAACCAAAACAAAAAACATCCGTTGAAAAAACGATAGAATTAAGTCAACGCCTATAGGAGTTCCGTGAACTAATAACGGAATACTAGAGCTAACACCTGCCCAAACAAAAGCTACTAGGAATATTTTTAAATAACTTACTTTTCTTAAATTTTTTTGAAATCCACCAAGAAAAGGAACTACATAAATAAAAGTAATGATCATAAAAGGAAAAAAATAAAACAACGCTATTGAAGAAATTTTTGAACCATAATAAATAAGAAAACAAAAACTTAAAAAAGAAAAAATTTGAATCAATCTCATGTTTTTTGTCAGACTCATATGATAGAATTTAGCAACTCCTGCATATTTAATAAAATTGTAACCAGTTATGGTTCCATAAAAAATAAAATAATCTAGATTTTCATTGTAAGATATTCCTGCATATAATTCTGTAATTTTAACAAGCGAATACACCGATAAAGCCACGTGAATACTAGAGTTAATGTAAAAATTAAAGATTAATTTTAGATAAGTCATTAAACAAAAATAAGAATTCTTTTATCAACAACTACATGTTAATTATTTGATAGTTTTTTAACTATTTTATAAGTAAATAATTTCTCATTTTTTCGTTAATTTTGCATAAAAATAATAACACTATACCAATGAACACTAATTCATTTCAAAGAAGACATATTGGACCAGATGAAAATGAACAAAAGCAAATGCTTGATGTTATTGGAATTAAAAGTCTTGACCAATTGATTAATGAGACTATCCCGGAGGATATTAGACTTCAAAAATCTTTGGATTTAGAGGATCCAATGAGTGAATATGAATATTTAAATCACATTGAAGAACTTTCAAAGAAAAATAAAATATTTAAGAGTTACATTGGACTTGGATATCATGAAGCTATAGTGCCAAGTGTCATCAAAAGGAATATATTAGAAAATCCTGGTTGGTATACAGCATACACACCTTATCAAGCAGAAATTGCTCAAGGAAGATTGGAAGCCTTGTTAAATTATCAGACTATGGTATGCGATTTAACTGGTATGGAATTGGCTAATGCTTCTTTATTAGATGAGTCTACTGCTGCAGCTGAAGCAATGGCTTTACTCTTCGATATACGTGAAAGATCACAAAAAAAAGCAGGGGTAAACAAGTTCTTTGTTTCCGAAGAAGTATTACCTCAAACTTTATCTGTATTAAAAACGAGAGCTATTCCTATTGGAGTAAATTTAGTGGTTGGTAATCATGAAGAATTTGATTTCTCAGATGAATATTATGGAGCTATTGTTCAATATCCAGGAAAACATGGTCAAGTCTATGATTACACTAACTTTATTGGGAAGGCTAATGCCAACAATATTAAAGTAGCTGTTGCTGCTGATATTTTATCTCTTGTAAAATTAAAAGCTCCTGCAGAATTTGGAGCTGATGTAGTTGTAGGAACTACCCAACGTTTTGGTATTCCTTTAGGCTATGGTGGACCTCACGCTGGATATTTTGCTACAAAATCAGCTTACAAAAGAAGTATTCCTGGAAGAATTATTGGTGTTACAAAAGATAAAAATGGAAATAGAGCACTTCGAATGGCTCTTCAGACTAGAGAACAACATATCAAAAGAGAAAAAGCAACTTCTAACATTTGTACTGCTCAAGTACTACTTGCAGTTATGGCAGGAATGTATGCCACCTATCACGGAAAAAGAGGAATTCAGTTCATTGCCGATTCTGTTCATAAAAGCACAACTACACTAGCTACTGCATTAAATGGTTTAGGTTTTAAACAAGCTAATAGCCATTATTTTGACACAATTACCATAAAAGTAGACGCCATTACTCTAAAAAAAACTGCTGAAGACCAAAATATTAATTTTAACTACATAGACAATGAAACTGTCTCTATCTCATTAAACGAGACTGTAGGACTAAAGGAAATAAATTCCATACTTTTCACATTTACAAGTGCTTTTAACCTTCCTGAAAAATTAATCACAAATTTTACGGAAATCGACTCTATTCCTGACTTAGCTAAAAGAAATACTTCTTTTCTAGACAACGAGATATTTAACTCATTTCAATCAGAAACTGAAATGATGCGATACATAAAAAGACTAGAGCGTAAAGATTTAGCATTAAATCATTCTATGATCTCTCTGGGTTCCTGTACAATGAAATTAAATGCTGCCTCAGAGATGCTTCCACTAAGTCATGCAAACTGGGGTAATATTCATCCATTTGTTCCTCTAAACCAAGCAGGAGGATATCAAGAGGTATTAACTAAACTCGAAGAACAATTAAATAAAATTACAGGTTTTGCGGGTACTTCACTGCAACCAAATTCTGGAGCTCAAGGAGAATTTGCTGGCTTGATGACAATTAGAGCTTATCATATTAACAACGGAGATTATCATAGAAATATTTGTTTAATTCCTGCTTCTGCTCATGGAACTAATCCTGCCTCAGCAGTAATGGCGGGAATGAAAGTAATTGTTACAAAAACTGCTGAAAACGGAAATATTGATGTTCTTGATCTTAAAGAAAAGGCATTAAAATATAAAGATAATTTAGCTGCTTTGATGGTAACTTACCCATCCACTCATGGTGTTTTTGAAAGCGCAATTAAAGAAATTACACAAATTATTCATGACAACGGAGGTCAAGTATATATGGACGGAGCCAACATGAATGCCCAAGTAGGTCTAACAAATCCTGCAACCATTGGCGCAGATGTTTGCCACCTCAACTTACACAAAACATTTGCTATACCTCATGGTGGAGGTGGTCCAGGAGTTGGTCCAATTTGCGTTGCTCCACAACTGGTTCCTTTTTTACCAACAAATCCTCTTATTCCAACTGGGGGTGAAAAAGCGATTACCGCTATATCTGCTGCCCCTTGGGGAAGTGCATTAGCCTGTCTTATTTCCTATGGCTACATTAAAATGCTGGGGTCAAAAGGTGTAACGGACTCTACAAAATTAGCTATTCTTAATGCCAACTACATTAAAGAAAGACTAGACGGACATTATGATACTTTATACAAAGGAGAAATGGGAAGAGCTGCCCATGAAATGATTATTGATTGTCGTGATTTTAAAGAAAATGGAATTGAAGTTGTAGATATTGCAAAACGATTGATGGATTACGGCTTTCACGCTCCAACAGTTTCTTTCCCTGTTGCTGGAACAATGATGATTGAACCTACTGAATCTGAAAATATTAGTGAATTAGATAGATTTTGTGAAGCAATGATCTCAATTAGAAAAGAGATAGCATTTGCAATCAAAGATCAACCGAATAATGTTTTAAAAAATGCTCCACACACTATGGCAATGATTACTGCTGATGAATGGGACTTTCCTTATTCAAGACAAGTAGCTGCATTTCCTTTAGAGTTTGTTCACGATAACAAATTCTGGCCAACTGTAAGAAGAGTAGATGAGGCTTTTGGAGACAGAAACTTAATTTGTTCTTGTAATCCCATTGAGGATTATATGGAAGCCTAGAAGAAATCAAAGAAAATTAAAAAGCCTCGACAATGTCGAGGCTTTTTTTATTCTGTGAATCAAAAAATTATTTTTTGAATTTTGCGTATTTAGTTTTGAACTTATCAATACGACCTGCTGTATCAACTAGTTTAGATTTACCAGTATAAAATGGATGAGATGTTCTAGATATCTCTAATTTTATTAAAGGATACTCTACACCATCAACTTCTAAAGTTTCTTTTGTATTAGCAGTAGAACGTGTTAAAAAAACATCTTCATTAGACATATCTTTAAACGCTACCATTCTATAATTTTCTGGATGTATTCCTTTTTTCATGTTTACTATCTTTAAATATTCTACTTAATGTTTAATTAAGAGCAAAGTTGGTAAAGCCTACTCGAAATTTATCAAAAAGACACATTTATCCTTTTGAGGATGCAAATTTAACCATATTTTTCAATTTACAAACAAATAAATTGTTTTATTTGTATAAAAATAATCTATATGAAACCCATCTTCACATTCTCTATTTTACTGCTTATATTCATGACAATAACTTCATGCGAATCTGAATATAATTTATCAATTGTTGCTCCTAAGAAAGTCATTTTAAATGATAAGGTAGAAATTAGTTTGAATGAAGAAAATGATTTTCCAATAGAGGAAGTAACTTTTTTTGTAAACGGAAATGAAATATTAACTGAAAAAAAGTCATTTATTTTAGATACTAAAGAGTATGGAACAGGAAAGTTAATTATTTCTGCTATGGTAGCTTATGGTGATCATAAAAGTAAAAGAGTCAATAATTCTATAGAAGTATTTTCCAATACTCCTTTTATATCTTATGGATATAAGATTGTTAATACCTACCCACATGATGGAAATGCATATACTCAAGGATTAGAATATCATAAAGGGTTTTTATATGAAACTACAGGTCAAAACGGACAATCTTCCTTAAGGAAAGTTGATTTAAAGACAGGGGAAGTCCTTAAAAAAATTGAGCTTGAGAAAAAATATTTTGGAGAAGGAATGACGATCGTTAATAATAAAATCTATTTTTTAACTTGGAAATCTAATAAAGGTTTTGTTTATAATCTAAATACATTTGAGTTAGAAAGTGAATTCTCATATAACAGAAGTAAAGAAGGATGGGGTTTAACTCATTCTGAAACTGAATTAATAAAATCTGATGGAACTAGTAAAATTTGGTTTTTAGATCCTTCTTCACAAAAAGAAAAAAGATACATACAGGCTTATACCAATAAACAAAGTATTAGTCAACTTAATGAACTTGAATTTATTGATGGGAAAATCTATGCTAATTACTGGCAAAAACCCCTAATAGCTATCATCAACCCAAATAATGGTATTGTAGAAGGAATTGCTAATCTTAGTGGCTTGGTGAAAGAAATAGAAAAAACTCAAAAGTTAATAAAAGATAATGATGTTTTAAATGGAATCGCCTATGACAAAGAAACCAATAGATTGTTTGTAACTGGGAAAAACTGGAAAAAACTATACGAAATAGAACTCACAAAAAAACAATAACCAACTTAGTTTAAAGTTATACTTTTAAATAAATTTTTAAATGAGAAATTTACTGATACTATTATCTATAATTCTAACTTTATCAATTTCATCTTGTCGAAAAGATTTTAGCACAGTGCCGAGTTTTGGTCAATTAGAGTTCTCGAAAGATACCGTTTTTTTAGATACTATATTTTCAAATATAGGATCGGCAACTTATAACTTAAAAGTTTATAATAGGGGAAACCAAGATATTACAATTCCAACTATCGTTTTAGGGAAAGGATTGAGTTCTAACTACAGGTTAAATGTGGATGGAATTCCAGGGAAAGATTTTCAAAATATTGATATTTTAGCTAAGGATAGTATTTTTGTTTTTGTTGAAACCACTGTAGATATTTCTTCGATTTCAGATCCATTATATACTGATAAAATTTTATTTGATAACGGAACAAACCAACAAGAAGTAGAGTTGGTGACTCTCGTTCAGGATGCAAACTTTATATATCCTGACAGAGATCCGTTTACTATGACCGTAAGTTCTCTCATATTAGATGGCGAATCCACTTCCATAAACGGGCGATTCTTAACCACTGAAGAGCTTATTTTTACAAATACAAAACCTACAGTAATATATGGATATGCTGCTGTTCCAGACAATAGCACATTAAAAATTACAGCGGGAGCAAAAGTTTATTTTCACAATAATTCTGGATTAATTATTGATAGAGGAGCAAGCTTAAAAGTAAATGGGAGTCTTAATGAAAAAGTAGTTTTTGAGGGTGACAGGTTAGAAAATACATTTAATAATATTCCTGGTCAATGGGGAACCATTTGGCTTAGAGCTGGAAGTAAAGAGAACGAGATAAATCACGCTCAGATAAAAAATGGAATCATTGGAATTTTAGTTGATTCAATATCATCTAATACAACTCCTACTTTGATTGTGAAAAATTCTGAGATCACAAATCATTCAAACTTTGGTTTATATGGAAGAGAAACAAGTATTGTTGGAAAAAATTTAGTCATTGGTAATGCGGGAGAAGCATCTCTTGCTTGTACTATTGGTGGAAACTATAATTTTACTCATAGTACGTTTGCAAATTATTGGACTAATGGCATTAGGTCATTACAAACTGTCTACATTAACAATTATTATACCTATAATAATTCTAACGGACAAGAAATTACCGAAACTAGAGACTTAGTTGCTGCTAATTTTACAAATTGTATCATTGATGGTAATAATAATATAGAATTTCTTCCAGACAGAGTTGATGGAAGTATTTTTAATTTTAATGTTTCTAATTCATTGATAAAATTTTCTGATCTTAATAATTTATTTACTGGAATTCCTGAAGTAAATTTTGATGACACAAATTTATATGATCATATTATACTAAATGGGGTGTCACATTTTAGAAATCCAACTATGAATGATTTTATCATAGGACAAGAAAGTCAAGCTATTAATTTTGGAAATTCTAATGGAGCCAATTTAATCCCTTTAGACATCTTAGGTGTCTCAAGATTATTGAGCCCTGATGCTGGAGCATACCAACATATTGATTTTTAAAATAGATACTATATCTTTAAATTAAACATGAACCATTACCAAAAAACAGAAATGAAATGAAAAAAGTAATTATTACAGGTACAAGTAGAGGAATTGGTTTTGAATTGGCTCAACAATTTGCCAAGAATAATTTTCAAGTTCTGGCACTTTCAAGAAATAGCACTCCACTTGAAAATTTAAAATTAAAAAATATAACCACTTTATCGGTTGATGTTAGTAGTAACAAAGACTTAAAAAAAGTATCTACTTACATTGACAAAAATTGGAATGAAGTTGATATTTTAATTCACAATGCTGGATATCTAATTAATAAGCCTTTTGAGAATTTAACAAAAGATGATTTTTTAAAAGTATATGATGTAAATGTTTTTGGTGTAGCTGAATTGACTCAAATATGTATCCCTTTTTTAAAAAAAGGGAGTCATGTTGTAACAATAAGTAGTATGGGTGGTATTCAAGGTAGTTTAAAATTTCCTGGATTAGCTGCATATAGCTCAGCAAAAGGCGCTGTTATAACCTTATCAGAATTACTTGCAGAAGAATATAAAGAAAAAGAAATTGCATTTAATGTTCTTGCTCTTGGTGCTGTCCAAACAGAAATGCTTGCAGAAGCATTTCCAGATTATCAGGCCTCTCTTCAAGCAAATGAAATGGCTAACTATATATATAATTTTGCAATTTCAGGGAATAGATTTTACAATGGTAAAGTGTTACAGGTATCTAACTCGACACCTTAACTTTTTTGAATTTTACTCCTTTATCAATCCAAAAAAAACAGGCTATTAGTTTCAAGAAATACATACCAGAAAATGCTTTCAATACCTTAGAAGCACTTCTAGAACGTTATAAAATAAATTTAAAAATTGTTAACGAACGTCAAACAAAACATGGTGATTTTAGAAAACTCTCTAATGGAAAACTTCAAATCACTATTAACAACAACTTAAATCCTTATCAATTTTTACTTACTTTAGTTCACGAGATAGCTCATCATGTGACTTTTATTGAAAACGGAAGAGTTAAACCTCACGGAAAAGAATGGAAACAAAATTTCCAGTACCTAATGTTACCTTTTTTACAACCCTCTATTTTTCCTAATTATATGCTAAATCCTCTGGCTAATTATTTAAAAAATCCGAAGGCAAGTACTGATAGTGATCCTAAGTTATCTCTAGCTCTTAAAGAGAATATTGCTGAAGAAGGAAAGAACTTTATCTTTGAATTACCAATTAATAGTAGCTTTATTTTTAAAAATAAATTGTATCAAAAAGGAAATAAAAGAAAAACTCGATATGAATGCATTCATTTAAAAACAAATCGTGTTTATCTTTTCAATCAAAATGCAGAGGTTATTTTAATGAAAAAATAAAAATATGGAAGACCAGCAATCAAGTCAATCAGAAGTAAAACAAGAAAATGTAAAAAAAGAATTTAAAAGTTTTGCCATTAGTTTAAAAGATTTCTTTTTTGATCTTCTTGACATTAGAGAAGGAACAGACAAAAAAGTTACTATTCAGAAAATTAAAGATGGAATTCATGTTAAAAGTCACACAGCATGGATTCTTGTTTTCTCAATTATTATTGCCTCCATTGGTTTAAACATAAGTTCTTCAGCAGTTGTTATTGGTGCCATGCTAGTTTCTCCACTTATGGGCCCAATCCTAGGAATTGGTCTTTCAATTGGGATTAACGATATAGACACTATGAAAAGCTCTCTTGTTAATCTTGGAGTAATGGTAGGAATCAGTGTTATTACTTCCTTTTTATTCTTTAGTATTCCTATATTTCAAGAGCTAACACCCGAATTGTTAGCAAGAACAAAGCCAGATGTAAGAGATGTCCTTATTGCAATTGCTGGTGGTTTAACTCTTATTGTAGCTCTTAGTAGATATAAAGAAATGACTAATACGATAGCAGGTATTGCTATTGCTACGGCTTTAATGCCTCCCCTATGTACAGCTGGTTATGGATTAGCTGTAGGTAATTTATCATTTTTTGGAGGTGCCATGTTTTTGTTCATTATTAATTCTATATTTATAGCTTTAGCTACATTCGTCATCATTAAATTTTTAAATTTCCCAGTAGTTAAATATATAAATTCTGCAAGTAGAAAAAGAATTGCACGTTTAGCATCTACTGTTGCTTTAGTTATATTTTCTTACAGTATATATACATTTGTACAGTTATATAAACAAAATACATTTGAACAAAATTCAACAAAATTTATTAATGATTTAGAACAAGCTACAGGTGCTGGAATCATCAATAAAAAAATAATCTATGCCGATAAAAAAATTGACCTAGTAAACATAGGAAAAAAATTAACAGAGCAAGAACAAATTAAATGGAAATCAAAACTAGCAGATTATAAATTAAATAATACTACTCTTCAAATCACTCAAGATGAAGAAACTTCAAAATTATCTGACAAGGTAAAGTCAATTGAAGATTTGTATGTAAAAAATCAAAAGTTAATTGCCTCTAAAGATGAGAGTATTCAGGAAAAAGATCTTAAAATTAAAGAATTAATAAAAGCTTTAGAAAAACTAACTAAAGAGAAAATTCCTTTTACTCAGATTAGTCAAGAAGCAAAAATTAATTACGAAGGATTAAAAACCATTAGTTTCTCAAAAGTTATTTCAACTAATTTTGAAACAATAGACACAATCCCGGTAGCCACAGTTAGCTGGTATGATAGTATCACAAATAAAGATGAGTTGATAGTTAAAATGACCAAGTGGTTACAAAAAAGATTAAATTTGGAGAACTTAATTCTAAAAGAAAATTTAAATTAAGTAAGAAAAAAAACTCCAAACAAATGTTTGGAGTTTAATTTTTGTGACCGGGCTGGGGCTCGAACCCAGGACCCTCTCCTTAAAAGGGAGATGCTCTACCAACTGAGCTACCAGGTCATTTTATTCCTTAGCGGCTGCAAATATAAAAGCAAATTATCAATTTTCAAACTAAATTTTTATTTAGTTTCGTTTAAATAAGCAAGTCGAACTTTTTTAAATAATTCAGAGCTATAAACAAATTTTACAACAGCTTCATTATCAGTTTTAAAGATCTCTTTATTAGTTCCTTCCCAAGACTTTACACCATCTTTTAAAAAGACAATTTTATCACCAATTTGCATTACAGAATTCATATCATGTGTGTTAATAACTGTTGTTATTTGATATTCATCTGTAATTTCTTGGATTAAATTATCAATTAGTATGGCCGTGTTGGGATCTAAACCAGAATTTGGCTCATCACAAAATAAGTATTTTGGATTCATAACTATGGCTCTGGCGATAGCAACTCTCTTTTGCATCCCTCCAGAAAGCTCTGCAGGAAATTTAAAATTAGAATTTTCTAAGTTTACTCTTTTCAAGACAAAATTTACTCTTTCTATCATTTCTTCTTGAGATTGCTTTTTAAACATTTTCAATGGAAACATTACGTTTTCCTGAACAGTTTGTGAATCAAATAATGCACTTCCTTGAAACACCATACCTATCTCTTGTCGCCATTGTCTTTTTTGTTCAATCGTAAACTGAGTATTGACTGAACCATCAAAAGAGATTGTTCCTTTTTCAGGAACATGAAGACCAATCAATGATTTTAAAAATACTGTCTTTCCAGATCCACTTTGTCCAATAATTAGACTGGTTTTTCCTGACTCAAAAGTAGCTGAAATACCCTTCAACACTTGAGTCCCTTCAAAACCTTTATATAGTTTATCTACAATAATCATCTAAGTAAGCAACAATTGAGTTAAAAAATAATTTGTAATCACTATTAATATGATAGTCCATACTACTGCTTGAGTACTAGCTTTTCCAACTGCGATGGAACCGCCTTTAACATAATATCCATGATAAGAGGGTACTGTTGCAATAAGAAATGCAAATATTAATGTTTTTATGAGAGCATATTGGACTAAGAAAGGGTTAAAATCTAGTTGTAATCCTTGCATATAATCAATCTCCGAAAACATTGTGGAAGTAAAGCCTGCTACCCATCCACCAAAAATTCCAAGAAACATGGCTAATACAATCAAAAATGGATAAAAGAAAACTGTTGCCAAAACTTTTGGAAGTACTAAATGATTTAGAGAATTAATCCCCATTACTTCAAGTGCATCTATTTGTTCTGTAACTCTCATACTTCCTATACTTGAAGTTATATAGGAACCTACTTTTCCTGCTAATATAATAGAGCAAAAAGTTGGTGCAAATTCTAAAATTACAGAACGCTTTGTTGCAAACCCTACTAAATATTTAGGTATGAGTGGGTTTTCAATATTCAAAGCTGTTTGAAGAGCTATAACACCTCCAATAAAAAAAGAAATAAATATTACAATACCAACAGATTTTAATCCAAGTTCATCAAACTCTCTAAAAAGTGCTTCTCTAAAAACCCTTCCTCTCTGTGGTCTTTTAAAAACCTGACCAAGCATCATGAAATATTTACCGATATGTTTAAGGTAAGTCATTAATAAGTGTTCTTTATGCTAAAATATTAAAATATCACTAACCTTAGGTATAATAACAAACATTAAAATAAAATAATTGCACTAGTAATCTACACCTTATATTTTTGGCAGGAAAACTTCAGCCATCATGCAACGCGCACTTCCACCTCCACAAGCTTCAATAGTATCTAAAGAACTTGAAATTATTTTACAATGATTATTTATTTGAGCTATTTGTGAAGTGGTTAATGAATCATAAGCAGCTTGACTCATTACTAAAAATAATTCATCCTTTGTACCGCGAACCTGAAGCATATTACCTGCAAAGCTAGCTACTTGATCTTCTGAAATTTCAATAATTTTTTTACCATCCTCTTTTAAATGTTTCAAAACATTTTTTCGCTCTTTTTTATCATCTATACTTCCTAAACAAATGACAGCAAATGTTTCAGCTAAACACATCATTACATTAGTGTGATATATGGCTTCTCTTTTGGAATTCACAGTTTGATTAGCAGTGAAAATTACTGGAGTATATTCAAAATCTTCACAAAACTCAAGTAATAAATCTTCATCAGCTCTTGGTGATAAAGCACAATATGCCTTTCTATTAATTCTATCTAATAATAAACTTCCTGTTCCCTCAAGGAATATATCATGTTTTTCAGCATCAGAATAATCAATTGTGGTTTTAATTATAAACCCTTCCTCCTCTAACTTATCTAAAATATCTTCTCTCCTCTCTAATCTTCTGTTTTTTGCAAACATAGGATACAAACCAACTGTACCATTTTCATGAAAAGAAATCCAATTATTAGGAAATATGGAATCTGGTGTATCTGTGTTTTCTTCATCTGATATTACAACAACATGCACACCAAAGGATTTAAGTTTTTCTACATAGGCATCAAATTCTTTTTGAGCTTTAGCATTAACAGAAGAAGGCAATATATTGTCTAAAACTTTTTGGTAATAATTGTTTACAGCTGTTTGCTCATTCATCCTAAAGTTAATAGGGCGAATCATTAAAATTGAATTAGTGGTTTGTAACATGATCATTAATTTCGTTCACAAAATTATTACTTTTTAGCTTCCAAAAAAAAGAAGCGTCCTTTTAAATTAAAATAAATAATTAACATGTCTTTGAGTTTTATTTAACAAAATTTAATATCTATTCTGTTTAACGGTTATATATCTTTGTTAAACAATTTAAAAATTATATACATGAAAAATTTATTTAAAATCATCCCCATTTTATTAATCTCGTTAACGACATTACAATCTTGTAACAATAATGACGATGATAATGTTGAAGATGTTAGCACTATTGTTAATCTAGCAGTTGATTCTGCGGATTTAACAAGTTTAGTAGCAGCATTAGACCGAGCAAATTTAGTTTCTGCTTTAAACGGAGAAGGACCTTTTACTGTTCTAGCACCTACAAATGATGCGTTTGCAACATTTCTTAGTGCCAATAATTTTAACAGTTTAGAAGATGTTCCTGTAGACATTTTAACAAAAGTATTACTAAATCATGTAATCAGTGGCTCTTTGATATCTACTGACCTTTCTACAGGGTATGCAAACACTTTAGCTACCAGTGCAGCTTCACAGACACCACTATCTATTTATGTAGATACCTCTAATGGGGTTAGATTTAATGGTGTTTCATCTGTATCGGCCGCAGATATTTTAGCAGTGAATGGAGTAATTCACAAAGTTGATGCAGTTATTGGTTTACCCAATATAGTAACATTTGCTACTGCAGATCCTAACTTTTCAACTTTAGTGAGTGCATTGACCAGAAGCGACTTAACAACAGATTTTGTAGGAGTATTATCTACCGACTCAGCAACAGCACCAGCACCATTTACTGTTTTTGCACCTATCAACGATGCTTTCAATAGACTATTAACAGAATTAAATTTAGCTTCATTATCGGAAATAGATGAGCCTACATTAGATGTTGTTTTAAAATACCACGTTGTAGGAGGAGCTAATGTATTAGACTCTAATTTAACTGATAATTTAACAATAAGTACACTTAGCGGAGATATTACTGCAGACATTACAGGAGGAGCAAGATTAACTGACTCCACTGGGAGAGTAAGTGATATAATTGCAACTAACGTACAGGCAAATAATGGAGTGATTCACGCTATTAACAATGTAATTTTACCTTAAATTTTACAAACCTTTATAAAATATCAAAGTCCATCATCATGATGGACTTTTTATTTAAATTAAAGATAAAAAAATTAATCTTATTGTATGTAACAATTTTTTTCACTAGTTTTTTCTTATAAACTTTTTTTACAATCAATAACTTACAAATAGAAAACTTATTTATCCCTGATTAAAGGTAAAGTTGAACATCTTAGTAACCCTTCTTGTTTAGAAATTTCTGAGTAAGGTACTTTTTCCACAATAAAACCTTGTTTGGAAAGCCATGAATTTAATCTAGTAAAATTCTTTTCAGAAACTATTACGTCTTCAGAAATGGAGAACACATTACTATTCATTTGATACATCTCTTCTTTTGTAATTTCAAATACATTTTTTTTACCAAAAAAATCTACTAACCAATTGAATTCTTTTAGGTTTAAAAATCCGTTCTTATGAAGAATTGCTTTGTTTTTACCTATTGGCTGAAAGCAACAATCTAGATGGAGTGCGTTTTCTTTTGCATTATCATTTGATTTTCTTAATTCAAAAGATTTTACAATTTTATCTGGAAACAATTCTTGTATCGCTTTAACAGCATTCATATTGGTTCTCGCTGTAATAAAATCTGGATAATCTTCTCCTGAGTATGTCCCAATAAAAATATAATTATTCCATGGCATCACATCACCTCCTTCAACATGACATTCTTCAGGCAGTGTAATTTTATTCTCATTTGGAATTTCATCTAAAATATAGTCTATAGCCTCTATTTCTTGGCCTCTATCTGGTAAGATATTAGCCTTAATAAACTTATCTTCAATCACAAAGCCAATATCTCTTGAAAAAATTTGATTGTAATTATCGATAGTTTTTGGCCTGTAGACCCGAATGTCATATTTATCGAACACTTTGGCTACAGATTCCATTTCAATTATCATATCTTGCTCGGAAGGGTAAGTGCCTGCTTTAACATGTATTTTACTTTTAGGGTCATAACACTGCTCTAAAGTGGGAGTAGGACCATTATGGGTAGCTATACCCAACACCACTGCTCTAAGTCTAGAGGTTTCGTTTTGAATATTTAAATTTAACATGTAAAGTAGTAATAAAAATAAATTGACTTAAACAATGTTTAATAGCTATAAGCCTTAAGAACTTTTTTAAAAAAATTAATACAATTCTTCTATGATTGCTCTATCTTTTTTGAATAGCTTTAAATTTCCTAAGTGTTTCTCCTGTATAAATTTGACGAGGTCTTCCAATAGGCTCCTTTCCTAAGCGCATTTCCCTCCATTGTGCTATCCATCCAGGTAAACGTCCAAGTGCGAACATCACGGTGAACATTTCAACAGGTATTCCCATGGCTCTATAAATAATTCCAGAATAAAAATCTACGTTTGGATATAATTTTCTATCAACAAAATATGGATCATTTAATGCTTCTTGTTCTAAAGATTTAGCAACATCTAAAATCGGATCATCTATACCAAGGTCATTTAAAACTTGATCAGCAGCAACTTTAATAATTTTTGCTCTTGGATCAAAGTTTTTGTAAACTCTATGACCAAAACCCATTAATCTAAAAGGATCATTTTTATCCTTAGCCTTAGCCATATATTTTTTAGTATCTCCACCATCTTCTTTAATAGATTCAAGCATTTCAAGTACTGCTTGATTTGCACCACCGTGAAGTGGCCCCCAAAGTGCAGAAATACCTGCAGACAATGAAGCAAATAAACCTGCGTGAGATGAACCTACTATTCTAACGGTAGAGGTAGAACAATTTTGCTCATGATCTGCATGTAAAATTAAAAGTTTATTTAGAGCATCTCTTACAATTGGATTTATTGTATATTCTTCGTTTGGTTTTGAAAACATCATACTCATAACGTTTTCAACATATCCTAATGAATTGGAACCATAGTTAAGTGGCAACCCACTAATTTTTCTCATTGCCCAAGAGACTAAAACAGGAAGTTTTCCCATAATTTTAACAATTGCTCGGTACATTTCCTCATCAGAATCTACATTTACCGAAGAAGGATTAAAAGCCGTTAATGCACTTGTTAGTGAAGACAAAATACCCATAGGATGAGCAGTTTTCGGAAATGCATCCAAAATTTTTCTGACATCGTCATCTACAATGGCTTTGTCCTTAATATCTAAATGAAATTTAACTAATTGATCTTTAGTTGGTAAATCTCCAAAAATCAGTAAATAAGCTACCTCTAGAAAATCTGCTTTCTCTGCTAAATCCTCTATGGAATAACCTCTATATCTTAACACTCCTTTTTCACCATTAAGAAAAGTAATAGCACTTTTACAAGCCCCTGTGTTTTTATAACCTGGATCTATAGTAATTACTCCGTTAGATACTCCTCTCAGAGTTTTAATATCGATAGCTAATTCATTTTCAGATCCTTTTATTAAGGGAAATTCATATGAGTTATCACCGATTTTTAATTTAGCTGTTTCTGACATTTTTTTCTTAATTTTTATTTTAAAAGAAGTAATACAAAGATAAGTATTTTAGAGGGTTTTTATAAAAAACTTGGATAGTTTTTGAATATGAAAAAATAAGACCTGACTAATTTTAAAATCAATAAAAAAACCTCTTAATTAACATTAAGAGGTTTGAATACTATAAACAAATTTGTTTATATTTTAAATGCTTTATCTTTTGGAAAGTAAGCAACATTACCTAATTCTTCCTCTATTCTCAATAACTGATTGTACTTAGCCATTCTGTCTGATCGGGATGCAGAACCTGTCTTTATTTGACCACAATTTAACGCAACAGCTAAATCTGCGATTGTTGTGTCTTCAGTTTCTCCTGAACGATGACTCATAACAGAGGTAAAACCAGCATTTTTTGCCATATTAACTGCATCAATTGTCTCAGTTAATGTTCCTATTTGATTGACTTTGATCAAAATTGAATTAGCAATACCATTTTCTATTCCACGAGATAGTCTTTTGACATTCGTTACGAATAAGTCGTCACCTACCAATTGAACTTTGTCACCTATTTTATCAGTTAAATATTTCCAACCTTCCCAATCATTTTCATCCATACCATCCTCAATAGAAATAATAGGATAATTAGAGGCAAGTTCAGCAAGATAATCTGCTTGCTCTTTACTAGATCTAACTTTACCTGACTTTCCTTCAAACTTAGAATAATCATAATTACCTCCTTCATAAAATTCTGCTGCAGCACAATCTAAGGCTATCATAATATCATCTCCCAATTTATATCCTGCATTTTTTACAGCTAAAGCTATAGTATCAAGTGCATCTTCTGTACCTTCTAATGTTGGAGCAAAACCTCCCTCATCACCAACAGCTGTAGAAAGATTTCTATCATGTAAAACTTTCTTTAAATTGTGAAAAATTTCAGATCCCATTTGCATAGCTTGTGAAAAATTATCAGCTTTTACTGGCATAACCATAAACTCTTGAAAAGCAATAGGTGCGTCAGAATGTGAACCACCATTTATAATATTCATCATAGGCACTGGAAGTGTATTCGCTGAAACTCCTCCAATATATCTATAGAGAGGTAGTCCTAACTCATTAGCTGCAGCTTTAGCGGTAGCCAATGAAACACCTAGTATAGCATTAGCTCCCAGTTTAGATTTATTTGGAGTGCCATCCAAATCAATCATGATTTTATCAATTTCATTTTGTTCAAAAACAGAAACACCAAGTAATTCTTGAGAAATGAGAGTATTTACATTTTCAATTGCATTTTTAACTCCTTTTCCCATATAATCTTTACCACCGTCTCTTAACTCAACTGCCTCATGTTCTCCTGTTGATGCACCAGAAGGTACTGCAGCTCTTCCGGAAATTCCGTTTTCGGTTGTAACATCTACTTCAATTGTTGGATTTCCTCTAGAATCAAATATTTGTCTTGCGTGAATGTTTATGATAATACTCATCTTAATGAAATTTTTATTTTATTTATTGGCTAAATTACACAATAAGAAGGTGTTTTATTTAGTAAGAAGCATATTTATTACGAAAACGATTTCAACTATTAAGTTGGGATTATACAAATTCAAAAAAATAGATAGTAAAAAAAAACCCACTCCTAAGAGTGGGAAAAATTGCTATGAAAAAGAAAGTGATGTTAGACATCACTAGAACAAAAATAATACTAATTATTAGACCAACAAAAGAAAGTGTTAAAAATTTAATAACTTTTTTGTAAATAAAACAATAGTATTAATAGAATTTTAATGATTTATCAAAAATGAATTAACATATGTAAATTATTGAATATTTTCAATAAATTGATCAAATAGATAATCTGCATCATTTGGACCTGGACTTGCTTCAGGATGATACTGAACTGAGAAACAGTTTTTGTTTTTTAAGCGAATTCCTGCTACTGTGTGATCATTTAAATGAACATGAGTAATTTCTACATCTGGATGCATTTCAGTATCCTCTCTATTGATAGCAAATCCATGATTTTGTGAGGTAATTTCTCCTTTACCAGTAATTAAATTTTTAACTGGATGGTTAATTCCTCTATGACCATTATGCATTTTGTAAGTAGATATTCCATTTGCTAAAGCTATAACCTGA
This sequence comes from uncultured Flavobacterium sp., assembly GCA_964021805.1. Classification (GTDB taxonomy): domain Bacteria; phylum Bacteroidota; class Bacteroidia; order Flavobacteriales; family Flavobacteriaceae; genus Polaribacter. The sequence goes on from CAXHZP010000011.1 coordinate 21,499, forward strand.
TGCCCTAAACAAATACCGAATAAAGGTAAATCTCTTTTAATAATCTCTTTGGCTAACTCTTGTGCTTTTTTTAGAGGTTCTGGATCTCCAGGACCATTAGAAATAAAATAACCATCAGGATTCCATGAGTGTAAATCTTCAAATGAAGAATCGTAAGGAAATACTTTTACATAAGCTCCTCTCTTTACAAAGTTTCTTATAATATTTTTCTTAATCCCGATGTCTAGAACAGCAACTTTTAAATCTGAATTTTTATCGCCAATAAAATAAGGCTCTTTTGTAGAAACTTTAGAAGCCAACTCTAAACCTTCCATGGAAGGAACTTTAGATAATTGAACTTTTAGACTTTCAATATTATCAATTTCTGTAGAGATAATTGCATTCATAGCTCCATGATCTCTGATATAAGAAACTAGAGCCCTTGTATCTACATCTGAAATAGCTACTAAATTATGTTTTACAAACCAATCTTTTAGATTTCCAGTTGAATCAACTCTAGAGTGCTCAAAACTAAAATTTCTAACAATTAATCCAGAAATCTTTATCCCATCAGATTCAACCTCAGAGGGGTTTACTCCGTAATTCCCAATGTGAGCATTGGTAGTTACCATAATTTGACCAAAATAAGATGGGTCAGTAAATATCTCCTGATACCCTGTCATTCCAGTATTAAAACAAATTTCGCCAGTTACTGTTCCTTCAATTCCAACAGATTTACCATAAAAAATAGTTCCATCTGCTAATAAAACTAATGCTTTTTTTCGTTGTTGATATTTCATTGAATTTGTATTCTAAATTTGATCACAAAAATTTACGTAAAAATAGGGATATTTATTTTTAATTTAATTTTTTATCAAAAAAAAAGGCAACTAAAATAGCTGCCTTGTTTTTTTAAATTTAAATTTAAATGATATTATCTAAGTTAGCTAAAACTTTTTTAAGATCATTGATGCTTTTGTATGATAGTTTATTCATGGAATAATACTTCATAATAGATTTTTTTTCACTTTCATTGGATGCAAATGAATCCAAAATAAACTTTTTCTTTAATCTAAATTCTTTAGTAGATTTTTGATTATGAATGTAAAGAGTTTCTTTATGAATTAACTTATCATTTTTTCTACTTAACATTGGATTAACAGAACCTTCAACAAGTTTCACACTGTGAAAATTTAAAATAGAAAGCTTATCTGACTCAAAAATAACCTCAAAAACTCGATTTCCAATCTCTGATTCTATTTTTTTAAAAACCTTTCCTAAAATATTAATATTATCTATTTTTTTCATGTCAAGAACAAATATCGAATCTTGTGATATTTTTGTAACCAACCTATTTGTTCTCATATTAAAATTCACATTATCTAATGTAAAAGTTTTATTGTCTTTTGATTTAACTACAACTGGATAATTTTTCCAACTATCATATAAATAAATAGATCCATCTACTGTTCTAGGTGGATTTACAAATCTCATCGCAGTTCCGTAAGTTCCACCTGGTGCAGAATTACCTCCACTTCCAGTTATTCCACTTAAACTTAATGCATTATTATCACTTACATTAGTAGATGAGCTTTGAGAAAATCCAATCATACTAATTGTTAAAAATAATAATGTTGTAATTTTAATTTTTTTCATTTTTATATTTTTTTTAAATACACCTTTAGAGTAAGGTGAGAAAACTTTAAAATAGTTGCGTTAACTGTTTATTTATTAAGTAAAAATATATAAAAAAAAGAGCAAGCTAAAATTTGCCTGCTCTTTTTAACATTTATTTAAAAACATTAATTTATTCTTCAGCTTTTTCTTCTTTGGCTGTATCTACTACTTCGTTTGAAGCAACAACCTCGTCAGATTTCTTTCTTCTACTTCTTCGCGTAGACTTCTTTACTTTATTTCCTTTAGGATTGTAAATTTCATTGTAATCAACCAATTCTACCATGGCCATAGGTGCGTTATCACCTTGACGATTTCCTAATTTAATAATACGAATATAACCTCCTGGTCTATCTGCAATTTTTACTGAAATTTCTTTGAAAAGTTCTGTTACTGCATATTTATCTCTTAAGTAACTAAAAACAACTCTTCTATTATGAGTAGTATCAGATTTAGATTTTGTAATTAAAGGCTCAACAAATACTCGTAATGCTTTTGCTTTTGCAACAGTAGTATTTATACGCTTGTGTTCTATTAAAGAACAAGCCATATTTGCTAACATAGCTTTTCTGTGAGCTGTTTGCCTTCCTAAATGATTAAATTTCTTTCCGTGTCTCATGACGTTTGTTTTATGCTTTCATCTTGCTCAACTCTCTCTGAGGTGCAAATTATGAAAGGTTAATCTCTATCTAATTTATATTTAACTAAATCCATTCCAAAATTTAAACCTTTTACATTTACTAGTTCTTCTAGTTCAGTTAAGGATTTTTTACCAAAATTTCTGAATTTCATTAGATCACTTTTATTAAAGGAAACTAAATCTCCTAATGTATCAACTTCTGCCGCTTTTAAGCAATTTAATGCTCTAACAGAAAGATCCATATCTATCAATCTAGTTTTTAATAACTGACGCATATGAAGAGATTCCTCGTCATACGTTTCAGTTTGTGCAATTTCGTCTGCTTCGAGAGTTATTCTCTCATCAGAAAATAACATGAAATGATGTATTAAAATCTTTGCAGCCTCCGTTAAAGCATCTTTTGGATTTATTGAACCATCGGTTTCAATATCAAAAATTAATTTTTCGTAATCTGTCTTTTGCTCTACACGAAAATTCTCGATAGCATACTTAACATTCTTAATTGGTGTGTATATAGAATCTGTAAAAATTGTACCAATTGGTGCACCCGATTTTTTATTCTCTTCTGCCGGTACGAAACCTCTACCTTTTTCTATAGTTAGTTCCATGTTAATCTTAACAGACTTATCCATGTTACAAATTACTAAGTCTGGATTTAATACTTGAAACCCAGAAATGAATTTTTGTAAGTCACCTGCAGTAAGTTGATCTTGTCCTGAAACAGCAATAGAAACAGTTTCTCTATCAGATTCTTCTATTTGCTTTTTAAATCGAACTTGCTTAAGGTTTAAAATAATTTCTGTTACATCTTCTACAATTCCTTTGATTGTAGAAAACTCGTGCTCTACACCATCAACACGTAATGATGTAATTGCAAATCCTTCAAGAGAAGATAATAATACTCTTCTTAAAGCATTTCCAACTGTTAAACCAAAACCTTGTTCTAAAGGTCTAAACTCAAATCTACCAGAAAAATCTGTAGATTCAATCATAATAACCTTGTCAGGTTTTTGAAAATTTAAAATTGCCATGTTTTTTCTTCGTTTTAATTGTTAATTGGTTGCGCGGTTTATGAGCTTGAAGAATTGCAAACAAACCCTTTGGCCAAATACCAATGTGGTTAATTTATTATTTAGAATATAATTCTACGATTAATTGTTCTTTAATGTTTTCTGGGATTTGTAATCTCTGTGGAGTTTTTACAAAAGTACCTTCTTTTTTATCAGAATTCCAGCTTAACCATTCATAAACAGCACTGCTAGATGCTAAAGAATCTTCAATAGCTTGTAGTGATTTAGATTTTTCTCTAACGGCTACTACATCCCCTTCTTTAAGAGAGTATGATGGTATATTAACAAGTTCTCCATTAACAGTTATATGTCTGTGAGAAACTAGTTGACGTGCACCTCTTCTAGATTTAGCGATACCTAAACGGTAAACTACGTTGTCTAAACGAGCTTCACATAATTGTAATAAAACTTCACCTGTTATTCCTTTTGAGGAAGATGCTTTTTTAAATAAATTACTGAATTGACGTTCTAATATTCCGTAAGAATATTTAGCTTTTTGCTTTTCCATTAATTGGACAGCATATTCTGATTTCTTTCCTCTTCTTTTAGCATTTCCATGCTGTCCTGGAGGATAATTTCTTTTTTCGAAACTCTTGTCAGCTCCGAATATTGCTTCGCCAAATTTACGAGCAATCTTTGTTTTTGGTCCTGTATATCTTGCCATTTCTTTTGTTTTGTAATAGGGATTATGAATTAAGGCTTACTCCTTCGATAATCTGATTCCTATCAATTAAAATTTATTATACTCGTCTTCTTTTTGGTGGACGACAACCATTATGAGGCGTTGGAGTAACATCAATAATTTCTGTAACTTCAATTCCTGAATTATGAATAGATCTGATAGCAGATTCTCTACCGTTACCTGGTCCTTTCACATAAACTTTTACTTTACGTAACCCTGCTTCATGAGCAACTTTAGAACAGTCTTCAGCAGCTAATTGAGCAGCGTATGGAGTATTCTTTTTAGATCCTCTAAATCCCATTTTTCCAGCTGATGACCATGAAATAACATCACCTTTCTTATTAGTTAAAGAAATAATGATATTGTTAAATGATGCTGAAACATGAGCTTCTCCAATAGACTCTATGATTACTTTACGTTTTTTTGAACTTGTTTTTGCCATAATAATTTGGTGTTTAGCAATAATGCCCTAGTAAATTGTGTTATGAACACGGCACACTAGTTAGTTAAAGCTTTTGTAACTTATTTTTTCTTGTTAGCTACTGTTTTTCTCTTACCTTTTCTTGTTCTAGAATTGTTTTTTGTTCTTTGCCCTCTTAAAGGAAGACCAACTCTATGACGAATACCTCTTTGACATCCAATATCCATTAGACGTTTGATACTTAATTGTACCTCAGAACGTAATTCACCTTCTATGGTAAAAGTTCCAACTTGTTCTCTAATTGCAGCGATTTGGTCGTCTGTCCAGTCTTGAACTTTAACACTTTCGTCTACTTTTGCGTTTGCTAAAACTTCTTTAGCTCTACTGTTTCCTATACCAAAGATGTAAGTTAAAGCAATAACTCCTCTTTTATTCTTTGGAATATCTATACCTGCTATTCTTGCCATTACCCTTGTCTTTGTTTAAATCTAGGATTTTGTTTATTAATTACATATAATCTACCTTTTCTGCGTACTATTTTGCAGTCGGCACTTCTTTTCTTTACTGATGCTCTAACTTTCATTAGTTCTAATTTTTAATATCTATAAGTAATTCTGGCCTTAGATAAATCATAAGGACTCATTTCTAATTTAACTTTATCTCCTGGTAATAATTTAATATAATGCATTCTCATTTTACCAGAAATATGAGCTGTTACAATATGACCATTTTCTAACTCTACGCGGAACATAGCATTTGATAATGCCTCAGTGATAGTTCCATCTTGTTGTATTGCTGATTGTTTAGCCATAATTTACTTTAATGATTTTCTATTACTATTACCTGATTTCATTAAACCGTCATAATGACTATTCAATAAATACGAATTAATTTGTTGTATGGTATCTATAGCAACACCAACCATAATAATTAGTGAAGTACCTCCATAAAATAAAGCCCATCCTTGTTGAACTCCAAACTGAACAACAATTGCAGGAAGGATTGATAAACCTGCTAAGAATAAAGAACCCGGAAAAGTAATTCTAGATAACACAGAATCTAATCTTTCAGCTGTATCCTTTCCTGGTCTAATACCAGGAATAAATCCTCCACTTTTCTTTAAATCGTCAGCCATTTTATTCGTAGGAATAGTTATAGCTGTGTAAAAGAAACTAAAAATTATAATTAATAATGCAAATATTACATTATACCAAAGTCCAAAAGGATCTTGCAGTTCAGACAGTACAGGAAACTTTCTTGCTAGGGCTCCTGGTGCAAACATGATAGCTTGAGCGAAAATGATAGGCATCACTCCAGCTGCGTTTAATTTTAATGGAATATAGTCTCTTGACCCTGCAGTATTTTGGATATTTCCAGCTACTGTTCTTCTAGCGTATTGAACAGCAATTTTTCGAACGGCTGTTACTAAATAAACACTTAACAGAATAACTACAAACCAAACAATAATTTCAATTAAAACCATCATCACACCACCAGCACCTGCGTTTGTAGTCTTAGCCACATATTCTTGTAAAAAAGATGCGGGAAAATTAGCGATAATACCAACAGTTATTAAAAGAGAAATACCATTACCTACTCCTTTATCCGTGATACGCTCACCCAACCACATGGCAAAAATTGTACCTGCAGTTAATAATATCATTGATGAAAACCAAAAAGTAGCACCTGTAACAAGGAAAGCCTCTGGCGGTAAACCAAAAGTATTCTGAATAGCTGCTATATAAGTTGGGCCTTGAACCATAGTTATTAAAATGGTTAACCATCTAGTAATTTGTGTAATTTTCTTTCTACCACTTTCACCGTCCTTTTGTAATTTTTGTAAATATGGAACTGCTATTCCCATTAATTGCACTACAATAGAAGCAGAGATGTAAGGCATAATACCTAACGCCATAATTGATGCTCTAGAAAAAGCACCACCTGTAAATGCGTTTAATAATCCTAAAAGACCTGAAGAAGTACTCTCTTTTAATGCTGATAGTTGTAATGGGTCTATTCCTGGTAATGGAACACCCGCCATAAACCTGTATACAGCTATTAAACCTAGAGTTAGAAGAATTTTGTTTTTTAATTCTTCAATTTTCCAGATATCTTTTAATATGTTTATAAAATTCTTCATTTATAGATTCTTATAAAGTAACTACCTCTCCTCCAGCAGCTTCAATAGCAGCTTTTGCAGTTGCAGTAAATTTATGAACAGTAACGTTTAATTTAGCTTTTAACTCTCCACGACCTAAAATTTTTACTAAGTCATTTTTTCCTACAAAACCATTTGCAACTAAAATCTCTAAGGTAACTGTATCAGTTATTTTCTTGTTGTCAACTAATTCTTGAAGTTTATCTAAATTGATTCCTGCATATTCCTTACGGTTTATGTTTGTGAAACCAAATTTAGGAACACGTCTTTGAAGTGGCATCTGACCTCCTTCAAAACCAATCTTTCTAGAATAACCTGAACGAGATTTTGCTCCGTTATGACCTCTTGTAGATGTTCCGCCTTTTCCAGATCCTTCTCCTCTTGCAATTCTTTTTGCACTTTTAACAGATCCTTCTGCTGGTTTTAAGTTATGTAAACTCATCTTTTATATTGTATTAAATTTCCGTAACGGAAACTAGGTGTTTAACTCTATTTACCATACCAATTATTGTAGGAGTTGCCTCATGTTCTACAGTTTGGTTCATTTTACGTAAACCTAGAGCCTCTAAAGTCCTTTTTTGATTTTGAAGGCGCCCGATTTGACTTTTTACTTGTGTAACTTTAATTTTTGCCATCGTGATAGGTTTAACCGTTAAAAACTTTCTCTAAAGATATTCCTCTTTGCTTAGCTATTGCAGCAGCACTTCGAAGTTGTAATAAAGCATCAAAAGAAGCTTTCACAACGTTGTGAGGATTTGATGATCCTTGAGATTTTGATAATACATCATGAACACCAACTGACTCTAATACAGCACGAACAGCACCACCAGCGATAACTCCGGTACCATTTGAAGCTGGTTTGATAAACACTTTGGCTCCACCAAACTTTCCTTTTTGTTCGTGAGGTACAGTTCCATTTAAAATTGGAATTCTCACTAAATTTTTCTTTGCATCTTCAATTGCCTTTGCAATTGCTGAGGCAACATCTTTAGATTTTCCTAATCCATGACCAACAACTCCGTTTCCGTCACCAACAACTACAATGGCAGAAAAACCAAATGCTCTACCCCCTTTTGTTACTTTGGTTACACGTTGTACTCCTACAAGTCTGTCAACAAGCTCTAATCCGCTTGGTTTAACTCTTTCTACGTTTTTATATTTATGATACATACTATAGACTTATTAAAATTTTAAACCAGCTTCTCTAGCAGCTTCTGCTAACACTTTTACTCTACCGTGATATAAATATCCGTTTCTATCAAAAGCAACTGTTTCTACCCCAGCTTTAGCAGCTAAATCAGCAATTGATTTACCTACGGCTGCAGCAGCCTCTTGTTTTGTTGTTGCTTTAATTTCTTTATTTCTTGATGATACTGAAGCAATAGTTACTCCGTCTACATCATTTACTAATTGAGCATAAATTTCTTTATTACTTCTGTAAACAGATAATCTTGGCTTAGATGCTGTTCCTGAAACAATCTTTCTAATTCTATACTTAATTCTAGTTCTTCTTTGAAGCTTTGATAATGCCATAACTCTTATAAATTATGCAGATTTACCTGCTTTTCTTCTTAATACTTCACCTACAAACTTAACTCCTTTACCTTTATAAGGTTCTGGTCTACGGAAACCACGAATTTTCGCAGCTATTTGTCCAACCAATTGCTTATCATAAGAAGATAGTTTAATAATAGGGTTTTTTCCTTTTTCAGATATCGTTTCAATTTTAACTTCTGGAGCTAATTCTAAAACAATATTGTGAGAAAAACCTAATGCTAAATCTAATTTTTGGCCTTGATTTGAAGCTCTGTAACCTACACCGACTAATTCTAATTCTTTAGTCCATCCTTTACTTACACCTTCAACCATATTAGATACTAAAGCTCTCATTAAACCATGCTGAGCTTTGTGGTTTTTACTTTCAGAGGCTCTATCTAATGTGATAGTAGCATCATCAATATTAACAGTAATGCCATCAGAAATGGATTGGGTTAACTCACCTAATTTACCTTTTACTGTAATGATATTTTCGTTTACGTTTACATCTACACCTTGTGGAATGCTAACTGGATTCTTTCCTATTCTACTCATATCTAAGGCTTAATGAACGTAACATAAAACTTCTCCTCCAACATTCTCTGCAATGGCTTTTTTATTAGTCATTACACCTTTGGAAGTTGAAACAATAGCTATCCCAAGTCCGTTTAATACTCTTGGCATTTCATTTGCGCCAACGTATTTACGTAAACCTGGTGTACTGATTCTTTGGATTTTTCTGATTACTGACTCTTTTGTGTCTTTGTCATATTTTAAGGCAATTTTGATAGTTCCTTGAACTGAACTGTCATTAAATTGGTAACTTAAAACATACCCTTGATCAAACAAAATTTTTGTCATTTCCTTCTTCAAGTTTGAAGCTGGAATTTCTACTACTCTGTGTCCTGCAGAAATTGCGTTTCTAACTCTCGTTAGAAAATCTGCGATTGGATCTGTATACATATTTATTTAAATTTCGACTCCGGTTTTCAGTTACCTCTATTTTACCTACAGATTACTCTGTGATAACTGAACCTAAAATCAGTTAATTTCTGTTTACTCAAAAATTTAAGAGCATGCAAAAGTACACATTCTATTTGTAATTTTGAGATTTATCTTACATTTCTACCAGCTAGCTTTTCTAACACCTGGTATCAATCCTTGATTTGCCAATTCACGGAAAGTCACACGTGACACTCCAAATTGACGCATGTACCCTTTTGGACGACCTGTAAGCTTACATCTGTTGTGCATTCTTATAGGTGACGCGTTTTTAGGTAACTTTTGCAATGCTTCATAATCTCCAGCTTCTTTTAAAGCTTTTCTTTTTTCAGCATATTTTGCAACTATTTTTGCTCTTTTACGTTCACGAGCTTTCATTGATTCTTTAGCCATCTCTTAATTTTTTTTGAATGGTAAACCTAATTCTCCTAATAAAGACTTTGCTTCTTTATCAGTATTTGCTGATGTTACAAAAGTAATATCCATCCCATTGATTTTTTTAACTTGATCAATATTGATTTCTGGATAAATAATTTGCTCAGTAATTCCTAAATTATAATTACCTCTTCCGTCAAATCCATTCGCTTTGATTCCATTGAAATCTCTAACACGTGGTAATGACGCAGTAACTAAACGATCTAAAAATTCATACATTTTATCTCCACGTAAAGTAACTTTAGCACCAATTGGCATTCCCTTACGTAATTTAAAAGAGGCAACATCTTTTTTAGAAATTGTTGCAATAGCTTTTTGACCAGTAATAGTAGCCAGTTCTTCTAATGCATAATCAATCAATTTCTTATCAGCAATAGCAGCTCCTACACCTTTACTAACTACAATTTTTTGTAGTTTAGGCACTTGCATTACATTACTGTAACTAAATTCCTCTGTTAGAGCCTTCATGACTCTACTCTTATATTCTTCTTTTAATCTTGGTATATAACTCATGATTAGACTTATTTTTTAGTTTTTTTAGAGATTCTAGTTTTAGTATCTCCGTCAACTTTATAACCAACTCTAACAACAACACCATCTTCAACCAACAAAAGGTTAGAGATATGCATTGAAGCTTCTTTCTTAACAATACCACCTTGAGGACTCTGAGCACTTGGCTTAGTATGTTTAGATATCATATTAACACCTTCAACAACAACCCTGTCTTTGTCTTTAATGATTTGTAATACTTTTCCTTCAGACCCTTTGTGGTCTCCTGCAATTACTCTTACAGTATCTCCTGACTTAATTTTAAACTTCTTCATCTTATCTTGTGGTTTAAAGCACTTCAGGTGCTAGTGATACTATCTTCATAAACTGTTTCTCACGTAATTCACGGCCAACTGGTCCAAAAACACGAGTTCCTCTCATTTCTTCCGTAGGACTTAACAAGACACAAGCGTTATCATCAAACCTGATGTAAGATCCATCTTTACGACGTACTTCTTTTTTTGTACGAACAACAACAGCTCTTGAAACTTGACCCTTTTTTACGGTTCCGTTTGGAGTTGCAGACTTAACTGTAACAACAATTTTATCTCCTACCCTAGCGTAACGTTTTTTTGTTCCTCCTAAGACTCTAATCACTAAAACTTCTTTTGCTCCAGTGTTATCTGCGACTTTTAATCTTGATTCTGTCTGTAACATATTATTTAGCTCTTTCTAGGATTTCTACTAATCTCCAACGTTTTGACTTACTCATAGGGCGAGTTTCCATAATTTTTACGGTATCACCTTCGTTGCAATCATTCTGTTCGTCGTGAGCAACATACTTTTTCGTTTTTAATACGAATTTACCGTACATTGGGTGTTTTACTCTCTTTACTTCTGAAACAACAATAGATTTCTCCATTTTGCTGCTAGAAACAACACCTATTCTTTCTTTTCTAAGATTTCTATTTTCCATCTTTAAAATTGACTTAGAATTATTGTAATTCTCTTTTTGTTAACTCTGTGGCAAGTTTTGCAACAGTTCTTCTTAAAGTTCTTAACTGCATTGGGTTTTCCAATGGAGTTATGGCGTGAGCCATTTTAAGATCGATATAATTTTTCTGCGACGCTCCCAACTTCTCTTTTAAATCAGCAGCTGATAATTCTTTAATTTCTGATTGTTTCATGTTCTTATAGAATTAAGCGTTAATATCAAAGTCTCTAGCTATCACAAACTTCGTTCTTACTGGAAGTTTTTGAGCTGCTAAACGTAAAGCTTCTTTTGCAACATCCATTGGCACACCACCAATTTCAAACAAAATTCTACCTGGCTTAATAACTGCAACAAAATGATCTGGAGCACCTTTACCTTTACCCATACGTACTTCTAATGGTTTTTTGGTGATAGGTTTGTCTGGAAAAATTTTAATCCAAAGCTGTCCTTCTCTTTTCATGTGACGAGTTGCCGCGATACGAGCTGCTTCGATTTGACGAGAGGTTAAAAGGTTCTGGTCTAGAGACTTTATACCAAACATTCCATTGGAAAGTTGATTACCTCTTCCAGAAATACCATTCATATTTCCTTTCGCCTTCTGTACCTTACGGTATTTTACTCTTTTTGGCTGTAACATTGTTAATTTCTAAATTTTAAAAATTATTTTCTTCTACGAGGTTGACGTTTCTGATTACCACCTTTGTTTGATCCACTCTGTTTTTTAGACAGACCAACTAATGGAGATAATTCTCTTTTACCATAAACCTCACCTTTCATAATCCATACTTTCACACCGATTCTTCCGTATGTAGTATGAGCTTCAACAAGTGCATAATCAATATCTGCTCTAAAAGTAGATAAAGGTATTCTACCTTCTTTGTAATGCTCAGAACGAGCCATCTCTGCACCGTTTAAACGACCAGATATTTGGATCTTGATTCCTTCAGCATTCATTCTGATAGAAGCGGCTATTGCCATCTTAATTGCTCTCTTGTAAGAAATTCTATTTTCAATTTGACGTGCAACACTAGAAGCAACTAATTTTGCATCTAATTCTGGACGTTTAATCTCAAAAATGTTAATTTGAACCTCTTTACCTGTGATGTTTTTAAGCTCTTCTTTTAACTTGTCTACCTCTTGACCTCCTTTACCAATAATGATACCTGGACGTGCCGTAGTGATAGTAACGGTTACAAGTTTTAAAGTACGCTCAATAATTACACGAGAAACACTTGCTTTAAATAATCTAGCATTTACATACTTTCTTATTTTGTCATCTTCAGCTAATTTATCTCCGTAGTCATTTCCACCATACCAGTTAGATTCCCATCCTCTGATAATTCCTAAACGATTTCCTATTGGATTTGTTTTTTGTCCCATTTCTACTAACGATTAATTACTGATATTTTTTGCTCCTAACTCTAAAGTAACGTGATTAGAACGCTTACGAATTCTGTGTGCACGCCCCTGTGGAGCTGGTCTTAGTCTTTTTAACATTCCTGCGCTATCTACACATATAGATTTTACAAATAATCCAGCATCTTCAATGCTAGCATCAACATTTTTAGCTTGCCAGTTTGCAATTGCAGACAATAACAATTTTTCTAAATTTATAGATGCTTCTTTTGGGCTGAATTTTAAGATTTGTAAAGCTTTTTCAACTTCAACTCCTCTTACTTGATCTGCTACTAAGCGCATTTTTCTTGGTGACGTAGGACAGTTAGTTAGTTTAGCAAAAGCTTTGCTTTTTCTAGACTCTTTCAACTGCTGTGCCATATTGTGTTTACGAACTCCCATTACCTACTATTTTTTACCTTTATTTTTTGCACCTGCATGCCCTCTAAAAGAACGTGTTGGTGAAAATTCTCCTAATTTATGTCCTACCATATTTTCAGTAACATATACTGGAACAAATTGACGTCCATTATGAACTGCTATCGTTTGACCAACAAAGTCAGGTGTTATCATACTAGCTCTAGACCAAGTTTTGATAACTGATTTTTTTCCTGCTTCTACATTAGCCATTACCTTTCTCTCTAACTTATAGTGAACGTAAGGTCCTTTTTTTAATGATCTTGCCATAACTTATTATTTCTTTCTACGTTCTAAAATATATTTATTACTCGCTTTGGTTTTAGACCTTGTCTTGTATCCTTTGGCAGGAATACCATTTCTAGATCTTGGATGACCTCCTGAAGACTTCCCTTCACCACCACCCATTGGATGATCTACTGGATTCATTACAACAGCTCTAGTTCTAGGTCGTTTACCTAACCATCTAGATCTACCAGCCTTACCTGATACAAGTAATTGGTGATCTGAATTAGATACCACACCAATTGTAGCAGTACAGGTTAACAAAATTAGTCTAGTCTCTCCTGAAGGTAATTTTACTGTCGCATATTTACCATCTCTTGCCATTAATTGAGCAAACGAACCTGCTGAACGAGCCATTACAGCTCCTTGACCTGGACGTAACTCAATACAAGATATTGTTGTTCCTAAAGGAATATCGCTTAAAGGCATCGTATTTCCTATTTCTGGTGCTGAACCAGAACCAGATACAATAGTCTGACCTACTTTTAAACCGTTTTGTGCTATCACATAACGCTTCTCTCCATCAGTATAACTAACTAGTGCAATAAATGCAGTACGATTAGGATCATACTCAATAGTTTTTACTGTTGCAGGGATACCATTTTTATCTCTTTTAAAATCGATAATACGGTATCTTTGTTTATGACCACCACCAATGTTTCGGGTAGTCATTCTTCCCTGATTGTTTCGACCCCCAGATCTTTTTTTCGGAGCAAGTAAACTTTTCTCCGGCTTATCAGTTGTAATGGTGTCGTACCCATTTACAACTCTAAAACGCTGACCTGGTGTTATTGGTTTTAATTTTCTAACTGACATTTCTTCTTTTCTTAAAGATTGTTATAAAAATCAATGCTCTCTCCTTCTGCTAACTGAATAATTGCTTTCTTGTAAGCACCTTTTTTTCCAGTAACTAACCCTTTTTTAGTGAATTTAGTATTTTTTTGAACTGGATAGTTTAAAGTTTTTACACTAGAAATAGAAACTCCATAAGCAGTTTCTACTGCTTTTTTAATTTCAATTTTGTTAGCACTCTTATCTACTACAAATGAATAGCGGTTAAATAACTCACTATCATTGGTAGCTTTTTCCGTAATAATAGGTTTTATTAAAATACTCATCCTACTAACTTAAATTATTTTTAATTTCTTCTAAAGAGCTTTCAGAAATAACTACTTTACCAGCATTTAAAATACCATAAGTATTTAGTCCTGAGTTATTTACAACTTTAGATGTTTTTAAATTTCGAGAGGACAAATATACATTATTATTTGACCCACTCAATACGAACAATGACTTTTTAGAATCTAACTCTAATGCTTTCAATACCTTAGTAAAATTTTTTGTTTTTACTGTATCAAAATTAAAGTCTTCAACTACAACCAAATTATTGTCTTTAGCTTGAATACTTAAAGCAGATTTACGTGCCAACTGTTTTAAGTTTTTATTCAATTTGAAAGAATAACTTCTTGGTCTTGGTCCAAAAATACGACCACCACCTCTAAAAACTGGAGATTTTATACTACCCGCACGAGCAGTACCTGTTCCTTTTTGTTTTTTTATCTTTCTTGTACTTCCTGCGATCTCTGCACGCTCTTTAGATTTATGAGTTCCTTGTCTCTGATTAGCCAAGAACTGCTTTACATCTAAATAGATAGCATGATCATTAGGTTCTATTCCAAATACTTCTTTAGAAAGCTCAACCTTTCTTCCAGTATCTTTACCATTAATGTCTAAAACTGCTACTTTCATTATTTCTGAATAGTTATATAAGAATTTTTATGTCCTGGAATTGCTCCCTTTACCACTAGTAGGTTCTTTTCAGCAACTACCTTTAAAACTCTTAAGTTTTGAACTTTCACTTTTTCACCACCCATTCTTCCGGCCATTCTCATTCCTTTAAAAACTCTTGCAGGATATGATGCAGCACCAATAGAACCTGGGGCTCTTAAACGATTGTGTTGACCATGAGTTGCTTGACCAACACCGGCAAAGCCATGGCGTTTTACAACCCCTTGGAAACCTTTACCTTTAGAAACACCTGATACATCGACGAACTCGCCTTCTTCAAAATGATCAACAGTAATTGAATCTCCTAAATTATACTCTTTTTCAAACCCTTGAAATTCAATGACTTTTCTTTTAGCAGTGGTGCCAGCTTTCTTAAAGTGACCGTCTAACGCTTTGTTAGAACTCTTCGCCTTTTTGTCATCGAAACCAAGTTGTAACGCATTGTATCCGTCAACCTCTTCGGTTCTGACTTGGGTAACAACGCATGGACCTGCTTCGATTACTGTACAAGGAATGTTCTTCCCGTTTTCGTCGAATAAGCTGGTCATTCCGATTTTTCTACCTATTAACCCAGACATATTTAATTATTATTAATTATTTGATTGTTTATATTTCCTTTGAATTTTACTAAAAAAAACAGCGTTAAAACATTTTCAACGCTGAATATGTTTAACCGTTTTTCCTTCGCGAAACGCTCCGGACATGTTATTTAAAAATCACAAGTCTATCTGTTAAGAAAGTCATGTGGTTTTTGAATGTATTACTTATACTTTAATTTCTACCTCAACACCACTTGGTAATTCTAATTTCATCAGTGCGTCTATAGTTTTTGATGAAGAACTATAAATGTCTAACAAACGCTTGTAAGCAGATAATTGAAATTGTTCTCTTGATTTTTTATTCACGTGAGGTGAACGTAAAACCGTAAATATTTTTTTATTTGTTGGCAAAGGAATTGGACCGTTAACAACAGCTCCAGTACTTTTTACCGTCTTTACAATTTTCTCAGCAGATTTATCTACTAAATTGTAATCGTAAGACTTTAATTTTATTCTAATTTTTTGACTCATCTTATTATGATTTAGTAAATTAACCTTTAGCTTTTGAAATTACATCTTCTGATACATTTGATGGAGTTTCAGCATAATGTGAAAATTCCATTGTAGAAGTTGCTCTACCTGAAGACATCGTTCTTAAAGCAGTAACATAACCGAACATTTCTGATAATGGAACTAAAGCTTTAACCACTTTAGACCCAGCACGATCACTCATGTCATTAACTTGACCTCTTCTTCTGTTCAAATCTCCTACTATATCACCCATGTTTTCTTCTGGAGTTAGAACTTCTAACTTCATTAATGGCTCCATGATTTTTGCTTTGGCAGATTTTGCCGCTGCTTTATAACCAAGTTTTGCTGCCAATTCAAAAGATAATTGGTCAGAATCTACCGCATGAAAGGAACCGTCTTTTAACGTAACTTTCATAGAATCCATTTCATAACCTGCTAATGGTCCATTTTTCATAGCTTCTTTGAATCCCTTTTCTACAGACGGTACAAATTCTCTTGGAACGTTACCTCCCTTAATAATTGATTCAAATTGTAATCCTTGAAACCCTTCATCCGCAGGCTCCATTGTAAATACAATGTCCGCAAACTTACCACGACCACCTGATTGTTTTTTGTAAACTTCTCTGTGATCTGCAGAAGCTGTAATAGCTTCTTTGTATTCTACTTGAGGTTGACCTTGATTAACCTCAACTTTAAACTCACGCTTTAAACGGTCTACAATTACATCTAAATGTAACTCCCCCATTCCAGAAATGATAGTCTGTCCTGAAGCTTCGTCTGAACGTACTGTAAAAGTAGGATCTTCTTCAGCTAACTTACCTAAACCAATACCTAACTTATCTACGTCAGCTTTAGTTTTTGGTTCAACAGCTATACCAATTACTGGATCTGGAAAGTCCATAGATTCCAATACTATAGGATGCTTTTCAGCAGTAAGTGTATCTCCCGTTTTTATGGACTTAAAACCAACAGCAGCACCAATATCTCCAGCCTCGATATAATCAATAGCATTCTGTTTGTTAGCGTGCATCTGATAGATACGTGAAATACGTTCTTTTTTACCAGACCTGTTGTTCAATACATATGAACCAGCATCTAATCTACCTGAATAAGCTCTAAAGAAAGCTAAACGTCCTACAAAAGGATCAGTTGCAATTTTAAAAGCTAAAGCAGCAAATGGCTCCTTTACATCTGGTTTTCTAATTTCTTCTTTATCTGTATCTGGGTTAACACCAGTTATCCCTTCTTTATCAGTTGGAGAGGGTAAATAACGACAAACAGCATCTAATAGAAACTGAACACCTTTATTTTTAAATGCTGAACCACAAATCATTGGAATGATTGCCATATCCATAACAGCTGATCTCAATGCATTGTGCACTTCTTCTTCAGTTATTGATTCTTCATCTTCCATGAATTTTTCTAGAAGGTTCTCATCATAACTTGCAACTTCCTCAATAAGGAGTGCACGATATTTACGAGCTTCTTCTTTCATATCTTCAGGAATTTCAATAATATCAAAAGTTGCTCCCTGAGTTTGATCATGCCATACAATAGCACGGTTTTTAACTAAATCTATAATTCCTTTAAAATCGTCTTCATCTCCAATGTTTAAAACAATAGGAACAGCATTAGATTTTAGCATATCTTTAACCTGCTGACAAACACCAAGGAAATCTGAACCTTGACGATCCATCTTGTTTACAAAACCAATTCTTGGCACTTTGTAATTATCAGCTAATCTCCAGTTAGTTTCTGATTGAGGCTCAACACCATCAACTGCACTAAATAAGAAAACTAATCCGTCAAGAACTCTAAGTGATCTGTTTACTTCAACAGTAAAATCAACGTGACCCGGGGTATCAATAATATTAAAGTGATATCCTTTAGTATCAGGTGTTTTTTCACCGTTTTCAATAGGAAAGTCCCATGTACATGTAGTTGCAGCTGAAGTAATTGTTATACCTCTTTCCTGCTCTTGTTCCATCCAGTCCATGGTTGCAGCTCCATCATGTACTTCTCCAATTTTATGAGAAACACCTGTGTAATATAAAACGCGCTCTGTTGTAGTAGTTTTTCCAGCATCAATGTGTGCTGCAATACCAATATTTCTAGTATATTTTAAATCTCTAGCCATTTCTATTAAAATCTAAAGTGAGAGAATGCTTTATTGGCTTCAGCCATCTTGTGAGTATCTACACGTTTCTTAACCGCTGCTCCTTCTTCTTTAGCTGCTGCTAAAATTTCAGCTGCTAAACGTTGTGCCATGGTTTTCTCATTTCTCTTGCGAGTGTATGATATCATCCATTTAATAGCCATAGATACTTTTCTGTCTGGCCTTATTTGCATTGGGATTTGAAAGGTAGCTCCTCCTACACGTCGAGATCGTACTTCAACTTGAGGCATTACATTAGACAATGCGTCTTTCCAAACCTCTAAAGCTGTTTTTTCTTCGTCTTCTTTTCTTTCTTCTACGATATCTATTGCATCATAGAATACTTTAAATGCTACCGATTTTTTACCGGCCCACATTAAATTATTTACAAAACGTGTCACTAACTGATCATTAAATTTTGGATCTGGTAGTAAAACTCTTTTTTTTGCTGCTCTTTTTCTCATGTCTTTACATTAAAAAAGTTACTAAATTACTTTTTTGGGCGTTTTGCACCATACTTTGATCTTCGTTGAGTTCTTCCCTCAACTCCAGCTGTATCAAGAGCTCCACGTACAACGTGATACTTAACTCCTGGCAAATCTTTTACCCTTCCACCTCTAACTAATACTATCGAGTGCTCTTGTAGGTTATGTCCTTCTCCTGGAATGTAAGCGTTTATTTCATTACCATTAGTTAATCTAACTCTGGCAACTTTTCTCATTGCTGAATTAGGTTTCTTTGGTGTTGTTGTATAAACACGTGTACACACTCCACGTCTTTGAGGACAAGACGACAAAGCAGCCGATTTACTCTTCTTAGTTATTTTGGTTCTTCCTTTACGAACTAATTGTTGAATAGTTGGCATACTAAATTGTTACTATTTTTCGTTTGTACTTAAATTATACTCTTTTTTAAGAGTGCGCAAATGTACAATTAATTTCTTTCTATTCAAATCTGATTTAGTAATTTTTTTATAGAACATTTTAAACTCTTCTTATTTTCATATTTTAAGCTACATTTGAATGTTTTTTAGACCTATTTTGAATAAAAAAATTATACCTTATATATATATCCTTTTTTTGAGTTGTTTTTCTCATCATATCTTAGGGCAAAAAAATGAACTCGTTTTAGTTACCAATGACACCATTCAAAACAGAATTGTATCCAAAATTTATTACACAAAAAAGCATCGTCAAAAAAAAGATGTTTTAGATGAGATTGATAGAATTTTACAACAGGTTAAAAAAAAAGGATTCTTTACTGCAAAAATAGATTCTATCTCTAAAGCTTACAATACATACAGTGCACATATTAACTTAGGCAAAAAAACGAATAAAATTATTATCATTAATAAACTTAAACCCGAAGAAAGAACTAAACTTTATGGTGCCCCAAAAACATCAGAGTCAGCGATTGATTCAATAAAAATAAAAACAAATGAGTTTGATGAATTTACAAATCAACTACTTGAAAAAATAGATAAAATAGGAAAATCGTTTTCAGAGATTACATATATCAACCCAATTTTGAAAAACGATACATTAATTATTGAATTAACAATTTCCGATTCATCAAATAGAACAATTGATAAAGTTATTGTAAGAGGCTACAAAGCATTTCCAGAAAAATTTATATCAAACTATTTTCTAATCAATACTAAAACCGTTTTTTCTAAACAAAAACTAAAAAGCATTTCTACTTTAACAAATAGACTAGATTTTATAAAAGAAAACAAAGCGCCCGAAGTGCTTTTCAAAAAAGACTCTACACATCTATATTTATTTCTTAATAAATTAGGAACAAGCAGTTTTGATGGTATTGTGAATTTTTCATCAAAGGAAAATGGCAAAGGACTGTTATTGAATGGAAACTTAGATTTAAAATTAAATAACACCTTTAATTCTGGAGAAAAATTTGAAATTATATGGAATAAAGTTTCTGATGAAAAAACAGATTTTAAAATTAACTCCTATGTTCCTTATTTATTTAATTCAAAATTTTCAACTACACTTGAATTCAATTTATATAGACAAGACTCAACTTTTATAAATACAGGTTTTAAAATAAATACTGACTATTCAATTAATCAAAGATCACATGCATCTGTCCTATACAGTAGTGAAAATTCAAATTATTTATTAAATACATCCGACAATGAGTTAGAAACATATTCAAATTACTTTATTGGACTCGGATATCAAATGAATAAATTATCAACATCTAATCTCTATGATTTCAATAATGGCATAAACATAAATTTGATTATTGGGAAAAGAAAAACCAGTTTAGAATCAATTAATCAATTAAAACTACATTTCTCTGCTTTTGCCAACCTTCAAATAAACGATAGAGGTTATTTAGCTATTAAAAATGAAAGTGGTCTATTAACCTCTAAAAATTATTTATTAAATGAATTTTTTAGAATTGGAGGAGCCAACAGTATCAGAGGCTATAACGAACAAAGTATATTTACCAATGGATATTCATACTCAAACGTAGAGTTTAGATATTTATTAGATAGGACATCATACCTTTATTCTATTACTGACTTGGGGGCTTACAAAGAAAGTACTACAAAGAAAATAAAAAAATTACTTGGTATTGGAGTTGGGTATCAATTTAAAATTAACAACAACTTTGTGAATTTAGGATATGTAATTAGCACTAATTCAAGAACAAACACAAAATTAAACAACTCAAGATTAGTTATAAAATGGACTTCATTTTTTTAACAAACTTTATTGATAATAAGGTGTTTCTTCAATTTTATTAGGTTTTTTTTAACATAAACCATTGCTTTTTAAAAAAAAAGCAAGATATTTGGCGTAATTAATTCAAATTATAAAATATGAAGACAAAGTTCAAAGGAGTTTTGACGCTATTATTGGCGTTAATTGTGCAGGTATCATTTGCGCAAGAAAAAACTGTCTCTGGTACAGTATCGGATAACACTGGTGGCCTACCAGGTGTTAGTGTTATTATTAAAGGTACAAGTACTGGAGCTGAAACTGATTTCGATGGAAAGTATTCTATTCGTGCAAAATCAGGTGATGTATTAGTTTTTAATTACCTAGGGTACAAGACTGTCGAGAAAACTGTTGGTTCTGCCAACGTTATCGATGTAACTCTTGAAGAGGGTGGTGAGGTCTTAGACGAAATCATCGTTACAGCTCAAGGTATTAAAAGAGAAAAGAAGGCATTAGGTTATGCCGTAAGTAAAGTTGATTCTGAGCAATTAGAACAACGTTCTGAAGGTGACATTGGTAGATTACTATCAGGTAAGGCCTCAGGGGTAAACATTCAAACACAGAGTGGTGTGTCTGGATCAGGAACAAGTATCTTAATTAGAGGTATGAGTTCATTTAGTGGTTCTAACCAACCATTATTTGTAGTTGATGGTGTTCCTTTTAGTAGTGATACAAATGCTCAAGGTAATTTTGTTGATGGAAACAACGGTTCAAGTCGTTTTTTAGATATTGACCCAAACAACATTGAGAGCGTAAACGTTTTAAAAGGTTTAGCAGCAGCAACTCTATACGGAACACAAGGACGAAATGGGGTTATTTTAATAACTACCAAGAGTGGTTCTTCTGGACGTAGTGCTAGTAAGCAAGAAATTACAGTAAGTTCTTCTGTATTCTTTAACGAGATTGCTTCGGTAGCAGACTACCAAAATGAATATGGTGGTGGTTTTGATCAAGCATTCGGATGGTTCTTCAGTAACTGGGGACCTAAATTTGAAAGAGATGGTCCTGGAGGATGGGGAAGCAGTAGTGCTTTTGATTCAGCAGGTACATTAGAACACCCATACTCTACAGCTTCACCGACAACAGGTATTCCTCAAGCTTTTCCAGAATTTGCTGGAGCAAGATATGAGTGGAGACCTTATAATTCAGTACCTGATTTCTTTAGAACAGGTGTTGTAAGAAGTAATAACATCAATATTCGTTCTTCATCAGAAGATGGAAAAGTTAACTATAACATTAACTATGGTAGTTTAGATGATGAAGGTTTTACTCCAGGTAACTCTGTAGGTAGAAATACCTTAAGTATTGGTGGTAATGCAAAATTATCTAACAAGTTTACTGTTAGTGGTACAATGAACTACGCAAGAACTAACTTTAAGTCACCTCCGGTAGCAGCAAGTTACGGAAGTAACGTAGGTGGTTCTAATGCATCTATTTTTGGAAACTTATTCTACACTCCTAGAAGTGTTGATTTAATGGGACTTCCATTTGAGAACCCAGTAGACGGTAGTTCTGTATACTACAGACAAAATAACAGTATTCAACATCCATTATGGACTGTGAAGAATGCAGGAAATACTCAGCTTACAAACAGAGTATTTGGTAATGCAAATCTTTCATATGCATTAAACGACAACATTAACTTAATGTATACATTTGGTTTTGATACCTACAGTGAAAACAACTCAAACTTTTCTAATAAAGGAGGGAAAACTGGTAGTGTAGCTAACCAATCTGGTGTTTATCAAACATGGAATAACACTAACACAATTAACAACCACAAAGTAACTGCTTCAGGTAGTTATGATCTTTCAGAAGATTTTGACTTAAACTTTACTGTTGGTCTAGATAGTAGAAGTGATGTATTTGATAGAAGTGGTGTTGCCAGTGTTGGACAACAAGTATTTGGAGTATTAAGACACTTTAACTTTGCAACTCAAGATGAAATTCAATATTCTCAAAGAAGAAATATTGTTGGAGCATTTGGACAAGCTGATCTTGGATACAAACAAACTGCTTTCTTAACGTTAGCTACTCGTACAGACTGGGTTTCTAACTTAACTCAAGAAAACAGATCAATTACATATCCATCTGCAAGTATTTCTTTTCTTCCTTCTAAGGCATTCGAATTCATTCAAGAAAGTGAATTTGTAAACTTCTTAAAAGTAAGAGCAGGTTACGGAACTTCAGCAAGTTTCCCATCAGGATATCCAGTAGCAACAACATTATCATTAAATACGCAAGCATTTAATACTGATGAAGGTGTTGATATTGTAACAAATTCAACAAGTAGTTTCTTAGGGAATCCAAATTTAAAACCTGAAAGATTAGATGAATTAGAATTTGGTTTAGAAGGTAGTTTCTTAGATAATCGTTTAAGTTTAGACTTATCTGTCTATAAAAGAATCACTAAAGATTTGATTGTAAACAGACCTTTAGATCCATCAACTGGTTTTGATAATACTAGAACTAATGTTGGTGAGATTCAAAATGATGGTATTGAGATAGACTTAACGTACGACCTTTTCAGAAATGAAGGAGACGGTTTTAACTGGTCTACAAACTTCAACTGGTCTACAAGTGAAGCTATCGTAACAGATTTAGGTTTAGATACTGATATTGTTGTGTTTGCTGGTTTTTCTAACAGAGGTAATGCAGCTATCAAAGGAGAATCTTTAGGAACTATGATTGGTAGTGCAATTGCTAGAGATGACAATGGAAACTTTAGAGTAAATGGATCTGGTAGTTATGTTGTACAAAATGGAAACAACATCATTGGAGACGCAAATCCTGATTTCCTTTTAAACATGTCTAATCAAATTTCTTACAAGAACTTTAACTTAGGATTCTTATTTAATTGGACACAAGGAGGAGATATGTATTCTCAAACTATCCAAACATTATTGGGTAGAGGGGTTGTAAACCAAGCAGGAATTGATAGAGCTAACTCTTTCATTCTTCCAGGTGTTAATCCAGCAGGAGAAACGAATACTACGCAGATTAATAACTCTACTTACTACTTCTCTAACGTATTATACGGACCAGATGAAATGGGAGTTTATGACGCAACTGTATTTAGATTACAAGAACTTTCTTTAGGGTACTCTCTTCCTAACAATATGTTAGAAAAGACTCCTTTTGGATCACTAAGTGTTACTTTTTCAGCTAACAACTTATGGTTTCACACACCAAATATGCCAGAAAACACAAACTTTGATCCTAACGTAGCAGGATTAGGTGTTGGTAACGGTAGAGGTTTTGAATATTTAAACGGACCTAGTTCAAGAAGATATGGACTTTCTGTAAAAGCTTCTTTCTAAAAATAAATAATTTATATTATGAGAAAAATAAACAATTTAATTAAAATGTTGGTCTTATGCGGGGGATTATTCTTTGCCTCGTGTGAAACAACAGAGTTGGATTTAACTGAAAATCCAAATGCTCTTGCACCAGCTCAAGCTGATCCGGATTTCTATCTGAATGCAATTCAAATAAACTTTGCATACTTGACTGAAAGTTTTGGTAACACAGCCGGTGCATTAACTAGAATAGACTACATGAGTGGTAGAGATTACCAAAATGCATATTCTCCAGCAAATTTTGATGGACGATGGAGTTCTGCTTATCAAACAATCATGTTAGATATTGTAGAATTGAATAAAATCGCTGATCAAAGTGGTCTTAATTACCACAAAGGAGTTGGGCAAGTAATACAAGCTCATATCTTGATGACTTTAGTAGATTTCTTTGGAGATATTCCTTACACGGAAGCATTTCAGGGAGCAGACAACTTAAATCCTGTTGCTGATTCTGGAGCTAGTGTATATGCAGCAGCTATCGCTTTATTAGATAGTGCAATCGCTAACTTTAATGGAGATGCATTAGGTTCACCTGCTTTAGATATGTATTATGGCGGAGATTGGGCTGCTTGGTCTAAAGCTGCTAACACCATGAAGATGAAAGCATATATGGCTACTAGATTAGTAGACGGAAGTGCAGTATCTAAATTTAATGCAATTGTTGCTTCAGGAAACTATATTTCATCTAATGCAGATGACATGCAATTCCAATGGGGAACAAATGCTATTCAACCAGACTCACGTCATCCAAGATATAGAAGTAGTTATACCTCTACAGGAGGTGGATCTTACATGTCTAACTCTTTGATGGATTACATGAGAGGTGGTTTTGATGGTGGTTATGATATTGGTGGAGGAGTCTTTATTGGCGACCCACGTATTATGTTCTATTACCACAGACAAACCAACCCAACTCCAGGTATCGCTGGAGCTACTCCAGATGAGGAGGTATTAGAATGTGGTTTACAAAACCCACCTGCTCACTATGCTGGTTACATCTTCTGTGGTAACCCACAAGGATGGTGGGGTAGAGACCACGGAAATGACAATGGTATTCCACCAGATGGATTCTTAAGAACTTTAGCTGGAGTATATCCTGCTGGAGGAAAATTAGATGACTGGTCATACGGTGGTCAGACAGATGGTGATGGATTTGGTGGTAATGGAATTACTCCAATAATGTTAGCTTCTTGGACTGATTTTATGATTGGAGAAGCTGAATTACTAGCTGGTAACGAAGCTGCTGCTAAGACTGCTATGTTTGAAGGTATGGCTAAGTCTATGGATAAGGTAACGAACTTTTATCCAAGAACAGCTAGAT
This sequence comes from uncultured Flavobacterium sp., assembly GCA_964021805.1. GTDB lineage: Bacteria > Bacteroidota > Bacteroidia > Flavobacteriales > Flavobacteriaceae > Polaribacter. Next base: position 47,116 of record CAXHZP010000011.1, read on the forward strand.
TTGATGGTATCATGGACTTCTACTTTGGAGGTTTAGACCAAGTAATCAGTGATTTCTATGCTAGAATTAGTGATGAATGGGATGATGCATCAGATAAAATGAATGTTTTAGGAATGCAGTATTTTGTTGCACAATACGGAAACGGATTAGATGCTTACAATTTCTATAGAAGAACAGGGTATCCAACAACGTTACAACCTAACATTGAACCTAACCCAGGTGGATTTATCCGTTCATTCTTTTACCCAGCAAACCATGCTAACACGAATTCAAACATCACCCAAAAGGATGGTGTAACTGACCCAGTGTTTTGGGATACTAACCCAGGATCTCCTGGATTCCCAGTTGCTAATTAATAATTTAAAATAATAAAAGATGAAAAAACAATTAAATAAAATAGTATTATTATTACTTTCTGTTATTGTAATTAGCAGTTGTGAGAGTGACGATAAGGCTATTGATCAAGTCTTTGACGGTGTTAGTTATGGCGCTGTTCTAAGAAAGCTAGAAATAACTTCTGGTAGTTACAATCTTTCAGACTTAAACTCTGCTTTTTCAATTATAGTTGAAGAACAAGACGAAGAGTATGGAGCTTTATTATCTGAGGTTGATGTATATGTATCAGGTGGTCAAGCATCTGGTGAAGCTATGGTATCTACTATACCTGCAAGTGCATTTACTATCGGTGACAAAGGATTACCGGTTACTGAAATATCTGTTACTTTAGGTGAAGCTTTAACAGCTTTAGGTCTAGGTAGCAATTATGGTGTAGGTGATGTATTTGGAATCCGTTTATCACTAAAATTAACTGATGGTAGAGAATTCTCTGCTTCTTCAGCGAGTGGAAGTTTACAAGGATCTTACTTCTCTTCTCCATTCTTTTACACTTCAGCTATCTTATGTACTCCAAAACCTGGAGACTATGTAGTTGATATGCAAGATTCATACGGAGATGGATGGCAAGGTGACGGTATCAAAGTAACATTTGATGGTGGACCAAGAAGCGGTGAAGTAGTATACATAGATATGTTAAGCTCTTATTCAGGAGGACCAGGATGTTGTACTTGGACAGATTCTACAGAAACTTTAAATGTTCCTGAAGGAACTGAAGGGTTTGCTTGGGAATATACGGGAGATTCTTACCCAGGTGAGGTTTCTTTCCAAATTTATGCTCCAGATGGTTCATTATTACTATCAGCAGCTAATCCAGCACCAGGATCTTTAACAATCTTGAATTGTTTATAAGAATAGAATTTAAAACTAAATTTTATTAATATATTATTTAGTATAAAATCTTAAAACCTTCCAAATTAATTTTTGGAAGGTTTTTTTATTTACTTGAATACTAAAAAAAACATCAAAATATAAAAACAACATTTATTTATGATACATTTGCAGGCATGACTGAAAACACTACAATATTTGGGATAAGAGCGATTATAGAAGCTATCGATAGTGGATCTACAATAAATAAAGTATACCTTCAAAAAGGGTTACGAGGAAATTTATTCTTTGAACTAGAAACCCTCATCAAAAAAGAAAAAATAACTACTAGTTTTGTTCCAGTAGAAAAACTAAATAGACTATCTAAGAATAAGAACCACCAAGGAGCAGTTGCTCAAATATCTCCTGTAGAGTTTGCAGATTTAGAAAATTTAATTGAAACTAGTTTTAAAAAAACTACCACTCCTCTATTTTTAATATTAGATCAAATATCTGATGTTAGGAATTTTGGAGCCATCATTAGAACTGCAGAGTGTACTGGTGTAAATGGAATTATCATTCAACAAAGCGGTAGTGCTCCAATAAACGCAGAAACTATTAAAACATCTGCGGGTGCAGCTTTTAAAATTCCAATCTGTAGAGTTAGCCATATCAAAGATGCCATTTATACATTGCAAGCATCTGAAGTTAAAACAGTTGCGGCAACCGAAAAAACTGAAGACCTTATTTACAAAGTAGATTTTAGACAACCTATGGCAATAATAATGGGATCAGAACACAGAGGGGTAAACCCATCTGTATTAAAGATTGTAGATTTTAAAGCAAAACTTCCTTTATTGGGTTCTATAGATTCTTTAAACGTTTCCGTTGCTTGTGGTGCATTTCTTTATGAAACCATTCGTCAAAGAATATCTTAACTAAAAATTGATCTAATTTGTATTTTCTAATTTGGCCTCCTCCTCTTCTCTTGAGGGTGTAAAATTCCCATTTTCATCAAATAATAAATCAAATTCAGTCTCTGAAAATTGATACTGCTCTTTTACAATTCCTTTTTTTCTGAATAAAATTGAAAATAAAAGACCTATTAAAAAACCAGACAAATGCCCTTCCCATGAAATTCTATCTTCTGTTGGTAAAATAAACCAAATCATACTTCCGTATAAAAAAATAACAACTAAAGACATGGCTATAAGTCTAAAATATTTTCTAATGATACCACTAAAGAAAATAAAACTAAATAATAAATAAATAACACCACTTGCTCCTATATGGTATGAATCTCTTGCGAAACTCCAACATAATAAACCGGTTAAAATTGTACCATTAAGTAAAATTTTAAACGCTAATTCCTTATAGAAATAAAATAAAGAAGCCATCAGGGCAAATAAAGGCACTGAGTTGTTAAAAAGATGAGAAACGTCATTGTGTATAAAAGGAGATAAGAAAACCCCTCTAATACCCTTAAAACTTCTTGGAAATATCCCGTATTTATTAAAATTATATCCAAATTTAATTTCTACCCAATAAATAAACCAAATAACACAAATTGTTACTATTGGAACTAATAGTACATTTTTGTGATAAGTAAGAGAAATATCAGTTTGCATAATAAATAGGTATCAAAAATAAATCCATTTACTAATTTAACAACTTCTGTCATAAATCTTTACTATTTTTATAGGTATGAATGAACCTTTGGCAGAAAGAGTACGACCAAAATCACTAGAAGAGTATATAAGTCAACAACATTTAGTTGGTGACAAAGGAATTTTAACCAATTTAATTAAACAGGGAATACTCCCATCATTAATATTCTGGGGACCCCCAGGAATCGGAAAAACGACACTAGCTAACATTATTGCAAATTCATCTGATAGACCGTTTTTTACTTTAAGCGCAATTAGTTCTGGGGTAAAAGAGGTTAGAGAAATTATTGAAAAGGCAAAAAAAGGGCCTGGTTTATTTACTGCAAAAAACCCAATTTTATTTATTGATGAAATTCATCGCTTCAGTAAATCTCAGCAAGACTCTCTTTTAGGAGCTGTAGAAAAAGGATGGGTTACTTTAATTGGAGCAACAACAGAGAATCCAAGCTTTGAAGTAATTCCGGCTCTTTTGTCTAGATGTCAAGTATATATCTTAAACTCATTTGATAAAAGTGATCTCATTTTACTATTAAAAAGAGCTTTAAAACAAGATCGTATACTATCTAATAAAAAAATAATCTTAAAAGAAACTGATGCCTTACTTCAAGTTTCTGGCGGAGATGCCAGAAAGCTTTTAAATATTTTTGAATTAGTTGTTGGAAATGAGAATAAAATCACGATCACTAATAAATTAGTACTCGAAAAAATTCAAAAAAATACGATTAGATATGATAAAACCGGAGAACAACATTATGATATTATTTCTGCTTTTATAAAATCTATTCGAGGGAGTGATCCTAATGGCGCCGTATATTGGTTAGCTAGGATGATTGAAGGAGGTGAGGATTTAAAATTTATAGCCAGGAGGATGTTAATTGCAGCCTCTGAAGATATAGGTAATGCAAATCCTACCGCTTTCATTTTGGCCAATAATACCTTTCAGGCTGTTTCTGTAATAGGTTATCCGGAAGCTAGAATCATATTAAGTCAATGTGCTGTGTATTTGGCAAATTCTCCAAAAAGTAATGCCTCATATTTGGCTATTAATAAAGCCCAAAAAATAGTAAAAGAAACTGGTGATTTATCTGTACCTCTTCATTTAAGGAATGCCCCTACAAAATTAATGAGAGATCTAGATTATGGTAAAAACTATAAATATGCTCATGATTATCAAGGTAATTTTATTTCTGAAGAGTTTTTACCAGATACCCTTATAAAAACAAAGATTTACAACCCAGGCAATAATGCAAGGGAGAATAAATTTAGGGAAGAACTAAAAAAAATGTGGGGAGATAAATATGACTATTAAAAATTAATCTTAATTTTTTTAGTGATTAATTTTTGATCCTCATAATATTCAGCTAACCAATAACTTCCCTTATTTATAAGTGATCCGTTTTTATTCTTTATAATAAACCTGTTTTGATTACCTGTTTTTAGTATAATAAAAATCACTTGGTTTTTTCTATTCAATAATTGATACCCGGAACTTATGTCCTTGGCAATTAGGGAACTATAAATTAAATTATTTTTTTTCTCACTAGTTGATGAGTTTACAGCTGGTTTTATAATTTCTTGCTTGGTTTCTTTGGTTTTAGCTACTATCTCTAAATTACTTTCTTTCTTTTTTGATTTAGTGATTTTGACTGAGGAAAAGGAAGTGTATACACTATCTAGGTTTTTGAAGGTTGAAAAAGCATTTCTAATAGATTGCCTATACGTTTTTTCGTAATCCTTTAATTTACTTTTACCTATTTGTGATGTATGAATTAGATTATTATTGCAATCTAATAATTCAATAAAATTTTTAGTATAGAAAAGATTGGAATCGTCTTTAATATCTACGAACATTGCCTTACACTTGTTGTAGTATAATTCTTCGGGTAATTGCTCATTATCTAAATATACTTTAAACCCTTCTTTCTCGAACAAAAACTTAGTAAAAGAACTGGTTCTATATCTATCTACTTGTTTTAAGAAATTAAAAGTGCTTTTTACTATAATATATTTGTAAGAAATTGGATTGTTAGATTGACTGAAAATAGATACAGAAAATAAAAACAACATCAAAAAGTATATTTTTTTCATAATTAGTCTATAATAATGTTTAATCCAAAGTTAAGAGAAATATTATTAAGAGTAGACATATCTCTTACTCCTAATACATTATCTAACGCCCCAAAAACATTTAATTTACCAAGTTGCATAGATACTCCGGCTCCAAAAATAGTAGAAGAATAATCGTTTATTGTGTGTGAAAATTTAGTGTGAATTTTTTGTGATAACGATTTCTCATAAAAACTAGTGAAAGAAAACTGTGGCTTTAATGGCCGCATGATAGTATGCATCTGAAACCCAATAGAGTTGTAATAATACTGTTTATGGGTTTTTGTGTAGCAGAATTTATTTCTTCTCTCACCAAAACTATACTTTAGTGCTGCGTTAAGTTTCATGGGTCTCCATGAGGTGTATGAATCTTGTGTTTCCTCAGTTGGTATCCTTGCATCTATATCTTGCGCTAATTGTTTCCAATAATCTATTGAATCATCAGAAGTGTGTTCGAAATTTATTCCATCTAAAACATAATTCCCCTTAGCGGTAAAATTTCTGGTATTTTTAGAATGCTTTACAAACCCAAGATCTAAAATACTTCCTGTAAATTCTAACTGAGGTGAAAAATGATAGGTAAGTCCAAGGTCAAAACCAATGCCAAGATTTCCACCTAAAAGGGTATTAGACAACACATCTTCATCAATATTGTCTATTCCTGAAGTTCTGACTTCTGCATCTAGATTTTGCAATGTTAACCGGGTTATATTCGTATTATTGATGGTTGTAACAATTGAACCTGAATTGTTATTAGTTTCAACATTTAGACTTGAAGAATATATTTTAAATCTACCACCTATTGTTAATTTTTCATCAATCTTTTTAGAGATTCCTGCATGCAAAACACCTATTAAATCTGCTTTCATGATGGCTTGGGAAACAGAAAACGACCTATTAAAAAAAGGATCGTTCCCGTAATACAACCCTTCAATAGCATCTTTAGGGAAATAAACCATCAGGTCTAATTCTTCATAAAAACCAACACTAATATAGGTTTTGTTATTGTACCTATATCCAAAATTTAACACATCAATTTTCGTGTTTAAATTTATATAATCATCAGAACTTAATTGTTCTAATACTTTCTCAAATTTTTCATTAAAAGGTCTAGAATCATTTGAAAATAAATCACCCATTTGAAATCCAGTATTTCCTATTGTAAGCTGAAAATTAGATAAGACTGGAATACCAAAATGGCTTTTATAATTTGTTTCTGAGCCCGGATTTAACATTAAAGTTTGTGGTGTTTCCCCAAATGAAAAAGCTATCTGTTGCTGGGCTTGCATAGCTATTGCAAATAACAAGAAGAAATAAAATAGTATTTTTCTCATCATATTAAAACTTTAGATAAAAAGTACCTGAAGATCTAAACTTAAATGTTTTTTCAATATCTGGGTTTAATGTTGTTGTTGATGGAGATAAAACAACATCTACTCTAACCTTTATTGAGTTTAAAAACTCTGGAGAAGTTTCTATAACAATAGACCTTGTGCTTGAATAATCTAAATCTCCTGTATTGATTGAAAAGTCTTCTACGTCATAGGTGATATTTTCATCTTCATCCAAAAAAACAAAATCTACTAAAAAAGATCTGTCGAATCCATTTTCTATCTCAAAATCAAGAGTTAACTCTACTAAATTATCTTTTAGTACTGTGTTGTCAAAAATTCTAAAAACTGTGATATCTGATACAACAGTTATTTCTTGGTTATTTTCGTCAAGGAAATCTCTTTGGTCTAATTCAAAGAAAACTAAAGGTGAAGTAACTTCAGGTTCTATCTCTAAATTGATATTATCAAAATTTAGATTGTTTGAACATGACACCAAAAAAGCTATGCAAATAAGTATTTGCAGGGGGACTAACTTAAATCTCATAAGTAAAAAATAATTATTTTTAAAGATATTCTTTTATTTCTAATAGATGATGTATAGATATTATTTTATTTGGGATCTTACTATTTTTTTCTGAGTTATAATGTATGGCTTTTATCCCACAATTAATTGCTCCTTGAATATCTGCCTCCAAATTATCTCCAATCATCATACATTCATTAGGGGTAGCTTTTACCATCTGTAATGCATAGTCAAAAACTTTTGGATTGGGTTTTTTAACTCCAACAGATTCTGAGGTGATTACTTTATCAAAATAATGATGAATATTGGAATTAATCATTTTTTTAGTTTGAATTTCCTCAAAACCATTTGTGATAATATGTAGTTTGTACTTTTCTTTTAAGTAATCTAAGATTTCAAATGTTCCGTCAAATAAAAAGTTAAAATCTGCTAAATGTGTAATATATTGATCTGCCATTAAGTTTATTAGCTCATCTGAAACTTTGAAGTTAATCGCATCAAATGTTTCTTTTAAACGACCATATCTCAATGCTGACTTTGTCACTTTTTCTTCTCTATATAGTTTCCAGTAGTTAAAATTTAATGGCTTATAAATTTCTAAAAATGAATTTAAATCTATTTGTAAATTATTGATTTTAAAAACTTTTTGAAATGTTAAATCTGAGTTTTTTTCGAAATCCCAAAGAGTATGATCTAAATCAAAAAAGACATGTTGTATTTTCATTTAGTAAATATAATAATCTAGTGGATAATATGTTTTAACTTATTATATATTTGTTTGATAAGGTGTAACTCTTGAAAAAAAAGCTTCATATTTTATTTTTATGCGGATGGTATCCGTCTTCGGTACTTCCTCAAAATGGCGACTTCATAATGAGGCATGCACAAAGTGTTCATCTAAAGCACAAGGTTAGCGTATTACATATTATTACCAAATCTGATATTTCTAAGACAGAAATTGACGTGATAAAAGAAGGTGATTTATCTACTTATATTGCCTATATACCACCGAGTTCTAATCCAATCAAAAAATTAGTTAGATTTTGGAAAGCTTATAAAAGGGTATTAAGAAAAATAGGAAGTTTCAATGTAGTACATCTTAATAAATTATATCCTTTTGGACTATTTGCCCTTCATTTAAAAAAATGTAAACACATCCCTTATATTATTTCAGAACACTGGACAGGGTATCATTTGATGGAAAAAAAATCATTGCCCTGGCTAGAACAATTTTTGTCAAAAAAAATAACAAAAAATGCAAGCTTTGTTTGTCCAGTGAGTACAGATCTAAAAAATTCTATGCTAAAATCTGGCTTAAAAGGCAACTATGAAATAATTCCAAATGTAGTAGACACCCATCGTTTTAAACCTGCCTTAAAAAAAACTAAAATATTTACAATTACACATATTTCTAACTTACAGGATAAGCATAAAAATATTTCTGGTATGTTACGGGTTGCCAAGCAACTTGAAAGTTCTATTGACTCTTTTCAGTGGAATTTTATCGGTGGAAAGAAAGATCAATATATTGGATTAATTACTGAATTAAACTTCAAAAAAAATCAAATCAATTTTTTAGGTCAATTAAGTCATGAAAAAATTCCAAAACAATTAACACAATCAGATGTATTTGTGCTTTTTAGTAATTATGAGAATTTACCCTGTGTAATTTTAGAAGCTTTTGCCTGTGGAACTCCAGTAATTTCAACAAATGTTGGAGGTATTCAGGAATTTTTCCCAAATGATTTTGGCTTTCTTATTGAACAAAATAACGAAGATCAACTTGTAGAAAAAATCATAGAAATACATCATAACCCTGTCACAAAAAGTAATGATATGCATCAATATGCGAATACTAATTTTAGCTCAGAAAAAATTTGTGACTCTTTTTCTAAGCTTTACTCTGAAGCATTAAACTAAAAACAGTTGGGAGATATTAAAGAATATATTAAAGGATTTATAGATAGATCGGGGAACTATGTTCTTTTGTCTACTTTATTTTCAAGAGGTCTCTCTTTTTTGGGCTCTTGGATTGCTTTACAACTAATAGATCATAAAGAACTAGGAGTTATTCTGTTTGCTTTTAGTATTGTTCAGTTTATCATTCCAATTGGCGGTTTTGGTTTGCATCAAAGTCTAATAAGGTATGGTGCCTTATTAAATTCTAATGAAGAAAAACAAGAACTATTTTCTTATGTTCTCAAAAAAGGAATTATCGCTTCAATTTTAATTATCTTTTTATTGAATGTGATCGGTTATTTTATTCCATTTCAATTTGATAAAACCTATGGGTACTTTTCTTTTTTAACGCTCACTATCCTAACAATTTATATTCTTGAAATTATAAAAATACAATTCAGACTTCAGCATAAAAATAAGTTATATGCCTTCAGTGAATTTTGGTATAATGTCATTCTTGTGATCCTAATTTTTGTTTTAAGTTATTACTTAGATGGGTTTGGATATGTTATAGCTTTAATTATATCTCCACTTATTACGGTTCTTTTTTTCTTAAAAAAACTAAATATTAAACTAACCTCAACAAACAACTTAACAATTACCAATTTCTATTTTTGGAGGTACGGTTTTTTGGGAGGGATTTCTAATGTAGTAACACAACTGCTTATTCTTGTTGATATCATTTTAATTGGACATCTCTTGGATGATCCTATTCAAGTAACTAACTATAGATATATATCCATTATACCTTTTAGTCTGTTATTTTTACCAAGAGTATTTATCACAACAGATTTTGTAACATTTACAGAAAAGATAGCTGATCGTAAGTATATAATGAAATACATAAAAAACTATGTGCTGTTTTTTACCATTATTAGTATAATTATACTTGTAGGCAGCTATTTATTTGCAAGTGAAATTCTTTCAATATTTGGAAAAGAGTACATGATATACTCAGATTCTTTTATTATCCTGATCATTGGTATTATTGGAATTTTCTTATTAAGAGGGGTTTATGGCAATTTGTTGGCATCTATAGGAAGAATTGAGGTCAATTACTATATTATTTGTATGGCATTAATAATTAATGTCATAAGCAATCAATATCTAATTCCAATTTACGGCATCAAAGGTGCAGCCATTACATCAGCAATTTTAATGTGGTTTACTGGGATTCTTTCCTGGCTGTGTTTTGTATATCTATATAGAAAAAAATATAGATAACCTTTTTAAAAACAAAATTGAATACTCTTTTCGTTACTTTTTAAATAACTGTAAAAATTTAGGAAGCTTATTCATTTTTAGCTGATGATATTTTTCTGTTTCTGCTCCAAAACTTTTTGAAAAACTTGCTACACTTTTTATTGATGATCCTCCAAAATTAAATATTGAAAAATCTTTATGGTATTTGAAAATTACTCTGTCAATTAAAAATGTATTGGCTCCATTTTTTCTGTCTTTAAGATTTGTTGATGAAATTAGTTTGGTAATTGATTTTTTATGTTTTAATAAAAAAACTGAGGCTACTAATTTATCTTCTTTATCATAAACAGCTAGTATTTCACCCATATTTTTTTCGATACAAATGGCAATTAATTTTTCTAAATTCTTGTAGTCATTTTCTTTTATATTAGGAGTTCTTTTACCTATGTTATTTTTAAAAAGCTGAACTAAATTACTTGGGTCATCGTTCCATTTTTCAATCAAATCAGCTCTAGCTGCTTTTTGTAAATCTTTTTTTCTGTCTTTTCTGTACTTAGATAAAATTGAACCATACGTTGTATTTAATACTAATTTTTGGCATTGTTTTAATTGTAAAAATTCAGGATATAACTTAAAATTATTATGAGTATTCATTCTTAACTCAACAAATTTATATTTATTAAAAAGATGTGTTATAAATTCATTTTCGTCAATAGTTTCATTAGAGTAAACTCCTAATTGCAAGACCCAAAAAGGTGGATATACATATTTGATCCCATATTTTTTTCGCCAAGGAATTGGCATCACCGCCTGGTAATCATCCAAAACCAAAGCATCCCAATTATCGGCTACAATATCCAAATACCATGAAAAAGCACACACCCTACTTTGACTAGATTTCTCTATACAATCATTGTATTTCTCTTCATTTAAATGTTCTCTTTGAATGTATTTAATTAACATGTTTATGAATCATTTTTAACATGGTTTCATAGACTCTTTGCCATCCATTCCATCTGAGATAACCACTTAAACTTTCATTGTGAAATAATGTAATAAAAGTTCCTTTAACCGCCATCACTTCTTTTAACAAATCTTTTGTTCTTCCTAAAGACTGCTTGGGTGTAAGACCCATATAATCATTTAAAGTTGTGTCCATTAATGCAAAAGGATGAACAAGCAACGGAGTTTGAATTTCAAAGTCTAAGTCAAAAAAGTAGAAAGGAATAGAGGTACTAGCTCTAAATCCAATATGACTAGCATAACCCATAGAATAATCTTGGTTAATTTCTAAATCAATTAAATTTTGATAGGTTTCAGGCAAACTAAACCTTAAAAAGTGCTGCCTAGAAAGAGATGTTGGAATATTTGTAATGGATTCTAGACGCTCTTTTTCCTTTTTTAATAAAACACTATTTTTCATTGTATAATAAGAAGGATGTAACCCAATTTTTGCATAATCTGCAATGTGTTTTATTAACAATCTAAATTGCCTTTTGGTGGCAGATATATTGGTGTCAAAGGTTGTATAGTCTCCAATAAGAAAGAAAAATATAGTGTTTGCGTTGTAGGTATTACTTAAAGATAATATGTGTTCAAAGTTATTGTAAGGATCTTTTCTAAATCTTAATAACACCAACAATCTATCCCAAAAACTCTTTAAATGTAATTTAAAAAAATCATTGATAAAACCCCCAGAGGTTCTTACAAAGCTTTTGTATTTGTAAGCAAAGGCATTGTCTACATCTATGGTAGATATGTAGGAAAACTCTCTATCAGAAAAATGATAGTCTGGGAAACGTTCTAGTAAAGCATCTTTTAACTTAAGAGCCCAAATATCTACAACAGGTTTTTCTAAAAAACGAAATTTGTAAGCCAAACTTTGCTCTGCTGTAAATCGTTCATGTACATCTCTAACATGTGGTAAATACTCCTCATATCTTGAAATAAGATAAAAACTAGCTGCAAAAATATCAAACGGAATACTAGAGCCAGATCCTGCATTAAAAAAGCATGGAGTACCATTCCATTGTGAAATATTAATTTCCAAGTCATTTACCCCTTGTTCAAAAAGGATTTCATTACTTCTTATAAAAAATTCTTTTCCTAAAGGAACCTTGGTATAACTTATTTTAGGCCCATTGTGAGCTACAAATTCCTCAATTTTTGATGTAAAAGATACTGGACTAAGAAGAATTCTAGTAAAAATATGTTTGAAAATATACCGTATTCTTGGAGTAATTTTATGCGTGTAAACAAGTATCAAGATTGCAGTACTATTTAAATTTTACCATTATCGGCAAAGCTAAAATAAGACTTTTCAGTAATTATTAGATGATCTAGAAGTTTTATATCTAAACTTACCCCAGCTTCTTTAATTTTTTTTGTAAGAACTTTATCTTGGGAGCTGGGTTCTGTTTTTCCGGATGGATGATTGTGACAAATAATAATTGCAACTGCAGAGATCTCGATGGCTTTTTTGAACAAAAGTCTAACATCTACTAAAGTAGCAGTAATACCTCCTTTACTTAATTGATCTTTTGAAAGTACTTTGTTCGCATTATTTAAGTACAAAACCCAAAACTCCTCATGAGGTAAAGAACCTAACAAGGGCTGCATGGTATTGTAAACATCTTTACTACCCCTAATTTTTGGAGTTGCTGTAAAATTCTCTAACTGTCTTCTGTTACCTAGCTCTAAAGCAGTAATAATTGAAATGGCTTTAGCTGGTCCAATCCCTCTAAATGATGTTAATTTTTGAAGAGAAAACTTTGCTAATTCGTGAATATTATTATTTGCTGATAATAATATTCGTTTAGATAAATCTACAGCACTTTCTTCTTTATTTCCTGAGCTTATAAGGATTGCTATGAGTTCTGCAGTACTTAAAGAGCGAGCTCCTTTAGCTATTAATTTTTCTCTTGGTCTATCGTCTATAGCCCAAGATTTTATGGTCATTTTTTTCATGTAGGGGTTTTTTCTTATAAATATACAAAAGTTGGTTAAAAACAATATCAATGATAATTTTAGTAGTCTCAATGCTAAGTTTTATATATTTGTCTGATATTTCTTACGATTTATGAAAATTATTATAGCAGGTGCTGGAGACGTTGGGTTTCATTTAGCAAAGTTATTGTCTTACGAATCACAGGATACGTATGTCATAGATTTTGACGGAGAGAAACTAAACTACATCAACAGTCATCTAGATGTAATCACTAAAAAAGGAGATGCTACATCTATAAAATTACTCAAAGAAATTGGTATAGAATCTACAGACATACTTCTGGCTGTTACAGAATCTCAGAATACTAATTTTACCATTTCTGTGATAGGAAAATCTTTGGGAGCTAAAAAAACTATTGCCAGAATAGACAATCCAGAATTTTTAAAGAACGATCATATCGACTTTAAGAAATTTGGTTTAGATTATATGATATCACCTGAAGAATTAGCTGCAGATGAAATTAAAATGCTGTTAAACCAATCTTCATTTAATGATACTGTTACTTTTGAAAATGGATTGTTTAATGTTATGGGGACTACCCTAGATTACAAATCTCCGCTTTTAAACACCACTGTAAAAGGATCTAGAGATACATTTTCATCTGTAGATTTTATTATCATAGCCATTAAACGTGAGGGGGTATCACAAACCATCATACCACGAGGAGATACCGAATTTAAATTAAATGATCAGGTATACTTTTCTGTTCCTCATTATAGTGTTGATAAATTGTACCCTATAGTAGGTAAAGAACACTTAAAAATAAAAAATGTAATGATTTTGGGTGGTAGCTCTATTGGATCTAAAACCGCTAGGAATCTTTGTAATGAAAACTTTAAAGTAACTCTCATTGAAAAGCAACGAGAAAAATCATTATCACTTGCTGAAGAACTTAATGACACCCTATTAATTAATGGAGATGGTAGAGATATTGAGTTATTGGAAGAAGAAAATATAAGGGAAATGGATGCTTTTGTTGCTGTCACAGGAGATTCTGAAACAAACATTATGTCTTGTCTAGTAGCAAAATCTAAAGGAGTTAAGAAAACAATTGCTTTGGTAGAGAATATGGATTATATAAATATTTCTCAAACCATAGGAATAAATACACTTATCAATAAAAAATTAATTGCAGCGAGTAGCATTTTTAAACATATTAGAAAAGGTGAAATTCTTGCTTTAGCTAATCTTCACAATATTGATGCTGAAGTTTTTGAATTTGAAGTATTACCTGGTGCAAAAGTTACAAAGGCAATTATTAGTGAATTAAACTTTCCTAGAGATGCAGTTTTTGGTGGGATCATTAGAAATGGTAAAGCATTAATTTCAGATGGTGATTTTCAGGTAATGAGTGGAGACAAAGTCATCGTTTTTTGTTTGCCTGAAGCCATCCATATTGTAGAAGATTTATTCCGATAAAATGGGTAGTCTTAACCTCAAAATAATTTATAGATTTCTTGGACTAACAGCAGTCCTTAATGGGGTGTTTATGTTTATAGCATTCCCTTTTAGTATGTTTCATCAAGAAACTGCTCAGATGGGTATTTTAAACGCAGGGATTGTAACTATTTTTATTGGTCTTATTCTTTATTTTTTTAACAAACCAACATCCACTAATATTCAAAAAAAAGAAGGGTATCTGATCGTTACTCTTGGTTGGCTAACGCTATCCTTTACAGGAATGCTCCCTTATTTGTTTACTGGAACCATTCCTTCTTTAACAGATGCTTTTTTTGAGACCATGTCTGGTTATTCTACTACAGGATCTTCTATTCTATCTGATATAGAAGCCATGCCAAAAGGAATCTTGTTTTGGCGAAGTGCTACCCATTGGATTGGTGGTATGGGTATTATTGTACTAACCATTGCCATTTTACCTCTTTTAGGAATTGGAGGCATGCAGTTATATATGGCAGAAGCACCTGGTCCCTCTGCAGATAAACTCCATCCAAGAATTACAGACACCGCAAAACGTTTATGGTTAATTTATGTACTATTAACATTTATAGAATTTCTTTTACTTAAAGTAGCAGGAATGAATTGGTTTGACGCTATAAACCATGCAATGGCTACCGTAAGTACGGGAGGTTTTTCTACTAAAAATAATAGTTTATCATATTGGAATGCTATGCCAATGGTACAGTATGTGGTCATCTTGTTTATGTTTATAGCCGGAACCAACTTTGTACTCACCTACTTTGCGTTAAAAGGAAAAGTAAAAAAAGTACTACAGAGCGAAGAGTTTAGATACTACTTTTTTGGTATCATAAGTATGACTGCACTTATAGCGGTAATTATTCTATTCTTTCAAGATGATACCTTAAAAACTACCTTAGCACACCCTGCCATTTTAGGAGCAACAGAGAGTGCTATTAGACATGCTCTATTTCAAGTAACTTCAATTATTACAACCACAGGGTTTGTAACTGCAGATTTTACTATGTGGAGTTTCTTTGCAACGGGTATTTTCTTTGCATTATTTTTTGTTGGTGGTTCTGCAGGCTCTACCAGTGGTGGTATTAAAATTGTAAGGCATATTGTAATGTTAAAAAACAGTTTTTTAGAATTTAAAAAAACATTGCATCCACATGCAATTATTCCTGTTCGTTTTAACAATAAAGCAGTGGGTCAACCCATTGTATTTAACATCCTTTCCTTCTTTGTGATTTACATGCTTATATTTATGGTCTCTTCTGTAATTCTTACGTTTTTAGGCTTAGACTTTATGTCTGCATTAGGAGCTGCAGCTTCTTCTTTAGGAAATATTGGACCAGCAATAGGTTCTGTAAGTCCTGTAGATAATTTTGCTCATTTAACTGATGGTGCTAAATGGTTTTGTGCTTTCTTAATGCTAATTGGACGTTTAGAACTCTTTACCGTTCTTATCTTATTTACTCCGTTTTTTTGGAGAAAAAACTAAACCAGCCTCTTTACTTCCTCAAAATCTAGACCTCCGTAATTTCCAGAACTCATAAGCACAACTGCAGATTGATGTAAATTTTGACTAAATAAAAATTCTTTAAATTCAGATGGATTGGTAAATATGATTAAATCATCTCTTTGAAAAGCGTTGCTAATTTGTTCTTCCGAAACACTGTCTAACTGTTTTATTTTCACAGCATGTGGAGAGTAAAAAACAACTGCTTTGTCTGCTTTGTCTAAAGCTCCATTATATTCTGCTAAAAACGCTGCATTTAAACTGCTGTAGGTATGCAATTCTAAACAAGCAATTACATCTCTTTGGGGATATTGTTTTTTTACGGCTTTAGTAGTAGCTTTTACTTTACTTGGGCTATGAGCAAAATCTTTATAAATAACAGTTTCTGAACTCTCTGCTATTTTCTCTAAACGCTTACTCGCACCTTTAAAAGAAGCGATCGCTTCATAAAAATCTTCTTCATCTATTCCCATATGTTGGCAAACCCACTTGGCTCCTGCCAAATTTTGCAAATTATGATCGCCAAATATTTCTAGGGGCATCAATCCGTCTGGGGTGTCTATATAGGTAACACCTTCTTTTATCTGATAGACTGGTGTTGAATATTCGTATTTTTTTATGGAATGTGTAGAGCTTTCAACTAATTCCTTTAAAATAGCATCCTCTTCATTATATACCATAATTCCTCCGTCTGTTAGAGAATCAGTAAAAATTCTAAATTGATTTACATACCCTTCAAAAGTTGGAAACACATTGATATGATCCCAGGCAATACCACTTAATAACGCAATATTGGGTTTGTATAAATGAAATTTTGGTCTTCTATCTATAGGGGAACTTAAATACTCATCACCTTCCAATACCATAAACTCATTTTCTTTGGTGAGGTGCACCATGGTTTCAAAACCTTCAAGTTGTGCTCCTACCATATAATCTACCTCCATATCATTATAATCTAATACATGAAGTATCATAGAAGTAATGGTTGTTTTACCATGTGAACCTCCAATAACTACCCTGGTTTTATTTTTGGATTGTTCATATAAAAACTCTGGGTACGAATATATTTTTAAACCCATATCCTGAGCTTGTAACAACTCTGGGTTGTCTTTCTTGGCATGCATCCCTAAAATAATGACATCTAACTGTTGCGTAATTTTTTCAGGAAACCAACCAAACTCTTTTGGTAAGAGTCCTTTTTTTTCTAAACGAGATTTAGAAGGATCGTGAATGGTATCATCACTCCCTGTTACTTGATACCCTTTATTGTGTAATGCAATGGCTAAATTATGCATGGCACTACCTCCTATGGCTATAAAATGAATGTTCATTTAGTATGGTCTAATTAATTATTTTTTTCTTTCTTCTAAAACAACTCTGGTAGGAGTATCTTCTCCAGAAATGATACTAGTTGTTCCAATAGCTACCGCTTGTATGGTTTGTGTAATAACTGTAATATCTAAGGTTTCTGCTTCATCTGAAGCTTGATGGTAATCTTTATCTGTGTCTATTGGCGAAGTGCTAAATGTGTGAGACGGAACCCCTAAGCGTGCCAAAGAAGCATTGTCTGATCTAAAAAATAAATTAAATTTTTTATACGGATCTGGGTATAGCTGATATCCTGTACCTATCAAATTTTTTTGAATTATTTTTCCAAAATCTGATCGTTCAAAACCGGTTAACCATGCGGTATTTGGTCCAAAACTTGGGGTTTTACCAATCATTTCTAAGTTGATTCCTGCTACAAATTTGCTAGCGTCTATCCCTTTACCAAAATGTCTAGAACCTACCAGTCCCATCTCTTCAGCGGTAAAAGCAGCAAAAACGAGGGTTCTTTCATTACCAACTTTTTTAAAATGTGATGCTAATGCCAAGATACCTGCTACCCCAGAAGCATCGTCATTAGCTCCGTTGTAAATACTATCTAAGACTCCTTCTTTTGATCTAATTCCTAAATGATCATAATGTGCAGATATAATAACAATCTCCTCTTTTTTACTTTTTCCTTCCAATACTCCAATAATATTACTGGAAGTAATCTCTTCTTGGGTTCTTCTATTTTTAAACGTAAAGGTTTGTCTATACGATGAAAGGGTATCATACGTTTTAAGACCTAAACGTTTAAATTCATTTTCTATATATTTTGCAGCACGCTCAATACCAATAGTACCGGCTCTTCTGCCTTGCATCTGATCTGAGGCTAAGGTATATAGGTGTTTTCTAACTTGAGTAGAATCTATAAATAGTTTAGAAATTTCTGGTGGGCTTTTGATTTCATTTTTACAGGAAACCATTCCTACAAATACCATCAACAACATCCCTATTATTTTCATAAGTTTTAAATTATTAGAGGTTAAAGATACCAAACCTTAACAACATTTATTTTGTACTTTTGTTAAAAATTTAGTAATGGATTTATCATTGGTACCCAACATAAAAAACTTAGATGCAAATAATTTCTTTTTATTGGCAGGACCTTGTGCTATTGAAGGAGAGGATATGGCGCTTAGAATTGCTGAAAAAGTGGTTAGGATAACCGATGATTTAAAAATTCCATACGTTTTTAAAGGAAGTTTTAGAAAAGCCAACAGAAGTAGAATAGATAGCTTTACAGGTATTGGAGATGAAAAAGCCTTAAAAATTTTACGTAAGGTTTCTGAAACTTTTCATGTACCAACTGTAACAGACATTCATGAAGCTACTGATGCTGAAAAAGCGGCCCAATATGTAGATATACTTCAGATTCCTGCATTTTTAGTTCGTCAAACAGACTTGGTGGTTGCTGCAGCAAAAACTGGAAAAGTTGTGAATTTAAAGAAAGGGCAATTTATGAGCCCAGCTGCAATGAAACATGCGGTTAAAAAAGTACAGGATGCTGGAAATAGTCAGGTAATGACAACCGATAGAGGCACCATGTTTGGATACCAAGATATGATTGTAGATTTTAGAGGAATTCCAGAAATGAGAGGATTTTCTACTACGGTATTAGACGTAACTCATTCGTTACAACAGCCTAACCAAACTTCTGGAGTTACTGGTGGAAGACCTGAGATGATTGAAACCATTGCTAGAGCCGGTATTGTAAATCATGTAGATGGTTTATTTATAGAAACACATTTTGATCCAGCTAATGCAAAAAGTGACGGCGCAAATATGTTAGATCTTCAGTACTTAGAGAAGTTACTCTCCAATTTAGTAGCGATTAGACAAACCATCAATACCTTATAATTTTTAGTATGGCTTCAAGTAAAAACTTAACAACAAACACCACTCAAAATTTTATTTTAAAAGGGTTTAACAGCATTCAAATTGGTTTGTACATGCTTTTAGGCGTGTATGTTATTAATGCGTCTATTCTTGGGTTTATTGCAGATAGCAATCCATTAGGCATGCTATCGATAGAAATTATAGAAAGCATCTGTATGTTTATGGTGGTGTTGGTTGCATTCTTTTCTATGTTTGCTGTTTTTTTCTCGAGTAGAAGAGCTGCTAGAAAAGCAGGGATAGCAGTTTGGAATACCGCATCTAAAAAACAGTTTGGCCTCTATACCATAGCTGTAATTCTTGGTATTTTCTTATTGTCACTGGCAAAAAATACCGCAGTAAATTATGCCGCTCCATTTTTTTTGGGGTATCTAGGACTAGTAATGGCGTTGTTTAACACCCAACGCAAAAAACCCTATGATCTTCTTGTAGCTATTTGTTTATTATTGGCCGTGGTGGTTTTTGTAATCCCTAGCTATTGGTACTCCTCACTATTAATATTGGGTGGAAGTTTCTTTGTGTATGGTATTGCCAATAGAAAATAAGCCTTATTCCTCTCCAT
>CAXHZP010000012.1:0-66515 GCA_964021805.1 uncultured Flavobacterium sp.
AAATTTGCCCATATTTATATTCTTCTTGGGCAACAATATTGATAGAAAAAAAAGATATTAAGTAAAATATCAAAAGCACAAGCCATAATATTTTTAATCTTTTAATCATTTAAAGTTTCATACATTTTTTTACCAATGGCTTCAAATTCTCGTATGGTTACTTTTTTTCCTTTGGTTGGTTCATTAATTATTTTTTTTTCTATTTTTTCTATTTTTTCTATTTGATAAGTTACTCCTCCTTCAGTTAATTGCAAGATAAGACCTGGTAACCCAGAATATTCTTTTGGACCATAATTAAATGCTATCTCAGGTGCAAACCAAGCTGTAATTTTTAATTTCTTTATCCCAGAAATAGTCAGAATTTTTTTAATTGTAGTAGCTTTATAACAATTATAATTTGCTACCTTTTTTGAAATATTTTCAATATTCCATTTATATTTTGGAAAATCTATAATAAATTCTTGTCCATATGAATTTCTGTTATTTAAAGTCTGTTTACTATCAGTGAAATAAAAACCATCGATATTAATTCTATTACTAAAATTTATTGAATTGATTCCATCATTTTCTAAAACATCATTAATATAAAATTTTGAAGCAACTTCATTATATTCTAGAGTAAGATATGTTTTTTTAGACAAATCGGACAATAGCTTTTGCTGTTTTTTCAAGTAACTGAGATTAATATTTGTAATGTGTTTTTTTAATTTTTTATTCACTTTAAAAACTGAATCATAATTAATTTCAACTATTTTTGCTTTATACAATGCTTTATAAGTATTTTGACCAAACAATGGGTTAAAAAAGTTACTTAAAAATATATATATATATATTCTTTTTTTCAACATGGCTTAGAAAGAGATTAAGACCTCAAAATCTTAATTTTTTTGTTAATAAATCTGTGCATTCGCAACACAGTCATCATATGCAATAATAAATTCATTAAAAGATTGTCGGTGAGTAGCATAAGGATGTGTTTCCTCATAAAGATCTTGGATACCTTCAGCAAATTCAAAACATGTAGAATCACCATTTTCAAGCGAGTTTTCTGAATTTGCATTCACCATAGTTCCCATTGTAAACACAAAAACTAAACTTAAAATTATTTTTTTCATAATATAAAAAATTATAATAACAATCTTACTTTATTCTTTATTTTTAAAAATAAGAACGTTATTGAATTAAAAAAACATGATTTCTTTATAGTCACTCATAGCGTTATGACTACAATTGCAATTGATATTTTAAATGTATAAAGTATTCAAATACAACACAATAGTCATAAGCTATATTGTATTCCTTTTTTGATTCCCTGTTTACATGGGTCTTTACCCCCTATTTACAGTGACTCAAAAAAGCTATTTTATGTAACAAAAAAAGAGCTTACATTTACCAAAAAAAAATGCTAGTAAATCCGCTTCAAAAAAAAGTAACTCTGCTCTTAAAAAAAATTAAAAACGTACGTTTTGAAAAAGAGATTACACAGTATGAAATGTCTGCCAGATTAAACATGAGTCAGAACTGCTACCATAAACTAGAAAATGGAAAAACCAAACTTGATGTATTCAGATTAATGAAAATATCAAATATTTTAGAATATGATTTTTCAGTACATCTCTCTGTAGAAATTAACGAGGAAAATTAATAATTTTATAATCTTTATTCATTTCTTTCATTTTACCCTCTATCTTTGTTATTAAAATAATATAGACATGACAAATGACGATAGAAAAATACGTGAAAAATTACAGCAAAAAACTTGGAATGAAATAAAAACCAATGACTCTTGGGCCATCTTTAAAATTATGGCGGAGTTTGTAGAAGGTTATGAAAAATTAAGTAAAATTGGCCCTTGTGTTTCTATCTTTGGTTCAGCTAGAACAAAGCCAGGAGAAGAATACTATGAACTTTCTGAAGAGGTAGCATTTAAATTAACTCAGAACGGATATGGAGTAATTACCGGTGGTGGTCCAGGTATTATGGAAGCTGGTAATAAAGGGGCACATAGAGGAAAAGGTACATCTGTAGGTTTAAACATAGAGTTGCCTTTTGAACAACACGATAATCCGTGGATAGATAAAGACAAAAATCTAGAATTTGATTACTTTTTTGTAAGAAAGGTCATGTTTGTAAAATACTCTCAAGGTTTTATTGTCATGCCCGGAGGTTTTGGAACCTTAGATGAATTATTTGAAGCTATTACGTTAATTCAAACCAAAAAAATTGGAAGATTTCCAATTGTTTTGGTAGGATCTTCTTTTTGGGGAGGCTTATTAGACTGGATTAAAAACACCTTGCTTGAACAAGGAAATATTAGCGAAACAGATCTTAAATTGTTTAGAGTGGTAGATACTGCCGATGAGGCTATTGAGCATTTAAATAAATTCTACGGAAAATATAGTTTAAAACCGAACTTCTAGAGAATTCGATGAAATATTTCACATTTAATAGAACAGTATTGTTCTTGTTTTTAGTCTTATTTACAACTTTAAACTATGGACAAACTCGCATCAAAGCAATGATGTATAATATATTAAACTATTCAGATTCTGAGATAAGCCAAAATAAAACACCTTTTTTATCCACTATACTAAACGAGGTAAACCCAGATTTATTGATGGTTTGTGAGGTGGTTGATGAAATAGGGTCTGATTTCCTGTTTGAGAATGCAATTATTCCTTTTAATGAAGATTTTGAAAAAGCTCCTTTTGAAGAAAATCAATCTGGGAGTAATAGTTTGCAACAAATGGTTTACTACAATTCTAACAAATTAATTTTAGAGGAATCAAGAGTAATTACAGCAGATACAAGAGACATAAACCAATATACTTTTAAAATAAATACAGAAAACGCCGAAAACAACCCTGTAAGAATGGAAGTGTTTGTGACCCACTTAAAGGCTTCTACGGGAACCTCTAATAGACAACGAAGATTAACTTCTATACAAAGTTTTGTGAGTTATACCAACACTATTGCCAATGATAGTTATGTGTTATTTGCTGGAGATTTTAATTTTTACACTAGTAATGAAGAAGGGTATCAGTATTTAATTGATGATAGAAATCCAATTATAATGATAGATCCAATAGATAGACCCGCTCCGCCATTTCCAGATGATGGGGTAGACTATTTTTATTATGAAAATTATGATTCAACTTATTTTTGGAACAACAGTTCGTTTGCAGATATTCATACTCAATCTACAAGAACCTCAAATAGTGGCCTCATTGATGATAGTGGTTCTACTGGTGGTTTAGATGATCGATTTGATTTTATTATGATGTCTGAAAACTTCAATACCAGCTCAGATTTATTTTACGTAAATGGTAGTTACCAAGAAATAGGTAATAATGGAAACTGCTACAACTCATTTTTAAGTAATACTAATTGTTCAGGAACTTACTCTCAAACCTTAAGAAATGCTTTAATTGAGTTTAGTGATCATTTACCTGTAGTCATGGAGATAGAAACTCCAGAAAACACCTTGTCTACTGACGTTGTTTCTAGTATTAAATTTGTTAACTCTAATACTACTGAAGACTATTTAAAGATATTTTTGACAGATAATTTAGATAAAAATAACATTAAAATTTATACCATTAATGGGCAGCTAATTCAAGTAAAAACTCAAGCAAACACGTCGGATAATTCTTTGATGATTGATGTTAGACATCTTTCAAAGGGTATTTACTATCTTTCGCATCAAAAATTAAATAGCCCATTAAAGTTTATCAAAATTTAATTGAAGAACTATACATTCATATTATTCATTGTTATGTGCTCATTTATCCAGGTAAATGGACAAGAGCACAGAATTCATATAGATGCTCAATTAGACAACACAAATGATATCATTCGTATCAATCAACGCATTATTTTTTACAATGATTCAGACACAACACTCACCCATATTTATCTTCATAACTGGGCAAACGGTTATAAAAACAATAAGGCTCCGTTAGCAAAAAGACTTATTGAAGATTACGATAAATCATTATACTTTGCCAATCAAAAAGACAGAGGTTTTACAACTATTAAGAACTTGACTGTAGATTATGAAACCACTCCATTCTCGGAAGTAGAAGATGATAAAATTGACATTATTAAAATCGTATTAAATACTCCCCTATCCCCAAAAAAATCTACGACCATTAATGTTGCTTATGATGTTAAAATTCCTAGTGCAAAATTTACTCGTTATGGAAAAACAAAAACTGGCTACCATCTAAGATATTGGTACCTAGTCCCTGCTGTTTTTAAAGATGACTGGAAAGTAATGAGTAATTTAAATATGGATGATTTATTAAGCAACAGTACAAACTACCATATTAAAATTAAGCTTCCAAAATACTATTTTTTAAACTCAAATTTAGATAAACTAAAAACAGAAGAAGAAAACGTTAATGAATTTCTACTATCTGGAAAACAAAGAACAGATGTTCTTTTACATATAGATACTAAAGATGATTACAAATCCTTCAAAACAGATAAAATTGAGATTAAAACAGATTTGTACAATACTGTTATTGACTCAAAGCTAACCAATGATATCTTGAATAGACAATTACTATTTATAGGTAATTTTTTAGGAGAATATCCTCACAAAAAATTATTGATTGACGAAGTTTCACAAGCAAAAAATCCTATTTATGGATTAAATCAGCTCCCCAATTTTATAAGACCTTTTCCTGATGTTTTTGAATGGGATTTAACCATGCTAAAGGCTGTAACAAAAAAATACATAGACCATACATTACTTCTAGATAAAAGAGAAGATTATTGGCTAACCGATGGTTTGCAAACCTATTTAATGATGAATTATGTTTCACAGTACTACCCGGAAATTAAATTGGCTGGTAATATTTCTAAAATATGGGGGTTCCGAAATTTTAATTTTTCAAAATTAAAATTTAATGATAAATACCCTTTTGTGTATCAATACACCGCCAGGCAATTTTTAGATCAAGCATTGAATACAAGATCTGATTCTTTGTCTAATTTTAACCGTAAAATAGCTGGTAAATACAAAGCAGGGTTGGGTTTAAGGTATCTTGCTGATTATATTGGAGACACAATTATTAGTTCATCCTTTAAAGAATTCTATCAAAAGAATAAATTAAATTTTGCCAAAAGCGAATCCTTTAAAAAAATTGTTTCTAAAAAAACTTCAAAAGATATTAACTGGTTTTTTGATGAGTATCTTACCACGGACAAAAAAATAGATTACACCATAAAAAAAGCTGTAGTTCTTGATGATTCTGTATATGTTACCATCAAGAATAAAAGAAATATAACTGCACCAGTAGCTTTGTATGGTTTAAAAAACAAACAAGTTAAATTTAAGAAATGGCTTACTAATATAGACAGTACAACTACTGTAGCAATCCCTAAAAATGGTTTCGATAGGGTTTCCTTGAATTTTGAAAATTCATATCCAGAATTTAATTCAATGGACAATTGGAAAAAAGTAGGAAAAAATATATTAAACAAACCCATACAATTTAAGTTATATAAGGATATAAATGACCCCTACTACCACCAAATCTACTTACAACCCAATATAAAATACAACTACTATGATGGGGCTTTGTTAGGGCTAAGAATTCATAATAAACCCATACTTTCCAGAAATTTTCAATTTTCTATAACACCTCAGTATGGAACAAAGAGCAACTCTTTAAACGGAATATTTAATACCCGCTACATTCAATACTTTGAAAATTCAAAAATAAATAGGATTTTTTACAGTATTTCTGGCAGTAATTTACACTATGCAGAAGACCTTTCTTACAATACTTTTAATCAAAGTATTACTGTACAATTTAGAAGGAAAAGTTTGCGTGACGTAGGAGGTAGTTTTTTATCTGCTAGATTATTAAATATTAATAGAGAATTAGCGCCCAATAGTTCTCAATCTGATTCAGACAAATATCAAGTATTTAAATTAAAATACTATTACAATAAACCAGACATTATTAAAGGGCTTAAATATTCTTTTGAAACAGAATTAGCTAGTAACTACACCAAGGCAACAGGAGAATTGCGTTACAGAAAATTAACTGCTAAAAATACTCAATTAGACTTCAGATTTTATGCAGGAACTTTCATAAAAAATAATACAGATTCAGATTTTTTTAGTTTTGGTTTGGATAGAGCCAATGATTATTTATTTGAATTAAATTACATTGGAAGATCGGAGAGTTCTGGTTTTCTTAGCCAGCAGTTTATTATGGCTGAAGGTGGTTTTAAATCAAGTATGAGTCAACGATTTGCAAATCAACATTTGATTTCTTTCAATTCTAGTATTGGTGTATGGAAATGGTTAGAAATATATAATGGGCTCGCTTTTGTAAAAAATAGAGGTCTCAACCCATTTATTGGATACGAAAGTGGCATAAGGCTTAATTTTATCCATAATATATTTGAATTTTATCTTCCTGTCTATTCAACCAATGGATGGGAAATAAACAAGAATGCATATCCGAAAAGTATTCGGTTTGTATTGGTTGCCAAAACAAGAGCTATTTTTAATTTTTTTAGACGTGGTTTTATTTAAAATACCGCTAAGAATAAAAATAATAATGACTGTATCTTTTCATTAAAAAGCGATGTTTTAGATATCATTCAAAAAAACTATCTTTGCAAAATCTAAATAATCCAGAATTATGACGACTACTGCTACTAAATCTAACACTAAAAACTTATCGTTTAATGACTTTAAAAATGAAGTTTTAAATGACTATAAAGTTGCTAGAATTAGTAGAGAGTGTAGTTTGTTAGGTAGAAGAGAAGTTTTAACCGGAAAAGCTAAGTTTGGTATTTTTGGTGATGGAAAAGAAGTTCCTCAATTGGCAATGGCTAAAGCCTTTAAAAATGGTGATTTTCGCTCAGGTTATTATAGAGATCAAACTTTTATGATGTCTACAGGAGAACTAAATGCTCAACAATTTTTTGCCGGGTTGTACGCACACACAGACATACAGATAGAACCTATGTCTGCTGGACGTCAAATGGGTGGCCATTTTTCTACTCACAGTATAGATGATAATGGTAATTGGAAAAATCTAACTTTACAGAAAAATTCTAGTTCCGACATTTCTCCAACAGCTGCACAAATGCCAAGACTAGTTGGATTGGCACAAGCATCAAAAGCATACAGAAATATTGAAGCCTTAAACAAGAAATCTCATTTTTCTGTTAATGGAAATGAGGTAGCTTGGGGAACCATTGGAAATGCCAGCACTAGTGAAGGAATTTTTTTTGAAAGTATAAATGCTGCAGGTGTTTTAGAAGTTCCTATGGTAATGAGTATCTGGGATGACGAATATGGAATCTCAGTTCATGCCAAACATCAAACAACCAAAGAGAGTATTTCTGAAATTTTGAAAGGTTTTCAAAAAGAGGAAGGGACTAACGGTTATGAAATTTTTATAGTGAATGGATGGGATTATGTTCAGTTAATTGATGTATATGCAAAAGCATCTAAAATAGCTAGAGAAAATCATACACCCGTTTTAATTCATGTTAAAGAGTTAACACAACCACAGGGGCATTCTACCTCCGGATCTCATGAACGATATAAAAATATTGAACGATTAAAGTGGGAGAAGGAATTTGATTGTATTGAAAAAATGCGAGAATGGATTCTAAACTTTGAATTAGAGGATGGAAACGGAAATATCCTAAAATTTGTAGATGATAACCAAGAATTAATAGCACTTGAAAAAGAAGCAAAAAAAGAGGTAGCTACTGCAAAAAGAACTGCATGGAATGCTTTTATAAATGAGATAAAACAAGAGGTTACAACTGCTGTTAAGCTATTGGAAAAAGTAGCAGTAAAAAGTAGTAATGGAACTTTTATCACTAAAATTAAGAATGATTTAGAGTCTATTGTAGAACCTATTAGAAAAGACGTATTAACCGCTTCAAGAAAAGCACTTCGATTTCTAAAAGATGAAAGTTTTTCTGAAAAAAATGAACTTCAAGAATTCATAAAAAAATCAATTTTAGAAGCTTCTTACAAATATTCTTCTCATCTAACTAGCGAAACACCTAAGGCTGCAGTAAATATTTCTGAGAAATTAGTTAACTATGATTCTGAAAAAAAGATTGTTGATGGTAGAATTATCATGAGAGAAAATTTTGATGCTATCTTAAATAATCATCCAGAGGTATTAATATTTGGTGAAGATGCTGGTAAAATTGGTGATGTAAATCAAGGTTTAGAAGGACTACAACAAAAATATGGGACACAACGAGTTTCTGACACTGGTATTAGAGAAGCTACTATTATTGGACAAGGTATTGGATTAGCCATGAGAGGGCTCCGCCCAATTGCCGAAATCCAATATTTAGACTATTTATTATATGGTCTTCAAATAATGAGCGATGATTTAGCTACCTTGAGATACAGAACATTTGGAAAACAAAAAGCACCTTTAATCATCAGAACCAGAGGGCATCGTTTAGAGGGTATTTGGCATTCTGGGTCACCAATGGGTGGCATTATCAATAACATTAGAGGTATTCATGTACTAGTTCCAAGAAACATGACAAAAGCAGCAGGATTTTACAATACGCTTCTTCAAGGAGATGACCCTGCATTGGTCATCGAATGTTTAAATGGGTATCGACTTAAAGAAGAATTACCATCAAATTTTGGAGAATTTACAACTCCTATTGGAGTAGTAGAAAACATTAGACAAGGAAAAGACATTACGGTAGTGTCGTATGGTTCTACGTTAAGGATAGTTCAAGAAGTAGCCAAAGAATTAATGCAAATAGGTATAGATATTGAAATTATAGATGCTCAAAGTCTGTTACCATTTGACATCAATCATGATACCTTAAAATCTGTAGCCAAAACAAATAGATTGTTAATTGTAGATGAAGACGTTCCAGGAGGTGCTTCTGCCTATTTACTACAACAAATTATTGAAGAACAGGACGCTTACCAATACTTAGATAGTAAGCCAGCAACATTAACTTCAAAAGCGCACAGGCCTGCTTACGGATCAGATGGAGATTACTTTTCAAAGCCCTCAGCAGAGGATATTTTTGAAAAAGTTTATGAAATGATGCATGAAGCTGACCCTAATAAATACAAAAGCTTGTATTAATATTTTATAAAATTCTTTACTTATTTTTTTAATATTTTCTATCTAAGTTCATTATTAGATATTTAATATCTTAGTGAGATTAAATTCAAACTTTTATTCGCATGAAAAATTTATTTTCAGTAGTACTAATTATATGTATTTTAATACCTCTCAATAGTTCTGCCCAAAGTGGAAGAATTAAAAAGAGAAAAAAAACTGCTAAAAAAAGTACACCGGTTACTAAAAAAAAGACAAAAAAGGTTCCTAAATATTCAGACTATGTAAATAAAAACACCAAAACTGATAAAGGACTATTTTCTGTGCATGAATCAAAAGATAAATTTTATTATGAAATACCTGATACGCTTTTAAATAAAGAATTTCTTTTAGTAACACGTTTAAAAGATATTCCGGCAGGATTAGGGGGTGGTTATGTAAATGCTGGGACAAAAATAAATACACAAGTGGTTGTTTGGGAGAAATTTAAACATAAAATACTTTTAAAAGTTAAATCCTATGAAGCAATTGCTGAAGATAGTTTACCCATCTATAAATCTGTAAAATCAAACAATTTAGAACCAGTTATTTATGCTTTTGATGCTACAATTAAAAACTCAGATTCAACGGCAACTTTGATAGAGGTTACAAAATTTTTATCTTCAGATGTTAAAGCTATTAGTGGTTTACCAACATCTCTTAGAAAGAGATATAAGGTAAAAAGATTAGATGCTTCTAGGAGTTTTATTAATTCGATTAAAAGTTATCCAAAAAACATAGAGGTTGTTCAAGATTTTACTTTTGATGCGGATGCTCCACCAAGCAATAAGAGTACCAATACCATTACAGTAAGAGTTAATCAATCTATGATTATGCTTCCTGAACAACCTATGATGCCAAGATTATTTGATAAGCGAGTAGGTTATTTTACTGTTAGTAATGTTGATTATAATTCAGAAGCTTTAAAAGCAGATGCTAAAAGTTATATAAGAAGATGGAGACTGGAACCCAAGGACTTGCAGGCTTATAACCGAGGAGAATTGGTAGAACCCCTAAAGCCCATTGTCTATTATTTAGATCCTGCTACACCAAAAAAATTAAGGAAGTATATTAAACAAGGAGTAGATGATTGGCAAAAAGTTTTTGAGACCGCAGGGTTTAAAAATGCTATCATGGCTAAATATCCACCAACTAAAGAAGAAGATCCTGAATTTAGCATGGAAGATGTCCGGTATTCATCAATTAGGTATGTAGCAAGTACAACTAGAAATGCTGTTGGCCCTAGTGTATCTGATCCAAGATCTGGAGAAATAATAGAAAGTGATATTGTATGGTACCACAATCATCTTCGTTCCTACAGAAATAGGTATTTACTTGAAACTGGAGCCGCAAATCCTTTAGCAAGAACCTTAGATACGCCCCAAGAAGAAATTGGAGAAATGATGCGTATGGTAATTTCGCATGAGATAGGCCATGCACTTGGTTTACCACATAACATGGCAGCAAGTTATGCATATCCTGTAGATTCATTACGATCTGGCGAGTTTACTCAAAAAAACGGAATAGCTGCTACCATCATGGATTATGCTCGATATAATTATGTAGCACAACCTGGTGATGAAAACATTAGATTTATACGTCAATTAGGGCCCTATGACCACTATTCTATTAATTGGGGGTATCGAGTACTTCCAAATATTAAAAAACCCGCAGATGAAACTAAAACTTTGGACAAATGGATTTCTGATAAGGGAAACAATCCTGTTTATAAATTTGGAATTCAAAGAAGAGGAGGTTTCGACCCAGAATCTCAAACAGAAGGCATAGGAAATAATCAAGTAAAAGCAAGTACTTATGGGGTTAAAAACTTAAAAATTGTTGCAAAGAATCTTCAAAATTGGACTTCAAACCAAACTAATAATTATGATGATTTATCAGAATTACATAGAGAATTGCTGGGGGTATTCAGTAGATATTCTGGTCATGTAACTGGAGTCATTGGTGGTGTTACAGAAAATAATAAAAAACCAGAACAAGAAGGTTATATCTACACAAATTCATCTAAAACATCACAGAAAGAAGCTATGAAATGGCTTCAAAACAATGTTTTTAATAATGTAGAATGGTTGATCCCTAATGAAATCATTAAAAATATTAATCCATCTGGTCATACAGGAAGTATCTTGAAGTTACAAAACAGACAACTTTTTAGTCTTTTAAACACTCAACGATTACAAAGAATGATGGACGCAGAAGTAACTCAAGAGGATCTGTATAGTACATTAGACATGTTCAGAGATTTAAGGAATGGACTATTTTCAGAAATAAAAACAAGTGAAAATGTAACAATTTACAGAAGAAATATTCAAAAGTCATTCATTGAAAAAATATTCACGTTAATGAATACTAAAGACATTAAAAGTTTTGATTTATTTTCTATTATTAGAGGAGAATTAATTGTTTTAAAAAATCAACTAACGAACATAAATAAAAAAAATATTGATTTGATGACCAGATACCATTACGATGATTGTTTGGCAAGAATTAAAAACATGCTAAATCCCAACAAATAACTCTAATAATTAATTATCAAAAAGTATTTATCTATTTGATAATTGATTTTTACAATAATAAGAAATTGATGTAATCACTATAGGGTTGTATTTTTGTATGAAATAAAAATCCAGTATGAATAGTATTGATAATCTTAAATGGCGATATGCTGTGAAAAAATTTGATCATCACAAAATTTTAAGTGACAATCAAATTAATATTTTAAAACAAGCCTTTAACCTAACAGCTACTTCCTATGGTTTGCAACCAATTAAACTAGTAGTAGTAAAAAATAAAGATATTCAAAAAGAACTTGTTCTACACAGCTGGAATCAACAACAGATCTCTCAAGCCTCTCATCTACTCGTTATTTGTATAGATACAAAATTAGATGAAACTGACGTAGAAAAATATTTTGAAAGAGTAAAAGAAATTAGAAATACACCCGATGAAATTATCAACTCTTTTAAAGAATATCTTAAAACTACCATTTCTGGAAAAACTAAGGAAGATTTACTTTCTTGGGGTAAAAATCAAGCATATCTAGCATTAGGAAATTTATTAACTGTTTGTGCAAACGAAAAAATAGATTCTTGTCCGATGGAAGGATTTATTCCAGAAAAGTATGACGAAGTCTTGGGTTTAAAAGAAAAAAATCTATCATCTGTCCTGGTTTTACCTGTTGGATACAGAGCTGAGGATGACATCATGACTCATCAAAAGAAAGTAAGAAAAAATGTTGATGAAATAGTAATAGATATTTCTTAATACAGCCTTTGTTTTTACTTACTTTTACACAAAATATTTTACTTTATAATACCTATGGAATCTCCGATAAGAAAATTACAACCTGTTAGTATTTGGAATCATTTTTCTGACTTAAATGCAGTACCTCGCCCTTCAAAAAAAGAAGAACGAATTATTGAGTTTATGGTTAATTTTGGGAAAAAACTCATGTTAGAGACTATAGTTGATGAAGTTGGAAATGTTATCATAAAAAAACCCGCTACTAAAGGTTTTGAAAATAAAAAAACCATAGTAATGCAAAGCCATCTTGACATGGTTCATCAAAAAAATTCTGAAACAGTTTTTGATTTTGAAACTCAGGGAATAAATATGTTCATAGATGGAGATTGGGTTACTGCAGACGGAACTACACTAGGAGCAGATAATGGATTAGGGGTTGCAGCTATCATGGCAGTACTCTCATCTAACACCATAGAACATCCAACTATAGAAGCACTTTTTACAATCGATGAAGAAACAGGAATGACTGGTGCTATGGGATTAAAGGGAGGTGTTTTATCAGGTGAGATTTTATTAAATTTAGATACAGAAGAAGACGATGAAATAGATATGGGTTGCGCTGGAGGTATTGATGTTACTGCAAATAGAAGTTACCAAGAAGAAACAACACCTACAGATACAGTAGCTTTTAAAATAGCTATCAAAGGATTACAAGGAGGACATTCTGGGATGGATATCCATAAAGGTCTAGGAAATGCGAATAAAATAATGAATAGAATACTGTACCACGGTACAGAAACAGTTGGGTTAAGAGTTTCAAACATCGATGGAGGTAGTTTAAGAAATGCCATACCAAGAGAAAGTTTTTCAACAATCGTAATAAATGCAAACGAGAAGGAACAATTTTTGTTAAAAATGAAAGACTTGATTGGTTTAATTAAAGAAGAATTTAAAACTATAGAACCAAATCTAGCCATAGATATAATTAGTACAGATATTCCAAACAAAATAATGGATGTAGCAACTCAAAAAGTTTTTTTGAAGTCTATATACACCACATTAAATGGAGTTTACAGAATGAGCCCAGATATTTCTGATTTGGTGGAAACATCTAATAATATAGCCAGAATATTAGTTGGAAATGGAAACATATATGTAGCATGTTTAACACGCTCTTCTTCAGAATCATCAAAAAATGATTTAACTAATGCATTAACATCTTGTTTTGAATTAGCTCATTTTAAAGTTGAATTATCTGGATCTTACCCTGGATGGCAACCTAATGTAAATTCAGAAATCTTAAAAATTTGCACTCATTTGTACGAAAACTTATTTGAAGAAAAACCAAAAGTAGCTGCCTGTCATGCTGGATTAGAGTGTGGTATTCTTGGGCAAAACTATCCGTTAATGGATATGGTTTCTTTTGGCCCCACTATAAAAGGAGCTCATTCACCTGACGAAAGAGTTAGCATTTCATCTGTTCAAAAATTTTGGAAATTTTTACAACAAATATTAAAAAATATCCCTGAAAGAAACTCATAATTCTGTACGCATTATTATAAAAATTTCGGTTTAAAACTTACTTTAAAAATTGTTTAAAAACTTGAATAAAACCGGTTTAATTACTTTAAAATCAGTAATTTAAATTGTTTAAACTTTGTTAACATCTATTCTTTCCAAAAATAGTATTTAATTGTAAATTTACTAGATGAAACTAGAATTGTTCAATGGGTAAAATTATAGCAATAGCAAACCAGAAAGGTGGGGTAGGTAAAACAACTACATCTATAAATCTAGCTGCATCACTCGGAGTTTTAGAGAAAAAAGTTTTATTGATAGATGCTGATCCTCAAGCAAATGCCTCTTCTGGACTGGGTATAGACATAGAAACTATTAAAGTTGGAAGCTATCAAGTGTTAGAGCATACTTGCTCAGCTCAAGAAGCTATTTTAAAAACCTCATCACCTAATTTAGATATCATTGCATCACACATAGATTTAGTAGCCATAGAAATTGAATTGGTAGACAAAGAAAGAAGAGAATATATGCTAAAAGATGCTCTTGAAAAAATTAAAGATAATTATGATTTTATAATTATTGATTGTGCTCCTTCTCTTGGATTAATTACGCTTAACTCATTGGTTGCGGCCAATTCTGTGATTATTCCAATACAGTGTGAATATTTTGCATTAGAGGGGCTTGGTAAATTATTAAATACAATTAAAAGTGTTCAAAAAATTCATAACAAAGATTTAGATATTGAAGGATTATTACTTACCATGTTTGATTCTCGATTACGTTTATCTAATCAAGTAGTAGATGAAGTTCAAAAACACTTTAGCACCATGGTTTTTGATACAATTATTCGAAGAAATACACGTTTAGGAGAAGCACCAAGTTATGGAGAAAGCATCATTTCTTATGACGCAACAAGTAAAGGTGCTGTAAATTATTTAAATTTGGCTAATGAACTCTTAAAAAAGAATCAATACTATGGCTAAAGCCACAAAAAAACAGGCACTAGGTAGAGGTTTGTCGGCATTATTAAAAGATACTTCCAGTAATGTTAAAGACAACCATGATATTGTTGGTAACATTATAGAAGTAGCACTAGAAACTATTCAGGTAAATCCATACCAACCAAGGACCTATTTTGATGAAGACTCATTAAATGAATTAGCAACTTCCATAAGAGAATTAGGAGTTATCCAGCCTATAACAGTTAGAAAATTAGGAGATACATATCAATTGGTTTCTGGGGAACGTCGTTTTAGAGCTTCAAAATTAATTGGTAATAAAACAATACCGGCCTACATTAGAACCGCTAATGACCAAGAAATGCTAGAAATGGCATTGGTAGAAAATATTCAACGTAAAAATCTTGATCCTATAGAAATTGCTTTATCATACCAAAGACTTATAGATGAGATACAATTAACTCAAGAAAGTTTAAGTGCAAGGGTTGGTAAAAAAAGATCTACAGTAGCAAACTACTTAAGATTACTTAAGCTAGACCCAATTTTGCAAACTGGAATGAGGGATGGATTCATCTCTATGGGTCACGGTAGAGCGCTGATTAATGTAAGTGACTCAAATGACCAACTAAGTATTTATAAGAAAATATTAAAAGATAAACTATCAGTTAGGCAAACAGAAGAATTAGTTAAAAACTTAAAAAACAATACTTCACATAGTAAATCAGTCAATAAAAAGTTACCTGAATATATAAAAGAAAGTATCCTAAGTATCAATAAATATCTTGATCAGAAAATTGATATCACTTTAAATTCTAAAGGAAAAGGGAAAATTTCAATTCCATTTCATTCTAAAGAAGATTTTGAACGAATTAAAAACTTATTAAAATAAGTGTCTCTTAAAAATTTCATACTAAGCTTTCTAATTCTTACCTCTTTTTGCTGTTTTAGTCAAAAAGACACTACTCAAGTTAGGAAAAAGAAAAATAAGATAACTTCTAATAGAATATACAACCCACTATCTCCATCTAAAGCTGCATTTTTTTCAGCAGTATTTCCAGGAGGAGGTCAGATCTATAATAAAAAATATTGGAAAGTGCCTCTAGCCTGGGCAGCAGTAGGAATTCCTACCTATTTTTATCTAGATAATAATAGTGAGTATAAAAGATACAGAACAGCGTACAAACAACGTAAAATTGGAGAAAGAGATGAATTTACGCTAGATGATGGAACAGAACTTATCTCATTAACAGGTTTAGAAAGAGCTCAAAAAACACTGAGAGGTAACCGAGACCTATCTTTACTGGTTGTATTACTAGGTTATGTTCTTCAAGTAGTAGAGGCAAGTGTTAATGCTCATTTATTACAGTTTGATGCAAGTGATAATATCAGTATTAATCCATCTATATTAACCAATCCTATTAATTTTGAAGCTCCTTCCGTTGGATTTAGTTTTAAGTATACTTTTTAAATAAAAAATACATGAAAATAGTACTTTTTGGATATGGGAAAATGGGGAAAGAAGTTGAAAAAATTGCACTTGAAAGAGGGCATGAACTAATTCTAAGAATTGAAAAAAATGAGGAATATGATATATCTGAAGCAGATGTAGCTATAGATTTTAGTGTTCCTAGTGCTGCTTTTAACAATATTACAAGCTGTTTTAAAAAAAATATCCCAGTAATATCGGGAACTACTGGATGGTTAGAAGACTACGAAAAAGCTGTAACTATTTGTAAAAAAAATAATGGAAGTTTTATTTATGCCTCTAATTTTAGTATTGGTGTGAATCTTTTTTTTGAATTAAATGATAAACTTTCCAGAATAATGAATTCAAATAACAATTACTCCCCAAGTATTGAAGAGATTCATCATACTAAAAAATTAGATGCACCAAGTGGTACCGCTATCACAATTGCAGAACAAACTATTAAAAATTCCTCAACAAAAGAATGGTGTTTACATACCAATCGAGCGAAAGTTGATAAAGAAATTATCCCTATTAGTTCTAAAAGAATTAAAGATGTTCCTGGAACACACATAGTTGCTTATGAATCTGAGATAGATTCTATTGAAATTAAACATACAGCTCACAACAGAAAGGGATTTGCCCATGGTGCTATCATAGCTGCAGAATGGTTAATCAACAAAAATGGAGTGTACACAATGAAAGATGTGTTAAACTTAGATTAAAAATTGTAACATTTTCTTTTATTTGTAACAAATAACTAAATAGTAAAATAGTATAGTATGACATTTATTGAATGGTTTATTTTTTTCCTAGTAATTCAAGTAATACATTTTGCAGGAACATGGAAATTATATTTAAGAGCCAACAGAAAAGCTTGGGAAGCTGCTATTCCTATCTACAATGCTGTTATTTTAATGAAGATTATAAACAGACCTAAATGGTGGGTAATTTTATTATTTATTCCAGTAATAAATCAATTAATGTTTCCTATTGTATGGATAGAAACTGCTAGAAGTTTTGGTTTTAACAAACGAAAAGATACTGCTTTAGTGTTGCTAACTCTAGGGTTTTACTTGTTTTTCATAAACTATGCTACAAATTCAACATATAAACTAAATAGAAGTTTAAAGCCTAGGACAGCTCTAGGAGAATGGGTAAGTTCTATTGCTTTTGCTATTATAGCTGCTACCCTAGTTCATACTTATGTAATGCAACCCTACACAATACCCACCTCATCACTTGAGAAAACATTGTTAGTTGGCGATTACTTATTTGTAAGTAAATTTCATTATGGTGCTAGGGTCCCAACAACTACTATTGCTACCCCTATGCTTCATGATAGCATCCCTACTGCTATAGTAAGTGAAAAGAACACCAAGTCTTATTTAAACAAGCCTCTATTACCTTATTTAAGAATTCCTGGATTTCAAAAAATTAAAAGGAATGATATTGTCGTATTTAACTGGCCAGTAGATACATTGGTTCACTGGATGGATCCTAGTAAAGGAACAGACTTTAAACCTTTAGATAAAAAAACTAATTACGTAAAAAGATGTGTTGGAATAGCAGGTGATACTCTAGAAGTAATAGACGGATATGTTTATATTAATGGAAAACAAAACATACTTCCAGATAGAGCGAAACTTCAATTTTATAACAAGGTGTATTCTGAAAAAGGATTGTCTACACAAAAGTTACTAAGATATACAGATAAAGAATTTGAGAGAAAGTTTATTATCAACTTTACTAGTCAAAATCAATTTGAAAAGGTGATGAGATATGCAACAAATAATCCCGAAAAAATAAAGGATAATCAGTTTATTATTACCACCTCAGATGAAGGCGTTCCTAATTGGATTATAAATGGTTACAGATTAGATATCAAAGAGATTAGCACAAAAATAAGAAAGGCAAATATTACTGATGAAATAGCTGCCAAGCTTAGAAAAGATTCAGAGGTAGACAGCGTTGTTAAAGTAATAAATCCTAAAGGAAATAAAGGAAACAATATGTTTCCACAAGCAACCAACTTATCTTGGAATACAGACAACTATGGACCTATATACATTCCTAAAAAAGGAACAACTGTTCCACTAAACATGAACTCAATCCCTTTTTATGAAAGAATAATTGATGATTATGAAAATAATCAGCTTGAGGTGATTGGAGAACATATCTTTGTAAATGGTAAAAAATCAACATCCTATACTTTTAAACAAGATTATTATTGGATGATGGGAGATAATAGACAAAATTCTTTAGATGCCAGAAGCTGGGGATACGTCCCATTTGATCATGTTGTTGGTAAGCCCGTGTTAATATGGTTTAGTATAAATGAGGGGAAAATTAGATGGGAAAGATTATTTACCACTGTTGGAGGAAATGGTGAACCAGTATCTTATCTAATGTATTTTTTAATTGCTGTAGCTGGCTATATTGGATATTCGTTTTTGAGAAAAAATAAAAAGAAGGTGTCATAATGGCCCTATTTATTCCTACATACTTCTCTCCAATATCACAATACCAGGCACTATTAAATTCTAATTCTATTACTTTTGAAGTAGAAGACAACTATCAAAAACAAACCTATAGGAATAGATGTTATATTTATGGCGCTAATGGAAAACAATTATTAAATATTCCTGTTACCATTCCTAAATCTAGTAAAAAAACAAAATCTAAAGATATTCTAATTGAAAATTCAAATTGGCAAAAACAGCACTACAAATCATTAGAGGCTGCCTACAATCACTCTCCTTTTTTTGAATTTTATAAAGACGATCTTCAAAAAATATTTTCTAAAAAGTATACTTATTTATTGGATGTAAATTTAGATTCTTTTGCTTTTATTATGGAGGCACTGGAATTGTCTAAAGAATATACATTATCAAAAACATATGAAGAAACTAAATTAAATGACTTCAGAAATCTTGCAGATTCAAAAAAGAAAGTTGAAATTTCTACTATACCCTACATACAAATGTTTGATCAAAAATTTGGCTTTCTAAAAAACCTATCTATCCTAGACTTACTTTTTATGGAGGGTCCAAATTCTATCAATTTTCTTGAAAAATAACTATTTAGTTTTTTTTAGAAACTAATATTTAAGTAATTTCATTTTTGTAGTTATATTTAAATAATTACCCTTATTTTTGAGGAAAACCACCTAAAATGAACAATTTAAGAGATATTTTATATCACTACTATCCTATCTCAGCTGAATCAGCTACTGAATTTTCTGAAATTCTAATAAGAAAAAAATATAAAAACAAAACTGAGTTAAGTAACAATGACAAGTTTTATGTTTTAATAGATGGATTTGTACGATCCTACACTATTCACGATAATGGGAGTATAAGAATTGGAGCTTTTTTATCTAAATCTTCAATTTTCACATCAATTAAACCTCTTTCCATTTTGAGTAATGTTGCCATACAAGAAGTAAAATTTGATTGCTTAAGTGATGTAATTTTGTATGAAGGAAGTTTTTCAAAATTCAAAAAACTAACTAAAAAATACCATGATTTAAGTTTGCTTTACAATAAAACATTAGAAGCTGGTATAAGGTTAGTTATTGAAAAAGCACATGTACTTATTCATTTAGACGGCATGGGTAGGTATTTACATCTTAAGAATCAATATCCAAATATTGAAAATTTGATTAAATTAAACGACATAGCCTCTTACATCAATGTAACACCTATACAATTAAGTAGAATAAGGAAAATATTATATTCTTCTGAGTAAATCTCATCCATTACCCAATTTTCTTATTACTCCCTAAACCCTACTATTTATAATGGAAAACATCAAATTAATCCTAAATAGATTTGAACCAATATCTGAGGATTCTTTCAATGAATTAAGTAAACTATTAACCAAAAAAACATATTCAAAAAAAAGTTTTTTAATTAAATATCCAAAAGATTTTGATAAGTTTTTTATTTTAATTTCTGGATTAACTAGATCTTTAACAATAGCCGAAGATGGCAGTAAAAATTGTAGGTCAATACTTAAACCTCCTGCTTTATTTTTATCTCTAGAAAAAGAAATTCGAAAAAACAATCATATTTTCAACGTAGAATTTGATTGTCTAACAGAGGTTACTGTCTATGAGGGTAATTTTAAACAATTTAGAAAAATAGCATCAGATAGAACTGATTTGTGTAGACTTTATATTCGAGGTTTAGAAACAACTTTATTAAAATTGATTGAAAAAGATGCTATGAAGTCTCATTTAAATGCTTTAGAAAGATATTTATGTTTGAAAAAAGAAATTCCAAATATTGAAAACTTAATTCAGCTAAATCAAATTGCAAATTATTTAAATATCACCCCTGTCCAATTTAGTAGAATTAGAAAAAAATATAAAATAATTTAAAAAATAAACATATGTTAATTTTATTCCTCTCATAACATTATATATTTGATAAAAATTCTACCCTCTAGTATTTTTTACACATTTAAGAAAAAAGGTTAATTAATTTTAACCTTTTTTCCTTAATTTTGATTTCATGATTTCCCTCCATAAGTTTTAACTTTATTTCTACCCCCTTGGACTGAACAAAAGTTATCATGAAAAATATCTTAGAAATATATCTTCAAACAAAATTAGCAAGGAATTTATTAGCCGATATATTAGAGGAAGTTGAATATAAGAAAGGGGAGAAACTAGTTTCTTTAAAAGAACAATCCTTTGATTTTTTTTTTATAAAAAAAGGCATT
The DNA here is from genome assembly GCA_964021805.1 of uncultured Flavobacterium sp. Classification (GTDB taxonomy): domain Bacteria; phylum Bacteroidota; class Bacteroidia; order Flavobacteriales; family Flavobacteriaceae; genus Polaribacter. The sequence continues at coordinate 21,066 of CAXHZP010000012.1, forward strand.
ACTAGATCTTATTATATAAACTCAAAAGGAAAACCCCATACTCGTTTTTTGTTTACTGAACCACAAGCTATGGCTTCCTTAGCATCTTTGATTTTAGCCAAACCATCAACAATGATTCACGAGGCTTTAACAGATTGTATTGTTTTGAAAGGCGATTATAGAAAATTTAAAAAGTTAGCCTCTACAAATTTAGAAATATCAAATTTATATAGTTCACTTCTTGAAAATTCATTTATTTTGATGGATGAAAGAAATCGTGAGTTAACCTCTTTAGATGCTAAACAATTATATTTAAAATTACAAAAAGAAAAATCTCAAATTTTAAAATCTGTACCATTAAACCAAATTGCTTCTTATTTAAATATTACCCCAGTTCAGCTAAGCCGAATTAGAAAAGAGTTGAATAAAAAATAGTTTAACAATAATATATGTCTTTTAAATTCATTGTTCACTATGGTTTTCATTTTTTAGTTCCACTAGCAATTTCAATATTTTTTTATAAAAAAAGCTGGAAGTTAGTATATTTACTATTTATTGGAACAATGCTTCTAGATTTAGATCATTTATTAGCTAGTCCAATTTTTGACTCTAGCAGGTGTAGCATCAATTTTCATCCCTTACATACATTCTATGCCATTGGAGTATATACTACTATGCTTATCCCTAAAAAAATTAGAGTTTTGGGAATTGGGTTACTTTTGCATATGTTTACTGACTATTTAGACTGTATTTTATAAATCAATTGATTTATTAAAGAAGTAATCTGCGGAGAAAGATTTAATCTAAAAATTATAAAAATATAGGAAATTGAAATAATACTACTTTTAAGAAGTATATTAATAATGGGAAAAAACTTAAAATCCCAAAAATGAAAAACAAAATAATATAGAATGATAAGTGAAAAAGAAACAAATGTTTTGTTATTGAATGGCACTACATTAAATTTCTTTTTTACATACCAAATTTTGATCGTATTAAATATTAGTATAACTATCAAAGTAGACAATGCTGCTCCATTCATTCCAAAAACTTCTATAAAATAAATATTTAAATATGTAACAGAAAAAGCCATTCCTAAGCTATAGGGTAATAATATTTTATAATATTTAGAATTAGAAATAATAGCACCATTATTACCAAGAAACATATTGTATAATTTAGCTATAGAAATCATTAGGACCACTAAAATACCTTGAGAATACTCTGGCCTGTTGATAAGCAAATATAATTGATCTAGATTGCTATTTATTAAAATAAAGAATAAGCCACAAACAGTTAGTAAGTTTATCGAAGATCTCTTATACAATGACTTTATTTCATCATTATTTGATTCATTAATAGCTTTGGAGGTTAACGGAGATACAATCTGAAGCATAGCTCTTCCAGGAGCCTCTATAACAGATGCAATAAATACACCCACAGAATAATAAGCTGTAAATTCTAATGCCTCTTTTGCAGGTAACATTACTTTATCTATATCTAATAAAATTGCTCCTGCTGAGCCTGCTAAAATTATAAATCCAGAATAATTTATGACCTCTTTCATATTTTCTGGAAAATGAAAAGAAAATTTAGGCAAATAAAGTTTAAATGCATAAAACTGCATAATAAACATTCTTAAAAAATAAGAAGCAGTAAGAAAAAGGATAAACTGGTGTTGATTAATAAGCTCAAGCCATACCAAAATGAGTAAAATCATAATCATTACTCTACTAAATAATTCTTTAATAGCATTTCCAAAAATAGATTTTAATTGAACTTTAGACCATGAATAAAAAACCTCAAAATAAGCTGTTGTAATAGCTATTAGATAGATGATATAGGTATAATCTTGAATTAAGGAGTTTTCTAAGGATAAAAGTCGAGTTATTTTTTCATAAAAAAGAACTCCAAAAAAACCAATAGGAAAAGCAATAAACAAGGGTAAAATAATTGCCATGCTTAGAAATCTATCTCTTTCTACTTTTGTCTCATAGGAAGAAAAAAACTTCACTATTGTATATTGAACTCCAAAAGCGGTTAAAGGCATTAAAACATTGGCAGATGATAGCAAAAAAACTACCAATCCGTAATTTTCGGGGGTTAAAAAATTAGTGTAAAGAAATAATGTGTTTATACCTCCAATAGAAAAAGCTATTAAAATAATAATAGTATTGTAGGATGATTGTTTTAGAATAACGCCCACTTAGGAATGTATTAATTGACTGATTGATTGATAGATTTTCTCCCCAACATTAGTTCCATATAAATCGATTGAAAAATCATTTTTTAAATCTTTATAGGTATCAAACGTTTGTAAAATCATTTTGGTATTACTGCCTACTACTTTTGCAAATCCGTTGGACACCAGTTCTACCCATTCTGTTTCTTCTCTTATTACAATACATTGTTTTCTATTAAAAAAGGCCTCTTTTTGTAATCCTCCACTGTCTGTAATCACCAATGAACAGTTTTTTAATAATTCTAACATATCATAATAACCTACAGGTTCTATCATTTGTATTTTTGGAAGTATTGATAATTTATTTAATACCTCTCTTGTTCTTGGATGAATTGGTAAAACTACAGGGTGAGTTTTATGAATTTCTTCTAATCCAATAAAAATTGATCTTAACTTTTTTTCATCATCCGTATTTTCTTGACGATGAATAGTAGCTAAAACAAATTCATTTTTCTGTAATTTTTGATCTTTTACAATAGATGATTTTTTTTCTGAAAACTGACTGTAATAACCAACAGCATCTTTCATTATGTCACCATGCTTCTCAATTAAAGTTGGCAGATTGTCAAAACCTTCTTTTTTTAGATTATTTATGGCGGTTTCTGTTGGACAACTTAATAAATCAGAAATTCTATCAGTTAGTATTCTATTTATTTCTTCTGGCATTTTCATATTAAAAGAACGAAGTCCGGCTTCTATATGAACCACTTTAATATTCATTTTTTTAGCTGCTAACGCTCCTGCAATAGTAGAATTAGTATCGCCATACACAATAAGAGCATCTGGTTGCTCAACTTGTAATACTTTTTCTATCTTTTCCATCATCTGACCAGTCATAGCCGCATGACTCATATTATTTATCTCTAAGTTATAAGTAGGCTCGGGAATCATCATCTCTTCAAAAAATATTTTACTCATATTAGCATCAAAGTGCTGCCCTGTATGAATAATTACCTCTTCTATAGAATTGTATTCTTTAATAATTCTACTTAATACAGCCGCTTTTACAAACTGTGGTCTGGCTCCTATAACGGTAACTATTTTTTTCATTTATCTAAACCTTGGTAATAACTACAGCACCCAATACTATTAACTTTTTATCTAATTAAGATACTACCTTTTTAATTACTTCTGCTAATTGACTTGTTAAATTTTTTCTATGATATTGTTCTATGTTAATAGATTTTACAACTAATTTTCCTTCTTTAAAATCTTTATATAATTTTAAGATAGTGGCTTTTAGCTCATTTTTATGATCAAAACCTACTATTTTTCCAGCATTTGTTTTTTTAAGAATAGCTGCAGCGTCTCCATCCTTAGGACCTATACCTAAGATAGGTCTCTTGGCTTGTAAATACTCAAAGATTTTTCCAGTAATAATTCCTTTAGCACTTGGCACTCGATTAATACTTAACAACAATACTTGTGAGGATGATTGATATTTACGAACCTCTTCATGATTTAAATAGGGAATTCTTACGATATTTTCAGGGTTAAAAACTTGAATATCTTGAATAACAGTGTCATCAATTTTACCAATCAATTTAATTCTTAAATCGTTTTTAAAATCAATATTTTGATTACTAATCTCATCTAACACCTCCCATAAAATTACAGGGTTTCTGTCAGCATTCATTAAACCAACATGTGTTATAGAAAAATTAGAGTCTAATTCTTTAGTTAATAAATTTTCATATGAATCAAAACCATTTGTTAATACCTCAATATTGTGATTATATTTGTAGAACTTTTTTCTCATAGTTTCGCCAACTACAATAACCATGTCTGATTTTTCTAAAACTTCTTGTTCTAATTCAAAGTGCTTTTTCTTAGCTTTTTTGGTTAATGGTAACTGTTTGAAATAGTCAATTTCAGTCCAAGGGTCTCTAAAATCTGAAATCCATTTGACTTCAAATTTCTCTTTAAGTGCTAATCCTATGACATGCATACTATGAGGAGGACCCGTTGTAATCATGGCGTCTATTTCATTATTTTTTAAGTAATTACTTAAAAATTTAACTGATGGTTTTATCCAAAATTTTCTAGCATCCGGAATAAAATAATTAGCTCTAATGTATTGAACTATTTTACCAAATAACGTAGGATTTGAATTTAAAAAACCAGCACTTTCTTTCTTTTTTTTATTTCCAAAAAAAGAAAGAATAGAATTTGGTTCAAAAATAGGTTGCTTTAAGATTTCTAAATCTTTTGGCATTTCACTTTCTAAACTCTTGTCTAGAATTGGATAAGATGGGTTATCTACAGTATAAACAATGGGTTCTATATTAAAATCTCTTAAATACTTCACAAACTTTAACCATCGTTGAACTCCTGAACCACCAGCTGGGGGCCAATAATAAGTAATGATTAATACTTTCTTTTTAGAGCTCATTGTATAATTTAACCAAAGCCTGAGAGGTAACCTCCCAAGAAAATTCATTTTCTATAAATTGCTTCCCTTTCTTGCCTAATTCTTCTGCTTTCTCTTTATTTTGATATAATTCTAACACTTTAGAGGAAAAGTCATCTTTGTTTTTTTCTTGATGAACTAATCCACTATGAACGCGTTCTACTATTTCTTTTTGTGCAATTGCATTACTTACTAAGATGGGCTTACCAAAACTCATGTATTGAAAAATTTTATTTGCATACGCTACATCGTGTTGAATACTTCTGTAGAGAGGTGATATACAAATATTACTTGCAACAATATACGACGGAAATAAAGAAACGTCTTGCCAACCTTCAAAATCTATAAAAGATTCTAAATTTAATTTTTTTGTTTCTTCTTTTAAAATTGAATCTGTTGTATTTTGACCCACAATAACCAATTTAAAATTTGCTATCTTTTTAGAAAGTAATTCGGTAGCTCTTATAGCAGTTTGCAGTCCTCTTCTTATGTTGGTGTCTCCTAGATATAGGACGACGAATTTATTGGAATACTTTTCTTTTATTATATCAGAGTAAATAGCATCTTTATAAAAAGACTGCCTAACAGTATTTGGTACCACCACCATTTTTTTTGTTTCAATATTATTTTTTTTGATAATATTTTCTGCAAAATTTGGAGAAACTGTTATGATTTTATCCGCCTTCAAAATGAATTCATTTTCTTTTTTCCTCCATTTATTTGGAGAAATAATATACTTACCAGGAAATTTATTGAGATGAGGATAAAACTTCATGTTTTCTGGTATGTTATCATGAAGGTCTAAAACTGTTTTTAATTGGTGTTTTTTATTTGCTTCAAAGACGGCTTCTGCAATTCTAATATCATGAATATGAAGAAAATTAATATCATTTTTTTTTATAAAATGATTAATTTTTGGTTTCATAATCATTTTATAAAATGGAAAGTCATAAGAAAGGGCTGAAAGTTTATACGTTAGTTCAGTAAACGCATATCGTCTTATTTTAATACCGTTTATTAATTCATTTGTTTTTTGATTACCGTTATGCAAACAAAATAAAAAAACCTCATACCCAGAATTAACAAGAGTAATTGCCTCATTCTCTACCCTTGGATCAGGAGGAAAAACATCATCCAAAATCATTCCAATTCTCAAAATACTATACTGTTAATTTAAAACTTAAACTTAATTTCACAAATCTAAAATTATAAAGAGCGTTTTACATCAAAAAAACAAAATAATTACAAAAAATACTTCAAAAACTTATTTTAAATAATTTCAGTTATTATATTTGTTAACTAAGTTAAATATATTATCGTTAATACCTTCTTTAAATACACAAACCTATTAATCTTTTTTCTCCTTTCAATTCAATTATTAGGTCAAAACAGCTATAATAATAAAGAGAGTTTAAAAAAGATTAAATTTTATTCTTATACCAATCCTGACAGTGTTTTCCATTATGCAAAAAAATTAGAGAAATCTAGTGACAAATGTATAAGTGACACAGGTAAAAATGATATTGCTTCTGCATACTATAAAACTGGAAACTTTAAAAAATCTGAAGAAATTGCTTTAAGTGTATTATCAAATATTAAAGAACTAAATTCTACATGTACTATAGATAATAAACTTCGTGCATTATCACGAATGTTTTGGATTAAAAATAATCAAAGAAAGTTTGATGAAGCTTTTGATTATTTAAATCAAAAAATACAACTACTAAGCAATTATCCAGAAAAAAATAAAAAATATATTCGAAACATAATTTTTAATGAAACAAGTCTAGCAATATTAAAAAATAATCTTGGATTTCATAAAGAAGCAATTAATATACTAAAAAAGGTCATAGAAAAATACACATTGCTAGATGGCGAATATGGGAATGTTTATGACTATAACTTAGTAGTTAACAAAGCTAGTGCCTATAATGCTTTGGGAGAGTCTTATTTTGCATTAAATTCAATTAATAATAATGACAAATATTTAGACTCTACTCTCATTTATTATGAGAAAGCATTTGACGAATCAGAAAAATTTATTCCAAAACATAAAAATTCTTTAAGTTTTTTTCATTTAAGAGTAGCAACTGTTTTAATTAAAAGGAAACAATATAAGAGGGCTCTTAGTCTTGTTAATACTTTTGAACTGGTAAATAAATCTCAAGATTATTATTTTTTAAAATCTCTAATATTTAAAAATTTGAAAAGGAGTGATTCTTCCCTTTTTTATTCCTACAAATTTTTAAATACCAACAAAACAACTCCAAATACTGAAAAAAACAAAATTGTAATATTTAATATACTCGCAAATTTATACAATGAAAATAATAAAATTGATAGTGCTTTTAAATATTCCAAGCTAGCGCTTAACAAATTAGAAAAACTAAACGATAGTAAAACAGAGGCAAATAAAACGCATTTTTTATATGATTTTAATCAGATACAAAAACTAAATAATTTAATTTTAACTAATGAAGTTAAAAACAAAAATAAATTAATTATTTCATTTTTAATTTTTGTTTTTTTATTTGTTGTAATTGGATATTATTTTTTTAATGAAGAGAAAAAGAAAACCATCGTTTTTAATCAACCACAAAAGAAAGATTATTCTATTAATCTGGAGTTAGAGCAAACGGTTCTATTGGAACTTGAAAAGTTTGAAAAATCAAAAATTTATCTTGACAGTACATTTAACATTAATAAATTAGCTAAACAATTAAACACAAATACATCATATCTCTCATCTATTGTTAATGAAAAAAAAGGAAAAACCTTCAAGCAATATATTACTGAGTTAAGAATGAATTATTTGACAACTATAATTCAGAAAGATTTAAAATACAGAAAATATACTATACAAGCTTTAGGAGAAGAGATTGGATATACCAATGCCTCTTCCTTTTCAAGATCTTTTAAAAATTTCACAGGACTAACCCCTACAGATTATCTTAATTCTTTAAAATAGATTATTAAAAAAAAACCTTGAGCTGTAAAGCTCAAGGTATAATAAATCTACCCCCTAAAATAAGATTTATTTGTAGAAAGTATAAACTAACTACACTACAAATATAAGTTATATTAAAGGATAAGCCTAATTGATGTTAGTGCTATTTACAAACTGCACAGCTTTATTCTATTAAATTTAAATCTATATAAAGAATTACTTCTTCTTGTAATAAAAAAACCAACTTACAGGAATTAATAGCATAAGAGCATATGAAATAAGGGAAATTGTATTCCCTGTTTTTATGACAGATGGTTCAAATTTAAATTTTATGATGTGTTCTCCTTTAGGAATCTCCAAACCTCTCAAAATGTAATTAACATTTGTGTAAAGTTGTAATTCTCCATCTATATATGATTTCCATCCGTCTTTGTAGTAGATTTCAGAAAAAACAGCAAATTCATCAAACTTAGAGGATGTTTCATACGTTAAGGAATTTAAAGAGTATTCAGTTAGTCTAATATAAGCAAGAGAATCTACCTCTGATGAGAGGTTAATTTTTTTATGAATATTATTTTCATTCACCACAACAGTACTTTTGGTTAGTGTACTATCTAATGCTCTAATTTCTTGGTCTGCTGTTTGAACATATTTAATATTTTTCACAAACCAAGCATTCCCATTTGCATCAGGATTTTGCTGAGCTACTTCTTCTCCATCATCTCCTGGAATAATAAAATACTTTACGTTTAACATATTGTAAACTTGCATATTTTGTTTTGATAATTGAAATTCAATTAGGTCTTGGTATCTTCCCAATTTAGCAGCATGATATCCTCCTATAGATTTGTGAAAATAAGAAGTTCTACCATCTTGAAATGGATCAGTTGAAAAGTTGGCTACTCTGTAATGACTTTTATCTTTTAGTATTTGAAGATCTGCGGCAGAGGCTTTAAAAGGTTTATCAATAGCTCTAGCTTCTTTAAAATCGTCAGCATTTACATATCTTAAATTTACCTGAACTAAATCAAAAAGAATTAAAACTGCAAAAGCTATGATTGATGTGGTGTATTTAAGTTGTTGTTTTAAAAATAACCATAGAACTACAAATCCTATTCCTATTAAAACAATAGACCTAAAACTATCTGTATACAACATAGACAATCTATCTGCCTTTACAGCATCTAATAATCCATCGTACTCAGAATAGCTTGCATCTCTTATTCCTTCAAAGGTTGAAAATGAGAGTGCGTATAGTAATCCAATAACAATTAATCCAACACTACTATACAATGCTTTTTTTAGAGCAATTTGTTTTTGTTCTTTATCAGTTTTTGAAAAGAAAAATTCTTTTACTGCCAAAAACCCAAGCAAGGGGATACATAATTCTGCAATTACTTGAAATGATGAAACGGCTCTAAATTTATTATATAATGGTACATAATCAATAAAAAAGTCAGTCAAAAACTGAAAATTCTTACCCCAACTCATTAAGATTGCAAAAACTGAAGAAGCTGCCAACCAATATTTATACTTGCCTTTAAGAATAAAAACACCTAGAAAAAAAAGAAATAACATCACAGCTCCTATATAGGCAGGAGCCTCAACTATTAATTGATCTCCCCAGTAAGTGTATACTTGTTTTGTAAAACCATCAGCTTGTTTAGAACCGGCTATAGATGATACATATTGATACGTATTAGATTTTTTATCTAAGCTTTCTACTGTACCACCTCCCATATATCTGGGCACAAATAAGTTAAATGTCTCAGCTTTGCCATAACTAAATTGTGTAATGTATTCTTTTGAGAGGCCAGTTGTAACCTCTTTTTTGGTGCCATCTGGGTTTATCGTTAAAGCAGTTTTACCTCGAGTACTAACATCTGCATATTCTTTTGTGGCTAAAAGTCTTGAAGAGTTTACACCAACAGCCAATAACATAGCAACAATAATGATAGATGATTGAGTAATAAACTGTTTAGTTTTGTTTTTTTGAATAGCATCTATCAATTCAACTACACCTAAAATTAGAATGGAAAATAATAAGTAGTACGTCATCTGAGGATGATTTGCCTTAATTTCTAAAGCAGTAGCAATACTTGTTACTATAAAGCCAAGAAGATATCTTTTTTTGAAAATAAATATAATACCCGCTAAAACTAATGGCATGTAGGCAATAGCATGTGCTTTTGAATTGTGTCCTGCACCAAAAATAATTATAAGATATGTAGAAAAACCAAATGCTAAAGAACCTACTATAGCTATCTTCCAATCTATCTTGAAAGCAAGTAATAGAATATAAAAACTTAAAAAATAGAGAAATAAATAATCAGCTGGCCTAGGTAGAAAACGTATGAAACGGTCTAGACTAGTAATGTAATCATTAGGAAAATAAGTTCCAATTGGATAGGTAGGCATTCCACTAAAAGCACTTTCAGCCCAATAAGGTTCTTCACCTGTTGCTTCTCTGAAGTCATTAACTTCTTTAGCCATTCCAATATGTTGTGTAATATCAGATTGTGAGATTTTCCTTCCCTTTAATACAGGATTAAAGTACATTAAAGCTACAATTACAAATAATGATAATGAGACTATGTGAGGTATAATTTGTTTAAAATTCATATCAATCTATTTCTTCAAAATCTACGTATTCACCAACAGAATTATTGCCTTGATTTGTAGAGTTTGGCTTTTTATCTATGATAGTTTCACCTTCTTTAGTAGCTGATGTTTCTGTTTGTTGATGACTCGTATTATATTGCCTTTGAGCTTTTTGTTGCATTTTATGAACTGCCTTCTTTATTAAGAGTGGCCCAAATACTCTTGCCGCAAAACGGAAGAAGTAATAAACAATTACGAAAATAAAAAGTGTTCTTAGCAAACCCATTAATTCTGCTTCTTGCATGTTAAAATTAAATTAAATTCAAAAGTAACAATTTGATGATAATTGATACGTTAATAGAATACAAAATTTGAACAGTCTTAAAAAAGTATTTATTGCATTTGATGAGTCCTATTTTTACAGTATGTTTGTGTAAAACCAAAAAAAATTGACATTTCCTAAGAATAATTATTTTGTTGCTAAACTTCAAAAATTTTGGATTGTCTTCTTCATACTTTTTAGTCAAACACTTTTAGCTCAATATACAAATATTATAAATTCAAATAGACCAGGATTTTCCGAAAGTCCATATAGTGTTGGAACAAGAGTATATCAATTAGAAACTAGTCTTTTTTATAGAAGTACAGATATTCATCCTACATTTTCAAGACCTCAATCGTATGGTGTAGATTTTCTATTTAGAACAAGTTTTTTTAAGGAAAAACTAGAGCTTAATTTGAATTTAGCTTATCAAAATGAACAAATTAGTTTTCAAAACATTTTTAACTCCAGTTATTATAAAAATGGAATTGGAAAATTTACCGTTGCTGCTAAATACTTAATTTACGAACAAAAATATACAGACAAATCTAAAGAAATTAGAAGCTGGGTAGAAAGAAATAGATTTGATTTTAAGAGATTTATTCCTACAGTTGCAGCTTATGTTGGGATAAATACCGGTGTACCTGATGATGTTTTTGTAACAAAAGATTTTTCTCCAAAAGCTGGGGTTTTATTACAAAATGATCTTTCTGATAATTTTAATATAATTACCAATTTATATTATGATAGAATTGGAACTGAGCTTCCAGAATTTTCCTACATCATTACTGCCACTTATAGCTTTAGCCCACGATGGTCTATTTTTATTGAAAATCAAAGTATGTTCGACAAATTCAAGTACCAATCTAATATAGGTTCAGGTATTGCTTTTTTATACAATAGAAATATCCAAATAAATAGTTCTGTGCGTCTTTTAGCAGATTCCTTTACATCAGGGTATTACACCTCTTTTGGAGCATCCTACAGGTTTGATAGACATATAGATAAAGTAACCAAACTAGACGAGAATGGAACCCCTATAGATGACAAAAAGTTTAAAGTTAAAAAAAGAAAATTCTTTAATAGGTTATTTGGAAAGGTCCGTAATGTTTTTTCAAAGAAAAGTAAAAGAAAAGCTCCAGGAGCAATAAGGTTACAAAAAGAGACCATACAATCTATTAGAAATAACAGTTCTAATGATATTAATAAAAAGTCTGATGAATTACTAGATCTTCCTCTTCGAGTGAAACCAAAAAGAACTAGAGTGAAACCAACTAAAATTAAGATTAAAAAAGATAAGTCCAAAAAAGGAATTTTAAATATCTTTAAAAGAAATTCTGAAGGGAATGAATCTCCTATAAAAAACGAGGATAAAGGGACTAAAGAGCTTGAAAAAGAAATTAGAAAATTAGAGAGGGAAGTAAAAAAAGACAACGCTAAAACTACTAAAAAAGAAAAAAAAGAAAGTAAGAGACTAAAAAAAGAGAAAGAAAAAAAAGAGTCAAAAAAAAGAAAAAAGAAAAGAAATAAGGAAGATGATAACAAAGATGAAAATCTAAGTATCATATAAAATTACACACTGCAACTAAACTAGTGCCATGATTACACTAAAGGAAATGACTACAAAAAAGGAGATGAAACAATTTGTTCAATTTCCTTTTTCTATCTACAAAAATAATCCTTATTGGGTTCCTCCTATTATTAAAGAAGAACTAGATGTTTTAAATAAAGAGATTAATCCTGCATTTGAAAATGCTGAAGCATTCTTCTATGTAGCTATCCAAAACAATAAAATAGTGGGTAGAATTGCTGCTATAATAAATTGGTATGAGGTAAAAAACCAACAAATTAAAAAAATGCGTTTTGGTTGGTTTGATGTGATAGATAATATATCTATTACCAAACTTCTTATTCAAAAAGTGCAAGAAATTGGTAAAAAAAATAACTTAATGTATATGGAAGGTCCTGTTGGATTTTCCAATCTTGATAAGGTAGGTGTTCTCACAGAAGGTTTTAATCATATTGGAACTATGGTAACTTGGTATTCTAATCCTTATTACAAAGAACATCTAGAAAAACTTGGATTCATAAAGGAAAAAGAATACTTGGAGAATAAATTTAAATTATCAAAAGTAGATGGCCCATACTATGAAAGAATCTCAAATTTAATAAAACGAAGGTTTAAACTAAAGTCTTTAAATTTTTCAAATACTAAAGAGATTATGCCTTATGTGAATGAAATGTTTGATCTTTTTAATAAAACATATGTAACCCTTTCATCTTATGTACCTATATCTGAAAATCAAATAGATTATTTTAAAAAAAAATATATCAATTTTATTAATCCAGATTTCATAAAATTTGTTGTAGATGAAAATGGGAAACTAGTTGCATTTGGAATTATGATGCCTTCTTTCTCAGAGGCACTTCAAAAAGCGAAAGGCAAATTATTTCCCTTTGGTATATTTCACCTTTTAAAAGCAAAAAAAAATCCAAAAACTGTAACTTCATACTTAATTGGTGTAGACCCAGAATATCAAAACAAAGGGATAACCGCTATTATTTTTAGTGATTTTACAACTAGTTTTAATGCAATCGGAGTTGAAACAGTAATTAGAACACCCGAGCTAGAAGATAATAGCGCCATACATCAATTATGGAAAAATTTTGATCCCCAAACCCATAAAAGAAGAAGAACTTATAAAATGAATATTAAAGACTATCCTGTAAAATAGAACCCATGCAATTATTTTACAATCCATCTATAGACAAGAAGACTCATGAAATTACTTTCGATAAAATTGAAAGTAAGCATGTTGTAAAAGTACTTCGAAAAAAAGAGGGAGATCATATTTATCTAACTAACGGAAAAGGAGATCTATTTCACTGTAAAATTAGTGTCGCTAATGACAAAAAATGTTTAATAAATGTATTTAATATAGAGCATAAGAAACAACAAAGAAAATATTATTTACATCTAGCTATAGCACCAACAAAAAATAATGATAGACTAGAATGGTTTTTAGAAAAAGCAACTGAAATAGGGATTGATGAAATTACACCAATTATTTGTGACAATTCTGAGAGAAAATTTATTAAACCTGAAAGGCTAAAAAAAATTATAATTTCTGCAATGAAACAATCATTAAAAGTTCACTTACCAAGACTAAATGAAATGGTTACTTTATCAGAATTTTTAAAACAAAAACAAACGCAAGGAAAATATATAGCACATTGCGTAGAAAATGAGAAACAATTAATGAAAGATGTACTCCTCCCTAAAGAATATTCCACTATTTTAATTGGACCTGAGGGAGATTTTTCATTTTCAGAAATAGAGAAAAGCTTACAAAAAGGATATACTGCAATATCACTTGGTAAGGCAAGGTTAAGAACAGAAACAGCAGCTTTGGTGTCTGTTATGAATGTTTCATTTATCAATCAATAAGAATTGCTATCTTAGTTTAAAATTATACTTAAATTGAAGTTTACAAAAATTTTTCTTTTAGTTATTGTAAGTTTTTCTGTGAAGATTTCCTCACAAGAAGTAGCAGTTTTAAAATATAACGGTGGTGGAGATTGGTATTCTAATCAAACTGCTGTTCCTAACTTAATTAAGTTTGCAAATAAAAACTCAAACACAAAAATTAAATTAAATCAAGGTACTGTAGCTGTAGGAAGTACAGATCTTTTTAACTTTCCTATTGTTTTTATGACGGGTCATGGAAATGTATTTTTTACAGAACAAGAAGCGCAAAATTTACGTAATTACTTAACATCTGGAGGGTTTCTTCATGTCTCTGATAATTATGGATTGGATAAATATATTAGAAGAGAAATGAACAAAGTTTTTCCTGAATTGAAATTCCAAGAAATTCCAAGTAATCACCCCATTTATAATCAAACATTTATTTTTAAAAATGGAATTCCTAAAATTCACGAACATGATAAAAAAAGACCAAAAGGTTTTGGATTATTTTTTAAGGGGAGATTGGTATGTTTTTATGATTATGAATCTGATTTAAGTGACGGTTGGGAAGACAGCTCTATTCATAATAACCCTCAAAATATTAGATTAAAAGCTTTAAAAATGGGTTCAAATATTATAGAATATGCTTTTAAAAACTAATGGTGATATCCCTATTGATAGTATTAAAATTAACTTTGATACAGAGGGGCTTTGGATATTAAATATAGCATTAGCTATTATTATGTTTGGTGTAGCCCTAAGTATAAAAATTGATGATTTTAAACGTCTCATTAAGAAACCTAAAATTCTACTTGTAGGGGTTTTTTCTCAATTTTTCTTATTACCAGCACTCACATTTGTGGCTATTCTAATCATAAAACCTCATCCAAGTTTTGCTTTAGGAATGATGATGATAGCCGCCTGCCCGGGTGGTAATATTTCAAATTTTTTCAGTAAGATGGCTAAAGGGAATTCAGCCTTATCAGTAAGTTTAACTGCGTTTGCAACAGTCATATGTTTACTAATGACCCCTTTAAATTTAGAGTTTTATAGTGGATTATACGAACCCACCAATGAAATCATAAAAACAGTTCAATTAGATCCTATTGAATTATTTAAATTAGTTTTATTAATACTAGGGATTCCTATTGTGCTGGGAATGTTGTTAAACCATTACTTTGAGGAAATTTCAAAAAAAATTGAAGTACTACTAAAGCCCTTTTCAATTATTGTTTTTTTAGCATTGATTGTTATTGCATTCTATGATAATATAGATGTTTTTTTTAACTATATTCATTTGGTTGCCGGATTGGTAATTTTTCATAATATTGGAGCCTATTTTATTGGATTCTACACAGCAAAAACATTTGGACTAGAGAAAAGAGATAGAAAAACTATTTCTATGGAAACTGGAATTCAAAATGGTGGATTAGGATTGTTACTAATCTTTCAATTTTTTGATGGTTTAGGAGGGATGGCTTTATTAGCCGCTTTTTGGAGTATATGGGACATTTTATCTGGATTATTACTCGGATTATATTGGGGGAAAAAGTAAAACTATAAATGGCAACCTGATGCGTAATAAGATTTACTAAAAGGTTTTGGAGATATATACATATTTAATAATAATTCTTCAGCCATAAAATTATTCAAATTAATCAGTTATTTTTAGTTAATTTAAAAAATGATAAAACATAAAAGCCCGAAATGTGAACAATGTATAATAAGACAATTGAATTCATTGGGAGAACTCAACAAAGATGAATTAATTCGTATCTCTGAATGTAAAACCTCTAAGTATGTAAAACGTGGTGAAGTTCTTTTTGATGAAGGCACATACATAAATGGTGTGTTTTGTATTAAAGATGGAATATGTAAAGTGACTAAAATGAGTACTAATGGACGTGATCAAATTATTAAACTTGTAAAAAAAGGAGATTTGTTGGGTGAAAGTAGCCTTGTTAGTGAGGAAGTTTCTAATTTAAAGGCCACAGCTATAAATGATATGGAAGTTTGCTTTATCCCAAAAGAAGAAATTATAAGAGATTTAAGAAGCAATACCAATTTTACGATGAGTGTTCTTAAAGATATGGCTGATACTTTAAAAGAAGCAGATAATATTATTTTGAGTATGGCTCAAAAGACTGCAAAACAGCGATTGGCTGAAACACTCTTATTTTTAAAAAAATCTTATGGTTCTAATGATACAGAAAAACCTATTGGAATCGAATTATCTCGAGAAGAAATTGCCAATATAATTGGCACTGCAACTGAATCTGCAATCCGATTACTCTCATTATTTAAAAAAGAAAAATTAATTCACCTAAAAGGAAAAGAATTATTTATTTTAAATATAAATAAACTTCAACAAATAGCCGAAGGGTTTTAAAATTATTATGAATTTAAAGCAGTTATGGTATTATATTTTTAAATTTCTTTTAAAGACTTCATTATTTTTTATGACAAAAAAAATAATAGTTAATGGCAAAGAAAATATACCAAAAAAAGGAGCCGTTTTATTCATGGTAAACCACCCCAATGGGCTTATAGATCCTTTATTAGTAACTACAAATAATCCAAGGACTAATTACTTTCTAACTCGTGCTGCTAGCTTTAAAAAACCATTGGTAAGATGGTTCTTAAATTCTTTAAATTTAATACCAATTTACAGAATAAGAGATGGTGTGAGTCAATTAAATAAGAATAAAGAAGTCTTTGAAAGATGTTTTAATTTATTAGACAACAAAAAAGCATTGATGATTTTTCCTGAAGGAAGCCATGATAAAAGAAGAATTGTAAGAAGCTTAAGCAAAGGGTTTTCAAGAATAGTTTTTGGAGCTATCGAAAGAAATCCAAAACTACAAATTCAAATCATACCTGTTGGGATTACTTATCAAGATTCATCTAGCTACCCTTTTAAAGTTTCATTAAATTACGGAACCCCAATATTAGCAAATGACTTTTACAAACCAAACTTAAATAATTCTGATATAAAAAAATTAAAGGATGTTATTTCTGATCAATTAAAAGTACTTTCAGTTCATATCCCTTTAACTGAAGATTATGAAAAATGGATAGAAAAATTAAATACTGCAAATGTTGATTTTACAAAAGTTAATGAGGTTAATTCAATGATTCAATCTAACACTATTATTAAAAAAGAGAGAAAAATTAATTTGGTTAGATTTTTAAGACCTATTGTTTTATTAAATAGTTTCATACCATGGTTGGTCTGGAAATATGTGGAAAATAAAGTGACAGACTTTGAATTCATAAGTACTTTTAAATTCGGTGTTGGCTCTCTGACAGTTATTCCTTTCTTTCTAATGAATAGCTATTTAATCTATAATCTATTTACTTTAAAAAGTAGTATTATTTATTTTAGCTGTTCTATGTTAATACTATTAATCTACAGTAAATTCCATTCTACTCCAGCAAGATAGAGTCTTGTATAATCTGTTGAATTTTTGTTCTAATATCTTCATCTACTAAACCAGTATTTTCCATAGTTGGAAAAACTCTATTGGATAAAAAAACATATAAAATTTCACTCTTAGGGTCTGCCCAAGTGTAAGCACCTGTAAATCCACTATGTCCAAAACTTTCGTCTGAAACACACCCACATGTTGCTTTAATTTCTGGATCTAACTGAGGTTTATCAAACCCCAAACCTCTTCGTACTTTTTTATCAGAATAATATCGCTTATTAAACTTATCAAACGTTTCTTTCTTAAAATATCGTTTTCCACCATAATACCCTTTTTGTAGATATAATTGCATCATTTTTGCAACATCATTTGCATTGGCAAATAAACCAGCATGACCTCCTACTCCACCTAGCATAGCTGCCCCCATGTCATGAACATAACCATGCAATAATTGATTTCTATAATATGTATCATTTTCTGATGGTACAATTGAAGATTTATCGAATTTATTCAATGGTAGATAAGTCATCCTATTAGCGCCTAATGGCTTATAAAATTGCTCTTGAACTAAATCATCTAAACTACTTTTATATTTTTTTTCTAAAGCTTCTTTAAAGAGGTAATAGCCTAAATCACTGTATTTATAACCAGCTTCTAGTCTTTGTTCAGAATCTCTTATAAACTTGTATATAGAATCTTTATAAGAATTATTTAAGTATAAATTATCAGCAACTTTAATTGAAAATTTTTTAGATTTACTTTGACTGTAAAACTCTTTTAAATTATTTTTTGTAATGCTATCTTGTGTAAGCTTGTAGAAAGGAATCCACGCTTTTAAACGACCATAATGAGATAAAATTTCTAGAACAGTTAGTGTATCTTTATTAGAATTCTTAAAAGCTGGCAATATACTTTTAACGGTAGAGGTTAATTTTATTTTCTTATCCTCCTCTGCTTTTATCATCATAGGTAATGATGCTAAAATTTTTGTTAATGAAGCAACATCATAGACATCAGTACTTTTAACAGAATTATTTTTTTTATCTGTGTGAAATCCAAAACTTTTTTCATAAACAACTACACCATGCCTAGCAACCAAAATCTGAAGACCTGGAGCCATTTTTTTTTCAAGTACAACATTCGCTACAGAATCTATTCGTTGTAATTTAACTGATGACATACCAACAGATTCTGGAATAGAATACTGAAGCCTTTTTAAATCTTTTGTTGAAATACCGGTCCCTTCAGGAAACTTATTTTTAATACTTACTGGCAGTCGTCCTTTAGCATCTATAGCTCCAAAAATTGTTTGAGCTGCTATTTTTTGAGCAACCGTACTATTTTGATAAGCAACTAAAATACTTTCTAAATTATTGAATGATTTTATATTTAGCAAACTGTATGGACTAGCAAAAACAGAGAGAATAGTTTTATTTTTTCTTGAAATTTCATGTAACCATACAGATTCTTTATTTGAGAACTGATAGGGTTTCCAGGGATGAGCATTTGACTTATGAAAACCAACTATCACCAAATCAAAATCCTCTAATGTGTCTATAATTTCATTTAAGTTATCTTTTTCTACTTTAAATATCTCAGAATATTTTTGTAGTTCTTTTAAAAAAGTATCGTGACTAGCCTCACCTAGTGCCACATATGCTATTTTATGAAGTTTTTTTAAATCTGAGATAGGTAGTAACTTTTTTTTATTTTTAATGAGGGTCATTGAGTTTTTCACTAATTCTCTGTGAAGAACCTCGTCTGCTTTAGTATTGATATCTTTTTCTATGTTTAATAGCTCTATTGGTTTGTATGTGTGTAGACCAACTTTATACTTTGCTAACAGAATCTTACGAACAGATTCATCTATTCTTTCATAACTTAAAACACCTGTTTGTAAGGAAGTTTTAAGTAAATTAATTGTTTCCGGAATATCATGTGGTATCAATAAAATGTCATTTCCTGCTAAAATTGCCGCTAAATTAATTTCTGATGGGCTTGAATAATTAGCAGCTCCTTTCATGTTTAGACCATCCGTAAAAATCAAACCTAAAAAACCTAATTTATACTTCAATAAATCTGTTACTACATTTGATGACAATGAAGTTGGTAATTTTGGATTTGGTTCTAATACAGGAATACTAAGATGTGCTGTCATTACACTAGCCATCCCTGCGTCAAAAACTCTTTTATAAGGGTACAACTCTACTGAATCTAGACGTTGTCTATTAAAATTTAAGACAGGTAATTTTAAATGAGAATCTGTAGCAGTATCTCCATGACCTGGAAAATGTTTTGCATTCGCTAAAACTCCCACACTTTGCATCCCTTCACTAAATGCGATGGCTTTTTGAGTAACATTTATTTTATTTTCTCCAAAAGAGCGGTTTCCAATAATTGGATTTAATGGATTCGTATTGATGTCTACAACTGGGGCAAAATTCACATGAATTCCAATTCGTCTAGCATGATTTCCAATATGCTTCCCAAACTTATAAATCAAAGAATTATCCTCAATGGCTCCCAAAGTCATATTCCAAGGAAACCGGTACGTGTTTTTTAATCGCATATCTAAGCCCCATTCGCCATCAAAACCAATCATTAGAGGAATTTTTGAAATAGACTGGTATTTGTTGGTTAGTTCCGCTTGTTTGGTAGGAGTTCCTTGCATAAATATCAAATTACCAACATGATATTCTTCTATCATTTCTTTGATCTCATTCTCGTGAACAGAATCTAAATTTGAATATGCCTGAATCATAAATAGCTGACCAATCTTCTCGTCAATGGTCATTGAACTCAATATACTATCTACCCATTTTTCTTGTGAAAAATAATCATCTGTTCTAAGCGGATCTAAATTTTGACCTACCAAATTGAACAACGTCAATAAAAAAAATATAAAAAAGAGTTTTTTCAACATTAATCTAAGAAACTAAAAAACGTTTATGCCAACTATCATTTACAGAAACTTCCCATTGAGTTTCCAACTCATCTATGGTTGAAACCATATTATTAAAAACAATGGTTTCTGATGTTATCTTATTTGATTTAGTAAATTCTTTAAAATCAGACATTTTTACAATATTGATATGGTCACCATCTTTAAATGAAATATTCATTTTGTTCATCATATCAACTTCCAATGATGTTTCTAATTCTTTCACAAATCGGACAGATGAATCAATAGAACATCCGGAAACATTGTTAAAACCCTCGTCTACAGCTAATATTAAAAATTGGTTGTATTTAAAAGTAAAAGACCCTTTTAAATTAAATCCGTGTTTCGTCCATTGATCTATAAATTCAATAGCTTTTTCACTAATAAAATTAATTTCTTGATCAGAAAACTCTCTTTCTGATTGGTATACCCAAACGCGAGAATTACTAGGTAAATATTCAAACTTTACATACATACTAATTATCGTAAATTAAATTTTTGTTGTAATGCATTAAGCTTTTCTGCATCAGACATTCCTTTCTTAGGAATAGACATTCTTTCTTTAATTGCTTTTAATACCTTTTTTGTATATAATGGGAAATCTGCATTTTGAATCCATGCATTGTAACCAGGGTTTTCTTTAAAAACATCTTCAACAATTCTACCTTTATATTTTCCAAAAGAGAAAATTTCTTCTTCCTTGTCATTAAACAATATAAAACCTGCAAAATCTGCTCTTTTAGAATGAGTTGAATAGGCACTCAAAGCCTCTACTGAATTTTCAATATCATCATATCTATCTAATTGAGCTTTTAAAATTTCATAAGTTGCATTTGTATCAGCCTCGGCAGAGTGAGCATCTTCCAATATTTTATTACAATAAAATTTGTATCCAGCACTAAGAGTTCTTTGTTCTTTTTTATGAAATATTACCTGAACATCAATTGCTCTTTTATTGTTCATGTCAAAATCTACACCAACTCTCAAAAACTCTTCTGCCAACAATGGTATATCAAAACGATTAGAATTAAACCCCGCAAGGTCTGAATCAGAAATCATAGTATTAATAGTTTCTGCCAGTTCTTTAAAAGTAGGTTCCGTAACAACTTTTTCGTTGGTAATACCATGTATAGCACTAACCTCTGCAGGGATTTCTATTTCTGGATTTACAAGCCAGGTTTTACTTTCTTTATTCCCATTAGGAAATATTTTTAATAAAGAAATTTCAACAATCCTGTCTTTGCCAATATTGATACCTGTTGTTTCTAAATCAAAAAAAACAATCGGTTTAGTCAATTTTAAATCCATATATAAGCGAGTTAGTTTTAGTGTTTAAAAGTACTCATTTTATATAAATTAAAATTATAAAAAAATAATAGTTTTTACTTATTTACATATAAGAAGTATAGATAAAAATATTATAAACTTTATTGTAAATTTGAAGTATAATTATTTGAATAAAAGTTTAAAATATGGAACATAACGGAAAAGGAGACATTACAAAATGTCCTTTTATGAGTGGAGCTCAAAAGAAGCCTGCAGGTGGTGGAACTAGTAATAGAGATTGGTGGCCAAATGAATTAAAATTAAACATTTTACGCCAACATGCATCAAAATCAAATCCAATGGGAGATGAATTTGATTATGCAAAAGCTTTTAATAGTATCAATTTTGAGGAACTCAAAAAAGATGTCATTAACTTGATGACAAATTCTCAAGATTGGTGGCCTGCAGATTATGGGCATTATGGTCCATTTATGATTAGAATGGCTTGGCACAGTGCTGGAACCTACAGAGTTGGTGATGGTCGTGGTGGAGCAGGGACTGGTACTCATAGATTTGCTCCTCTAAATAGTTGGCCAGATAATGGAAACTTAGACAAAGCTAGATTACTTTTATGGCCAGTAAAAAAGAAATACGGTAATAAAATTTCTTGGGCAGACTTAATGGTTTTAGCAGGAAACTGTGCATTAGAATCTATGGGATTTCCAACTTTTGGTTTTGCTGGTGGAAGAGAAGATGTTTGGGAGCCTGAACAAGATATTTATTGGGGATCAGAAACTGGTTGGCTAGACAATGATGATCGTTATGATACTAGCGACGGAGAATTAGAAGGTCATCTAGGTGCAGTTCATATGGGATTAATTTACGTAAACCCTGAAGGTCCAAACGGAGATCCAAACCCTCTAAAATCAGCTCATGACATTAGAATTACTTTTGGTAGAATGGCTATGAATGATGAAGAAACTGTTGCTTTAGTTGCAGGTGGACATACTTTTGGTAAAGCGCACGGTGCAGCAGATCCAGACAAGTATGTTGGAGCTGAACCTCATGGTGCTTCCATTGAAGAAATGAGTACAGGTTGGAAAAATTCATATCAGAGTGGTGTACTTGATGATACTATTACAAGTGGTTTAGAAGGTGCATGGACACCAAATCCTACACAATGGGATGATCAATATTTTGATGTTTTACTAAATTATGATTGGGAATTAACAAAAAGTCC
The DNA here is from genome assembly GCA_964021805.1 of uncultured Flavobacterium sp. Taxonomy (GTDB): domain Bacteria; phylum Bacteroidota; class Bacteroidia; order Flavobacteriales; family Flavobacteriaceae; genus Polaribacter. The sequence goes on from CAXHZP010000012.1 coordinate 43,911, forward strand.
TGCTGGAGCTCATCAATGGACTCCAACTGCGGCATCCAATGCTGAAAGAGCTCCAAAAGCTGGTGATGCAAACGGAACTCAAGCTTTAATGATGTCTACAGCAGATATGGCTCTTAAAACAGATCCTGCATATCTAGAAATATCTAAACGTTTTCATAAAGATCATAAAGCTTTTGAAGACGCTTTTGCAAGAGCCTGGTTCAAACTAACTCACAGAGATATGGGGCCTATTCACAGATATCTAGGGCCTGAAGTACCAAAAGAAGAATTAGTTTGGCAAGACCCTATTCCAACACCTGACTACAAATTAACTGATCAAGATATTTCTGATTTAAAAGTTTTAATACTTAATGCTGATTTAACAATATCACAATTGGTTACAACAGCTTGGGCATCTGCTTCAACTTACAGAGATTCTGATAAAAGAGGAGGTGCAAATGGAGGTAGAATTCGACTAGAACCTCAAAAAAGCTGGGCAGTAAATAATCCATATCAACTTAATAAAGTATTGTCTGTTTACGAAGGGATTCAGAAAAACTTCAAAGGTGAAATTTCAATTGCTGATCTAATCGTACTTGGAGGAAATGTTGGAATAGAAAAAGCAGCTAAAGTAGCTGGAAATGATGTTTCAATTCAATTTACTCAAGGAAGAGGAGATGCATCTCAAGAACAAACAGATATGACATCCTTTGGATATCTTGAACCCTTAGCAGATGGATTTAGAAATTACATGAAAGCTGGTTTGAATGTTGCTGCTGAAGATTTATTAATTGATAAAGCAAATCTACTTTCTCTATCTATTCCAGAAATGACAGCTTTAGTTGGAGGTCTTAGAGTATTAGGCACTAATTACGATGGATCTAATCATGGTGTATTTACTCATAATGTTGGAAGCTTATCAAATGACTTCTTTAAAAACGTTTTAGACCTAGAAACTACATGGAGCGCAACTTCAGATGATCAAAATTTATTTGAAGGTCGTGATCGTAAAACAGGTGCTGTTAAGTTTACTGGAACACGTGCTGATTTAATTTTTGGATCCAACACAGAACTAAGAGCTGTTTGTGAGGTCTATGGTGCAGATGACGGTAATGAAAAATTTGTAAATGATTTTATTTCGGCTTGGTCTAAAGTTATGAATTTAGATCGTTTTGATTTAATTTAAAATTAATTTTAAAGCTCTCTTAAATAAAAATTTTCGAGAGCTTTTTTTATATTTTTACTTGTACCCTAGTACCACTAAAATTAACATTACCTGTTAGTTTATCAATTTTAAAATCATCTGTTAAATCATTAATGCTTTCCCCTGGATTTTTCTCGGCTAATTTTATTTTTGTACCTTTTCTATTATGCCCAAAACCATGAGGAATACTTAATACTCCTTCCTTTATTTCGTCAGTAATTTCAACTGGCAACTCTATACTACCAACATTAGATATTATTTTTATTTTTTGATTATCTGAAATCGAAAGACTAATAGCATCCTTGGAACTCATTAATACAGTACATCTATTTTTACCTTTCATTAGCAGCTTAGAGTTATGCATCCAAGAATTATTATTTCTTAAATGCCTTCTTCCTATCAAGGAAAAAGGATAGTTAGTTTTTTCTTTGTCTTTGCTACTTAACAACTCTTTGTTTAATCTTTTTAAATCATCAATGAAAATTTTTGGCGAAAGATTAATTTTTTTGTCAGAAGTAAAAATTCTTTTTGTTAGAAGTGGCTCTAAAGCACCTAAATCTATTCCATTAGGATTTTCTTGTAGTTTTTTAACAGATAATTTTTCTTCTTTATATGGAGAAAATTTAAACATATTATCTAACATCATATGTGGTGTTAAATTGTTCTTTTTACCAGTTATTCTTTCAGTCAATTCATTTAATATTTGCCAATCATGCTTTTGATTTTTATCTTTTTCAAATAAAATTTCAGATAGTTTTGTAGTATTTCTAATTGCTAACTGATGAAAAACTAAGTCATAATGTGCTGTTTCTAATCCATTAGTACTGGGTAAAATAATATCTGCATATTTACTAGTTTCGTTTAAATAAATATCTATGGAAACCATAAATTCTAATTTATCTAAAGCCTTTTCTAATTTTTTTCCATTAGGAGTAGACAAAACTGGATTTCCAGCAGTACAAATAAACATTTTTATTTGACCTTCTCCTTCAGTTAAAATTTCATCTGCTAAAGTAGCTACGGGTAATTCTCCAGAATACTCAGGTAAATTATGCACCCTACTTCTATATCTATCAAAATTACCAACCTTACCCTGAATACCTGTCATGTAAACCAAATCAATAGCAGGTTTAGTAAACATTGCTCCACCAACTTTATCCATATTATTGGTAACTATATTCAAGACATTAATTAGCCATTGACATACGCCACCATATTCTTGAGTTGAAACTCCCATTCTACCATAACAAACAGATGTTTTAGAATTCACAAAATCTTTTGCAATTTTTTCTATCTCTAAACTATCGATACCAATTATAGGAGCAGTTTTTTGAGGTGAATATTCTTTAACAATTTCTTTAACTTCTTCAATACCCTTCAAATAATCTGAAAGATGTGTTTTTTCTTCTACACCATGATCAATAATCACATGCAATAAAGACAATAAAAAAAGAGCATCTTTTCCTGGATTAATATAAAAATGCTGGGTAGAAATCTTAGAGGTCTCTGTAAATCTTGGATCTATATTAATAACTTTACCACCTCTTTTTTGAATACTTTTAATTTTTTGAGGAAAACCAGGTGCAGTTAATAAACTTCCATTTGATGCCCCTGGATTAGCTCCCAAAATCAACAAATAATCTGTTCTTTCTATATCAGGAATTGGAATTAACATTTGGTGACCAAACATCTTCAAAGAAGCTATATGATGTGGTAATTGATCTGCAGAAGTTGCAGAATATTTTTGCTTAGTTTTTAAACTCTTTAAAAATGGTCCTCCATATAACATTGAACCAAAATTATGGACGTTAGGATTACCCTGATAAGTAGCAACTGCGTTGTTGCCATATTCCTCTTGAATTTTCTTTATTTGATTTTCAACTTCATCAAAAGCCTCTGTCCATGAAATTTTTTCCCATCCATTTTCAGTTCTCTTAATTGGTGTTTTTAACCTATCTTGGTCTTCATACAAATCTTTTAATGCTAAAGACTTAGGGCAGATATAACCTTTACTTAAAGGATCTTTTTTATCTCCAACTATAGAAATTATCTCCTTTTCTTTGTATGTGATCTCCAAACCACACATCGCTTCACATAAATTGCAGGTTCTGTAATGAACTTTATTGTCTATCATAAAAAAATAATCAGTAACACAAGTTAATGAAAATATTATGACTCAATGTATGTAAAAATCTTTAGCATACATTTAATATAAATTGGAACTACTTACTTGCAAATAAATTAACATCAGCTACAGAAATTTCTTGTTCTCCAAGTATCAACAATCGTTCAACTACATTTCTCAACTCTCTAATATTACCTGTCCAATCATAATCTTGTAATAAAGCTATTGCTTGTGAAGAAAATTCTTTTTTAATTACACCTTGCTCTGCAGCAATTTTTTGAGTGAAATAATTAATTAAAAGTGGAATGTCTTCTATCCGGTCTTTTAAAGCAGGAACTTTGATTAAAATAACAGCTAATCTGTGATATAAATCTTCTCTAAATCTTCCTTCTTTAATTTCTTCCTTTAGGTCTTTATTGGTAGCAGCTATGATCCTCACGTTTACTTTAATATCTCGATCACTTCCTACTCTTTGAATTTTATTTTCTTGTAACGCCCTCAACACTTTAGCCTGTGCTGACAAACTCATATCGCCAATTTCATCTAAAAAAATAGTCCCATTGTTTGCGGCCTCAAATTTTCCTGCTCTGTCTTTATTGGCACCAGTAAAACTTCCTTTTACATGACCAAAAAGCTCACTTTCAATTAACTCAGATGGAATAGCTGCACAATTAACTTCTATTAAAGATGATTTTGAACGATCAGATTTTTCATGTAACCAATGCGCAACTAATTCCTTTCCAGTTCCATTTGGACCAGTAATTAAAACACGTGCATTAGTAGCAGCTACTTTTTCAATCATTTTTTTTATATATGTAATGGCATCACTTTCACCAATCATTTCATAATTTTTACTAACCTTCTTTTTTAATCGCTTGTTTTCAACTATTAGCACCTTTCTATCTAAAGCATTTCTAACTGTATTTAGCAATCTATTTAAATCTGGTGGTTTTGAAATATAATCAAAAGCACCCAATCGCATGGTATTAACAGCAGTATCTAGATCTCCATGTCCAGAAATCATGACAAAAGGAATTTCAGGTTTTATTTTTTTTGCTTTTTCTAACACCTCTACTCCATCCATTTTAGGCATTTTTATATCGCACAAGACCAAGTCATAGTCGTTATCTTTAATTTTTTCAATACCATCTAAACCGTTTTCAGCCTCCTCTACATCATAGGAATCACTCTCTTCAGAAATAATCTTTATTAAGACTCTTCTAATAGCTGCTTCATCTTCTATAACTAAAATTTTACTCATAAAACTGTTATTTTTTTTAATTATTCAAATTAATTTCTAAATTAAGACCTGAAATGAAATTTTTTATATTTATTTTTCAAAAGCAAATTTAACTAACATTATAATCATTTATTAGTGTTGTTATTAAATATAACTAAATAATTCATAGGAATTAAATTTCATGATAAAAAAGTACATTTTCATATTTATGATGTTTTTTTCTAGCAACCTTTCAAGCTATGCTCAAGATTATGTTCCTATTCTTCATGAAGGATCATTTTGGGACACTGAAGAAATTGGACCAGGTTGTATTTATATTCAGAGACTTGCTATAGATAAGGACACCATCATTAATAACGTTCAATACAAGAGTTTAAAATCCCTTTATTTTCGTGACAGCAATGGCAACAATAGTTGTATTAACCCTCCTTACGAAGCTTATGGAAGTGATTTTCAAACTTTTCCAGGGGCTTTCATCAGAGAAAATATTTCTGAAAAGAGACTCTACCTTTATGTTGAAGATTTTAATGGTGCTCCTGGAGAATTTGTTCTAGCTGATTTCACATTAGAGGAAGGAGACCAAATGACAAATGCATATGGAAATGCAATGGGAGTCAATGAGCTAATCATTCTAGCAGATGGAAGGAAGCAATATCACATGGGTGACGGTACCATTATTACAGAGGGTATCGGGAAAGAAAATGGACAACTAAGACCTTTTGGTATTATAGGTGATGGAGCAACTTATAGTTATCATTGTCATGGAAATGATACAAATCATAATGGATGTCTAGTAACCCTTGGTGTTAGAAACGAACAATTAGCTCAAATCAAGGTATTTCCAAACCCTACATTAGAAAAGATATCATTTACCAATCTAGAGAACAATACATTTAAGCTCTACTCAATCATAGGAAAAGAGATATCAATTCAATTTTCAGAGCAAAATAAAGAAATAAATATTTCTCACTTAAATCAAGGAATTTACTTTTTAGAAATTCGAGGAAGTCAAAACTCTAAACGGATTATTAAGTTAGTTAAAAACTAGAATTTTCAATTTTTACCTTACTATTTTTTAGACTATCATTAAAAAACTACTATGCATGCATAATTTTTATGAATTTACTATGCGTGCATAGTAAATTTTTATATCTTTGACAATATGGACAAAAAAAAATCTATAGATCATCAATTAAGAGCAACTTGGCAAGCAGTTGCAAAACTCTATAATGAGAGAGCTGCAAAACATGATAGCACTATGGCTACTGCTTTTGTTCTTTTGAATATTGATTATGAAAAAGGAACACCTTCAACAGCCTTAGGGCCGTTAATGGGAATGGAACCAACAAGCCTCTCACGAATTTTAAAAACGATGGAAGATAAAGGAGCCATCTCTCGAGAGAAAAACCCAAGTGACGGAAGAGGTGTTATTATAAAGCTAACTGATTTTGGGAAGGAAATGAGAGAAATATCTAAAGAATCAGTAATAATATTTAATGATATTATAAAACAACATGTCACCAAAGAAGAATTGGAGGCCTTTTTTAAAGTAACCTCAACCATAAACAAATTAATAACAGATAAGTTAATATACAAAGAAGATACCATTAACAAAGCTGTATAAACAAATCAAAAATCAAATGACTAGAAGAATTAAAAAAGTAGCAATTGTAGGTTCCGGAATCATGGGAAGCGGTATTGCATGTCACTTTGCTAATATTGGTGTAGAAGTCTTATTATTAGACATCATACCAAGAGAAATTAATGATAAAGAAAAAGCAAAGGGGCTCTCATTAAAAGACAGTGTAGTTCGTAACAGATTAGTAAATGAAGCACTTAAGACTTCATTAAAATCAAAACCATCTCCTATTTATTCTCAAAAATTTGCTGATAGAATTGAAACAGGAAATATTGAAGACGATTTACACAAAATTAAAGATGTAGATTGGATCATGGAGGTAGTTGTGGAAAGACTTGATATTAAACAACAAGTTTTTGAAAAAATTGAAAAACATAGAACTCCAGGAACATTAATTACATCGAATACATCAGGTATTCCAATAAAGTTCATGAATGAGGGAAGAAGTGAAGATTTTCAGAAACACTTCGCAGTAACCCACTTTTTTAACCCACCTAGATATTTAAAATTATTTGAGGTAGTTCCTGGTCCAAAATGTAACCAAGAAGTTACTGACTTTTTAATGATGTATGGAGATAAGTTTTTAGGAAAAACATCTGTACTAGCAAAAGACACACCAGCCTTTATTGGAAACAGAATTGGAATCTTTGGAATTATGAGTTTATTTCATGTTGTCAAAGAAATGGGGCTTACCATTGAAGAAGTTGATAAGTTAACAGGTCCTGTAATTGGGCGTCCAAAATCTGCTACTTTTAGAACTATTGATGTTGTAGGTTTAGATACTTTAGTTCATACAGCTAATGGAGTTAAAGATAATTGCCCTAATGATGAAATGAGAGATCAGTTTGTGATTCCAGACTATGTAAATACCATGATGGAAAACAAATGGTTGGGAAGTAAAACTAAACAAGGGTTTTACAAAATGACAAAAAATGCCAATGGTAAGAGAGAAATTTTATCACTAGACTTAAACACACTAGAATATAGAGCAAAAAAATCTGCAAAATTTGAAACCCTAGCGCTGACAAAATCGATAGATAACGTAGCAGATCGATTTAAAGTATTGGTTGCTGGTAAAGACAAAGCAGGTGAATTCTACAGAAAAAGTTTTGCTGCTATGTTTGCTTATGTTCAAAATAGAATTCCAGAAATTTCTGACGAGCTGTACAGAATTGATGATGGTTTAAGAGCTGGTTTTGGTTGGGAACACGGCCCTTTTCAAATTTGGGATGCCATAGGGGTAGCCGAAGGAGTTGAAATCATGAAAGCCGAAGGAAAAGAACCTGCAGGCTGGGTTACAGAAATGTTATCTAATGGAGAAACTTCTTTTTATTCTGTAAAAGAAGGAGCCACTTTCTATTACGATATTCCTTCAAAATCACATCTTAAAAAACCTGGACAAGATTCATTTATCATCTTAGATAACATAAGAAAAACCAATGAAGTTTGGAAAAATTCTGGTGCTGTTATCGAAGATATTGGTGATGGAATTTTAAATTTAGAATTCCAATCTAAAATGAACACTATTGGTGCTGATGTTTTAACAGCTATTAATAAGGCAATCGATTTAGCCGAAACGAACTATCAAGGATTAGTTGTTGGAAATCAAGCAGCAAATTTTTCAGTTGGAGCCAACATAGGAATGATTTTTATGATGGCTGTTGAACAAGAATACGACGAACTAAATTATGCTATCAAATACTTTCAAGATACCATGATGCGTATGCGTTATTCTTCAATTCCTACGATTGCTGCTCCTCATGGAATGGCTCTAGGTGGTGGATGTGAAATCTCGTTACACGCAGACAAAGTAGTTGCAGCAGCAGAAACTTACATGGGCTTAGTAGAATTTGGCGTTGGTGTTATTCCTGGTGGTGGTGGATCTAAAGAGATGGCTCTTAGAGCATCAGATTTATTCCAAAAAGGAGATGTTCAATTAAATGTTTTACAAGAACACTTCTTAACTATAGGAATGGCAAAAGTAGCTACCTCAGCATATGAAGCTTTTGACATAGGTTTACTCCAAAAAGGAAAAGATGTTGTTGTTGTTAACAAAGAAAGACAAATTGCTCAAGCAAAACAACACGCTTTGTTAATGGTAGAATCCGGTTATACTCAGCCAGCTGTCCGTAAAGATGTGCTTGTATTAGGTAAACAAGCTTTAGGAATGTTTTTAGTAGGAACAGATTCTATGGAAGCAAGTCACTACATTTCAGAGCATGATAAAAAAATTGCAAACAAACTTGCCTATGTGATGGCTGGTGGAGATTTATCTGAACCTACGAAGGTCACAGAACAATATCTTTTAGATATTGAACGTGAAGCGTTTTTAAGTTTAACAACAGAACGAAAAACTTTAGAACGTATTCAACACATGTTAAAAACGGGTAAACCATTAAGAAACTAAACAAATGAAAACAGCTTATATAGTAAAAGGATATAGAACAGCCGTAGGAAAAGCACCTAAAGGGTTGTTCAGATTTAAAAGAACAGATGAATTAGCAGCTGAAACCATTCAGCACATGATGAAGGAGCTTCCGGAATTAGATGTCAAACGTATAGATGATGTCATTGTAGGAAATGCAATGCCAGAAGGATCTCAAGGACTTAATATGGCACGTTTAATTTCTCTTATGGGTTTAAATAGTGTAGACGTCCCAGGAGTAACTGTTAATAGATTTTGCTCATCTGGTGTAGAGACAATTGCAATGGCAACAGCTAAAATACAAGCTGGAATGGCAGATTGTATTATTGCTGGTGGTGCTGAAAGTATGAGTGCAGTACCAATGACTGGTTATAAACCTGAATTAAACTACAATACAGTAAAACAAGGTCACGAAGACTATTATTGGGGAATGGGGAATACCGCTGAAGCGGTTGCAAACCAATTTAAAGTTTCCAGACAGGATCAAGATGAATTTGCATATCATTCTCATATGAAGGCTTTAAAAGCTCAAGCTGAAAATCGCTTTCAAGAACAAATTGCTCCAATTACTGTAGACCAAATTTATTTAGATGCTAGTGGAAAGAAAGCTACTAAGACCTATACAGTTACAAAAGACGAAGGGCCTAGAGCAGGAACTAGCAAAGAAGCTTTAGCTAAATTACGTGCAGTATTTGCTGCTGGTGGTAGTGTAACAGCTGGGAATTCATCTCAAATGAGTGACGGTGCTGCTTTTGTTATGGTAATGAGTGAAGATATGGTTAAAGAATTAAATATAGAGCCTATAGCTAGAATGGTAAATTACGCTGCAGCTGGTGTAGAACCAAGAATCATGGGAATTGGACCCGTAGCTGCTATACCAAAAGCACTTAAACAAGCTGGTTTAAAACAAAATGATATTGACTTAATAGAATTAAATGAAGCATTTGCTTCCCAATCATTGGCGGTGATTAGAGAATTAGATTTAAATAAAGAAATTATCAATGTAAATGGTGGTGCCATAGCCCTAGGACACCCGTTAGGTTGTACAGGAGCAAAACTTTCTGTTCAACTATTTGATGAAATGAGAAAAAGAAATATGAAAAACAAGTATGGAATGGTAACCATGTGTGTTGGAACAGGACAAGGTGCAGCAGGTATCTTTGAATTTTTAAATTAAAAAATAAGTAAAAATATAATATGGAAACTTTAGAAAAAGATATTTTAAGAGGAGGACAATTTTTGGTCAAAGAATCTAAATGTGAGGACGTATTTACTCCTGAAGATTTTACAGAGGAACAAGTAATGATGAGAGATGCTGTTAGAGAATTTAACGATCGAGAAATTGTAGCCCACAGAGAACGTTTTGAAGCCAAAGATTACAAGCTAACAGAAGAGGTGATGAAAAAGGCTGGAGAACTTGGTTTTTTAGGTGTAGCTGTCCCTGAAGAATACGGAGGTTTAGGTATGGGATTTGTATCTACAATGATTACTTGTGAATACATCTCTAGTGGAAATGGATCTTTAAGTACTGCATTTGGAGCCCATACAGGAATTGGAACCATGCCAATTACATTATATGGTACCGAAGAACAAAAACAAAAATATGTTCCAAAACTAGCAAGTGGAGAATGGATGGGTGCTTATTGTTTAACAGAACCTGGTGCAGGATCTGATGCTAACTCTGGTAAAACAACAGCTACCCTGTCTGAGGATGGTAAATCCTATAAAATTAACGGTCAGAAAATGTGGATCTCTAATGCAGGATTCTGCAATTTGATGATTGTTTTCGCTAGAATTGAAGACGATAAAAATATAACTGGATTTATTTTAGAATACGATTCAACAGACTCCAATGGAATTGTGTTAGGTGAAGAAGAGCATAAATTAGGTATTAGAGCAAGTTCTACACGTCAGGTATTTTTTAATGATACCGTTGTTCCCATAGAAAATATGCTTTCCATAAGAGGAGGAGGATTTAAGATAGCAGTAAACGCTTTAAATGTTGGTAGAATAAAATTAGCAGCTGCTTGTATAGATTCTCAAAGAAGAATTACAGAAACGGCTCTAAAATATGCCATCGAGAGAAAACAATTTAAAACTTCTATATCAAATTTTGGAGCCATTAAATCAAAATTAGCCGAAATGGCTACCAATACCTATGCTGGTGAAGCTGCAAGTTATAGGGCAGCAAAAGATATTGAAGACAGAATTAATGCCAGATTAGCTAATGGAAATTCTCACAGTGAAGCAGAGTTAAAAGGTGTAGAAGAATATGCCATTGAATGTTCTATTTTAAAAGTAACCGTATCTGAGGACGTTCAAGCTTGTGCTGATGAAGGTATCCAAATTTTTGGTGGAATGGGATTTTCAGAGGAAACTCCTATGGAAGCAGCATGGAGAGATGCGAGAATCTCTAGAATTTATGAAGGAACTAACGAAATAAATAGAATGCTTTCTGTAGGCATGCTTATTAAAAAAGCAATGAAAGGTCATGTAGATCTATTAGGACCAGCTACAGCTGTTGGAGAGGAATTGATGGGTATACCATCTTTTGATACTCCTGACTATTCAGTTCTTTTTGCAGAAGAAAAAGAAATGATTGCAAATTTGAAAAAAGTTTTCTTAATGGTAGCAGGATCTGCAATTCAAAAATTTGGACCTAATTTAGAAGAACATCAACAATTATTAATGGCAGCGGCTAATATTTTAAATGAAATATATATGTCTGAATCTACTTTATTAAGAGCTGAAAAAAATGCTAAAAGATTTGGAGAAGAAGCTCAAGACGTTCAAATAGCCATGGCAAAACTTTATTTATACAATGCTGTTGAAATAATCATTAAAAACGGAAAAGAAGGAATCATATCATTTGCTGAAGGTGATGAGCAACGCATGATGTTAATGGGGCTAAAACGTTTCACAAAATATACTAATTACCCTAACGTAGTAGCACTTAGAAATAAAATAGCAGAGAAATTGAATTCTGAAAATAAGTACTGTTTCTAACAATACTTATTTTTCATAAACAATTCTAGTATTTAGTTTTTTTTTAAAAAGACCATCAAATTGATGGTCTTTTTTTTAATATTCTTTATTATGGTTATAAAATTAATAATTCTAATTTTTTAACTCCATTCTCTCTGATCTATACAAAATATCTGTTTGCCCCCAACCCGGTTTACTTCCCTTGTTGGTGCTTTTAAAAAAAATAGTTGCCTCAAAAACCTCTGAATTATCTTCAGGAGAAACTTCAACAATTTTAGCCCGATGAATATTTTTGGGACTTACAAAACCAGAAGTCATTAAAATATTTTTAGTTTGTGGTAAAAAATCTACATCACTTACAATACTAGAAAATAATTTCACCCCTCTTTCTTTACCATATTGCCAAACTTGCTTAAAAGTTTTGTTTGTTTCGTCAATTTCATATTCTACTGCCCTAGAGTAATTATTTTCGTTATTATAGTTTCTAAAAGGACCATTATCAAATACAATAATATTACCATTTGGCAATAAAGAAGGTGCATGAGGCCCCCAAGGAAAGTCAAAATCATCAGTACTCTTATGACCTGTTTGGATATCTTTAGAATAAGGAACACCCTCTGATGAAACAGCTGTCAATAAATAAGGTTTTGTTTCAAATCCATTACCCTTCCTACCAGAAGCACCCCAGTTCTGTTTTGGAGACATAATCCACTTTAGCTTGTCATCCCATGATACTTTTAATAATCCTTGATTTCTTCCTGAAACTATTATAGTACTATCCCTGGAATCAAACTCTAGTGCATTCATATGAAGCCAATCTCCACCTCTGAAAAAGTTTAAATCATCTCTACTAACATCCAAGTGGTCTGCTAAATCCCATTTTTGAATAACTTTTGATTTTTTTCTATCAAAATGTATCATAAAATCACTGTCAGATAAAATAGTTTTATTATCCTTTTCTATGTATGCATCTCTAGTTCCTACGCATAGTAATAGATCTCCATTTGGTAACTCTAATACATCGTGATGTATTCCATAATTGTTATCAATTAATGTTTTATCGATTTGCTTTCCCATCATGTCGAATTCATAGATAGTTCTTCTTCCTGCTACCAATATATTTCCATTTCTGATTTTTTGAAATGGCCCTACCATAGCTCCATGAAAACTTAAATCTAGATACCATCTAATATTTCCTAAATCATCAAAAATTATTGGAGCAGATCTAAATTTTCCAAAATTGGCAAAATGAATATCAAGAGCATGCATCCCTGGTTCCATTTTATCTTTTTCTAACTTATTCACTCTAATCGAGGGAAAAAATGCAGGAATTTCTTCTGTTTGAATTTCAATAATGTCTACTTTTTGTCCACCTTCATAATCTAAGGTAACCTCTACCTTATTCAGTTTATCTGGATAAAGACCAAGGACAGAAACCTCTACTTCATTACTAAAACTATCTAAAGATTGTTCAACTGGTATATCTCCAAGAACTTTTATACGAACACTGCAAGGCTTATCTGCCTTTATTTGTAACGTTGCGGTTAACGGAGATATTTTATTAGGATTTAAATCAGTTTTTATTGAGTATTCAAGTCCAGAACTACAACTAGACAAAAAAAATGACAGTGAAATAAATACTAAAAGGGATTTACTAACCAAGGATATTTTAGAATACATACAAGTAAAATTTAAACTTTTTTATTTTTTTATTGCGTTACAATATACATTTATTTCTAGTAGTCTTTATGATTTATTATATTTTATGAGATAAATATTAACCATAAAAAAAGGTTGTATTTCTACAACCTTGTCTAACTTTTCTTATTTAGTTTAGGATAGTGCTCCTAAATATCTTTCTGCATCTAAAGCTGCCATACATCCTGTACCAGCAGCAGTTACCGCTTGTCTATACTCCTTATCTTGAACATCGCCTGCAGCAAAAACTCCCGGAATGTTTGTTTTAGTAGTTTTACCTTCAGTAATTAAATATCCTGTCTCGTCCATATCTAAAACATCTTTGAATAAGTCGGTATTTGGCTTATGTCCAATAGCAATAAATATACCCATTACAGAAATTTCTTTTTTATCACCTGAAATATTATTTACTACTCTAACTCTTTCTACCACATTATCTCCAATAACCTCATCTAGTTCAGTATTGAATAAAACTTCAATATTCTCAGTTTTGTTAACTCTATGTTGCATGGCTTTAGATGCTCTCATATAATCCTTTCGCACTAATACAGTAACCTTCCTACAAATATTTGCTAAATACGTAGCTTCTTCAGCTGCTGTGTCTCCAGCCCCTACCACTATTACATCTTGACCTTTATAAAAAAATCCATCACAAGTTGCGCAAGCAGAAACACCACCTCCGATAAGTCTTTGCTCACTTTCTAATCCAAGATATTTTGCAGTTGCACCAGTAGAAATAATAACAGTATTTGCATGTATTTTTTTTGAACCATCAACTACTATTTCATGAATACCACCAACCTCAGAACTTAAGACTACCCCTGTAACCATTCCAAAACGAACTTCAGTTCCAAATCGTTCAGCTTGGTTTTTTAAATCTTCCATCATAGCTGTTCCATCTGTACCATTCGCATAACCAGGAAAGTTATCAACTTCAGTGGTAGTAGTTAACTGCCCACCCATTTGAAGACCCGTATACATAACGGGTTTCATATCAGCTCTTGCTGCATAAATTGCTGCGGTATATCCTGCAGGTCCTGAACCTATAATGAGACATTTTATTTTTTCAATATTTTCAGACATTTTTACATATTTATTGAATTACAAATGTAATTTTTTTGATTTCTATAATAACAGTTATGAGTTATTTTTTTTCAATCATTGCATAAGAAAATTCAATTACTACTTTTATTTCCTTGACTAATTAAATTTATTTGAAATAATAATTTTTCAGTACAAGATTATTACAGTAAATTTGCAAACCGATTATAGTTATCGGGGTGTAGCGTAGCCCGGTCATCGCGCCTCGTTTGGGACGAGGAGGTCGCAGGTTCGAATCCTGCCACCCCGACAGTAAAAGCCTTGTTTATTACAAGGCTTTTTTTGATTTAATTTTTTTTAATTAAAAAGATCTAATAGCCATTAATTCTTAAAACTTTAACAAATCATTTTGTTTAATCTTTTGAATTAAACATTAAACATTTAGTATTTTTATGCCATAAATAAAATTATATGGCTATTAAAAAAAATATTAAGAAAAACGATATTATTAGTTGGTTTATGGATTACATACTTAACCACAATAAATATCCAAACTCAGTATATAGTTTTGCGAAACAAAACAATTTCGAAGAAGCTAAGTTTTATGAATATTTTGGCACTTTTGAAGCTGTTGAAAAAGAAGTATTCAAGGTCTTTTTTGACAACACTATTTCTTTATTAAATAAAAGTGAAAATTTTGAAGATTTTGATGCTAGAAACAAACTATTAAGTTTCTATTATACTTTCTTTGAAATTTTAACTGCAAATCGCAGCTATGTTTTACATGTACTAAACGACCATAAGAATAAATTAAAGTCTTTAACATCTTTAAATGAGTTAAAAAAATCTTTCTCTGAATTCATTGAAAATTTAGACATCCAAACAATTGATTTTAAAGAGGATAAATTGGAAAAAATACAACAACGATCCATTAAAGAATCTGCATGGTTTCAACTCCTTGTTACTATAAAGTTTTGGATAGATGATACTTCTCCATCATTTGAAAAAACAGATATATTTATCGAAAAATCGGTGAAAGCTAGTTTTGATTTAATTGATACTACTCCTCTTAAGAGTATCATTGATTTTGGTAAATTTTTATTTAAGGAAAAAATCCATAATAAATAAGAGTACATGAAAACCATAGACAATATTCCTACTTCTAAAATTCAACGAGCCACTAAAATGGTTCAAACAGGTGCTAAAGTTGGTGTTAACTATTTAAAATATTATGGTGATAAAATAACCAAAAACGAAAAAGAAGCGAAACAACGCCTTAATGAGAACAATGCAGAAGATATCTATGACGGTTTAAAAAAATTAAAAGGAAGTGCTTTAAAGGTTGCTCAAATGTTAAGTATGGAAAAGAGTATTTTACCTCAGGCTTATGTTGAGAAATTTTCATTAGCTCAATTCTCTGTTCCACCACTTTCTCCTGCATTAGTTATTAAAACTTTTAAAAAATATTTTGGTAAACATCCAAACCAAATTTTTGATACCTTTAATTCTACTTCGGTTAATGCTGCAAGTATAGGACAAGTTCATGCCGCTGAAAAATATGGAAAAAAATTAGCTGTAAAAATTCAATATCCAGGGGTAGCAGATAGTATAGCCTCAGACTTATCATTAGTCAAACCAATTGCTATAAAAATGTTTAACATCAGAGGAAAAGACTCTGATAAGTATTTTAAGGAAGTTGAAGACAAATTAGTTGAAGAAACCAATTACATCTTAGAACTAGACCAAAGTAATGAGATCGTTGAAAAATGCAAGCATATCCCAAACTTAAAATTTCCTGCTTATTATCCTGAAATTTCCTCAGATAGAATTATTACTATGGATTGGATGAAAGGGGAACATCTCTCTGAATTCACCGCATACAATACCAACCAGGAGCTTTCTAACAAACTTGGGCAAGCATTATGGGATTTCTACATGCATCAACTTCATAACTTAAGGAAAGTACATGCAGACCCGCATCCAGGAAATTTTTTAGTTTCTGGCACAGGTGATTTAATAGCTTTAGATTTTGGTTGCATGAAATCAATTCCAACAGAATTTTATATTCCTTATTTTGAATTAGCTGTTGAGGATAATTTAAAGAATCCAGCATTTTTTACAAAAAAGCTGTATGAATTAGAAATTTTAAGAGAAGACGACTCAAATGAAGAGATTATATTTTTCAAAGATTTATTTCATGAATTGTTAAGTCTGTTTACAAAACCATTTAATCAAGACATATTTGATTTTTCTGATCCAGAATTTTTTAATAAAATTACAGAACTTGGAGAAAGATATAGTAAGAGTACTGAATTGAGAAAAATGAACGGAAACAGAGGCTCTAAACATTTTATTTACATAAATAGAACATTTTTTGGACTTTATAATTTAATGTTTGATTTAAAAGCCAATGAAATTCAAATAAATAATTATAAAAAATTATAAATGCATTTCACTAGAAAAGATATAAATGACCTTGAAAAAATTAAAAAGATAAATTTGATTAATTCATGTTCTGGATATAAGTCTGCTAACCTTATTGGATCTGTTTCGAAAGAAGGCATCACTAATGTTGCAGTATTTAGTTCCATAACTCATCTTGGCTCTAACCCTCCTACCCTGGGTTTTATCCTCAGACCAACTACAGTTCCTAGAGACACCTACAAGAATATCAAAGAATCTAGAGTTTTTACGATAAACCATATTCATGAGGATATTATTAAAGAAGCTCATCACACTTCTGCGAAGTATAAAGAAGAGATTTCAGAATTTGATATTACAGGATTAGTCCCAGAATATCACAATAAATGTATAGCTCCTTTTGTAAAAGATTCTCCAGTTCAAATGGAAATGAAATTTATTGAAGAATACCATATCAAATCCAACAATGTAGTTCATATAATAGCAGAGATAAAAAATCTATATGTAAAAGATGAAATTATTCAAGAGGATGGTTTTCTAAATTTAAGCAAAGCAAAGGTTGCAGCCATCAATGGTTTAGACGCGTATGCAATCGCAAAAAATAATACTAGATTTGAATATCAAAGACCAAAGAATATTAATTCCATGAAATAGTATGAAAATTCTAATCACAGGTGCTACAGGATACATAGGAAAACGTTTAATTCCAATTCTATTAAACGAAGGCCATGAACTGATTTGTACCGTGAGGGATATTGCTAGAATAGAATATTTATATTCAAACAAAGAAAATATCACATTTATTGAAATTGATTTTCTAAAAGCAGACACTTTAAATTCGATACCACAAGAATTTGATGTAGCTTTTTATCTAATTCATTCAATGTCAAATTCTGCAAAAGAGTTTCACATTCTTGAAGAAAAATGTGCTTTTAATTTTAAAAGAGCTCTCGAAAAAACTTCAGTTAAACAAGTTATTTATTTGAGCGGAATCACCAATGATACAAAACTATCAAAACATTTACTCTCTAGAAAAAATGTAGAAAACACCTTACGTTCAAAGAAATACGCTTTAACAACTTTTAAAGCTGGAATTATTGTTGGTTCTGGTAGTTCATCTTTTGAAATAATTAGAGATTTAGTTGAAAAATTACCTTTTATGATTGCTCCTAAATGGCTAAATACAAAAACACAACCCATAGGAGTCAGAGACGTATTAACATATCTATCTAAAGCAATAGCTAATCAAACTCTTTACGATAAATCTTATGATATTTTTGGGCCAGAAATATTAACCTACAAGGAAATGTTACTGCAATTTGCAGAAGTTAGAGGATTAAAAAGAACCATTGTTACTTTTCCAGTTATGACCCCAAAGCTTTCCTCCTACTGGTTATATTTTGTAACATCTACATCCTATAAGCTAGCAACTTCTCTAGTAAATAGCATGGGAATAGAAATTATTGGTGAAAAGTCTCACATTAACTCTATTTTAAAAGTAGATGCTATGAGTTACAAAAAGGCAGTTCAGCTAGCATTCATAAAAATAGAACAAAATAGTATTATTTCGAGTTGGAAAGATTCGTACATAAGTAGTGGTAACCTAAAAGACTATATACATAAGTTTATTAATGTTCCAACTTATGGTTGTTTTAAAGATTTTAAACAAAGAAAAGTCATAAACTCTGAAAAAACAATCAACAAGATTTGGGCAATAGGTGGAGATAATGGTTGGTATTATGGAACTTTTCTTTGGAAAATTAGAGGCTTTATAGATCAATTTTATGGTGGAACAGGCCTTCGAAGAGGGAGAAGAAGTAAAACGGAATTACTTAATGGTGATGCTTTAGATTTTTGGAGAGTAATCTATGCAAACAAAAATCAACAAAAATTACTGCTATATGCAGAAATGAAATTACCAGGAGAAGCTTGGTTAGAATTTAAAATTGAAAAAGGGATTCTTTACCAAACTGCTACATTTAGACCAAAAGGAGTTGCAGGTAGATTATACTGGTATTTAGTAACACCATTTCATTGGTTTGTTTTTAATGGAATGATAAATAAAATCATAAAAATATAATAGTTGAAAAAACAACATTTACCTGAAAAAATATGTGTCACTTGCGACAAGCCTTTTACATGGAGAAAAAAATGGAAAAAAAATTGGGAAAATGTGAAATATTGTAGTGAAAGATGCAGAAGAAATACCAAAAAATTAACCCATAATTGAGATTAAATTGGAGAATAAAGAAACTACAGGTTTAGTTTGGTTTGGAAATGACTTAAGAGTTCATGACAATGAAGTCCTTTCAATAGCTATAAAAAACCATACGAAAGTCATAGGTGTTTACTGTATTGATCCAAGCTTATTTTTAAAAAATGAATTTGGATTTAATAAAATGGATGTTTTTAGAACTAAGTTTTTATTAGAAACCCTCGAAGATCTTCAACAACAATTGATTCAGCTAAATATTACACTCCTAGTATTTAAAAATACTCCTGAAAACAAGATTTTGGATATTTGTAAAACATATCAAATAGAATGTATATACAAACAAAAAGAATGGACTAACGATGAAGTTATTTCTTTGAAATCAGTTAAAGAAATTCTTACTGATAAGATAAAAGTACACGAAATATATAACCAGTTTTTATATCATCCTGATGATATTAAAATAAGCATAGAGAATATCCCTCCTGTATTTTCAAACCTTAGGAAAAAATTGGAAAAATATAACTTTATTAGGCCCGAGGTACATATTAATAAGTTAGCAACAGACAATCTAATCAATGAAAAAACTAAGATTCCATCATTAGAAGATATGGGGTTTGAAGAAGTTAATACTGATTCTAAAACTGCCTTCCCATTTTATGGTGGTGAAAATCAAGGTCTAAAAAGATTACAAAACTACTTTTTTGAGACAAAAAAACTAGGATTTTACAAAAAAACTAGAAACGGTCTAATCGGCTCAGATTATAGTTCAAAATTTTCTCCATGGTTGGCAAATGGAAGTTTGTCTCCTAGAACAATTTATTGGAATGTGAAAAAATTTGAACAGCAGGTCATAAAAAATCAATCGAGTTACTGGCTCGTTTTTGAATTAATTTGGAGAGATTATTTTAAATATATTTCACTTAAACATGGTAATGATATTTTTAAAATTGGAGGTATCCTAAATAAAAAATACTCATGGAGTAATAATCATCGTCAAATAGATAGGTGGATTCAAGGGAAAACTGATGACAATTTTGTAAATGCTAACATGATCGAATTAAAAAAAACTGGCTGGATGAGTAATAGAGGAAGACAAAATGTTGCCTCTTATTTTGCTAAAGAGATGAAATTAGATTGGAGGATTGGTGCAGCTTATTTTGAGTCTAAGCTATTAGATTACGATGTTCACAGTAATTATGGTAATTGGATGTATACATCTGGAGTTGGTAATGACCCTAGAGATCGTAAATTTAATACCCAACTTCAAGCCGAAAGATATGATCCATCATTTTCTTTCAGGAAATTATGGCTTCAGCAAACACTATTTTAACATATGAAAACAGTAGCATTAGTTTTCCCAAACCAGCTCTTCGAGATAACACCCTTCAAAGATTTAAAATGTGAGTTGTATGTGGTAGAGGAATTTTTATTTTTTAATCATTATAAGTTTCATAAACAAAAAATTGCTTTTCATAGAGCTACTATGAAGAGTTATTTTAGCTACCTCAACTTACTAGGTTATAAAGTTTCCTATATCAATGCTACTTCTGAACTTTCTGATGTTAGAAAATTAATTCCAAGCCTAATAAAAAATGGTTTAGAGGAGTTACATATTATTGAACCAAATGACAATTGGTTAGAAAAACATATCAAAAACACTTCAAAAGATATTTCAATTACATGGTACAATAACCCTTTATTTATAAATACTAAAAATGAACTCGATACATTTTTTAATTCTTCCAAAAAGAAATTTTTTCAGACCTCTTTCTATAAGCAACAACGAATTAAAAGAAATATCTTAATGTCTAATGGAGAACCAATAGGAGGAAAATTAACTTACGATTCGGAAAACAGAAAAAAATATCCAAAAAATAAAAAGCCACCTACAATTAACTTTCCTGAGAAAACATCATATCACATTGAAGCTGAAGAGTACGTTAACAGCTATTTTGAGTCTCACTATGGTCAATTAAGTAGTTCAATTATTTATCCTATAGATTTTAAAACTTCACAAGCTTGGCTTGAACAGTTTTTAGAAAAAAGATTTAAAGAGTTTGGTGATTATGAAGATGCAATTGTTCAAAAAGAAGTTTTTTTAAATCATAGTATTTTATCTCCATTAATTAATGTGGGATTATTAAATCCTATGAAGGTTATTAAACAAACTCTCGAATTTGCAGAAAAAAATGATATTCCAATTAACTCTTCAGAGGGGTTTATTAGACAAATAATTGGTTGGCGAGAATTTATTAGAGGAGTTTACAATGTCAAAGGTTCTGAGGAACGTACCAAAAATTTTTGGGGGTTTTCAAGAAAAATACCTGCTTCTTTTTATTCAGGAACTACAGGAATTGAACCAATAGATGATGCTATTAAGAAGGTTTTAAATACAGGATATGCGCATCACATTGAACGACTTATGATTTTGGGTAATTTTATGGTTTTATGTGAGTTTGACCCAGACGAAGTTTATCAGTGGTTTATGGAGTTATTTATAGACTCATATGATTGGGTTATGGTTCCTAATGTATATGGAATGAGTTTATATGCAGATGGAGGCTTAATGTCTACCAAACCCTATATAAGCAGTAGTAATTATGTCATGAAAATGAGTAATTACAAAAAAGGAGATTGGCAAGAAATATGGGATGGATTATTCTGGGCTTTTATGGATAAGCATCGAAGTTTCTTTCTAAAAAACCCAAGGTTAGGAATGCTTATAAGAACTTTTGACAAAATGAATCAAGATAAAAAAGATTCACATTTTAAAACTGCTGAAAAATTTATAAAAAAATTAGATGAATAAAGAAAAAATAAACTTGATATGGCTTAAAAGAGATATTCGTTTACATGATAATGAAGCCATAAGTAGCGCTATAAAAAGTGGTAAAAGGTTTTTAATATTTTATGCTTTTGAAAAAATCTTGCTACATGATTTACACTATAATGAGCGTCATTGGGATTTTATAAAGCAATCTATAGTAGACATAAACAAAGAATTAATAGCCTATAAGGCTAAGGTTTTATCTGTTTCCTCTGACATTATAGGTTTATGTAATCAAATTCAAAACTTTTACGCTATAGATACTGTTTACTCACATATAGAAACTGGAATATTAACCACCTATGTTAGAGATAAAGAGTTTAAGAGATATTGCCGAAACAATAATATAAATTGGAAAGAAAATATTAACAACGGGGTTCAAAGAGGACTTCTGCATAGAGAAAAATGGTACGAAGACTGGGAGTGTTACATGCAAAAAAAACAAGAAGTTTTTAATCCTCAAGAGGATCAGATACTTAAACTAGATGAAATCAAAGAAATTGAAAAAATTTCTCATCCCATTTCTCTTGAAACTCCTTCAAATACAAAATTTCAGAAAGGTGGAAGGAGTATAGGAATCAAATATCTTACAACTTTTTTTAATGAAAGACATAAAGAATATATGTTTCATATTTCTAAGCCAGAATTATCAAGAACAAGTTGCAGCCGACTATCACCCTATTTAGCATGGGGAAATTTATCTGTAAGAGAGGTTTTTCAGAAAGGAAAAAAAGTAAAAACAAATGCAAACACAAGGCATATAGGAGCATTCTTATCTAGACTTAGATGGCAAGCACATTTTATTC
>CAXHZP010000013.1:0-63108 GCA_964021805.1 uncultured Flavobacterium sp.
GAAAACATGTTTAAAGACAAAGTTCTTGGGCACCCTGCCGGGCTTTTTGTTTTGTTTTTTACTGAAATGTGGGAGCGTTTTTCTTATTATGGAATGCGTGCCATTTTAGTAATATTTTTAACAGGAGCTATCTCAGGGAATAATCCAGGCTGGGGATGGGATACATCCACTGCCCTTTCCCTATTAGGAACCTACGCTTTGTTTGTGTACTTAACCCCTATTGTTGGAGGTTGGCTTGCAGACAATAAAATAGGCTATAGAATGGCTGTTGTTATTGGCGCACTATTAATGACGCTAGGACATGCTTCCATGGCTGTTGAAACTCCTACTTTTTTGTACATAGGAATTGCTTTACTAATTGTTGGTAATGGTTTTTTTAAACCAAATATGACCTCTATTATTTCAAAAATGTATACTGGAAAAGATGACAAAAAAGATGGTGCCTATAATATTTATTACATGGGTGTTAATGCTGGCGCTTTTATTGGAATTATGCTATGTGGATGGGTAGGAGAAAAAATAGGATGGAGCTATGGTTTTGGTTTAGCAGGAATCTTTATGTTGTTGGGAATGTTACAATTTTATTATGCGCAATCTATTTTTGGAAGCCTGGGTGATAAACCAAAAAAAACTGAAAATAATTTAGTTGATACAAGAACTGAAAATAAAACTGAAAAATTAAATACATTTTCAATTCTTGATTATTCATTGGTACTTATTTTTATTATTTCTGCTTTAATTTTTATCATAAATGATCCTTTAAGTAAAATAGGCAATATTCAGGCACTAAATTTCTCAATAGCAGGAATGTCTGACTCGTTATTTTTTGCGCTTATTGCAGCAATCACTTTTATTATCTTATTAATTGTAAGAATTCCTAGATACACAAAAATAGAACGTGATAGGATGATAGCTTTTACTATTTTTTGTTTGTTTACCATTTTCTTTTGGGCTGCTTTTGAACAAGCAGCTGGCTCTTTACCAATTTACACAAGAGATTTTACAGATAGAATTTTAGAGGGAACCGCAGGGATTATATTTAAAATTATTGATTTGATTGTAACTGTAGTTCCTATGTTAGTTATAACATATGTACTTGTAAAGTTGTTTAATAAAACATTTAGTAAAATTAGTTTATCGAACATTATTTTAGGAATTAGCTTCTTAATTGTTTGGTCTATCATCATTTACAAATTGTATATAGAATTTCAAGCTACAGAAACAGAAGTTCCTATTACTTGGTTTGCCATTTTAAATTCTTTGTTCATTATCATCTTTGCTCCGCTATTTACCAAATGGTGGGATAGTAAATACAATCCTCCAGCATCAGTAAAATACGGACTTGGTTTAATTATTATGGCTATTGGTTTTGGCTTATTGGCATTTGCAACAAAAGATATTCCGTTAGGAGCAAAAACTGCTAAACTGAGTATGATTTGGTTGGTACTAGCCTATTTATTTCATACGTTAGGTGAATTATGTTTGTCTCCCATGGGACTATCCTATTTGAGTAAATTAGTTCCTGCTAGAATGGTTGCATTCATGTTTGGAGTATACTACTTAGCTATTGCTATAGGAAATAAATTAGCCCATTATATTGGAGGTGATATTGAAAAAATATCTCAGGAAAGCGGTCTTTCTTATTTCTTCTTAATATTTACAATAGTTCCAATTGGTTTGGGTCTGGTGTCCTTTGCGCTACATCCGTTACTGAAAAAACTAATGCATGGGGTTCGTTAACAAAAATTTATAAAACATAGAGAAAGCATCGATAACGATGCTTTCTTTTTTTATGTAAATTTGTTGCTCTATTCTGTTATTATTTAATAATCATGAAAAAAATAGTTATCATCTTTGTTTTGTTTTTTTTAGCTAGCAAACTGTCTGCTCAAAAAGTAAACTGGATATCTTTCGAAGAAGCTGTCAAATTAACAAAAGAAAACCCAAAACCCATGTTAATTGATGTGTATACTGATTGGTGTGGTTATTGTAAAAAAATGGATAGAATTACCTATAGCAATAAAATAATCACTTCCTATATCAATGAAAATTTTTATCCTGTAAAGTTAGATGGTGAACAAAGGGAAGACCTAGTTTATAAAGATTACACCTTTAAATTTAAACCTTCTGGAAGAAACGGATACCATGAATTTACTGCAAGTTTACTGAATGGAAAGTTAAGCTATCCAACCACTGTTTTTATGAATGAAAATCTAGAATTATTAGACAGGGTTCCCGGTTATCTAACTCCTGATATTATGGAACAAGTCATCACTTATTTTGGTAGTGAAAAATACAAAACAGACACGTGGAAAGAGTATATAAAAACGTTTAAGAGTAATTTATAAAAAATACCTAATACAGTTAATATTTTTTTTAGTTTAAAATATAAGCTCCCTGATTATAAGTAGTCCAAAAAGGTATCTTTAAATTTTTACAAGTAGTCTTCCAATTTTCAATATAACTTTTATAATTTGAACCATCAGCTATTATAATTGCTGGCTTGAGTTTTTTTACTAGTCTTTGTAAATTAATTTTTGGAGATTGTCTTAAAACTACTATTGGGCTATTTAACTCTTTAATATTATACAACCCATCTTTATCTATAATTAAAACAACTTTTTTTTTGTAATATATTAAGTTCGACAACTTAAGATAGTTCTGGCTAGAAATATTCTCTCCAACTTTGTAGTTTATCAATAATTTCTGAGAACTAATTTGTAAAGAATCCATAGAATGATATACCTCAAAACTACTCCCTTTTCTTTTCCCTATAATTGTATTTTTACTTTTATGAAATACAATAAGTTCACTCTTTTGAGCTTTAGTGTATTTCTCAACGATAAAGACACACTGAAAAGCTAGTATAGAGCCAAGAAACAGAAAACAACGTTTTGCATTCAATTTTAAAAATAACTGAAATCCTGAGATGATAAGTAAGTAGGAAAAAATCATTTTTACTGATGAAAATGAAATCTCTGAAAATAAAAAATTTTCTTGCCTAGCCACAAAAGCAACAACCTTGTTAAGAATTGAAATGATATCTCCATAAAAACCCTCTAAAAATAGAGGTAATATAGACACATATGAAAGTACTAAGACTACTAACCCTAGTCCTAAGATGACTCCTAAAAAAGGAATAATAATTAGATTAGAAATAAAAAATAATCCTGGGAATTGATGGAAATAAAAAAGACTTATTGATAAAACACCCAGTTGAGCGGCAACAGAAACAGTAATTAATTGCCATCCTTTATCTACTATAAAAAAAGTTGGTTTCCATAATTGATATAAGACTGGTTGAACCCAAATAATTCCAAAAACAGCGGTATAACTTAATTGAAAGCCAACATCGAATAAAAATAAAGGGTTCCACAACAATATGATAAACATAGAAAAAATCAAGGAATGTTCTATAGCATTTCTTTTGTTGAAAAATTGGCCTATAGCTATTGCTGAAAACATGGTTACAGCTCTAATTACAGATGCAGATAACCCTGCTAGTAAAGCAAAAAACCATAAAAATAAAATCACCAAAACTAATTTAATTAATATACCCTTGTTAACTCTCTCTAGGGGTTTTAATACAAAAGAGAGTATTAATAATATAATCCCAACATGTAAGCCAGATACAGCCAAAATGTGAATAGCACCAGCTTTTGAATAGTTATCTGAGAGTTCTTTAGAAATTTCTTGTCGTTGACCCAATAATAATGCGTTCATTACTGCTAATTCATCTTCTGTAAAATGATATCTACGTAACGATTTTTGAATGTTGACACGAAAAGCATCAATGAATCTTAACAATGAAAACTTGCTTTCATCTAATAACAAAATCTCCTGATGAGTAGCATAGACTTGCTGATTAATTCCTTGTTTTTTTAAATAATGCTTATAATTAAATTGGTGTGGATTTAATGATGTTTTAATATCTTCAAATTTATTTTTTAAAAACACAAGATCACCGGTATTAAAAAGTAATAGCGTACTATCTTTTTCTATGTTAAGAAGAACATGACCAATAGTTTTCTTGCCATCTACTTGAACAACACCAGCCACGTATTTATGATGGTAATTCCCTGGTTTAAGAACCTTCTCTATTGCTAAGATTGCCTTTGAGGTATTTTTTACATGTTTTTGAAAATAATTAGTGTGATTTGTAGTATCATTCTCATACACAAGAATCATTCCTGTTAAAAAAAAAGTGATCCATGTGATGAAAACAAAAAACAGTGTTTTTCTCTGCAAATAAGCTATAAGAGATAAAAAAATAAGTATGCATGAAGAAATTACTACTCCATAATTCCAATAATCAGTGTAAAACTGACAACAAATACCTGCAATAAGAAATAGTAAAAAGTGAAAAGGAAGATATCCAAGTAACTTTTTCATAGCAACCTAAAGTTACTAAAAAAAAATTACTAATTTAATTTTGATATGATAGAAGTTGCAGTATTTTTAGAAGCACCTTTTCCTCCTAATTTTTGTTCTAATTGATAATAATTCTCAAAAATTTTAGATCTATGAGTATCATCGAGAATCATTGATAATTCTTTGGTCAAATTCTTTTTTGTAAAATCTTTTTGAATTAGTTCTTTAACTACCTCTTTATCCATAATTAAGT
Organism: uncultured Flavobacterium sp.; assembly: GCA_964021805.1. Taxonomy (GTDB): domain Bacteria; phylum Bacteroidota; class Bacteroidia; order Flavobacteriales; family Flavobacteriaceae; genus Polaribacter. Next base: position 4,625 of record CAXHZP010000013.1, read on the forward strand.
TTACCAGAGAAATAAAGCGAAGCGTTATAATTCTTTTTGCTATTTGATAAGATATGATACTTCCTTTATAACAAACAACTTGAGGAACTTTAAATAAAGCAGTTTCTAAAGTTGCGGTTCCAGAGGTAACTAATGCCGCATATGAAACACTCAATAAGTCGTAGGTTTTATTGTCTACAAAGGCTACATTTTTAGATCCAATTATTTTTTTATAAAAATCTAAACTCTGGCTTGGAGCGCCTGCTATTACAAATTCATATTGTTGAAAATCATCAACTAATGACAACATAACAGATAACATTTTAGAAATTTCTTGTTTTCTACTACCAGGTAATAAGGCAATTATTGGCTTCTTTGACAGGTTGTATTTTTTTCTAAATATAGTTTCGTCTATTTGTTTGATATCAGAAACAGCATCTATTAAAGGATGTCCAACAAATGTAACTTCGTAATCATATTTTTTATAAAAATCTTTTTCAAAAGGTAAGATTACATACATATGATCTACCACCTTTTTAATTTTTTCAACCCTGTTGGCTCTTGAAGCCCAAACTTGAGGAGAAATATAATAATGTGTTTTATATGCTAAGGTTTTAGCCCAGGAAGCTATTCTTAGATTGAAACCAGAATTATCAATAAAAATAAGTACATCAGGTTCAAAATTTATAATGTCTTTTTTACAGAAAGACATCATCCCAAGGATTTTCCTAATATTCATGAACACTTCTACAAACCCCATGAAAGCCCTTTCTTTGTAATGTTTCACAAGAGTACCTCCCACTTTGTTCATTAAGTCTCCTCCCCAAAACCTTATTTCTGCTTCGCCATCCTCTTTCATCAAAGCTTTCATTAGATTAGAACCATGTAAGTCTCCAGATGCTTCACCGGCTATGATATAATATTTCATTTAAATGAAAATTAAATCGAGTAGATATCTATATAAAAATACCATACATCAATTGATATAAAATTGTTTTGTTGCTATAAAAACTTTAATACAAAGGTAATTAAAGCAGTTAAAATAGAAGCCATAAGTACCCCTCTAGCTCTGTAGTCTTGTTTTTTCTTTATGAAAACAAAAAAAACAAATAGATTGGGTAATGCAGCTAACGAGAGTACTTGAGCATATAAATTACCTTTTTGTATCATTTGAATTGTTTCTTCAAATCCATATTTAGAAAAATATTGTACATACAAAAACACCCCGCAAACAGTTGCTATAATTGAAATTAAAAATCCAACAAATACCTCTTTTTTTAAATATCCCATGAATTTAATTTTTGTATCATATGGTGTGCTGTTAAATCAAATTGAACTGGTACAATTGAGATAAATCCGTTTTCTAAGGCCCATATGTCTGTGTCTTCTCCTTTATCTTTGTTTACAAATTCACCAGACAACCAATAATATTCCTTTCCAAAAGGACTTTTTCGTTTGTCAAAATCTTCACGCCAATATCCATTAGCTTGTCTACAAATTTTTATTCCTTTTATATGCTCTTCTTTTAATTTTGGAATATTAACGTTTAAAACTGTTGCTTCTGGAATACCATTTTTTAAAGCACTCTGTGTAATTCTTTTGACAAAGTCTTTCCCTTGTTTAAAATCTGCCTTATAATTAAAATCTAATAGTGAAAACCCAATAGCTGGAACTCCTTCAATTCCTGCTTCAACAGCAGCACTCATAGTTCCTGAATAGATAACATTAATAGATGAATTTGAACCATGATTAATACCAGAAACACATAAATCTGGTTTGGTATTCAAAATCTCATTGATTGCCATTTTAACACAATCAGCTGGAGTACCTGAGCAACTATATTCTATTTGAGGTCCTTCATCAATGTTTATTGGATTACAATGCAATACATTATCAACGGTGATAGCATGGCCCATTCCACTCTGAGGTCTATCTGGAGCAACTACAACTACATCTCCAATTTCATTCATTATTTTAATTAATTCTCTAATACCTGGAGCTGTAATTCCGTCATCGTTTGTTACTAAAATTAAAGGTCTTTTTTTTGTCATAGTTGTATAAATTACACACAAATGTAAGTCATTTAACGTGAATATTAATTTAACATTTTCTAAAGAAGATTACATTAGTTTTTTAATTAATATTGTATAGTATTTGTTAAATTTAACAAACATATATTTATCAATAATTGCCCTTAAAAAGCTAAAAATCTTTATGAAAACAAAATTTATTCTCCTGTGTTTTTCTTTATGTCTCCTGTTAAGTCATACAAATTTAAAAGGTGAAAATTCGCCTATTGATCAAGATTCAGAAAAAGATAAGGTTTTAATTTCTGTACTTAACTATATGCTCACTCGAGGTCATTATGTTGAAAAAGATTTAAATGACGAATTTTCTAAGCATGTATTTACCAATTTTATTGATGGATTAGACCCATCTAAACGATATTTCACAAAAGATGACATTAAAGAGTTTTCTAAGTATAAATACCAAATAGACAATCAGTTAAAAGAATCTGATATTGCTTTTTATAATTTAGTCTATAACAGATTTTTATCTAAAATTAAGAATGCAAAAAAATATTATGGTGCTATACTCAAGAAACCATTTAATTACAAAAAAAATGAAATCATTGATTTAGACTACAAAAAGATGGAGTATGCTAACTCTGAGAAAGAACTTATAAATTATTGGAGAAAACAATTAAAATTACAAACTATAGACAGAATCCAGGAACAAGAAAACTTAGATGAAGAAAAAATTAAAAAAGATCCCTCTTACAAAAAAAGGTCTTTTTCATCTATTGAAAAAATAGCAAGAGAAAAAGTAATGACCTCTATGGAAAATTTATACATACGAATAGACGAGTTAGAACATAAAGATTGGTTTTCTACCTTTTTAAACAGTGTTGTTAGTGCTTTTGGACCCCACACAACATACATGGCACCAAACATTAAAGAAACTTTTGATCAAGATATGTCTGGTAAACTTGAAGGAATTGGAGCTAGACTTCAAAAAAAAGGTATTTACACCCATGTAGTTGAATTAGTTTCTGGTGGTCCTGCATGGAAACAAGGCGAATTAGAAGAGGGAGATATTCTTTTAAAGGTAGCTCAGGAGAATGAAGACCCAATAGATATTGTAGGAATGCGATTGGATGATGCCATTAAATTTATAAAGGGACCTAAAGATACCAAAGTAACCTTATCCGTTAAAAAAAAGATAGATGGTTCTACTAAGGATATCACAATTATTAGAGATATTGTTCAATTAGACGAGACTTTCGTTAAATCTTCTGTAGTATTAAAAGACGGTAAAAAGTTTGGTATTATTGATTTACCTAAATTCTATATAAATTTTGATGATAGAAATTTTAGAGATTCTGCAAAAGATATGGAGAAAGAAATTGAACGATTAAAAGATGAAAATGTAGAAGGATTATTAATTGATCTAAGAAATAATGGAGGAGGTTCATTAGACACAGCCGTAAAAATAGCAGGTTTATTTGTAGACAAGGGTCCTGTAGTTCAAGTGAAATATAGAAATGAAGATCCTGTTGTAAGAGAGGATATAGACAAAAATACTCAATGGAGTGGTTCTCTTGTTGTTCTAGTAAATGAATTATCAGCTTCTGCATCAGAAATATTTGCAGCTGCCATGCAAGACTATAACAGAGCAATTATTTTAGGAGGAAATCAAACCTACGGAAAAGGAACAGTTCAAAATATTATACCTATAAATAAATTTTATCCTAACTATGACAAAAAACTAGGTTTTCTAAAAATGACCATTCAAAAATTTTATAGAATTAATGGAGGTTCAACTCAAGTAGAGGGAGTTTATTCAGATATAGCTATGCCTACTCGCTTTAGTTATATGAGTTACGGAGAACGAGATTTAGAGGGTGCTCTTAAATGGGACAAAGTTCCTCAAGCTAAGTACAAGCCTATTAATTCTTACATAAATTTTTCAGACGTTGTTACTTCTAGTATTGAAAGAATAAACAACGATCCTAAATTTCAGCTAATTGATGAATACGCTAAATGGCTAAAAAATGAACAAGAAGATTCTACTTATTCATTAAATTACAAACAATACAAAAAAGAACTTAAAGAAAAAGAAGTGTTTTCAAAAAAATTCAACTCAGTTTTTAAATACAAATCTAATCTTGCTTTTAATTCTCCGAGGTATGAATTGCCTCTTTTTAAAGACAATAAAGATTTAGAAGAAAAAAGAATGGCTTGGCATAAAAACTTATCTAAAGACATTTATATTTCAGAAGCACTAAATGTTCTGAGTCAACTTAAAATAGATGTTAAACAAGAAATTGTAAAAAATTAACTTGTTGAAATCTCATTTCATAAAACCTGATAAGTTTGTATAACCTATCAGGTTTTTTATTTTTGCAGTAATGTCTTTAGAATCAAAATCACTTTCACAAATAGCAATCAAAAAATTTAAGCACAATAAAACTAGTTTATTTAGTTTTTGGTTTGTTATTTTTTGTGGCTTTGTAGCTGTGTTTGGTTATCTAATAGCTCCAGACAATAGTCAAAATGCAAATCAGATGCATTTGGAAATTCATTCAAAAGAGCCAGGTTTTTCTGTTTTGATGTTAACACTTCCGTCAGAAGAAAACAAATCACAGTCATTTTTTAACAACTTATTTTTTGGTCATACTCAAAACAATACAGAAATACCAATAAAATCATATCGCAAAAAAATCAATTTGTTAGAATATGAAAGTTTAGGCGAAGGATTAACTAAATCGATAAGTTCTAAAGCTATTGTAAACAATCCAGAAAATTATATTAAGAAAAAGACTTTTTATTTTGGTACAGATAAATATGGAAGAGACCTGCTAAGTAGATTAATTATTGGGACTAGAATTTCTTTTTTTATAGGGTTTATTGCAGTTTTCATTTCATTACTAATAGGAATCAGCATAGGAGCTTTAGCAGGTTACTGCGGCGGTAAAATAGATGCAATAGTAATGTGGCTAATAAATATTACTTGGTCTATTCCAACATTGCTACTTGTAATTGCCATAACATTGGCTTTAGGTAAGGGATATTGGCAAGTATTTATTGCTGTTGGGTTAACTATGTGGGTAGAGGTTGCAAGAGTGGTAAGAGGACAAGTACTTACTACTAAACAACAACAGTATGTTGAAGCTGCTAAAGCTCTTGGGTATTCCAATCTTAGAATAATTTTTAAACATATACTACCTAATATTATGGCACCAATTATTGTTATCTCTGCAGCAAATTTTGCAGCTGCGATATTAATTGAAAGCGGATTAAGCTTTCTCGGAATTGGAGCCCAGCCACCTACTCCATCTTGGGGTGCTATTATTAAAAATCATTACAATTATATAGTTCTTGGAAAACCATATTTAGCAATCATTCCTGGATTAGCTATTATGAGTTTGGTAATGGCTTTTATGATCATTGGAAACGCTTTACGTGATGCTTTAGATGTTAAAATTTAAAGTTCACATTCAATAAAAAAAGCCCCTCATTTCTGAGGAGCAAAATTCAAAAAAAACATAATAACAGAAGTAATTTATTTTTAAAATAAATATTTAATAAGTTTTTATTTAGAATCATTCTATTTTATATATTTGTCAAATATAATTAATTATTTTAATTAAATCTAAATTAAATTAATGTCTGGAAAAATAAAATTATTAAGAAAGGTTAAAAGTGGAGAATTAACAGTATGTTTAGATTGCAATCACTACCACCTTACTTTTAATAATATATTTTTTGAATTTACATATGAAGAATATGTTTATTTCAAAAAATATATTCTTCAATTAGATACTGCGTATTGGAATGAAAATTACCCCTGCCCAAGAGTTAAGAAAAACGTCCCCGTACCAACTTTACAGGGAAATTTAGTTTTATTATTTAATCAGCAAGAAATAGAAGAATTAAGAGCTTTATTCAATGAAAGTACTTATCAAAAATATAATGAAATATCAATTAAAGATATTGATTATACTTTTATTCAAAATTAATTTGTCAGTAAAAAACTAACTAGCATAATGGTATTTCACATCTTTTTTTACATAACTGGTAATATAGCCTTTAGATGAAAGGTCATCCAATAATGTATAAACATGAAGAATAAGTGAAATAGATTCTATTCTATTTAAAATTTGAATACTAGTTAAATGCTCTTTATTGAGAGCATCTAAAATATTCTTTTCGTTTAAAGATAATTTTTGATGACGCATAGGGATGATCATTTAATAATTATTTTTAGTTGTTTTGTTTAGTTTTGAATATTTATTTAATCCGATCTTAATAAAAAAGCCTCTTAATTAAAATAAGAAGCTTTTTTTGATGATAAAAAACTAAGTTTTGTTTTATAAATATCATCACAAATTCAAATAAAAATATAAGAATTCAGGTTGGGAACGAATTTTAATAATACTATAATCAACACTTTATATCAGTAAAAATATTTTTTAAAACTTAATTGTTTAAAAAAATAAGCTAAAAATTAATTTTGTGTCGATGAAGTGATAGTTAATAAAGATTAATGTATAAGACTTCCTTTTTAAAAGCTGTAATTTATTATTATAAATCTCACACAATGAAATAAGCCTCTTGAAAATCAAGAGGCTTATAGTTAGTACAGGCGGAGAGACTCGAACTCTCACACCTTGCGGCACTAGATCCTAAGTCTAGCGTGTCTACCAATTCCACCACGCCTGCAAATCCAAAAACTACAAATATTTGTAGTTTTTGGATTGCAAATATACGCATTCGTCTGAATTCGCAAAGCGGAATCGGAGGAATTTTAGTATTTTTACTAGCACATAAAAATAAAACATGTTAGATATCAAAAACTATATTGAAGCAAACAAAGATCGTTTTATCAATGAACTCATAGAGCTCTTAAAAATCCCTTCTGTAAGTGCAGATCCAGCATTTCAGCAAGATGTTTTAAATACCGCTGATAGCGTAAAAGATAAGCTAGAAAAAGCAGGCTGTGATTTTGTAGAAATATGTGAAACTCCAGGATATCCAATTGTTTATGGAGAAAAAATTATTGATAAAAAACTACCAACTGTTTTGGTGTATGGACATTATGATGTTCAGCCTGCAGACCCATTAGATTTATGGGATTCCCCAGCATTTGAACCCGTTATTAAAAAAACAGAACTTCATCCAGAAGGTGCTATTTTTGCGCGAGGTGCTTGTGATGATAAAGGTCAAATGTACATGCATGTGAAAGCCATGGAATACATGACTGCTACTGGAAATCTTCCTTGTAATGTAAAGTTTATGATTGAAGGTGAAGAAGAAGTTGGTTCTGAGAGCTTGGGATGGTTTGTAAAGCAACACCAAGAAAAATTAGCCAACGATATCATTTTAATTTCTGATACGGGAATGATAGCCAATGACATTCCTTCTATAACTACTGGATTACGAGGTTTAAGTTATGTTGAAGTAGAAATTACTGGACCAAACAGAGATTTACATTCTGGATTATATGGTGGTGCAGTAGCCAATCCAATAAATATTTTAACAAAGATGATTGCTTCATTGCATGATGAGAATAACCATATTACTGTTCCTGGTTTTTATGAAAAAGTAGAAGAATTATCAAGAGCAGAGAGAGATGAAATGGCAAAAGCTCCTTTTTCTTTAGATAATTACAAAAAAGCATTAGACATCTCTTCTGTATATGGAGAAAATGGATATACAACCAATGAAAGAAACTCTATTCGCCCTACGTTGGATGTTAATGGAATTTGGGGTGGATACACAGGTGAAGGTGCCAAGACGGTTATAGCTTCTAAAGCTTATGCAAAAATATCTATGCGTTTGGTACCCAATCAAGAATGGCATGAAATTACAGAGTTATTTACCAAACATTTTGAAAGTATAGCTCCAGAAGCTGTTACTGTTAATGTAACTCCTCATCATGGTGGTCAAGGCTATGTAACTCCTATAAATACGATTGGTTATAAAGCTGCCAGTAAAGCTTACCAGACTACTTTTGGAAAAACTCCAATACCTCAAAGAAGTGGTGGAAGTATTCCTATAGTTTCTCTTTTTGAAGATGAGCTAAAAAGTAAAACAATTCTAATGGGATTCGGACTAGACAGTGATGCCATCCATTCTCCAAATGAGCATTTTGGTATTTTTAATTATTTAAAAGGAATTGAAACCATACCATATTTCTATAAATATTTTACAGAATTGTTTCATGAATAGGAGTGAATAAGTAAATTTTATTCTTTGTCAGACATTTTCTTCACATAATCTGTGATAATCACTATTTGCGTTGGTCCTACTTTGCCCTCAATATACTTGGGGTTATCTCGATCTAGAGAAATTCTTCTAACTGCTGTTCCTTGTTTAGCTACCATACTAGAACCTTTTACTTTTAGGTCTTTAATAAGAACAACACTATCTCCAGCTTTTAAAATAGCTCCATTAGAATCCCTATGAATAATCTTTTCATTTTCATCCAAGTGCTCTCCAGTTTCTTTAGCAAATCGAAAATCCTCATCCTCTAAATAAAGCATGTCTAATAGATCTTGAGGCCAACCCTCTTTTCTTAGCCTAGATAACATCCTCCAAACAATTATTTTTACAGCTCGAAACTCAGACCACATGCTATCGTTAAGACATCGCCAATGATTTGGATCAGTAGGTTCTATATTTTTAATTTGACTAATACATCTGTTACAAGCCAATAAGCTTCCATCTACACCTCTTGTTGACACAGGTGGAACTTCATATATTTCTAGCCTAGTATCAGCTGTACACAATTCACAAATATTTCCACTTCTACTCTGTAAGTCTTGTAATATAGACATTGAAACATTTTTTAGATGTGCAATAATACAGTTAATCTAAGAAGACTACAAATTACCTTCCGGTTAATGATTTAGGTATTCTTCCATTTTTGATAGCTTCTGAACGTAAACGTCTTCCAACAATACGTTCATTCATAGTACCAATTTCCAGTACTTTATCAATATCTAAATTTGTCTCGATTCCCATTTCATCAAGCATAACCACTAAATCTTCTGTAGAAACCAAACCCACTAAATTTGGATCTTTGTAATAATAAGAGCCTGTACCTGCTACTGGAACTCCGTCTACAAAATTTGCAGGCTGCCCACCTATACCTCCCATAGTAGATTCATAGTGTGTCATCCCAGCTTGAAGAGCGGCTAGAACATTGGCCAATCCCCATCCTCTAGTTGTATGAAAATGAACAATTTGTTTCTCAGTCATCCCTATCTTTTCCTGCAACATCGAATAATATCTGTACACTCTATCTGGCGATGCAGAACCATCATGATCTGCATGTTCTACATCATCTGCACCAATATCAAACCAACGTTTCGTAAAATCTATAGCTTTATTAAGATCTGTAGGTCCATCAATAGGACATCCCCATATAGTGCTTACTGTACCATTTACTTTAATTCCCGCGTCATGTGCTTTTTTAATTTGAATTTCTGCCATCTTCCAATACTCTTTTAATGACAAACCAGAATTTTTTAGATGATGAGATTCACTAGTAGAAACCATTAATAAAATTCTGTCAGGTCCGTATCCTTCAAGCTTAGCTTGTATAGCTCTTTCTACTGATTTCTCTCTAATTGTAATAGCTGTTAGAGAAGTATCTGACAACAAATGTGATACTTTTTTTGAAGTACGTATTTTTTTAAATAAATTATCAGCATCAGCAAACTGAGGCATCCCTCTTGGGTTTCCAAAATTGGTAACTTCAATATTTTTAAACCCAGCCAACAACAACTGTTCTAACATCCATAATTTAGACTGGGTAGGAATAAATTTTTCCTCATGTTGGTAGCCATCACGAACTGTAATATCTCCAATAGTAACTTTCTTTGGGTAGTTCATATAATTATTTAAAAAATGAATGTTAAAAATATTAAATCGCTTGCTATAATAAAGTAAAAAAGATAAACTTTAATATGAATTTAGCATTTAAAAGAAAAAGGTTTAAAAAAACCACCTATAAAATCTCTAAGGAAGCAAATTTGAATGTATTTCCATCAAAAAGCCCTTGATCACTTAATTTAAGTGATGGAATAACTAGAAGAGACATAAATGATAAAGACATAAAAGGAGCACTTAAGGTACTTCCCATTTCTTTTGCCATCGAATCTAACTCAGCATAGGACTTCCCAATAACTTCTGCAGATTGATCACTCATAATTCCAGCCACGGGTAAGGCAACTACTTTTTCTGTTGTATCATTTATTGCACATACACCACCCTTATTTAGTATCAACAGATTTACAGCTTTACAAATAAACTCATCAGAGGTTCCAACTGCTATAATGTTATGTGAATCGTGACCAACAGAACTCGCTATAGCTCCATGTTTTATTCCAAAGTTTTTAATGAAAGCAATGGATGGATTCGTGTTTTGATAGCGATTTACTACCGTCATTTTCAAAATATCATTGTCTACATTTGAAATGATTTTCCCGTCAACCACCAGAGCATTAGCCTCTATTTCATTAGTTACTAATTCACCATCAAGAACTTCAATAACACGAATTTTGTCTGTAGAAGACAGTATCTCAAAATCAGTTACTTTCTTTTTTTCTGTTTCAAAATTATTTAAAATTTTAAATGGAACAGATTTTATAAAACTTTTTCCATTTTTGGCAACCAACTCACCATCTATATAAGTTTCCAATACTTTAAATTTCTCTAAATCATTTACTAAAATAAAATCTGCAGGATCACCAACTTGCAATAAGCCAACCTCTAAATTATAATGGTTTACCGGATTAATACAAGCCATTTGAAGTACTTTAAAAATATCCATTCCCTTAGCAACTGCTCGTTCACATAATTGATTGATATGTCCTAACAGCAAATCATCTGGATGTTTATCGTCTGAACAAAACATCATATTATTATAATGTTCAGGTAATAAATCTATTAAAGCCTCAAAATTCTTTGCAGCACTTCCTTCCCTAATAAGAATCTTCATTCCTTTCTGAAGTTTTTCTAGAGCTTCCTCATAAGTAAAACATTCATGATCTGAAGAAATTCCTGCAGCAATATATTTGCTTACATCATCGCCTCTTAAGCCTGGTGCATGACCATCTATAGGTTTGTTATTATTTTTTGCATGTTGTATTTTTTTTAGCACCTCTTCATCATCAAATAATACCCCAGGATAATTCATCATTTCTGCCAAATACTTAATATCTGGATTTGACATTAATTCTTTGATTTCATCAGAATCTAGTTCAGCTCCAGCACTTTCAAATGAAGTAGCAGGAACACAAGAGGGTGCACCAAAATTAAATTTTAAGGGAACTTTCTTTCCGTTCTTAATCATAAAATGAACACCTTTTACTCCTAAAACATTGGCAATTTCATGTGGATCAGAAACTGTGGCAACTGTTCCATGAATAAGTGCAATTTTTGCAAATTCAGAAGGAACCAGCATCGAACTTTCTATGTGAATATGGGCATCGATAAAACCTGGTAAAATGAAATTTTTTACATCATGTTCACTAGGACGAATATCAATAATTTTTCCATCAGATACCTCAATCTCTCCTCTAAAAATAGAACGATTAAATATATCTACTATGTTTCCTCTAATAATCATAAATCAAAATTAAACAATCCTGTTTTTTTAATAGTTATTATTTTATCTTTATTCTTTTATTGAATTTTTCTAATTATATCATTTAGTAATTATTTTTGAGAATATATGAATTATAACAATATAAAAATATCTAACAAACAAGCAGAAGAAATCTTGTTTGATTTCTATCATATAAAAGGTACTGCTTTTAAACTTCCTGGAGAAACAGATTTTAATTTTAAAATATCAATCGATTCAAAAGATTGTTATATTTTAAAAATATCTAGACCTAATCAAAGTAAAAAGTACACCGATTTTCAAGAAAAACTGTTACAATATCTAGAGGACAAAGCAACAATTGTTTCCCCAAAAATAATTTTAGATAAAAAAAGAAAAGCTACATCAGAATATATAGATAGCTCTAAAAATGCAAGAAGTGTTCGTTTACTAACTTGGATTCCAGGACGTTTATGGAGTAGTGTTAATCCTCAATCAAACTTTTTAAGGTTTAATTTGGGTCAGCAATGTGGAAAACTCACAAAAACGCTTCGTTTTTTTAAACACACAGAAGCTTACAGAAATTTTGAGTGGGATATTGCTCAATCTTTATGGACCTCTAATTTCTTACACCTTTTTAGCGCCAAAGAAAAAAAAGTCATCAGCTATTTTCAGTCTCTATTTAGAGAGCAATTTAAAAGCTATCAATCACTTAGAAAAAGTATTGTACATAATGATGTAAATGATAATAACATAGTAGTATCTGAAGATATAAAAGACCCTAAAGTTATTGGCGCCATTGATTATGGTGATGCAATTCATACACAAACAATTAATGATTTAGCTATTGCTTGTTCTTATGCTATCATGCATCATAATGATCCATTAGAGGCTTCGCTAGAACTAATAAAAGGATACCACAGTACTTTTACTTTACAAGAAAAAGAAATCAGTCATTTGTTTGCTTGTATTGCAATGAGATTGGTAATCTCTGTAACTAAATCTGCCATTAACAAAGATAAAGAACCCAACAATAGGTATTTGCTAATTAGTGAAAAGCCAGCATGGGAAGTTTTACATAAATGGGTACTTATTAGCCCAGATTTTGCATATTATTCTTTTAGAGATGCATGTGGTTTTTCTGCACACCCAAATGAAAAACAATTTAAAAAATGGGCTGCAACTACTCAATGTTCTTTAACAGAATTATTCCCATCTATTCATAAAAAGGATATAGAACTATTAGATCTAAGTGTATCTAGTTCTTGGATTGGCCATCAAGCTGATTTTAACAATATTGACTTTTTTCAATATAAACTAGACCAACTTCAAAAAGAGCATCCAACAAAAATTATCTCAGGTGGATATCTAGAACCAAGACCTTTGTACACCTCAAATACGTATGATAAAATAGGAAATTATGGCCCAGAAAGCAGAACTATTCATTTAGGAATCGATTTCTGGCTACCTACAAAAACTCCAATACATGCTCTATTTAATGGAGAAATAGTAATCGCTGTAAATGATCACGGAAATAAAGAATATGGTGGGTTGGTTGTTTTAAAACACTTAGAAAATGAACTAGAATTCTTCACTTTATATGGTCATTTAGATCCGGAAGGTATTTTACACTATCAAAAAGGAGATCTCATAAAAAAAGGACATAAGATTGGTGAGTTAGGTAATCAATCCGTCAATGGTAATTGGGCACCTCATTTGCATTTTCAAATAATGCTTTCTTTATTAGACTATACAACTGATTTTCCTGGAGTAGCCTATGCAAATCAAAAAGCTATTTGGAAAAGTATTTGTATAGATCCAAATACATTGTTTCGCATTAAAAATCTTTGTTCAAAAAAGAGTGCTTCAAACGAAGAATTAATTACTTACAGAAAAAAACATCTTGGAAAAGGATTGAGTTTACACTATAAAGAACCCATAAAAATGGTTCGAGGAGAAGGTGTATTTCTTTTAGATCAATTAGGTAGAAAGTACTTAGACACCGTAAACAATGTTGCTCATGTTGGACATGAGCATCCTACAGTAGTTAAAGCGGCTCAACAGCAGGTAGCTATTTTGAATACAAATTCTCGGTATCTTCATAAAAACATCAACTTGATTACGCAAGAAATTTTAGACACCTTACCACCTGAACTAAGTGTTATACATTTTGTAAATTCTGGAAGTGAAGCTAATGAATTAGCTATTAGAATGGCAAAAACAGTAACAGGTAAACAAGATGTTATTGCTTCAGAAGTTGGTTATCATGGAAACACCAATACCTGTGTAGCCATTTCTTCCTATAAATTTGATGGAAAAGGTGGTAAAGGCGCTCCAGCACACACCCATATTTTTCCATTACCAGATACTTTTAGAGGAAAATACAGCGGTGAAAACGCAAGTCTTCATTATGCAGAAGAAGTACAAAAATGTATTGATAGGATTCATAAAAGAGGAGATGGTGTAAGCGCATTAATTGTAGAACCTATTATTTCTTGTGGTGGCCAAATAGAATTGCCTGAAGGGTTTTTATCCATGGCTTATACAGCTATTAGAAAAGCAGGTGGGGTATGTATTTCTGATGAAGTTCAGGTGGGGTGTGGAAGACTTGGAGAAGCTTTTTGGGGCTTTCAATTACACAACGTAATTCCAGATATTATAACCATTGGAAAACCCATAGGAAACGGACATCCTATGGCAGCTGTTGTTTGTACAGAAGCAATAGCTAATAGTTTTGCAAACGGTATGGAGTTTTTTAACACCTTTGGAGGCAACCCTGTTTCTTGTGCTATAGGAACTGCAGTATTGCAAACCGTAAAAAAAGAAAAATTACAAGAAAATGCTTTAAAGGTAGGTGCTTATTTAAAACAACAGCTTTTCAATCTAGCCAAAGATTTTCCTATTATTGGTGATGTAAGAGGCCAAGGATTTTTCTTAGGAATAGAATTGGTAGATGCTCAGAAAAAACCATTACCCAAACAAACCGATTACCTTATAAACAGAATGAAAGACCATGGTATTTTAATGAGTTCTGATGGTCTAGACCATAACGTATTAAAAATAAAACCACCGCTAGTTTTTTCTAAAGAAAACGCACAACAATTGTTGTGGTATCTTAGAAAGATCTTGTCAGAAGATATGATGAAAAAATACAATTTTAACTAACACTTCAACAACTCACTTTTATCCTAAAACACAACTTGGACCATTCACTTTAAAAACTTAATTTTAGAATTCACAAAGACCAATTAATCATGCGTAAATTTTTTATCATATTCACCCTTATTTCTTTTTCAGTTTCAACTTTTTCTCAAAAAGAAAAAACTACAAAATCAAAAAAATGGGATGTAAATAACCCACACAAAGATTGGAGTTATAAAACTTTCAATCTTAATACTGATGAAGGAACTTGGATGAATTTAGATGTAAGCCCAGATGGAAAAACAATTGTTTTTGATATGTTGGGAGACATTTACACCATGCCTGTTACTGGTGGCAAAGCTAAGGCTTTAAGAACAGGTTTGGCTTTTGAGGTACAGCCTAGATATAGTCCAGACGGAACCTATATTTCATTTACCAGTGATGCAGAAGGTGGGAATAACATTTGGGTAATGACAGCTGATGGACAAAACGCAAAAGCTATTACCAATGAAAAATATAGATTACTAAACAACGCTGTTTGGACACCTGATGGAAAGTCTTTAGTTGCAAGAAAACATTATACTTCTGAACGTTCTGTTGGTGCCGGAGAAATGTGGCAATATCCATTAGTTGGTTCTGCAGGACTACAAATCACAAAACGGAAAAACGATCAACAGGATGTTAATGACCCTTCTATATCTCCGGACGGAAAATTTCTTTACTATGCAGAGGACATGTATCCTGGTGGTTTTTTTCAATATAACAAAGACCCTAACAGTCAGATATATGTAATTAAACAATATGATTTCACCACAGGAAAAACAAAAATAATAACAGGTGGTCCTGGCGGCGCAGCTAGGCCAATAATTTCAAGAGATGGAAAAAATCTAGCTTTTGTAAAAAGAATTAGAGAACAAACTGTATTGTATACACATGATTTAGCAACTGGAGAAGAAAAACCAATTTACTTTGATCTAGATAAAGACCAACAAGAAGCTTGGGCTGTTTTTGGTGTCTATCCCTATTTTAGTTGGATGCCAAACAATAGAGATCTTGTTTTCTGGAGTGCAGGTAAAATTCATAGCATAAATATAGATTCTAAAGTAATTAAAAATATTCCTTTTGAAATTGACACTTCTATTAAATTAACAGAAACACACCAAGTAAAAAGAAAAGCTTTTACTGAAAATTTTTCATCAAAAATGATCAAAGATGTAAAAACAGCTCCCAACGGAAAAACTATTGTTTTTACTTCACTAGGGCATATTTATAAAAAAATACTACCAGATGGAATACCCACCAGAATTACAAATTTATCAGATTTTGAAGCTGATCCAAGTTTTTCTCCTGATGGTAAATCTGTATTATTTGTGACCTGGAATGATGAAAATTTAGGGGCAATTTACTCTGTAAAACTAGACGGAACTGGATTAAAAAAATTAACAAAACAAAAAGGAATCTATAGAACACCTGTCTATGACGGATCTGGAAGTAAAATAGCCTACAGAAAAGAAAGTGGAAATGGAGATCAAGGATTTGATTTTACTAAAATGACCGGTATTTACACAATGAGCTATTCAGGTTCTTATCCAAAAAGAATCTCTGAAACTGGAGAATTTCCTCAATTCTCTGAAGATAACAAACGAGTTTTTTTTCAAACAGGGGGTGCTTTCTTTGGTAATTTAACTAAAAAACTAAAAAGTGTAGACTTATCAGGAAACGATGAAAAAAGTCATTTCACCTCAAAACTGGCCAATAGAATTGTTCCTAGTCCAGATAATAAATGGGTTGCTATTATTCATTTACATAAAGTATATATTGCTCCATTTATTCAAAATGGTCAGGAGATTAACTTAGATATTAAGACCAAATCTTTTCATGTAGAAAGTTTGTCTGAGGAAGCAGGAATAGATATTCACTGGGCAGCTTCAAACAAAAAAGTTCATTGGACACTAGGTGATCAATATTTTACAAAAAAAATTATTAATAACACAACAGATCCTTTTGCTAAAACAAATTTAGACAGCTCAAAAGCAACTTCTTCATCTATTAACCTTACCGTGAAATCAGATGTTCCAGAGGGCATCATAGCTTTTACAAATGCTCGCTTAATAACAATGAATGGAAATGAAGTGATTGAAGAAGGGACTATTATAATCAATCAGAATAAAATAGATACCATTGGTACATCAGAAAAAATTGTAATTCCAGAAGATGCTAAAGTCTATGACATGAAAGGAAAAACAATTATGCCTGGTATTGTAGATGTTCATGCCCATGTTGGGGCTTTTAGAAACGGGTTAAGCACCCAAAAACATTGGCAATTTTATGCAAATTTAGCTTTTGGGGTTACCACCTCTCATGACCCTTCTGTACATACAAAAGCTGCTTTTACTTTAGAGGAATTACAAAAAAGTGGACAAACAGTTGGTCCAAGGTTATTTTCTACAGGATTTATTTTGTATGGTGCTGAAGGCGATTTTAAAGCTGTTGTAAACAATTTAGATGATGCTCGTTTTGCTATTGAAAGAACCAAAGCATTTGGAGCAAAATCTGTAAAAAGTTACAACCAACCCAGAAGAGAACAGCGTCAGCAAATTATGCAGGCTGCTAAAGAATTGGGGGTAAATGTAGTACCTGAAGGGGGCTCAAACTTCTACTCAAATATGAGTATGATTTTTGACGGTCATACAGGTATTGAGCACAATATACCAGTAAACCCAGTTTATAAAGATGTGCTATCTCTTTGGGGAAATAGCAAAACTGGTTATACTCCAACTTTAATTGTAAATTATGGTGGTATGAATGGTGAAATGTTCTTCTACGAAGAAAGTAATGTATGGGAAAATGAAACACTTTTAAAGTATACTCCAAGATATGTAATCGATACTAGATCTAGGCATAGAATAAAAATTCCAGCAAAGGAATACGAAAATGGTCATATTCTAACCTCTAAAACAGTGACAGATTTATCTAAGGTAGGTGTAAAAGTAAATCTAGGAGCACATGGTCAATTACAAGGATTGGGGGCTCATTGGGAATTATGGATGTTACAACAAGGCGGCATGTCTAATTTAGAGGCACTAAAAGCTGCTACCATTAATGGAGCTGAGTATATTGGTGTTGGAGATGAATTAGGTTCTTTAGAAGTAGGAAAACTGGCTGATTTAATTGTTTTAAGTGAAAATCCATTAGAGAATATTAGACATACAAATACGGTAACTCACACCATGATTAATGGGAGATTGTATGATATTACAACTATGAATGAAATAGGTAATTACGACAAATCAAGAACTAAATTTTATTGGGAAAACGGAAAATACAATCAAGGAGTACCTTTTAATTTTGATACCAACAGCTTTACCTCTCCAACTTGTAGTTGTCATGAGTAATTAAAAGGTTCGTTCTACGTGAAATGGATTTAAGTCTAATGATGGTTTTTGATCTGAAATAATTTCAGAAACTAATTTTCCAGTGGCGGGTCCTAAACTCCATCCCATCATGGCATGACCTGTAGCAAAGGTTAAGTTGCTAAATAGAGTTGTTCTACCTATATAAGGAAGACCATCTGGAGTTACGGGTCTTAAACCACACTGAGCGGCCTCCTTGTCTTGGGTACTAATTTTTAAACCATGATAATATTTAGAGACAGAATTAGCAATGGCATTGACTCTTACAGGATTAATTTTATGATTAATCTTATTAATCTCCATAGTTCCTGAAAATCTGGTAAATCCATCCATAGGTGTTACAGCAACTTTAGCCTCTAACAACACTGCAGGGATGGTAATATTGGTTTCTTGGGCTACATTAATTCGATACCCCTTACCAGGTTGTAACAACATTTTAACACCTAGTTTTTTACTAATAATTGGAGACCAACTTCCCGCTGCCATTACAAATTCATCTGCTTTAATTTGACGTTTGTCGGTAATCAGTTTTGTGATTTTTTTGTCAGAAATAACAATGTCTTTTACCTCTTCTTCAGATAAAATTTCTACTCCGTTATTTTTGAGATAAATCAACATATTTTTCATAAAAATACCAGGTGTCATATGAGCATCTGAATGATAATAAACAGCTCCTTTAATATTTAGATTTGCCTTGGGTTCTATTGCTTCAACTTCTTTAGCAGATAAGTTTTCAACTTTTAGCCCAAGTTTTATTGCTTTTTTTCCTACCTCCCACTCTTGTTCGCCAACCTTCTCATGTTTATAAGCCATTAACAATCCTTTATGCTCGTAATGAAAGTTAAAATCTTTTGATTTTTTTATTTCAGTGTATAGGGCTCTACTCAAGATATTGATGTCTTTAATCACAGGTATAGATTGTGCAACTTTTTGTTTGGTTGCAGAACGTTTAAAAGCCCATGCCCATTTTAAAAAATCTTTATCTAGTCTTGGTTTTACATAAAACGGACTTGCAGGATTAAACATCCACTTGAGCCCTTTGGTTATAATTCCTGGAGCTGCAAGTGATATAATATGACTTGGGGTAATGTATCCTGCATTTACAAAAGAAGCTCCTTTAGAAAAATTAGATTTATCTATTACAGTAACTTCATGACCTTCTTTGTGAAGGAAATACGCCGAGCATACTCCCATAATCCCTCCACCAATAATGACTACTTTTTTTGACATTTGTATTCGTATTTAAATTACAGAGAACCCGTGTGCGTATGGGTCATCTTTATCATCTATGATAATGGTATTGTATCCATAAATCTTAGCCCACCCCTTAATACTTGGAATGATTGCTGGAAAATCACCTACAGTAGTTTCTTCTTCTATACAACCTACAAAAGTGCTTCCTATAAAACTTTCATGAACAAACTCTATTCCTTTTTTTAATTTTCCTTTAGCATGTAATTGAGCCAAACGTGCAGATGTTCCTGTTCCGCAGGGTGATCTGTCAATAGCTTTTTCTCCATAAAAAACAGCATTTCTGCCATCTGACCCCTCATGTATTGGGGTTCCGGACCATAGCAAGTGTGTCACATTTTTTATGCTGGAATCTTCAGGATGAATGAATTTATTTGGATACTTTATATTAATTTGTTCTCTAACTTTTTGTGAATATTGGACAATTTGACTGGCTGTGAAATCTTGAATTCCTGAAAAGTTTTTTTGAGGATCTATGATTGCATAAAAATTACCACCATAGGCTACATCAAAAATAATGTCTCCAAGATCTGGACTATGTACTGTTAATGCTTCGGCTGCTAAATAACTTTTTACGTTAGTTATTTTAACCCAATCTACTTTTTTTCCTGTTTGCTTGTAATCTATTTCTACAAGTCCTGCAGGAGCTTCCATTAGAATTTTTCCAGGAACTTTTGGTATTATTAGCCCCTCCTCTATAGCAATAGTAATGGTTCCTATAGTTCCATGACCACACATGGGTAAAGCTCCAGAAGTTTCTATGAATAAAATTGCAAAATCGTTTGTAGGATTATGAGCTGGATACAAAAAAGAACCACTCATCATGTCATGCCCTCTAGGTTCAAACATCAATCCTGTTCTTATCCAATCATATTCTTTGATAAAATGTTGACGCTTTTCACTCATGCTATCCCCTACTAAAGGCGGGTGACCACTTTTAACGACTCTTACAGGATTGCCACAGGTATGACCATCTATACAAACAAAAGTTGTGCTACTCATGAAGTACTTTTTCTATATAATTATTAATCCTTTTTTCCAAAATTTCCAATGTTACGGTACCTTGTTCTAAAATTACCTCATGAAACGCTCTAATATCAAATTTAGTTTGCAACTGAGTTTCCGCTTTTTCTCGAAGTTCTCTAATCTTTATTTCTCCAATTTTATAGGACAAAGCTTGACCTGGCCATGAAATATATCGATCTGTTTCAGTATTAATTTCATGTATTGATAGTGCGGTATTAGCACTCATAAAATCAACTACCTCATCTCTTGTCCAACCTTTGGCATGAATTCCTGTATCTACTACTAGTCTACAAGCCCTCCACATTTCATAAGTAAATTTACCAAAATGTTCATAAGGAGTAGTATACATTCCCATTTCTTCAGCTAAAAACTCTGAGTATAAACCCCAACCTTCTCCATAGGCAGATAAATATAAATTACGTCTAAATTGAGGAATACTATCTCCTAATTCATTATTTAAGGCTCCCTGTAAATGATGTCCTGGTACAGCTTCATGAACAGTTAATGAGGGAATAGTATAGAGTGTTCTGCTAGGAAGATCGTAGGTATTTACCCAATAATATCCTGGGTTTGTACTGTTTTTTGAGGTTCCCACATAGCGACCACCTGTATATTTAGGCGCTATAGCGTCCGGAACAGGTGCAACACCATAAGGTTTTCTTGGTAGTATTTTAAAAAACCGTGGTAGTTGTTCGTCTGCTCTTTTTGCAATATCTCTTGCAAACATTAGTAGTTCTTTTGATGTTTTTGCATAAAACTGTTTATCTGTTCTTAAGAATTTTAAAAAAGCTGAAAAGTTTCCTTTAAATTTCAGTTTTTTTATAATTTTTAGCATCTCTGCCTTAATACGTGCTACTTCTTTTAAACCAATTTGATGAATGTCTTCAGCAGAATAAAGAGTACTTGTTGTGTAGAAATTAATTCTATTTTGATAGTATTCTTCTCCACCTGGTGTTTCTGAAACTCCAATGGAAGTTCTTGTTTTTGGAAGGTATTCGTCTTCAAAAAAAGTTTTAATTCTTTTAAATTGAGGAATAACGCTATTTTCTATCGCAATCTTAGCAGCACTTAAAATAGAATCTTTCTGATCTTGGGTAATATTTTCTGGTAAACTTTTAAACGGTTTGTAAAAATAGCTATCTGAAAAATCAGCTATAATATGATCTTCATAAGTAGATTCATATCCGTTAAAAATCACCTTGGGTTGTGACACTCCTTTTTCTAACCCTTCCCTTAAATTCACAAAGTGTTGGTTTACGAAAACAGGAATGGCGTTTAGTTTGTTTAAATAATTTTTGGCAGATTTATAACTAGATAAAGGTCTTACGATGTAATTTAGATTACTGTGAAACCCAGCATCTGAAAGGAGTGGGTTTAAAAACCTTTCATAGGTAAAATAATCTATCTGATCTTTAAGCTTAAACTTTAATAATTTTAATGAAATTACTTCTGTTTCCGAAAGTGCTATCTCTGAAACTTCTGAAAGTTTCTTCAATATAGTTTTTGCAAAATCTGCTTCAAATTGGTAGAATTTTTTAGTAAAAAGGCCTAGGGGAAATTCTTGTTCATCATACCCTTTATGATCTTGATATTCATTGACTATAGAAGTTAATAATTGTGAAGAATTTTCTTTATTTGAAATACAACCGCTAACAGTTGCTATAAAAACAAAGGTAATTATTCTTTTAACAAACTTCATATTTATCTCTTTTTAAGATTTATAAACTCCATCTTCGTAACGAGAGATACCTAGTGGATTTTCATCTTTTAATTCATCTGGCAACAGATGATTTGGCCAATCTTGGAAGCTAAACGGACGAACCCAACGCTTTATTGAATGGATTCCAACAGCCGTGAAACGACTATCCGTTGAGGATGGATAAGGTCCTCCATGAACCATAGACGGACAAACCTCTACACCAGTTGGTACTCCATTAAAAATGATTCTTCCAACTCTATTCTGTAATGCAGCAATTACTTTTGGGTAATTTGCTAGTTCATTTTCATCTGAAATTACGGTTCCAGTTAATTGTCCTTCTAATTGCGAAATAATCTCTTCTAATTGATTTTCATCTTCGCATTGAACAACCATAGAAAATGGTCCAAAAACTTCTTGATGTAATGTTGAATTTTCTAAAAACTCTTTTCCTTCAACAGTTGCAATCATTTGACTAGCAAAATTGGTTTGCGTGTTATCTTTAAAAGAAGCCGTAACAACAACGTCCGATTGTGAAATCGCTTTTTGTTTATTTGTTTCGTATGCTCCAGCAATATTAGGATGCAACATTACAGAAGGTTTAATCTGTAAAATAGCATCACTTACTTGAGCAATAAACTGTGACAACTCTTTGCTTTTAATTCCGAGAATCAATCCTGGATTGGTACAAAATTGTCCGGTTCCTAAAGTAATTGAACCTGCATAAGTTTTTGCCCAATTATTACCATCTTCAGTAAGTGCTTTTGGCAGAATTATCACAGGGTTTACACTCCCCATTTCTGCGAAAACCGGAATTGGTTCTTCTCTTTTTGCTGCTAAATCTAGTAACGCTCTCCCTCCACGAATACTTCCTGTAAAACCAACAGCTTTTACTGCTGGATGTTCCACTAGCTGAACACCAACTTCTATTCCGCTTGAATTTAAATTAGAAAAAACTCCATTTGGCATATTTGTTTTTTCGGCAGCTTTTATAATCGCTGATGCTACTAATTCTCCTGTACCTGCATGCATTGGGTGCGATTTTACAATTACAGGACAACCTGCTGCTAAAGCAGCTGCTGTGTCTCCACCTGCCGTAGAATATGCTAATGGAAAATTACTTGCTCCAAAAACTACTACAGGACCTAAAGGAATATTTATTTTTCGTAAATCTGGTTTTGGAGCAGGAGTTCTATCTGTAATTGAAGTATCAATTGTAGCATCTACCCAAGAACCTTCTGCTACCAAATCTGCAAAAGAACGGAGTTGAAAAACTGTTCTTCCTCTTTCTCCTTTTGCTCGTCCTTCAGGCAATCCAGTTTCGGAACAATAAGTTTGAATCAACTCATCATCTAAAGCCAAAATCTCATCAGCAATGGCATGTAAAAAAGCTGCTTTTCTCTCTCCAGAAATAGTTCTGAATTCTTTAAAAGCATCAGACGCCAAAGAAACTGCTTCATTTATTTCTTTTTGAGAAGCTTCATAGTGAATTGATGAATTTTCAATATTAGAAATAGGATCAAACGTTTTGAAGGTTTTACTTCCTTCCGCAGACAATTGATTTCCAATGTGATTTTTTCCTGTAATCATCCTTATTTATTTTTTGTTTTTTTTTCAAATTGATGGGTTTAACTTATTAAGTTCAGTACTTCAAGTCTTTCTTTTGCCAGAATATATCTTGCTTGAACATCATCAATTTCCTGTTGAGTTAATTTTTTGCCAAGAGTACGAAGTCCTCCAGCAACATCATTATGATGAATTCCCATAGCAAGCTTAAGATATTCCATAAGCAATGGCTGAGCATCCAGATACGATAATGAATTTAAAGCCTGAGAAATTTTGTTAGCGTTAGCCCATTCTCCTTTTGTAACGTATTCTTGCATAGTAACACTAGCTTTTGGAAAGATACAACCTACACCTGTAATTCCACCAATTGCTCCAGCGAGTCCTGCATGAACAGTGACTGTATCCACTCCTGCCAAGATCTTTAATTCTTTGTTCGCTAACATCATTGTTTCAATAATTGAAACATCAATAGTTGATATTTTTAGTGCAGTTACATTTGGAAGATTAGCTAGCTTTAAAAGAAGCTCAGTTGAAAGTGCATGATAACCAGCTGCATCAGGATTGTTATAAGGCATAATGGTTATGCCTACATCTTTTGCAGTTGCTTCAGAAAGAGCATAGTACTCGAACATCTTTTTATCAGAAGGAATCGCCTTAGTTTTAGGTGGCATCACCATGACAGTATCAACTCCAACTGTTGCAAGGCCTTCAATAATTTTGGCAAGTTCTTCCTTAGTTTCTGCCGCTGCCCCGCTAATCAAAGGGACATTGTATTCTTTAGCAACTTCAGAAAGAGATTTGAGTAAGGAAAGACGTTGATTGCTGTTCAGGTAGCTATTCTCACCGAGAGTTCCAGAACCGACAAGTCCGCTCATTCTGCTTCCACCCTTTCCTTGAACTTTTAAAATTCCTGCAGCTTGTTTTTGTGTTGCTTCAAAGTCAATTTCAAGAGAGCTGGATTTTGACTCTTTAAACCATGTAAATACTGCCGGCATTACACCTTTCCATTTTATACCCATTCTTGTACTTTTGTATGTCTATTATTCCTTATTTATTTCTGAAGTTAATAAAAAATCGTTCATTAACTTTAAACTTTCTATTGGATTTTCCTCCATAGGTACATGTCCAGAATTTTCAAGAACCTCTAATTTAGAATTAACTAAAATTTCATTCATTCGAATACCATTGGCTAAAGGAATCCATAAATCTTTTGCCCCCCATATTAACAATGTTGGGGTTTGAATACTTTTAAGCTTCTCTAAATTTACCTGAGCATCTAATTTAAAATCTGTTTTTGCTCTATCAATAAATGCTTTTCTGTTTCCAACTCTTAAGGCCATTTTATGATATCGATTAATTAACTCGTCTGTAATTTTGGTATCATCTTCATATACTTCTTCTATATTTTTTTTGATCAAAAACTTTGGAGTAATATATAAAAAAAGCGAATTTAATATAGGTGTTTTAGCCATTTTAAAGATGGCAGGCTGGCTTTTATTAGATGGTAATCCACTAGCATCTACCAAAATAAGTTTCTCTACCTTGCCAGGATAATCAGCTGCATAATTCCAAGCAATATTCCCCCCCAAAGAGTTTCCTGCTAAATGAAACTTTTCAAGCTTTAATTTTTCTAAGAAGGAATGTAAAAATATTGTGTATGCTTCTATAGAATAATCTGCATTTTTATTAGGTCCAGTGATGCCAAAAGCTGGCAAATCCATTCGAATAACTCTATTGGTTTTTTTTAACTCATCTGTCCAAGCATCCCAGGTATGTAAAGAGGCTGCTGTTCCATGAATTAAAACAATTGGAAAGCCTTCACCTTCATCTCTGTAATGCACATCCATTTCATCGATTTCAATGAATTGAGAGTACTCATTTGCATACTCGTTTTTTAAGTCTTTAACAGAGATATCGGCATAAATACCATTTCCAATAATAAAAATTAGGAAAATAATTAACGAGTAAATAAAGTACTTAGATTTTTTATTCATTTTTTAATTATTAATTTCATACAAAACAGGTTTACTGGGACTTGCATCGTTTTCTATGGGAGCAACCATTAAGTTTAAAAAATAGGTGCCATCATAAATTGTATTGGGCACATATATAAATTCAGTAATGGTGGCATCTAAACGAACTTTGCCAGATGTATTCCAAAAGGCATTGTGAGAAAGTAGTTTACCCTCGTCTTTTTCTTTGTCTACAGATGGTAGGTCTATTAACAAATGATTAATGCCTTTTTCACGTAAAAACACAGCGCCCTCCTCTGTCAAATATGTTGGATTTGTGTGTGAATATTGCATTGTTTTTTTATCTGATAAATTGGGGAGTGTTCTAATCACAATAGCATCTCTCTTTTTATTTCCTAATGCATATTGTAATTGTTTTTTTGTAATTACAAAATCATCATTAACTTTTTCTGGCGGAATAGTAACTACTTCTGCTAAAAAGAAAAATTGTTGTAAATTTTGATGAATAGAATGTACTTTTTTTGTAATGTGCCCTACTGTTTCTGTATGTGTACAATGTGAATGAGGATTAAAATGAATCGTATTGAAATTTACATCAGCTCCTTCTATAACGGAACCTATCCAGTTATCAGAAACTACTGGAAATATTTTAGGTGGTTCTATATACCATGCATTCACATTATTATTACCATCTCTTAATGGAATAGAAATATCTAAGGGTTTAGATAAATCAATTATATATTTTTTTGAGTTGTATTTTATTTCTGTAATCAAGACAAATCGAGTTTAAATAAATCAGCAGAGATACCGTCTGATAAAAATTTTCCTTTTTGAGTTGTTTTTAATTTTTCGTCTTCAATATACAATAATTCTTCAGCTCTATATTTTTCGGATTGCAAGAGTAAATACGTGTGGTATTCTTTTCCAAATTCTTTGGTTACTTTTTCTAAAGATACTCCCCAAATAGTTCGAAGACCAGTCATTACATATTCATTGTATTGATCTGTAATTGACAGTATTTCTCTCTCTATTGGTAATTTATTTTGCTGAATAGCTGACATATATTTTGAATTATTTTTTACATTCCAACTTCGTTGTTTACCATCAAAAGAGTGCGCTGAAGGACCAATACCTAAATAAGATTTTCCCTGCCAATAGGATGAATTATTGATGCTAAAAGCTCCATCTTTTGCAAAATTTGAAAGTTCATAATGAGTGAAATTATGTTTTGAAAGTTCTTCTATTAATATGTAAAACTGTTCCTGTGCCTGCATATCACTAACATCTTGAATCATTCCTTTTTTTATAAATGATTCTAGCGCAGTTTTTGGCTCTACAGTTAAAGCATAGCTTGAAATATGTGTAATTCCGGAGGAAAGAACTATGTCAATATTTTTTTTCCATTGTTTATTTGATAAACCCGGAATTCCGTAGATTAAATCAACAGAAATATTTTTAAAATAATGTGTGGCTTCGGTTAAACAATTTATAGCTTCTTGAGCGTTGTGTGCTCTGTTCATTAATTTTAAATCATCCTCAAAAAAAGATTGAATTCCAATACTCAATCTATTTATTTTACTGGAAGCTAATTCAACTATTTTAGAACTTGTTAAATCATCTGGGTTAGCTTCAAGTGTAATTTCAGGATTAGCAATAACCTCATAATTATCGTAAACAGCATCTATAATACACTCTATTTCTGATAGTTGCAATAAACTTGGAGTGCCTCCACCAAAGTAAATTGTTTGTATAACATCAGTATTCAACTCATTCTTTCTAAGTTTAATTTCACTGATAAGACAGTTAATGAGTTCATCTTTTTTCTTTAAAGAGGTAGAAAAATGAAAATCACAATAAAAGCAAGCTTGTTTACAAAAAGGAATATGTATGTAAATACCGCTCAAAATGAATTATTGAAATTATTAGTTAATTTTTTTTGGATTTTGCTTTACAAAAGCACCCCAACCAGAATAATTTTTCCCTTGAGTGATTTTTCCAGCGTTATAAAAATGACAGACAGCTGCCGCTAATCCATCTGTAGCATCTAAATTTTTTGGTAGTGTTTTTAAATTTAATAACGACTTTAACATAAGAGCTACCTGTTCTTTTGTAGCGTTTCCATTACCAGTAATTGCCATTTTAATTTTTTTCGGCAAATATTCAGTAATAGGAATTTCTCGAGATAATCCTGCTGCCATAGCAACGCCTTGAGCACGACCTAACTTCAGCATAGATTGTACATTTTTACCAAAAAAAGGAGCTTCAATAGCAATTTCATCAGGCTTAAAAGTATCAATTAATTCGAGTGTTCTTTCAAAAATTAGTTTCAGTTTTATATAATGATCATCATACTTTTTTAATAACAACTCATTCATCTGAATAAACTCCATTTTTTTACCTACAATCTTTATAATACCAAACCCCATGATGGTGGTTCCAGGATCAATTCCTAAAATGATTTTTTCAGTGTTCAAATTTTACGTTATTTGTAATTGTGAATATAACATCCTCTTACAAATCTAATCAATTATTGTGGCTTGTCTTAAAACTACTTACAGTTATTATTTGTGGTTATTTTATCTTTACAAATATTGTATTTAACGAAGAATTGGAATTTATCGATTTTTACAAAAATTTGATCGATTTTAGTGTTTTTTCATCAAAAAACATCATTTTTATTCTTTTTTTTACAATAATTAACCTTTTTTTAGAAATTAAAAAATGGAAAACTTTAACTAAAAGTGTGAAAAACAACTCATGGTTTGAAGCTACGGAACAAAGTTTAGCCTCCTTAACATTCTCAATAATTACTCCTAATAGGATAGGTGAATACGGAGCCAAAGTATTGTATTACCCTAATAATAAAAGAAAGCAAATTTTTTTATTAAATTTTGCTGGAAACTTTTATCAATTAGCAGTCACTATAATCTTAGGCATGATTGGCCTGGTTTTTCTATATAAATACGCTTCATTTTCCATCATATCAACACAAAATAGTATAATAATCATCATAGCATTAATTAGTATGGTAGGTATTTTCTATTTTTTAAAAGAAAAATATTCAAAAATTGGTGATTGGCTCTCAAAAATTATTGAACTTCTCTCATTTAAGAATAATAAAATTGTGATTTTAATATCTCTTCTCAGATATCTTGTGTTTTCACATCAATTTTATTTTTTAATATATTGTTTTAAACTTAATATTTCATATTTTGAAGCTATGACTGCTATTTCTAGTGTATATTTAATAGCTTCTTGTATACCAATACTATCTTTATTTGATGTGGCTTTAAAAGGATCTGTTGCTATTATAGTTTTCTCAATTTTTGAAATAGATAGCATTCAAATATTATCAATTACTACACTAATGTGGTTATTAAATTTTGTTTTTCCAGCTATAATTGGTTCTTATTTTGTGTTTCAATTTAATCCAGAAAAACTATGATCTGTGTTATTATTATCATCACTTCATTTTATCTGATACTAATTCTTTCTTTTGGCTTCGGTATAATAAAAAGCAATACATTTAAATTAGAGGGAAAGTCAACTATTCAGACTTTTTCAATCATTATTCCTTTTAGGAATGAGGAAATTCATCTACAGGAACTCTTAAACTCATTGGTGAAAATAAACTACCCTAAAAATAAATTTGAATGTATTTTTGTTAATGACGAATCTACAGATACTTCAGTTAAAATTATTGAAGAATTTCTTTCTAAAACAGCACTTAATTTCTATGTAGTAAACAACCTAAGGGAATCAACTTCACCTAAAAAAGACGCCATCAATACTGCTGTACAAACTGCTAATTTTGAATGGATTGTTACTACAGATGCAGATTGCACCGTTCCTAAATACTGGTTACAACTATTTGATCAATTTTCTAAAGTAAATAATTCTGTAATGATGGTAGGGCCTGTCTCATATAACATCTTGAATACTTCTTTTTTAGAGAATTTTCAACTATTAGATTTCTTAAGCCTACAAGCTGCAACATTGGGAGGGTTTGGAATTAAAAAACCTTTCTTGTGTAATGGAGCAAATCTTGCTTACAAAAAAACTGTATTTACAGAATTAAATGGTTTTCAAGGAAATGAAAATATAGCTAGTGGTGATGATATTTTCTTATTTGAAAAGTTTTATAAAAAATATCCCTATCGTGTTCATTTTTTAAAATCTAATCACGCTATTGTATCAACTAAAGCGATTAAAAGCTGGAAAGGACTTATTCAACAGCGCATGCGCTGGGCAGCAAAATCTAGCTCATATACACTAAGTAGGGGTAAGTTTGTTGGAATCATTGTTTTACTAATGAATTTAGCTTTTATCATTTGTTTATTTGGTCTTTTTTATGACCAAGTAAATACACGTTATTATTTTTATTGTATGCTATTAAAGTTCCTAGTTGATTTTATCGTTATCAAGCAAATAGCAGTATTTTATCACTCAAACTCAAAAAAAATAAAAGCTTACTTTTTTGGGAGTCTACTGTATCCTTTCTATAGCAGCTATGTATTTTTTAAGTCTCTTACGAGCACATATACATGGAAAGAAAGAGTATTTAAACGTTAGATTAATCAAAAATACTAGCCAAAATATTTTCTGCCTGACTCCATAAAAACAACACCAATATCAATAACATAACTAGTAAGATCCCTTTTTTAGGTTTAGATGCTCTTCTACGTCCAAATTTTCTTTGAAATTTCATACCTCTTAATTATAAAATACTAAGATAAAAATTTACCTCATATAAATACTATTTTAAAATTCAAGTAGTGCATCTATTAAAATACTGATTACCAACCTTAATAGAAAAATAATTTCTATAAAATTTGTATATTTATTTTTATAACACCCTACTTTGATATTCAACCATGAGAAAACTTAATTTAAACCTAATATTTTTAATATGCATTATTGTAAGCTCATGTTCTTCTGGTTTACAAAAAGCTGATATAGTTATTCAAAATGGTCTATTATATGATGGCACTGGTGAAAAACCGTTACTTGGCACTATTGCTATCAAAGATGATAGTATCTTGTATGTAGGGAAACCTAAACAATTTAACGCAAAAAAAACAATTGATGCTTCAGGTAAATCTATAGCTCCTGGATTCATTAACATGCTTAGCTGGGGATATAATTCTTTGATGAAAGATGGTCGAGGGCTCAGCGATTTAATGCAAGGAGTTACTCTTGAAGTATTTGGAGAGGGCACTTCTCCTGGTCCTATTGGCAAAAGAAATAGTGATAACTACCTGTCTTTTGGACAAGCTATGGACTCACTTGAAATAAATGGAATTTCTACTAATATTGCCTCTTTTTTAGGAGCAACAACTGTAAGAAAACAAGTAATAGGCTATGAAAACAGAAAAGCTTCAGAAAAAGAATATGCAATCATGCAAAAAATAGTTAGTGAAGCGATGGAAGAAGGAGCAATGGGAATAGGCTCTTCTTTGATCTATGCTCCTGGAGACTATGCAGACACAGAAGAATTAATACATTTAAATAAAGTAGCATCTTCTTATGGAGGCATGTATATTTCTCATATGCGTAATGAAGATAACAAGGTGTTGGAAGCGCTTGATGAGTTGATAACTATTTCAAAAGAAGCTGCTATCCCTGCTGAAATATATCACTTAAAAGCTTCAAGAAAACCAAATTGGCACTTATTGGATAGCATTATAAATAGAGTTGAAAAAGCAAGAGAAAATGGACTTCAAATTACAGCAGACATGTATACATATAATGCGAGTTCTACTGGTTTAACTGGCGTAATTCCAACCTGGGTTCAAGAGGGAGGCCATAAAGCTTGGATAAACAGAATGAAACAACCCATTCCAAGAAAACGCTTATTAAATGACATTCGAAATGAGTTAGCACAACAACCACCTAAAGGTATTTTAATGGTAGGTTTTAAAAATGACGCTATGGCCAAACTTTATTTGGGAAAAACGGTTGCTGAGGCTGCAAAAATGAGAAATCAATCTCCAGAGGAAACCATCATAGATATGATTATAGAAGATGATAGTAGAATTCAATGTATTTACTTTAGCATGTCTGAGGAAAATATTAGAAAAAAAATTAAAATTCCATGGCTTTCATTTTGCTCTGATGCCGGATCTTATTCAGATATTTCAAAAGATTTTAAAACTCATCCAAGGGCTTTCGGTAGTTTTATTAGAGTTCTTGGAAAGTTCTCAAGAGATGAAGATTTAATTACCATGCAGGAAGCAATAAGAAAACTAAGTGGATTTCCAGCTACCAACTTACATCTTAAAAATAGAGGTTTTTTAAGACAAGGGTACTTTGCAGATATTGTAATTTTTGATGAGAAAACTGTAAAAGATAATGCAACTTTTGATACACCTTTAAAATTTGCTGATGGTATGGAATATGTTTTTGTAAATGGTATCCCAGTGATAGAAAAAGGGAACCATACTGGAAATTTTCCTGGTAAATTTATTAAAGGACCAGGGTATAAAAATAAAAACTAACTAAATCAATATAATGTTAATCAACTCTAAAAGAATCTGTTTGTTTGTGATATGTAGCTGTATTTTTGGTCTATCACACATTACCATTGCACAAAAAAAAATTTCAAAGAAAAAAATTGAATCACTAAAAAAAGAAGTTGCTGAAATTGTTCAATCTAATCATACCCAATCTCAAATTATGGTAGATAAGATTTTTAGTTTTTCAGAATTAGGGTTTCAAGAAATTGAATCATCAAAATATTTAACTGGAGTATTAGAAGATAATGGGTTTAAGATTGAAAAAGGAATATCTGGTATACCTACTGCATGGTTTGCTACTTGGAGTAACGGTGAAGGACCAGTAATAGCATTAGGAAGTGATGTAGATTGTATCCCAAAAGCTTCACAATACCCAGCTGTAGCCTATCACAAACCAATAGTAGATGGTGCACCAGGACATGGTGAAGGACACAATTCCGGTGTTCCTTTAAATATTACAGCTGCTTTAGCAGTAAAAAAAATCATGGAACGTGAAAAAATTGGTGGAACTCTTATTCTTTGGCCTGGAATTGCCGAAGAATTAGTTGCTGCCAAAGCATGGTTTACCAGAGATGGTCTTTTTGATGATATAGATATGTGTATTTTCACACATGTTAGTAGTAATCTTGGAGTATCCTACGGAGCTTCAAGAGGTACTGGATTAATTTCTGTAGAATATACTTTTGAGGGAGAATCAGCTCATTCTGCAGGATCTCCTTGGCGGGGAAGAAGTGCTCTTGATGCTGCAGAATTAATGAATGTTGGCTGGAATTATAAACGAGAACATTTACATCCATTAAAAAGATCTCATTCTATATTTACAGATGCAGGAGATCAGCCAAATGTTGTTCCTTCCAAAGCATCAATATGGTATTATTTTAGAGACATTACTTATGAAGGAATTATGGAAATGTATCGTGAAGCTAATGATGTAGCTGAAGGTGCTGCTTTGATGACCAAAACAAAAGTAAACTCCAAAATTCTAGGAACTGCTTGGCCCAGGCATTTTAATAAAACAATTGCTGAAACCATGTATAAAAATATCAAGACAGTTGGTTTACCATCCTGGTCCGACAATGATCAGTTACTAGCAAAAGCAGTTCAAAAAGAAGTAAATTCTAAAAACACAAATGGTCTAAGTAAAAAATTAAATTCATTAGGGCTACCTGTTAAAACTCCTGTTAGTGGAGGTTCTGATGATATTGGTGATATTTCATGGAAAGTACCAACTGTCACATTAAGATACCCATCAAATATTCCTGGACTTCAAGGGCATCACTGGAGTAATGCCATTGCTATGGCAACACCCATTGCACACAAAGGTGTTACAGCAGGTGCTAAAGTTGAGGCTATGACCATCATAGATTTCTTGTTAAAACCATCTTTAATAGAGGATGCATGGACATATTTTAACACAGTACAAAGTAAGGAAACAAAATACAAGCCAATGATAGATGCAGGAGATTTACCGCCTATTTACTTAAATAAAGACAAACAACAACAGTTTAGAGAAAAATTAGAAAAGTTTTATTATGATGAAACTAAATACAAAACGTATTTAGAACAATTAGGTATTACATACCCAACGCTAAAAAAGAAGTAATATTACATTTTTACAGCACGTAACATCTCACGTTTTCCTGGAGGGCCAGGCAACCTTTCTACGCTAAAACCGACAGATTGCATGGCTCTTCTTACGCTACCTTTAGCTGCATAAGTAACCAATACTCCCTCTGATTTTAAAGCTAAAAACATTTTTAAAAAAATTTCCTCAGTCCATAATTCTGGCTGAACTCGCGCACCAAATGCATCAAAATAAATAACATCAAACTTATTTTCATCATCAATTTCATGAAAAAATTGTTTTCTCTTCAAAAGAGAAAATTTGGGAGTAATTTGGTGTTTCTCCTCCCAAGAACACGAATGAAATGATTCAAAAACTTTAGTAAATTCAGTTGCATCTAACTTAGTAACATAATTTAGTTTTAATAGCTCTTCTTGAAGAATAGGATAGGCCTCTACTCCAATATACTCAATTAATAGCTCCTTTTCTTGTGCTTCTAAAAACGTCATAAAACTATTTAATCCAGTTCCAAAACCAATTTCTAAAACAGCTATTTCATTAGTAGTTTTATAATTTAATCCATGTTGGATATAAACATGATTAGCTTCCTGAATAGCACCATGTATGGAATGATATTGCTCATTCCATTCAGGAATATGAATGGTAGTTGATCCGTCTGAAGTTTTTATAATTTCTCGTTTCAAAGATGTGGTGCTAGTACTTGTTACTTTTTTAGTAGTACTCCATTAGCCTCAAAAGCAAATTCCATAACAGGTTCTGAAATATTAGCGATTTCCTCAGGTGATTTCCCTGCATCTTCAGCATAATGTTTTAAATCTGCAACAGATACCTCATTAACAAATGCCTTACCGGCAACAATTACTTCTTTTCCAGCAGCGTCTAAAGGCATGAAAAATCCATAATCTTTAAATCGAACCATAATAGTTTCGTCTACATTACCAGCTGGTAGCGTCATCCAACATCCTTTTTTTGAACAAACTTCTTTAATGTTAGCATTAAATTTTAAATTGATGGTATCTCCTAATTTTAATGCATTATAATTTGATAAAGCCTCATTAGATGATAAATAATCTAATGCCGATATCGTAGCTCCAAAACTACTGTAAGTAGTGTTTTCTACTATTTTATTCTCTTTATTAGTATCTTTTTTAGCTGAATTACAAGCTATAATTACTATAGACAATACTATAACTATTCCTATTTTTTTCATATCAAAAAACTTTAATTTTATACAAATCAAAGATAGTTGTTAAAATAAAAACTACGAGTCCTTTTTTACTTAAAAAAACAAACAATTTTGTTTACATTTGTTTGAATACACTTATAAATAAGCATGGCTACGGATATCATAATAAAACCAGTAAAAGACTCTAAAATCAGTAATGTAGACTTTAGTAACTTACCTTTTGGAAAAGTTTTTTCTGATCATATTTTCCAATGTGAATATATTGATGGTACATGGCAAAATCCAATCATCAAACCCAACGAACCTATTCTCTTAAATCCTGCAGCAAAAATATTTCATTATGGCCAGTCTATTTTTGAGGGAATGAAAGCCTATAAAGATGGCAATGGAAAGGTTTTTTTATTTAGACCAGAAGAAAATTGTAAACGTCTTAATCTTTCTGCAAAACGTTTGATGATGCCTGAAGTTCCTGAAGAATTATTTATGGATGGTTTGAAGAAATTACTAGAAATAGATAGTGAATGGATTCCTACAACAGAAGGAAGTTCTTTATATGTTCGTCCTTTTATGTTCGCATCTGGTGAAGGACTTCATGCATCACCGGCAGACTCCTATACTTTTATTATTTCTACGGCCCCTTCAGGAGCATACTTCTCTGGCAAAGTAACTGTTTTAATAGAAGAAAAATATGCTAGAGCCGCAAATGGAGGAGTTGGTTTTGCAAAAGCAGGTGGAAATTATGCTGCACAATTTTACCCTACTCAACTAGCTATAGAAAAAGGGTATAATCAGGTGATTTGGACTGATGATAATTCACATCAATTTATTGAAGAAGCTGGAGCTATGAATATCTTTATTCGCATTGGTGATGTTTTAATTACAAGTCCAACAAATGATAGGATTTTAGATGGAATTACTAGAAAAAGTATTTTACAAATAGCTAAAGATCAAAACATACCTATTGAAGTTCGAAAAATTTCTGTTAGCGAAGTTGTTCAAGCTGCAAAAGAAGGAAACTTAAATGAAATGTTTGGTGCTGGAACTGCAGCAGTTATATCTCCTATCGCTGGATTTGGCTATCAAGGAAAAGATTATGAACTTCCAGAACTTTCCGACACATATGCTTCTTTACTAAAAAAGAAAATCACAGATATTCAAATAAACAAATCTGAAGACCCTTATGGTTGGAGAGTAAAAGTTTAAGTTTTGAAAAAATTATGTTCTTTTACTGTAGTAGTCATATTTTTAATGGGATGTACTAGCAATGGTATTTCTACTGATAATATAAATAATGTAAACCAATACATTACTGTCCTAGGAACTGCTCAAGATGGTGGTTTTCCTCATATTGGTTGCCAAAAACAGTGCTGTAATGATTTCTACAAAGGTGTATCACCAAAACAAAAGGTAGTTTCTTTAGGGTTAATTGACAAGGAGGCTCAACAAAAATTTTTATTTGAGGCTACTCCAGACATTTCTACTCAATTAGCAGATTTAGAAAAAAATCATTTAAGAACTAACACCATTATTGATGGTGTTTTTATTACCCATGCACATATGGGACATTATGCTGGATTGTTATATTTTGGAAAAGAAGCACTTGGAAAAAAAGATATACGTATTTATGCAATGCCTAAAATGAAAGACTTTCTAGTAAATAACGGTCCGTGGAGTCAATTAGTTTCAACTAAAAATATTGCATTCTCAGACTTAAAAAAAGATAAGGTTGTACAACTTAATAACTCTTTAAAAGTTACTCCTTTTCTAGTTCCTCATAGAGATGAATTTTCAGAAACTGTGGGGTATAAAATTGAAGGGGAAAACAAATCAGCTTTGTTTATTCCAGATATAAATAAATGGAGTTTGTGGGAAAAAAATATTGTAGAGGAAGTTAAAAAAGTTGATTATGCATTTTTAGATGCTACCTTTTTTAAAGAAGGAGAAATTAATAGACCCATGAGTGAAGTACCTCATCCATTCATTGAAGAAACAGTTGACTTATTTAAAAATGAATCTTTAACAACAAAAAATAAAGTAATTTTTATTCATTTTAATCATACTAATCCAGCTTTACAAACCAGCTCTAAAGAAAGAAAAGAATTAACTTTATTAGGATATAAATTTGCAACTGAAGGAGAACGATTTGAGCTTTAAGTGCTATTACTTATTTTTTAAAATTGAACCAATATTAGGTTTAAAATAATTAGGTCCTTTTAATACTTTTCCATCTTCACGAAAAATTGGATGTCCATCTTCCCCTAACTTACTCATATTACTTCGTTGAATTTCATCAAAAACCTCCGCGATCTTGTATTGCATTCCGTGCTCTATAATAGTTCCAGCTAAAATATATAACATATCTCCTAAAGCATCTGCAACCTCCACTAAATCATTTGCATTAGCCGCTTCTAAATATTCTTCATTTTCTTCTTTCATCAAGTTAAACCGAAGTAAATTTTTTGGTGCCCCAAGGTCTGCTGTTGGTTCATTTTTAATTCCTAGCTTAAATGCAGAGTGAAATTCGTGAACGGCGTCTGTATATTTTTTCATATTTTATTTGAGTGTTATATTAAATCATTTTTTTAAGAAGACTAGCTGGAGCTATTTTTAAAAATAAAGCGATCAATCTCCAACGTTTAGAGATGTAAGCAACTCTTTTCTTTTTCTTAATCGCTGTATAAATCTGTTTTGCTGCTTTTTCAAGAGAAACCATCCAAAAAATACCTTCTCCTAATGCCATTGCTGTATCTACAAATCCTGGACGAATATCAGTAATAAAAACTTTATTTGATTTGATCGTTTTTGTTTTCATGTATAAACTTTCTAAATATGCTTTTTGATAAGCTTTTGATGAAAAATATGCTGGCGCTCCTCTATTTCCTCTTATGGAGGCTATGGAGGTAATACCTACCAGATGACCAAATCCTTGATTTCTGAATAAATTAAATGATAAATCATACAACTTGGTAACTCCTACTACATTTGTGAAGATAGTTTCCTCCTCTTTATCCCAAGACAAGGTTGGATTAATATGTCCAACACCAGAAGATTGAATAATAAGATCTATTGTTGTAAACTCTTTAATAATTTCGTTGAACACATTTTCTACTTCATCTACTTTTTGAATGTCATTTTGAGCTACATATACCTGGTTAGGATATTGTTTTTTTAGCGCCTCTAACTTCTTTAATCTTCTTCCAGTAATGGCTACTTTATATCCGTCTTTTAGTAATAATTCAGAAATTTCTTTTCCAATACCAGAAGTTGCTCCAAAAACAATTGCCGTTTTCATTTAATTTGTAATTTTGTTAAAAATACATAATTTATGTTTACAAAAGGCCGAATCATTTTTGCTATTATTTTCATTATAGCTTTTGTCATTTTTATGGTAATTTCCTACAAAAAAGATTCAAAAAATCATCAAGTATATTACAAAGATGCAGCTATAAAAGTAGCGATATACGGCACAATAGCCATCATCATTTTTGTAGCTCTCAGACTTGTGACTGCATATTTATTATAATGATGTCATAACAAAAAAAATCTCCGAGCAAAGACTCGGAGATTTTTTGTTGATTTCATAGAAAAAGTCTTTTTAATTTTCTGAATTCAAAAAACTATAGTTTTTAGA
Organism: uncultured Flavobacterium sp.; assembly: GCA_964021805.1. GTDB lineage: Bacteria > Bacteroidota > Bacteroidia > Flavobacteriales > Flavobacteriaceae > Polaribacter. Next base: position 43,203 of record CAXHZP010000013.1, read on the forward strand.
GTACGATAGCATTTGTTCTTCAAAATCTTTTGGTTGAACTACCGTAATATCAGTAATAACTCCCTCTGAATCTTTTACCAAATTTAAAATCGGATTTACAAAACCACTGTAAGGTGCAGATGTAAATTGCTTGTTTCGCTCAATAACTTCGGCATGAATTTCTTGATCTACTTTAACACCATATCCCTCTACCAATGCTTTTGCAGCATCAAAATCTCCCTCTGATTTTATTCGCTGTGCTTCTTTTAATAAGCGTCCAAAAATAGCGCGAAGTTTTGCATAATCATTTACTTTAAAAAAGGTTTTTCCGTCTTTGGTAACCTTTTCTATGACATTATCTTTTAATCCTTGTTCATAAGACCAAGCAGAAACCCATTGTCTGTTAACCATATGATCTTCCTCCAAATCGTTCCCTAATTCTATTCTAATTAATTGAGTAATTAAACCATTTCTTATATAACCGTCATAGGCTGCTTTTCCTAACTCTTCCCAATTATCAGTTAAACCCAATTCTTGTAATTTTGGATCCATTAAATAATACAATCCAACTAAATCTGCTCTCCCCTCCTCCATGGTTGATGCATAATTTTGAAGAGTTTCTTTTGGTTGACCAATTCCTTCATTGATAACTCCGGATGCATGCCCTACTACTTCGTGCAATGCTGTGTGGAGTTTATCTGCAATTTGCCCATATTTTTCCTCTAATCTTATTTCTTCTTCATCATAAGCAAATTCATTTAATCTTCCAGAACCTCCAGCATTATTATATGCTCCAGTAATATTACCCAAAGAAACAGATTTAGAACCATGCTGTTGTCTAATCCAATTATTATTCGGTAAATTAACACCTATTGGTGTACTGGGTGAAGAATCACCAGCTTCACCAGCTACGTTAACTGTTTTATATGAAACACCTACTACTTTTTCTTTTTTATGAGCTGGATCTAAAGGAGAATTGTCTTCAAACCATTGAGCATTATCAGATAAAACAGCCATCTTTCGGGACATATCAAAATCTTTAATTTCTACAATTGTTTCATAAGAACCTCTATATCCTTTAGGGTCATTATAAACCTCTATAAATCCGTTAATCCAATCTATATTTCCCTCTGTAGAAGTAACCCATGCTATACAATATTGATCCCAAACGTCTAAACTTCCAGTTTTATAATATTCAATTAACAAACCTATGGCTTTTGCTTGCTTATCATTTTCTGCAACTGTTTGTGCTTTTTCTAACCAACCTATAATTTGATCTATAGCATCACCATACATTCCTCCAGACTTCCACACTTTTTCAACCAATACTCCATTTTCTCGAACTAATTTTGAATTCAATCCCGCTTCTATTGGCATTCCTTCTGGACCTCTGTATGCAGTTTTATAAAAATCTGTAACATCTTTATCTGTAATATCTGAACCATAGAAATTGATAGCTGAAGATAAGATGTTATCAACACCTTCTTTCTTATTTACTTTTTTAGAATCTATATCATTAAACAAAACAGCTATAACCTCCTTAGCTAACTCTGTATTTGATTTTTTTAATAAATCTGTTTCAAAATACTCACGTGTAAAATCTGGTTTAATTTTATCATTTGAATAATGATGATGGATTCCGTTAGAGAACCAAACTCTTTTTAAATAAACTTTAAAAGCTTTGTAATCTTCAGATTCTTTATCTCCAGTATAGTTGGCATTAATGTTTTCTAGGGCTGCTCTTATTTTTAAATTGTGTTTATAATTCTGATCCCACATAATATCTCTACCTGCTAAACCAGCTTGAGTTAAATAATAAACCAATGATTTTTCTTTAAGACTTAACTCTTCAAATCCAGGTACTTTATAACGAAGTACTTTAATGTCTGCAAATTGTTCTACTAAATGATTAAACTTGGTTTCTTTTTGCCTATCATTAGTGCAAGAAAATAAGATTCCACTGATCAGGAACAAGTAGATGATTTGTTTTAATTTCATGTGTGTTCTATTTTTATTTTGGTTGTTAAATGTACAAATTTTATGTTTTATATTGTTTGTGATTTCAGTTGTCTTCTAATGTTTTTAAATCTTTTCCAAGTCTTGTTATTAAATTGAGTGTACATAACAAAACATCCAATGTCTAGCAAAAAGTAAAATAGACTTATTCCACTAGGTGGGTTGTGACTTTTTAGTATTGGAAAAACTCCAAAAGCAGTATCTGGCCATGACCAAACTTCATAGGCAGTCCCTATAATTTCTAATACAGCTACTACCATATACATAGTTAAAAAGAACAACCTGTCTTTGGGTCTTTTTATTAATACTATAAATACGGCAATGGTCATTACAAAACCAAAAATATCATTGAATACAATGAGATAGAACAGTGAAAATATTACAATACCAAAAAATAAACATCTAACAATTTCTTTTTGATATTTCTTAATAATAGATGCTTTTGAAAAACAATAAGTTCTAGCATATACTACCGCATGACCTAAAGGAATATAAAAAGGAAGATTGGATAATCTATAGGTATACATACCTAATACAATTGAAAACAAATATTCACCTATAAAACCAATAATCACTGCATATATCATTAATCTTCGAGTGCGTTTTACAGATCTTTTATAGAGTACTAGAAATGCAACTAACATTAAAATATTAGGGCCTATTTGAGCATTTTCATACATAGCCGAAAAGCCGATACCATCAAAATAAAAAAAAATAAAAGAAAAAAACAGCAATCCAATTCTTCGTGTAAAAACAGTCAGAATTTTCATCAAATCATTCGTGGGAATTAGAAACATTAATTGGTTTGAATCGATTTAATTTTAGTCTGTCTCTCGTTCACATACTCAAAGAAATTATCTCCATAAAAACCTGCTTCCTCTAACATAATTCGAATGTCTTTCTGCCACTCAGGAATACTAACTGTTACGTTTAACTCTATAGCGTATACAGTGTTCTTATGAAGCGAATAATCTCCATTGAAAGGAACTCCGCCCTGAGAGTCCCACATACCGATGGTAGTCCCTGCACTATGTCCATATTTACCAAGAGGATGCGTATATATTGATGGACGTAAACCTTCTTTTTTAGCAGTAGCTAAAGAACTTAAAAGTATTTCGTTCCCTGTTTTCCCTTCCATCATTGTGGTTGTTAAAATATCTTGCAATCGGTTTCCTTTTTTAAATGCCGTAGCTAAAAACTCAGGCACTGCTGTTTCTTCATCTTTCAATACATAAGCATGTTGCTGGCAATCTGTATTTAAACCAATATATGTGATCCCAAAATCACAATGCAATAAATCTCCTTTTTGAATAATTTTATCTTTGTCACCTTTCGTAAATGAATAAATATGTGATTGAAGTTTTTGATTGGTTCTTTGAATGTCTATTGTAGGATGAAACCAAGTTTCTAAACCCATATCTGTGACTGTTTGCCTAAGAAACCAAACAACATCCTCTGTAGTTGTTTTACCTGGAATAATAACTTTCTCTGAAAAAGCATCATCAATTATATCATGGGTTGTTTTTACCAACTTTTTAAATAATTTCATTTCTTTTGCTGTCCTAGTTTCTAACCATGCAATAGCTAATTTTTCTGCCGAAACTAATTTTGAAACTAAAGAATCTGGTAAATTTTTAACTAACTCTTCATAATCTGTTTTAACCAGACCGTCTGCTAAAGCAAAATGCTTTGAATAATTAATTCCAATTTTAGATGGATTTCTTTTAGCAATAATGTCAGACAATGCTTTCCATTGATTAGGTTCTTGTTCTTTATTCCAGGCAGATTTTATACTTTTCCCAATGTCATACCTAGCTACAGCGATCCTTTCTATGGTGTTTTGTTTTTTATTTCTATAGAAAAGAATCATCGTTCTTCGTCTAGCATTTAACCATCTAGCCGGTAGCATTGTTTTTAAAACCGGATCTTCATTGTACTCTCTAGAAATAAGAAGCCACATATCTAAATTAGCATCGTCCATTAATTGAGGAAGAAGATTCTGAAATCTATCCTCTAATAACTCATCTTTAAGTATCGCGCGGTCTTTTTCTGAAAGAATTTGTGAAACACTTACTTGGATACTTAAAAAAAGTATCATTGATAATATTGTTCTCATATGATAATTGTAATTTTTCCTAAAGATACCTTATCCTTGTAAAAATTTAAAATTTTTGAAAAAAGAATCTTACATTAGATATTATTATAAAAATAAACTAATTGATAATTATAAATGAACTATTTATTTCGACACTTGGTATTGTCTATCGTGGGCTTACTTCTATTTGCTTGCGGTTCTTATCCGGTTAAGAATAGTGAAAAAAGTAAAGAAAAACCTGTTATTATTTCCAATGATAGTTTAGAATATGAGGTAATCATCATAGATGTTGGCTTTACTCTTTATTTAAATACCATAGCAAAACCTAAAAATTATTATTCTTTAAATTATTTAGAAAACAAAAATAACATGTATGTAACCAATTGGAATTTAAGAGCATTAAACCCCTCAAAATTTAACTCTTCAATCTATGGAAATAGAATAGATTACAGCCCTCAAATACGTTATGGACTTGAGGTGAATTATAAATTATTCAACTATTTTCAGTTTGCACAACAGAAGTATAAAATAAGATTAGACGTTGGCTCAGGGCTATCACCAAACTTTAGGTAATTCTCTTATAACTGAGAAAACTATAGGTGTACTGGTTTTTATCATCTGGTAAAAAAGTTTCCTCGGAAATCTCTTTCCATAAAGCTAGATCTATAGTTGGAAAAAAAACATCTGCGTCAAAATTTTGATGCACTTTTGTAATATCTAATTGATCTACTAATTTTTTTTCAATTGCTTCTTTATAAATTTGTGCACCTCCTATGATGAAAGCATTTTTTTGATCTTTTATTAATTTTATGGCGTCCTCTAAGCTATGAACAACCTCACATCCTTCTTTTTTGTATAAGATATTTCTAGTAATAATAATAGATCTTCTATTTGGCAAGGGTTTCCCAATTGATTCAAAGGTGTTTCTACCCATGATAATTGTATGCCCTGAAGTTACCTTTTTAAAACGCCTCAAATCTGCAGGTAAATGCCAAATTAAATCATTGTCTTTACCTAGCTCATTGTTTAATCCTATGGCAGCAATTATTGTTATCATAAAATTTATATAGCTACTGCGCCTTTAATGTGTGGATGTGGATTATAATTTAAAAGCTCAAAATCATCAAAAGTAAAATCAAAAATACTATTGATTTCAGGATTTATTTTCATTGTTGGTAATACTCTAGCTTCTCTAGATAATTGTAATTCTAATTGCTCATAGTGATTGCTGTAAATATGAGCATCTCCGAATGTATGAATAAACTCTCCTGCTTCATAACCGCAAACTTGAGCCATCATCATTGTAAATAATGCATAAGATGCTATATTAAACGGAACCCCTAGAAAGATATCTGCACTTCTTTGATAAAGTTGACAAGATAGTTTACCATCAGATACATAAAATTGAAAAAATGCATGACATGGTGGTAAGGCTGCTTTTCCATTAGCCACATTTTCTGAAAAAGAAGCTGAATTATCTGGTAATACACTTGGGTTCCAAGCAGAGATTAACATCCTTCTGCTATCTGGATTATTTTTTAAAGTTTTAATAACTTCTTTTAATTGATCTATATCATCACTATTCCAATTACGCCATTGATGACCGTAAACAGGACCTAAATCTCCATTATCGTCTGCCCACTCATTCCAAATTCTAACACCATTTTCTTGTAAGTATTGAATATTAGTATCACCTTTTATAAACCACAATAATTCATATATAATAGATTTTAAGTGTAGTTTTTTTGTAGTAACCATAGGAAAACCCTCACTTAAATCAAATCGCATCTGGTATCCAAAGACACTTTTAGTACCTGTGCCCGTCCTATCTGATTTCTCGTTTCCGTTTTCTAAAACGTGTTTTACTAAGTCATGGTATTGCTTCATAATTGATTCATTTCTTGGTATATCAAAAATAAATAAAGCTTCAATTTTTTTGAATTAAAGCTTCATTTAATGTGATAAAGTTATCAACGATTTGTTTATAGATTATCCGATAATCATTCCTGCAATAGTTGCAGACATTAAAGAAGCTATAGTTCCTCCAATCAATGCCTTCATACCAAACTCAGATAATACTTTTCGTTGCCCTGGAGCTAAAGAGCCTATTCCTCCTATTTGAATGCCAATAGATGCAAAATTTGCAAAACCACATAGCATATAAGTGGCCATAATAACTGATTTATTATGAGTAAGATGTATGGTGTTTGCTACATTTTTAAGCTCTGCTAACTGAATATAGCCTATGAATTCACTAGCTGCTAATTTAATTCCCAAAAGCTGACCCATAAGTGTCATATCTTCGCTAGCAACACCAACTAACCACATTAAAGGTGCAAATGCATATCCAAGAATAAATTCAATTGAAAGACCTTCATACAATGTATTATTTGCTATAATTTCATTTAATGAAGTGATTTCCCATCCAAAATATCCTACACCATCAAAACCTCCAAAAAATCCAAGAACTCCGTTAAGCATTGCTATTACTGCAACAAAAACTAATAACATACCTCCAACATTTACGGCTAACTTTAACCCCTCTGTAGTACCATTGGCAATCGCATCTAAAATATTTGAACCTATTTTATCTTGAGAAACTGTAACATCTGTATTTACCTTTTCGGTTTGTGGATATAAAATTTTTGAAATTACAATGGCACCCGGAGCAGCCATCACAGAAGCTGCTAATAAATGTTTGGCAAAAACTAATTCTAGGGCTTTATCACCCCCTCCTAAAAATCCAATATAGGCTGCTAAAACAGCACCAGCAACGGTAGCCATTCCTCCTACCATCACCAACAACATTTCAGACTTATTCATTTTTTCTAAGTAGGCTTTAATCAAAAGAGGTGCTTCAGTTTGTCCTAGAAAAATATTACCAGCTACAGATAAACTTTCCATTCCTGATATCCCTAAAAATCTTGATAAAATTTTAGCTAAAATTTTAACTAACCATTGAATAACTCCTAAATAAAATAATAAAGATGTTAGGGCAGAAAAAAAGATAATAGTAGGCAATACTTGAAAAGCAAAAATATAACCAAACTTATCCATATCACTTATCATTCCCGCAAATAAGAACTCACTACCTGCTTTGGTATACTCTAATATTTCAATAAAAATACTTCCTATAAAATTGAATATAGTTTGAATAAAATTTACTTTTAAAACTCCAATAGCTATGATTAATTGAATAGATAAACCAATTCCAACTTTCTTCCAATCTACAGCTCTTCTATTGGCACTAAATAAGAATGAGATAATTAATAAAACAAACATTCCTAATACTCCTCTCCAAAGGCTATTCATTGAAAAGCCCTTGCTAGGAAGTATTTTATTGTTAGCTTCAATTACAGCTATTTCTTTGGATTTTTTTATTGCGCTAAAAGAATATATAGTTTCATTTTCAGATAACGTTAAAATAGAATCTGTAACCTCAACAATTTTATAACTACGAACGGTATCTTTTGGTGAGGAATAATTTAAGGTTAAAAGGTTATTCTGATGAATGTAGGTTCCTTTAGCAAACAAACTATCTTTTGATAGTAAAGAATAATTAAATTCACCATCTTTTAAACTGAATGAATCAATTGGATTTATATTAACTAAGGAAAACCCACTATTATTTTTGATAGATTCAAATTTCCAATCTTTTTCTATTGATTGTCCTACTGTAATTAATGAAATAAGAAAAAGGATTCCTACAATATGTTTTTTCATAATTTATGATCGTTTACTTATTTCGTCTCTAATTTTTGCAGCTTTCTCATAATTTTCATTTTCAACAGCTTCCTTTAATTGATCATGTAGCTCCTGCATAGAATATTTACTGAAATTTGAGGAACTCATGGAGTCTGCTTGATCTATTGTAACTTGAATCGCCTCAGGCTCTAAGATTTCCTTGATAGCAATTTCCTCTTCAACTTTCAAATAAATACCTGCTTTGTCTAAAATATTCTCATAGGTATAAATAGGAGCTAAAAAACGAATAGCTATAGCAATTGCATCTGAAGTTCTTGTGTCTATAATTTCTTCTACTCCATCTTTATCACAAATTAAACTAGAGAAGAAAATTCCATCAACTAACTTGTGTATAATAACCTGTTTTACAGTGATTTTAAATCTTTCAGAAAATGTTTTAAATAAGTCATGTGTTAGTGGCCTTGGCGGTCTAATTTCTTTTTCTAACGCTATGGCTATAGACTGTGCCTCAAAAGCACCAATTATTATTGGTAATGTTCTTTTACCCTCCATTTCACTTAACACCAAAGCATAAGCACCACTTTGAGTCTGGCTGTAGGAGATTCCTTTTATTGTTAATTTTATCAAACTCATGAATCTAACTAAAAAAGCTGTCTAACTTGTGGAAACTACCAAAATTAGACAGCTCTTATTTGAGCACAATTTACTAAAAATTATGAGTTTTGCGCTTTAAAATCTTTGAGTTTACTAATTAAATTTGGGACAACCTCAAAAGCATCTCCTACAATACCATAATCAGCGGCTTTAAAGAAAGGAGCTTCCGGATCTGTATTGATTACTACTTTGACCTTAGATGCATTAATTCCAGCTAGGTGTTGAATAGCTCCCGAGATACCAATAGCAATATACAAGTTTGTGGCAACTGGTTTTCCAGTCTGCCCAACATGTTCTCCGTGTGGTCTCCATCCTAAATCAGAAACAGGTTTAGAACAAGCAGTGGCAGCGCCTAAAACATCTGCCAACTCCTCTACCATTCCCCAATTTTCTGGACCTTTTAAACCTCTACCAGCTGAAACTACTACATCTGCATCTGCTATGGTTACTTTACCTATTGCTTTGTCTATACTTGTAGATTTTACTCCAAGTTCGGAAACTGATACTTCAAAATTTTCAACTGATGCAGTGACGGGGTTTTCATGAATTCCAAATGAATTCTTAGCTAAACCGATTACTTTATTTTCTGTTGTGATTTCTGTATTGTTAAATCCTTTGTTTGAGAAAGCTTTCCTTTTTACAACAAAAGGACTTGTTGAACTTGGTGCATCTACAACATTAGATGCATAACCTGCATTTAATGCTACTGAAACTAATGGTCCAACGTATAATCCATCAATACTAGAATCTATTACAACAACTTTTGATTCTTTAGACTCAGCAACTTGTTGAATAACAGAAGCATATTCTTTTGCATTAAAGTCATTTAATGCTGCATTATTTACAGATACAATTGTATCTGCTCCATAATTTTGTAATTCTATAACATCATTCGCATTAATGGTTAATGCTATGAGTTTGGTTCCTAATTCTTCGGCAACTTTTTTACCATAAGAAACAACCTCAAATGCTGATTTCTTGAATTTTCCGTCTGAAGAATTTGCGTATACTAAAACTGACATATTTCTTTTTTTCTTATGATTAAATTACTTTTGCTTCGTTGTGTAATAAATTGATTAATTCATCAATATTTTCAGCGTCTACAAGTTTAACAGCTCCTTTAGGTGCTGGTTTTTCAAAGGACACTGAATTTGTAGCATTATCAGAGTTGGTAGACTCTAAAACACTTAATGGTTTTTTACGAGCCATCATAATACCTCTCATATTTGGAATGCGTAAATCGGACTCTTCAACTATTCCTTTTTGACCTCCAACTACTAATGGTAAGTTTGTTTGCAATGATTCGCTTCCTCCGTCAATTTCTCTAGTGGCTGATACATCAGTTCCATCTACATCCATTTGAACACATCCGTTTACAAAGTTATAACCCAACAGAGCCGCTACCATACCTGGAACCATTTGCCCATTGTAGTCACTAGATTCTTTACCAGCCAAAATTAAATCATACCCACCCTCTTTGGCTACTGCCGCAATTTCTTTTGCCACAGACATTCCATCTTTAGGGTCAGCATTAACTCTAATGGCATTATCTGCTCCTATGGCTAATGCCTTTCTTAATGTAGACTCTGTTGAAGCAGACCCAACATTTACAACAGTTACTGTAGCTCCTTGTTTTTCTTTAAACCACATGGCTCTTGTCAAGACAAATTCATCGTAGGGATTAATCACAAATTGCACACCATTGGTGTCAAAATTGGTATCGTTATCGGTGAAATTAATTTTTGAAGTGGTATCAGGAACGTGACTAATACATACTAATATTTTCATTTAAATTTAATTTTTATTTTGATGATACGAAGATACTACAAAAAATTAAAATACTATGCATGCATAGTATTTTTTTCGTTTTGATTATTGAATAAAATTAAAAAAAGATAGGTAAAGAAACATCAGTGTATCATAATATTTTAAAAAAAGAAAGTAATCATTATAAATCTGAAAATTTTTAGAGCTAAAGCTATAACTTATTGAAAAATAGGTTATAAAAAATAATTTAAAAATTAAATTTTAACAAAGAAAACGTTATAGATTTTAGCTCATAAAAGTAGATTTATTTACTCATTTTTTCCTTATTTTTGCAATTCATTAAACAACTAAGAGAGAGTAATACATGAAAACAGTTCAGTTTAGAGAAGCTATTTGCGAGGCCATGAGCGAAGAAATGCGCTCAGATGAAAGTATATTTTTAATAGGAGAAGAAGTAGCAGAATATAATGGTGCTTACAAAGCTAGTAAAGGAATGCTAGATGAGTTTGGTGAAAAAAGAGTTATTGATGCTCCTATAGCTGAATTAGGTTTTGCAGGAATTGCCATAGGATCTGCTATGAATGGTAATAGACCAATTGTTGAATATATGACATTTAACTTTTCTCTTGTTGGTATTGATCAAATTATCAACAATGCTGCAAAAATTAGACAAATGTCGGGAGGGCAATTTAATTGTCCTATTGTTTTTCGTGGACCAACAGCTTCAGCCGGACAATTAGGAGCTACCCACTCTCAGGCTTTTGAAAATTGGTTTGCAAATACTCCTGGGCTTAAAGTTATTGTTCCCTCCAACCCATATGATGCAAAAGGCTTATTAAAAGCAGCTATCAGAGATGATGATCCAGTTATTTTTATGGAATCTGAACAAATGTATGGTGACAAAATGGAAATTCCAGAAGGAGAATATATCATACCTATTGGAGTTGCTGATATCAAAAGAGAAGGTACAGATGTGACTGTAGTTTCTTTTGGTAAAATTATTAAAGAAGCCTACAAAGCAGCTGAAGAATTAGCTAAAGAAGGAATTTCAATAGAAATTATTGATCTAAGAACCGTAAGACCAATGGATCATGCTGCCATTATTAAATCTGTTAAGAAAACAAATCGTCTGGTAGTATTAGAAGAAGCTTGGCCTTTTGCCAGTGTTGCTTCTGAAATCACATTTAGAATACAAGATGAGGCTTTTGATTACTTAGATGCACCCATAAAAAGAATTACTACTGCAGATACTCCTGCTCCATATTCTCCAGTTTTATTAGAGGCCTGGATACCAAATAGCAAGGATGTGGTAATGGCTGTAAAAGAAGTTCTTAGATAAAAGAAAATTAATTTTTTACCCCCCTTATAAACTCCATTGGCATATTAGTTGATGAAGTTTTTCTGTTATGAAAAAAAAGACCCTTACCATACTCATACTGATTTTATCATTTGGGTATTCTTATGCTCAAACAAAAGTTAGTGGTTATGTTTTTGATGAAGCAAATGAATCAGTAGCGTTTGCTACAATTCTTTTTAAAGGATCTATCGAGGGAACTATTACCGATGAAAATGGAAAGTTTTATCTAGAGTCCAAAAAAAATTGGTCTCAACTAGTTGTTTCTTTTATTGGATATGAAAATTTAGAAATTGAATTATCAAAAAAAGTAACATTTAATCTCAAACTTATTATTAAGGAGGAAACCAATACTTTAAATGAAGTTGTCATAGCTGTTGGAAAACAACCAAAAAAAAATAATCCTGCTATCGCTATACTAGAAAAAATCTGGAAAAAAAGAAGGCAAAATGGTTTAAAAAAATTTAATCAATATAATTATAAAAAATATGAAAAAGTTGAGTTTGACCTTAATACCATAGACAGCACCTTCAAAGAAAAAAGTTTATTTCGAGGAATGCAATTTGTATTTAAAAATATAGATACATCAGCAATTACTGGTAAAACATACCTTCCAATATTTTTAAATGAATCTGTATCCGAGGTGTTTGGAGACAATACACTAAACAAAGAAAAAGAAACAATTAGAGGAAATAAAAATACTGGTTTTAGTAATAACCAAGCAATTATTAATTTTATAGACGATTTATACAATGATTATAACATCTATGATAATTATATAAAATTATTTTATAAGAGTTTTGTTAGTCCTCTCTCTAAAACAGGAATTAATAATTATAATTATTTTTTGTCTGATAGTGCATTCATAAAAAATAAATGGTGCTACAATATTATTTACTACCCAAGAAGAAAAAATGAACTAACATTTAAAGGTGACTTTTGGGTAAATGACACTACGTTTGCAATCGCTGAGATTAATATGAAAGCATCCAAGAGTGCCAATATTAATTGGGTAAAAGAAATCTATATTGAACAAGAATTTGATATCCTTAATGACTCTATATTTTTATTAAAACGAGATTATTTTTTATCTGATTTTGCCATAAATAAAAAAGAGAAATCAAAAGGTTTATATGGTAAAAGAACTACTCTTTACAATAATTATTCTTTTAACGAATTAAAAAAATCTAACTTTTACGAAACCTCTAATAATGTAATTGATGAAAAAATATACAATCAGCCAGATGAATTCTGGATAGAAAATAGAGTTGAAAAATTAAATAAAGATGAGTTGGGAATTTATACCATGTTAGATACCCTTACTACTGTCAGAAAATTTAAGAACTTATCCAATATAGTAGCAACTTTTTCTTCGGGATATTTTGAGTTTGATAAAATAAACTTTGATTATGGCCCTATATTTTCAACATTTGGATATAACGATGTTGAGGGAATTCGAATTAGAAGTGGAGGTAGAACATATTTTAGTTATAATGACCCATGGAGGCTTGAGGCATTCACGGCCTATGGCTTTAGAGATCAAAAATTTAAATATGGATTTCAAGGAAAGGCTATTTTAAATGAAAAAAATAGACTGATTATTTCTGGGGGAAATAGACGAGATGTAGAGCAAATAGGGTCTAGCTTAACTGCTTCAACAGATGTTCTTGGAAGAAGTGATGGTTCTTCATCAGTTATTGGAACTGGACAGAATAACAGATTAACTAATGTAAATTTATCAAAACTTAGTTTACAAGCAGAACCATTTAAGAATTTTGTTGTTTCTGTTTCTGGAAGTTATAAAACGTTGAGTTCTGCATCTGAATTTTTTAGTTTAGATTATAATAACACTTCCACCTCATCAGGTATTTCCTCGAAAATAAAACAATTTGAAACAATTTTTACTGCCAATTATTATCCCGGAAGAAAAGTAGGTGGTTTCGGGGTAGAGAGAACTACAAATAGTGATAAATTAAGAAACATATTTCTTCAAGTTACTCGGGGTAGTAAAAACCTTTTTAATAGCGACTTTGATTACACTAAAGTTCAATTTTCTTATTCTCAACCTTGGTTTATTGGTGGATTTGGAAGACTCAAAACTTCTCTTGAAGCGGGAAAAACATTTGGAGAAGTACCTTTAGGCTTATTAAGTGTTGTTCCTGGTAACCAAACTTATTTTGCCTTTTTTAATACATTTAATCAGCTAGACTTTTATGAGTTTGTTACAGACACTTATACTACTTTCCACTTAGAACATAATTTTAATGGTCGATTATTGGCTAGGGTCCCTCTTATCAGAAAATTAAATCTTAGAGCAATTGTTGGTTTTAGATCTGCGTGGGGTCAATTATCTGATGAAAATATCTTATTGAATACAACAAATAACCCTGCTCAGATTACATTATTGGCACCCACAGAAAAACCCTACTATGAATATAGTTTTGGTATTGGTAATATTTTTAAAATACTTCGACTAGATGTTAATTTTAGAGGTAATTATTTAGACAATCCAGGGGCTCGTAAGTTTGGAGTTACATTTACTACTGGTTTCAACTTTTAATTGTTTTTGTTGTGTTTTTGTATTGGTCTAAAAACTAGTAAATAGAAATATATCGCATAGTTTTGTTTCAACCACAAACAAGCTAAGGTGTAATGAAAACATATTTACAAATTCTCCCCACTATAGTAATTACACTAATGTGTAGTTTTCTATCTGAAAATATTAAATCACAGGTTATAAATGTTGGCGATGGAAGTTATACCACTTCTTTTCCAGGAACAGATTCAGCTGGTAGAAATGGATTCCCATCAGGAACTCCTCAATTAAGTGGTAACGCCTTAAATAAGCCTGTCCCTACAAATGACTGGTGGTCTAAACTTGTGAAAGAAAATCATGCAGATAATTTATTCAATTACCCAATGACTCTAAAAACTACCAATGAAGGATTGGTAGTAACTCACATACCTTGGGGAGTTATTGGAGACTCCTCTCCTATAGAAGTTGGTTTAACCGGATTGAACACAACAAAGACTACTGTGTCTGATTATTCAGACTGGACAGTTACTATGAATTGGAATGATGGTACTCATAATTTAGAGGTTACCTCTGGAATTGGAATGCCTTTCTTATATTTTACAAAAGGATCTTCTGACATTGTGGAAATAACTGTTAATTCTGGATCAGCAACAATTTTAAATGAGATACTTATTATTGAAAATGCCTCAAATACAAAAGATTTTGTTTTTTATGCACCTTCTGGAAGTACTTGGTCTCAAAATGGTTCCATTTTTAGTTCCTCATTAAATGATGAAAATTATTGGTCAATGGCAATGTTACCAGAAAGCTCCTCAACTGTTACCACATTAATTGATGAATATAAACAATACGCCTATGTTTTTCCTTTAAACACAATAACCTCATGGTCTTTTGATGAAAACAACTCAAAAGTTACCTCATCATTTTCTGTGACAACTGAAGTTAAAGAAGGAGTAAATACAAACATGTTATTAGGGTTACTCCCACATCAATGGAATAATTTAGCTTCCAACTCTGCCACACCTAATGAATACACCTACAGTACTGTAAGAGGAAATTTAAAAACGCTGAAAGGGAATAGTTTCTCAGTAGAAAATACTTTTAAAGGAATTTTACCAACATTACCATACCTAGCAAATTATAGTGAAGGTTTTAGCCCATCTGAAATGGATGAAAAAATTTCACAAATTGAAAATGACGGCTTAGCATCATGGACAGATTCTTACAATGAAGGTCAAATGATGAACAGAATGATTCAAACTGCAAGAATTGCAGATCAAACTGGAGATGATGAAGCTAGAGACAAAATGGTAACAACTATCAAAAATAGATTAGAAGACTGGTTAAATTATCAAGCTGGTGAGGTAGCCTTTTTGTTTTACTATAATGATGATTGGTCTTCAATGCTAGGTTACCCCTCTGGTCATGGACAAGATGACAATATTAATGATCATCATTTTCATTGGGGGTATTTTATTCATGCAGCGGCATTTATGGAACAATTTGAGCCTGGTTGGTCAGAAGATTGGGGAGAAATGATTAACATCTTAATCAGAGATGCAGCCTCTTACGATAGAAATGATGAAGACTTTCCTTTTCTAAGAAACTTCAGCCCTTATGCAGGTCATAGTTGGGCTAATGGATTTGCTACTTTTCCTAATGGAAATGATCAAGAATCAACTTCAGAAAGTATGCAGTTTGCATCTTCTTTAATTCATTGGGGAACTATTACAGAAAATGATGAAATACGAGATTTAGGAATCTACATCTATACAACAGAACAAACAGCAGTTGAAGAATATTGGTTTGATATAAATAATGAAAATTTTGCTGCTTCTACGGCACCTTTTTCGCAAGAATACAGTTTAGTATCCAGAGTGTGGGGGAATTCTTTTGACAATGGAACTTTCTGGACATCAGATATAGCTGCATCCTATGGTATAGAATTGTATCCAATTCATGGAGGGTCGCTATATTTAGGTCATCAACAAGACTACGCTTCTTCCCTATGGAATGAAATGACTTCTAACACAGGAATTCTAAATAATGAAGAAAACCCGAATTTATGGCATGACACCTATTGGAAATATCTTTCATTAACTGATGCGCAAGCCGCAATAGACTTATATGATTCAAATCCAAATAGAGCATTAAAATTTGGTATTTCAGATGCTCAAACATATCATTGGTTGCATTCCATGAATGCGTTAGGTCAAATAGATGCATCCATTACTTCAGACTATCCTATCTCCGCAGTATTTAATAATGACGGTGAATTTACCTATGTAGCTCATAATTATTCAGATCAAGACATCGTAGTAACATTTTCAGATGGTTACTCACTGGATGTTCCTGCTAATGAAATGGCTACTAGTAAAGATATTGATGCAACCGGGGTTCTTTCATCAAACTTTAACCAAGCTTTTCCTGGAGGAAATGTAAACCTATCTTTAGAAACTGTAGGAACTGGAATTACTAAAATTGAATTTTTTGATAACGCTACTCTAATTGGACAAGACACCACAGAGCCCTATGAAATAGTGGCAGAAGACTTAATACTTGGTGTTCACGGATTGTATGCAAAAATATATATTGATGAAGAATTTAATGTGTCTAATATAGTAACAGTGCAAGTAGGTGAACAAGTTCCATATACTGGCACTTCTTTTGCTATTCCAGGAACTATTGAAGCAGGTTTTTATGATAAATTTGAAGGAGGAGTTGGTCAAAATATTTCCTATTTAGACATGTCTCAAATTAATGAAGGTGATTTTAGAACTAGCGAATATGTAGATGCAGCCTCAGTAACCAATGAAGGTGCAACTGTAGGGTGGAATAGCACTGGAGAATGGCTAGAATACTCTATTAATGTTGAAACTGCAGGTCTGTATGATTTAAGTTTTCGATATGCTTCTGGAAATTCAAATGGAGGCGGGCCTTTTCATTTTGAAGTTGATGGAACTATTGTAAGTCCATCAATTGAGATGCAACCTACAGGCGATTGGGATTCTTGGTCTACAAAAAATGTATCAAATATAGAACTAAGACAAGGTGAACAAATTTTAAGACTGTTCATAGATGAAGGAGAATTTAATATTGGTGAAATGACATTTTCTTACGCAAGTCCACTCACCTATTCACCTCCTATAGCTGATGCAGGAGAAAACGTGACTGTAATTTTACCAGAGACCTCAGCTACGTTAAATGGAACGTTAAGTAATGATCCTGAAGGACAGTCAATTACTTATAATTGGGAACAAATTTATGGACCCTCAAATATTAGTTTTACAGATAATACAATTGTTTCACCTGAAATTAGTAATTTAATAGAAGGGGTTTATAAAATAAAATTAACTGTTAGTGACGGAAGCTATAATGCATTTGATGATGTGTTAGTTATTGTGTCCGAAACAGGAAATTCAGCTCCATCTGTATCTATAACATCACCAAATGAAGGAACTTCTTTTGAGGAGGGTACAGATATCAATATCTCTACATCTGTATCAGATCTAGACGGGACAGTAACCTTAGTTGAATTTTATGACGGAACAGAAAAAATAGGAGAAGATACCTCAGACCCTTTTACTTTGTTATGGTCTAATGTAGCAATTGGTAATCACCAAATTTCTGCGGTTGCAACAGATGATGCGTCTGACCAGGGAACATCTCAGGTAATAAATATCTCTGTGGAAGAAGTTTCATCGTGTTCTGAAATATCCAATGAAGCTCAACAAGGATCATTTTCTACAGGCTACGAGGCACTCTTTGAAACAGTAGGTTCTCAAGTCACTATTTCTTTTACATTATTAGATACAGATAAAACAGGTGTAGTTGCTTACCTATGGCAAGAAGATCCATTTACAGAAACTCAAATGGATCAAGTATCTGGATTAACATTTTCTAAGACCATCTCTGGTCTTACTCAAGGCGAAACTATCAGCTATGCATGTAAATTTGCCTTTGCAGGAGGTTTAGCTGTTACAAAGTATATTAGTTATGTAGTAGGAAATGATTGTTCAGGAGAAGGTGATACTGAAGCTCCAACCAATTTTTCTGTAACTCAGGGAGCTGTAACAGCAAGAACCATTGAATTACTTTTAAATGGAAATGACGATTCAGGAATAATCTCATACGAGGTAAGTTATGGCTCTGAGACTACGACAGCAACAGGTAGTTCAGGCAATGAAGAATCTTTAATCATCAATAATTTGGAACCAGAAACTACCTATCAGTTTAGTGTAGAAGCTTCTGATTTATCTGGAAATGAAGCAGAAAACAACCCCTTTGTTATCCAAATAAGTACATCAGCAGACGAGAACACCCAATGTTCTGGTTCAGACTCCGAAGCTTCACAAGGAGAATTTAGCACGGGCTATAACTACAGTTTTGAAACCTCTGGTACAGATGTAATTTTTACTTTTGAATTATTAGATACAGATAAAAGTGGTGTTGTCGCATATTTATGGCAAGAAACGCCATTTAATGAAACTCCTATGACTAATACATCAGGGTTAGTATTTACAAAAACGCTAGGTGGTTTTACTCAAGGAGAAACAATTAGTTATGCGTGTAAATTTGCCTTTGCAGGAGGTTTAGCAGTCACTAAATATTTCTCTTACGAAGTTGGAAGTAATTGTAGTTCATTAAGTACCATAGACATTACATTTGCTAAAAACCTAAGGTTATTTCCTAATCCTAGTTCAACTAGGTTTTCTATTTATAATTCCTCACAAATTGAATTAAATAAAGTTGAAATATATTCACTTTTAGGAAAAAAGTTAAAAGAATACAATTCTAATACAACCATTTATAATATTGAAGACTTGTCTAGCGGATTGTATTTGGTTAAAATCTATTCTAAAAAAGGTATGTCTACACTAAAAAAATTAATAAAAGAATAAAAGCTTCCAGTAAAAGTGGGCTTTTTTACTAAAAAAAGCTTGATTCTAAATTATATTCAAGCCCTTTCATATTCTGGATGAAAGGGCTTTTCTATTTGGCTCTATTTTACTACTTTTGCCGAGCAAATTATTAAAACAAAAAATAAAATGGAATCAATGATGATTTACATGCCAATAGCTTTGGCGCTTTTAGGACTAATCTACATGATAGTCAAGCAAAAATGGGTAATGAAACAAGATGCTGGTGATGGTAAAATGAAAGAAATTTCAGATCACATTTATGAAGGAGCCCTTGCATTTTTAAATGCAGAGTACAGACTTTTAGCTATTTTTGTAGCTATTGTAAGTGTACTACTTTTTGTTGTTTCTCTAGTAGTAGATACTACTCACTGGTTAATAGTGATCGCTTTTATTTTTGGTGCCATCTTTTCTGCTTATGCTGGTAATATTGGAATGAAAATAGCAACAAAAACAAATGTAAGAACAACACAAGCTGCTCGTACAAGTTTACCAAATGCACTCAAAATTTCTTTTGGTGGTGGTACTGTTATGGGTCTTGGAGTTGCTGGTTTGGCTGTTTTAGGTTTGACCGGATTCTTTATTATATTTTACAATTATTTTATGGATGGTGCAGAAGGAGCTTTTTCTGTAGATCAAATGACTATTGTTTTAGAAACACTAGCAGGATTCTCTTTAGGAGCAGAATCTATTGCATTGTTTGCTCGTGTTGGTGGAGGAATCTATACAAAAGCTGCAGATGTAGGTGCTGACTTAGTTGGTAAAGTTGAAGCAGGAATTCCTGAAGATGATCCAAGAAACCCTGCTACAATTGCAGATAATGTTGGAGATAATGTTGGAGATGTTGCAGGTATGGGAGCTGATTTATTTGGTTCTTATGT
>CAXHZP010000014.1:0-60035 GCA_964021805.1 uncultured Flavobacterium sp.
AACAAAACAATACCCATGCAAGTAACCTTTCCCATTTTATTAGCCAAGAAAATATATACTACCAAAAAAGAATTTTTCTTGTATGAGGTAAATACCTCACAGGAAGTAATACACTATACCTTTACCAATGATGTAGCTAGGTATGAAAAAAAATTCTCCAACCCTGCCTGTTTGGTACAAGATCTGCAAGCAAAACTAGATGCGCAACTCTATCTCGATTTTTCTGAGGAAAATACCACTACTTTTGTTATTGGGTAGGCCAAAAAAGAATTTAAGTAATGACACAACGCATCAAACACTGTAACAACTGTAAGGAAGATTTTTCTACCCTATACAGGATACAATACAAAAACCCCAAAGAATGGGTGTTTGTATGTGAAGACTGCTTACTTAAAGTTAAAGTCAATAACAGTGCTTATAAATACGGTGGTACCTGGAAGAGATAAGCCAGCTACCTCTTACTGCTTTAAAGTATAAAAGTATCTAATAGCCACCCTCTTTTTAACTCATCGTTTTTTTATATATTAGTGGTCCTAAACAACTAAATATGAAAAAAATACTTTTATTATTACTGGTGGCAGTATATGCTTGCCAAAGCCCAAACGGAACAGTAACTACCAATGATGAACGCTCTGAAATTATTAAAACCCTTTTTAAAAACGTAAGTGAAGAAAATATAGACTACCTGAAAGAGGTATTCTCTGATGACATGACCTTTGTAGACGCTAGAAACAATACAAAAGACAAAGCAGGGTTTATTGCGGGTGTTGAAGGACTCTTTGAGATGTTTGATGAGATTAGCTTTGAAGATGTAGACGGAGATGCTACCGGTTCTGAAATTGAAACAACAGTTTATGACAATGGAATTGTTTGGACCAATATCTGGAATACCTTTAGTGCTACTGGTAAATATACTGGGCAAAAAGTAAGTTTCCCGTTTCATATATCCTATCAATGGGACGGTCTTAAAATAAGCAGAGAAGTACAATTTTTTGACAATGCTGTTTTTGATAAAGAACTCAATGCCATGCAAGCGGCTAACAATGTTTCTGAGAAATTAGTGATCTTACTAGAACTTAAAGTAACCAAAGGAAACACTAAAGAAGATGTACAAACATTGGTTAAAAAATTAAATGACTTTGTAAGAGCTAATGAACCCAATACCTATGACTATACCTACTTTATTTCTGAAAACGGGAAACGTGTATTTTTAGTAGAAAAATATCTAAGCTCTGCAGACATGGTATTGCATGCAAACAACTTTGAAGGTGGGCCAAACTTTGCTCCTTTTATGAAGATGTTTGAAATAGATAAATTTATTATTGCCGGAAATGCAACAGATGAATTAAAAGAGATGTTAAAGGCTTATCCAATTGAATACAGAACCGCTGTTGGTGGTTGGATTTACTAATTAAAAAAAATCCTCTAAAAACATAAAAACAAGTATTAATTAAATTATTAAAAAAATGAAAAACCTATTTAAAGTAGTAGTGATGGCAGTTTTAGTAACTGCTTGTTCTACAGGAAATCATGCAGATTTTGAAAAAAACACAGCAACTGCAAAAAAATATTTTGAACTACATCAAGCAGAAAAATCTGCAGAAATGTTTGAACTAATCCATGATGATTTATCATGGCATATGCCAGTATATGGTTCTGAAATGGCCGATGCTCAAGGCTTAAAAGATGCTATTGTTAATTACCAAACAGCATTTGACAACATGAATTTTACAGCAGACTACTGGTTACCTGGTGTAGATGAAACTACTGGATTATTAGATGGTAGCACACGAGTATATGGTACTTGGACGGCAGATCACGTAGCCTCTGGGAAGTCTGTTAAACTAACAGCCTACCATGCCTTTGCATTTACAGATGGTAAAATATCTGGCGGTGGAGATTGGTTTGATTTTGGAGGAATGATGAATTCGTTGGCTGCCGATACAGAAACAACTACAGAAGAGTAATCTTACTGTTTACAACTACATAAAAGCCTTCTTTTAGAAGGCTTTTTTTTGGTGTATATTTAAAAAATCTATGAAGATCATTAGAACAACTTATCTAAACCCTGTATTTCAAGAGCTTGTAGCACAACTAAATGAAGACCTAGCCAACAGAGATGGCAAAGACCATCCTTTATCTCAGTTTAATGAAATTACACATCTAAAGCATGTTGTGGTGCTGTATCTTAAAAATAAAGCTGTTGGTTGTGGTGCCATTGCTAAGTACAATCTTTCTGCTATGGAGATTAAACGAATGTATGTAACTCCATCACATAGAGGCCAACAACTAGGAGAAAACATACTCTCCGAATTAGAAAATTGGACCAAAGAATTAGGACTTAGCAAATGCATTTTGTTTATGGGAGTAAATCAACCGGAAGCCATGAAGTTGTATTTAAGAAATAACTTTTCTGTGATAGAAAACTACGGCAAATTAAAAGACATTCCAGATAGTATTTGTCTTGCTAAAACCTTACTCTAACCCAAATAGATAGAAACACTTGATAGTAATACCTTATATTTGTGTAACTATTTAATAAATAACCATCATGAAAAATTTATTACTCTTTAGTTTTGTAGCAATCTTACTTATGGGCTGTGACGAAAATTCAGAAAATCTTCCTGCACCAAATTATTCTATTGATGGTAAATGGACTTTTGGAGACAATAGCTTAAATACCATGTATCTCTATGAAGATGGTGTGCGTTACACCTATTATTGTGTAGCAGACGATTGTACTGCTTTATACAATTCATACGAAGCTGCTGATGGAAATCATCTTCCATTAACGAATCCTTACACATTTGAAAATGACACACTTACTGTTGATTTACACTTTGGCAATGAATTGATTACTCCAATTACATTTGAATGTGATGGTGGAGAGGCTATTTTCGAAACACCTGGATATAGTTTATTCCGATTAAATTCTAGTTGTAATTAAAATCACCTACGTTGTTAATTTTTTTTAGAAGAATTTCTATTTTAACCCCTTTATTCTGGTAGTTTTTTAAATATGAAAATATCATCATCAAAAACAAAATTTTGGTACGAACGAATTCCGCATGCAGTAACCATGCTGTTTATGATCATTGTTTTTGTAACCCTATTAACCTATATCATCCCTGCAGGCGAATTTAAACGTGTGTTAATAGAGGGAAGAAATAGAGTTATTCCTGGATCATATGGTATTATTCCTAGTACACCTATAGGTTTTTTAGATATGTTTAAAGCCATTCCTTTGGGTTTTAAAGCTGCTATAGAGGTAATGTTTGTGGTGTTTTCTGGAGGGATTATGTTTGGTGTAATGGAAGAAACCAAGGCCATAGAAAATGCTGTAGGTACTTTTGTTCACAAAATTGGACGAGAAAAAAAATACTTAGCAGTTGTTCTCATGACTTTCATATACGGAGCTATGGGAATTTTTGTTGGATATGAACATAATATTGCACTAATTCCTATTGCTGCAGTGGTAAGTTTAGCGCTTGGTGGAGATCTAGTGTTGGCAGCTGGCATATCGGTAGGTGCTGTAACCATTGGTTTTGGACTTTCTCCTATAAACCCATATACCGTTGGTATTGGTCATAAAATTGGAGAATTGCCTTTATTTTCTGGAGCCTTACTAAGAAGTATCTTGTGTTTTTCTGCACTAAGTTTTTTAGCTTTTTATAATGTTAGGTACCTAAAGAGAATTTCTAAGAATCCTGAGAGCAGGCTTGGAAAAGAGTTAAATGAGGATGGAATTGTACTTTCTAAACCTTTAACAGAGTATTCCATTTCAATAAATAATTGGTTGGTCATAAGTACTTTCATTATAGGTTTAGCTGCTATTTTATATGGTGTTTTTAATCTAAATTGGTATATCAACGAAATATCTGCCATCTTTTTAATGGTGACCATTGCTTCTGGAATCATAGGAGGAATGAAAGGTAATAAACTAAGTGAAACCGTTCTGAAATCTGTTGCCTACGTAGCTCCAGGAGCATTTATGGTTGGTTTTGCAACCACCATTAAAGTATTGATGGAAATGGGCCACATTAGTGATACCATTTCTTTTCATTTATCTGAGGTGTTAAAAACATTGCCTTTGTATTTATCTGCTATTGGAATGTCTATTTCTCAAAGTATCATCAACTTTTTTATTCCTTCTGGAAGCGGCCAAGCACTAGCTACCCTTCCTGTGATGTTGCCTCTTGGAGAAGTTATTGGACTTACAAGGCAAACAACTATTTTAGCATTTCAAATTGGTGATGGAATTTCTAACCTTATAAACCCAACTCTTGGTGGATTAATTGCCATGTTAAGTATGTGTCGTGTTCCATTAGATAAATGGTTGCGATTTATTTTTCCGGTGGCAGTACTTGTATTTTTGCTCTCGGCCATCTCTTTAATTGTAGCAGTAACTATTGGATATCAATAATATGAAAGTAGAAGATATTTTAGCGAAATTGGTAAGTTTTCCAGTATTAGGAGGAGATAGTAATCTTGAAATTATTCATTGGATACAAAATTACATTGAATCCTTTGGGTTAGAAACTACTCTAGTTCCTAATGAAGAAAAAACTAAAGCTTCTTTGCATTGTAGAATTGGACCTTCTGTAGACGGTGGGGTTATATTATCTGGCCATACAGATGTAGTTCCAGTTAAAGGGCAAGTCTGGGATTCTGATCCATTCACACTCACAAAAAAGGATGGCAAATTATTTGGAAGAGGAAGTGCAGATATGAAAGGTTTTATTGCCTGTTGCTTAGCTTCACTACCTTCGCTTATTAAGGCAGATTTAAAACAGCCTATTTACTTTGCTTTTAGTTATGATGAAGAAATTGGGTGTTTAGCAGCTCCAGAACTCATAGAACATATTAAAAAAACCTATTCTGAAAATGCCAAATATGCCATTA
Organism: uncultured Flavobacterium sp.; assembly: GCA_964021805.1. Classification (GTDB taxonomy): domain Bacteria; phylum Bacteroidota; class Bacteroidia; order Flavobacteriales; family Flavobacteriaceae; genus Polaribacter. Next base: position 4,903 of record CAXHZP010000014.1, read on the forward strand.
TTGGTGAACCTTCTTCACTGGTTCCTGTAATTGGTAAGAAAGGAGTGTGTTATGTACTAACCGAAGTAAATGGTTCTGCAGGTCATAGTAGTGGAATTCACAAAGAAATAAGTGCCATCCACGAAAGTACACGTCTCATTATGTGGTTAGAAAACAAAATGAAAGAATTATCTCATGCTACCCAAGATCATCGATTTGAGCCACCACATTCTACTTTGCATGTAGGTCAAATTAGTGGTGGTGTAGCAACAAATATTGTTGCTGACTATACACGTTTTGAGTGGGACGTACGCGTAATTCCAAAAGATGATATTGAGGCCATTTTTAATGATTATTTTTTGTTTTGTAAAGAACGTGAGTTAGAGGTAAGAAAACTATTTCCCGGTTTTACCATTTCAAATACATTTGTTCACCCACCAGTGCCAGCACTAGATACTAAAGAAACTGATGCTATTGTTGCATTAACTCAAAAGATTTCAGAACAAAATTCATGGAAAACCGTTGCTTATGCTGCTGAAGCTGGGCAATTTCATGAGGCTGGCTACCAAAGTATTATTTGTGGTCCAGGCTCTATAGAGCAAGCACATAGGGCCAATGAATATACCACACAAGAACAACTTGATAAGTGTGTGGTGATGTTGCAAAAATTGGTGGTTGAATTTTCGATTTAAATAAATTTATAAAAAACCATTATGAAAAAAATACTTTTATGTTTTACTCTTCTAATATTAGTTATTAGTAGTTGTAAGAATGATGACGGCAAGGGTAGTGATTATAATTCAGATGAGTGCTATTTAAATACAAATGCACAAACTTTAGTTCATGACGGTATGAATAGAGAATATATTATATATGTTCCAAATTCATATGATGGAACCTCTGCAGTTCCTCTCTTATTTAATTTTCACGGTTTTGGAGGTAGTGCAAGTGAATTTATAAATGATGCAGACATGAGGGCAGAAGCTGAAGCAAACTCTTTTATTTTAGTGTATCCTCAAGGAAGTTGCTTAAACGGTGCTTCCCACTGGAACCCTTGTCCTATAGATGGAGATAATAAAAGTTCAGCTGATGATGTAGGATTTGTTGAAGCTCTAGTTAATGAAGTTTCATCTCAGTATACTATTGATTTGGAAAGAATTTATGCCGCAGGATACTCAAACGGAGGCATGATGGCCTATGGGCTTGCGAATTATAAAAGTAATTTAATTGCTGCAGTAGCCTCTGTTTCTGGGTCAATGTTAGACTGTTTAGGGAATACAAGTCATCCTATACCGGTAGTACATCTTCATGGAACCTCTGATGGAGTTATCCCTTATGATGGAAGTAATGATTGGAATTCTGTACAAAGTACATTAGATTATTGGACAAGTTTTAACAATACAATTTCAACGCCTACCATAAACGTAGATACTACTGGCGGAATGACTATTGAACATTATGTATATGGCCAGGGAGATAATTCGGTATCTGTTGAACACTATAAATATATTGGAGGAGACCATGTCTGGTTTAATGAACCTTATCAGGGCCAAAATGCTTCTAATTTAGTTTGGAGTTTTATGTCTAAGTATGATATAAATGGTTTGAGGTAAAACTCATCTATAATAAAATATTAAAACACCTTTTTTTCTTTTTCTATGTTGTAAATTTCTTTCATGAAAAATAGCTATCTAATAATCTTTATTGCAACCATCTTTTCAATTACATCTGTGACGAGTCAAGAAACAGATGACCCTTTTTTAGATATTACTAATTTCTCTGATGGCCCTTATGTTTTTATAAGTAATAACAAACTAATTGAAAAAAAAATACTTAATGGGAAGGTAACTTCAAAAGTTCTAGAACCTACTCTATATGATACCATTTTTACTCCCCAAAAATCTATTTATAAAAATGTTGAAAATATAGCTGCATTAAGTGATATTCATGGGCAATATGATTTGGCTGTTGAGATCTTAAAAAACAATGGTATTATTAATTCTAATTTAGATTGGAATTTTGGAAAAGGTCATCTAGTCATTGTTGGTGATGTTTTTGACAGAGGTCCTAAAATTAATGAAATGCTTTGGCTACTTTATAAACTAGAAATTCAGGCAAAAGAAAAGGGAGGGCGTCTACATTTTCTTCTAGGAAATCATGAGTACATGGTGCTTCATAAAGATTTGAGATATGTACATGACAGATACAAGATTGCTACTAAATTACTTGGTCTAGCGTATGATGAATTGTATAGTAATGAAACAATAATTGGTAGGTGGTTGCGCTCAAAACCTACCATTATTAAAATTAATAATTCCATTTTTGTTCATGGAGGAGTCTCTGAAGAATTTATTGCTGAAAATGGAATAGATCTTAGCAACACGAATCAAATAATGAGGTCTTCTATTGAAATAAGTAAACAAGAAATGAAATCTACTGATTTTTATAAAACCTACTATGGTAAAAAAAGTTTAATTTGGTATAGAGGGTATTTCTATGACAATTTAGTAGATGCTGATATTTCAAAAATCTTAACTCGGGTAAACTCAGAGCATATTGTTGTTGGACATTGTTCTAATGAAGAGGTTGTTCAATTATATGATCACAAAATTTTTGGTGTAGATTCTAGCATTAAAAAAGGGACTTATGGTGAGCTCTTGTTTATAAAAAATAAACAATTCTATAGAGGCACACTAGACGGGAAGCAAATAAAATTTTAAAACAAGACTAGACTTAATTTTACAAACAGTCTTGGCATTTACCTTGTATTAAAACACTAGACATAAGAGCCGTTCTATTGGGTAGTTCTGGAATTGGTATTTGAATAGCCAAACAATCTACTTGTCCACACTCTATACACTGAAAATGTGGATGAACATCTGAATGCGCTGTCTTTGAACATCCGTTGCATTTTGCATACCATTTAATACCATTTTTTCCTAGAAAAGAGTGTAATAGCCCATCATCTTCTAGTTTATCTAGAATTCTATAAACAGTAGTTTTATTTAATTTATTAGAAAGTCTACGAATTAAATCTATCGCAGAAATAGCATGTGAACTTTTATCAAATTCTGCTAGCATTACTGCTAAAGACTGTGTTTTTCTTAAAATACCCATTCATACAAATTTATTACAACTTTTATGAAATAACAAATTGAATGTATATATTTGCAACTTAGTTGCATTAAAATTTATTATGAAATTAATCTTAAAAAAATCAGATACATTTGGAGCGATTGCAAGTACCTTGTGTATGATTCACTGCTTTGCTACTCCATTTATATTTCTTGCTAATACATGTTTTGTTGGTGACTGTGGGAGTAGCCCATCTTGGTGGAAAAATCTGGATTATATTTTTTTAATAATTTCTTTTTTTGCTGTACATAGTTCTGCAAAAAAAACTTCAAAAGAGTTTATGAAAACCGCACTATGGATCAATTGGACAGCTTTATTTTTATTGATTATTAATGAAAAATTAGCATGGACTTCATTGCCTGAAACTTTTATTTACGTTACTGCCATTGGCCTAGCAGTGTTACATATTTATAATTTGAAGTATTGCCAATGCGATACTGATGGCTGCTGTAATTAAGACAACTATTTTAATTATACGCTAGAATTAAAAGTTTAAAAAGCTCTCCCGGTAGGAGAGCTTTTTTTATGTTTAAGTATCTTTAATTGGTGAAAAAATATTCAATAGATAGTTAAGTTTTTACTTAACTGCTATAGGAATTTGTATTTGAGATGGATATTTTGCAGAGTGATGAATTGTATTGTGAGCTGTTATCCCAACTTTTTCGTCATAATTATTTCCACCAGTATTTAAGTTTCTTGCAAACCTTGGAAAATTACTACTTGAAATTTCTATACGTATACGGTGTCCTTTTTTAAACATATTACTGGTAGACATGGGTGTTAAATTTACTTCATACACCTCTCCTTTTTCCATAAAAACTTCTTTGTCATATCCTTCACGATAACGAACTCGTTGAATGGTTTCATCTAAATTATACGCCGAGCCATCTGGATATACATCAATTAATTTAATGGTAAAGTCTGTGTCTTTTACATCTGAAGATACATATAGTTTAGAATTAATAAAACCGCTAACCTCAGTGTCTTCATCTAGGACAGCTGTGGTATATACTAAAATATCATTTCTTGCTTCCATATCTTGTTGATCCCATGCACCCCCTTTTACTGCATTCCCTGTACAACAAACATTTCCTCCATAGGATGGTACTGGCGCCATAGGGTCATAGGTAAAATGATCTGGACGGTCTTTTTTAGCTTTGGAAGTAGATAGCATTCCATCTCCAAACTTGCTATTTGCATGACCATTACTATGTAAATAATACGTAGTTAACTGGGTATTCTCTGGAGGCCATGTCTCTGAGGTTTGCCACTCATTACTTCCCATGGTGTAATATTGTATCCTAGGAGTGGTTTCTTTAAAATCATTTGAAGCTCCTTTTAACCATAAATCAAACCACTTTGTAATTTGTTCATCGTAATTTAGTCTAGCATCGCCAACGCTTCGTTCTCCCACAATTGTGTTTTCTGTTGCTCTTGTATAAGCACAATGAAGCGTTGGAGCTATCACTAAATATTGATTGTCTCTTATAAAAGGATCTTTAGAGTTATTTCTTGCATGGTTAAATAATAAAATATTTGGTGTAATAGAGACATCATACCAGGAAGCAAACCAAAAACTTGGTGTTCCTATATCTTTATCATCATGGTAAATGCCACCCTTAAACCAATCTGGATCATTGGGTTTTCGTCGAATCATTTTGTCAAAAATCTCTTTTTTACCATTAATGTTTTTTAGGATGTCTTGAATGGGTAAATGAGTTAACGCTTTAGCCATATCTACACGAGGGTTTTCCGGATCTAAATCGTAAAATCTCGAGATTCTAATTAAGTCTTCTTGTGAGGCTCCTTTTGGAATTCTTGGTTTAAATTTATCGTGTTCTACACCATACAACCATGAAAAAAACAACATTTGTTCTACACCTCCTCGATACCAATTCCCTTGTTCGTTTACAGCTCCAACACGCCCAACACCAGCACCATAACCTTGTGGCACCATGGCAGCATGTGATGGATGGTCTAGTGCAGAAACAGCCATTTGCCATTCTGCAGTTGAAGAACACCCTAAGGTCCCAATCTTTCCGTTAGACCAAGGTTGGTTTTTCATCCATTCAAAAGCATCGTACCCATCTGTGAGAGGTACTCCTAAAATATCCCATTCTCCCTCAGAATAGTAACGACCTCGCTCGTTTTGTACTACATAAGCATAGCCTTTTTTAACATATTCATAAGCACGTTTAGCAGTTCTAGTTCTTTGTTTACCATCGCCCCAGGAATTAAAATTATAAGGAGTTCTAGAAAAAATAATAGGATATTTCCCCTCCCCTTTTGGCCTGTAGATATCACTAGCAAGTCTAACACCGTCACGCATAGGCATCATAACTTTTTCATCTACTGTGGCTATGGCATTTAATTTGTCAAAAATAGATTCTTGAGCGTGTATAGAGGTTGTAAAAATAAGGGAACAAAAAAAGGAACTGAGGATAGTAATTAGTTGATTTTTCATTTTGAGTCAATTGATTATGAAGTTAAAGATAATAAATAAATTTAGAGAAATTCTTTTCTTCGTTTTAAGAAAAAACTTCATGAAATTACTCATTAAATAATAGTGAAAAAAATAAAAAAAATCATCCCAAAAAAATATTTTGGGATGATTTTTAAATTGAAGAACTGATTTCAATTTATGTATTTTTAGAAAAAAATTAGTCTTTTAAATAAACAAAACGTTCTAATCTTGAAAGTTCTTTATCATCTACATACTTTCCTATTTCTTTTCTAAATTGATCTAGGTTTTTGTAGGGTCTATACTCTAAAAATTCGTGAGTCATTTTTTTACCAATACCAGGTAGTGCTTTAATATGATCTTCTGATGATGTATTTAATTCTACAGGTACAAAAACATAGTCTAAATAACGAGCTACTTCTTCTTCGTCTACATATTTTCCAATTTCTCTTTTAAATTGTAAAATGCTCGTGTAGGGTCTGTACTCTTCAAATTCGTGCGCCATCTTATCACCAACTCCAGGAATCATTTTAAAATCTTTCTCCTCTGTAGTATTTAGATTAAAGGGTACAAATATTTTTTTAAAAAGTTCTTCTGTATTTTCTTGTTCTATGATGGAATTAAAATCTGCCATCGATAAAAAAGGTCTTGCAGCTAAAAGTTGTTGAACTACCTCTTCTGAGAGGCCCAAAGCAACTAAATCTGATTCCGTGGCTAAATTAGCATTTAAAACCACTAGAGGTGATGGTTTTTCTACTTCTTTAACTCCTAAATTGTTTGGTGTGTTTTGTTTTTTATCTGCAGTTTGTTTACAGGATACTAATAATAAACTTACGGATAGCGTGATAATGAATAGTGTACTAAATTTTTTCATGTTGTTGTTTTATTAAAATTAAATATGAATACCCTATCAATGCTAAGATTAACATACTCATAGGGGCTAAGGTTGGTAGGGCGCCAGATAAACTTTCGGAAAATAATTCCCAATTAGTAGCTGTTGGTTTCATATCCTGCTCAAACTCAAAATTAGATTGTAGATGCAAGAAAACACCATAAACACCACTGAGAGATGTTAAAACTAGCATCAATTTAAATAGATTGATGATTTTTTTTGATTTTTTAAACAGAAGAATAAGCAGGTTTATAAGTGAAAAAGCAATGCATAAAACTGGGATTAATTGAAATGTATCCTCATAATGTTCTAGTAAATACAATTCTAAAAGTGTTCCAATCATCATAAACAGTAGTGACAAAACAATTATTTGTTTTGCATTAAATTTTTCTGACGTAACTTTTTTTTGTTGCATACATCTGCAAAATTACATATGAATCTTTGATAAAAAAAATTATTTAGAAATATTCTAAATAATTTTATGAAGGAGTTAACCCCTGTTTGTTATTAGCGTATTAATACCCTAATAACATTCCATTTTTATCTGAAAACCTTACTTTTGCTTAGTTTTAAAAATTCATTGTTTATTGTCTTATAACTACAGAAGAAAAATGACTCCAAAAAAAATACTATTATTACTGGCTGTACTTATGCTATTTTCTTGCAACACCAGCACAAAAAACAATACTACTCCAAAAAATGTAATTCTTTTGATTAGTGATGGAACAGGTTTATCACAAATTTCTTCTGCTTTCTATTTTAAAGAAACCCCTTCAAATTACCAGCGATTTCAAACCATTGGCCTAATAAAAACCTCTTCTTCAAGAGAAGATGTAACGGATTCTGCTGCTGGAGCTACTGCATTTGCAGCTGGAGTAAAAACATACAATGGGGCTATTGGTGTTGCAGATGATTCTACCAAAGTGAAGAATTTAGTTGAAATAGTGTCTTCAAAAAATATTAAAACTGGAATGATAGCCACATCATCTATTACACATGCTACTCCTGCCAGTTTTTATGCTCATGTTATTAATAGAGATTTTGAAGAGGAGATAGCAGTTCAATTAGCTGAATCTGACATAGATTTTTTTGCTGGGGGTGGGCTTCAGTTTTTCAACAATCGTAAAGACAAACAAAATATTTTAAACACTTTAGCTAGTAATAATTTTAATATAGATACTATTGGATTAACAAATTTGTCTAGCATTACCAATAGTAAAAAAGTGGGGTATTTATTAGCCAAAGAAGGAATGGATCGTATCTCTGAAGGTAGAGGAGATTTTCTTCCTGAAGCTACTGAACTAGGGATACAATTCTTATACAAAGATAACCAACCGTTTTTCTTAATGTCTGAAGGGTCACAAATAGATTGGGGAGGTCATGATAATGATGCACCCTACTTAGTATCTGAGCTCATTGATTTTGACAATACTATTGGAAAAGTATTAGATTTTGCAGAACAGGATGGAAATACCCTTGTTATTGTAACCTCCGATCACGAAACAGGCGGTTTTACGTTGGCATCTAAGAAAAAATACTCTACAGATGGTGAAGAGTATGACGATTATAAGGAAATAGAAATGACCTTCTCTACCACTGGACATTCTGCCTCCTTAATTCCTGTTTTTGCTTACGGTCCAGGAGCTGAAGAATTTTCAGGAATATACGACAATACAGCTATTTTTAATAAAATTATGAAAGTAACTAATTGGGAATAAGATTAATTTTTCCAGAAAGATTTTACAAATAAGCTTTTCATAGTAAACCAAAATGCAAATATACCTGGAAGATTCTTTTTAGGTTTTTTCCCTTTTCCAATTCGCTGTATTTGAAGTTCGTACCAAGGAAGTTCTACGCCTCCTAACTTATCTAGTAAAGGAATTCCTATTCGAGGAATGGGTGCTTCAAATTTTTCAACTGAACCATCAAAAATTTGATTAGCTAGTGCTGGATATAAACAAAAAGGTCTTGCCAAACCAACAACATCTAACTTACCGCTAGCCAGAGCACCTTCCATAACTGATACCGATCTAAAACCTCCTGTTAATAACAAGGGTGTTTGGGTTAGTTTTCTTGCTTTTTCTATATATTCTAAAAAATACACCTCACGTTCTTCAGTACTTTTTTTACGATTTCCTTTTATCATTGCTGGTCTTTCATAGGTTCCTCCAGATATTTCAATTAAATCCATTCCTTCATTTCCTAACAACTGAATAACTTCCATAGATTCTTCTTCTGTGAAACCTCCTCGTTGAAAATCTGCAGAATTAATTTTAATACCTACAGGATAATCTGCCCCTACCTGACGACGAATCTCTCGATAAATCTCTAATACAAACCGAGCTCTATTTTCTAGGGTACCACCCCATTGGTCTTTTCTAACATTGCTGTTAGGAGATAAAAACTGACTCACTAAATATCCGTGGGCTCCATGAATTTGACAACCTGTAAATCCGGCTTCTTTACATATTCTGGCGGTTGTTCCAAAACGTTTGATAATTTCCCAAATTTCTTCCTCAGATAATGCCTTGGGCATGGTAAACATTTTTGAAGCACCTCCCATTTTAAGTGGAATGGCAGACGGAGCTACTACTTCTCTGTTAATAGAGGCAAAAGCTTGCCGTCCTGGATGATTAATTTGTGGCCAAATATGAACTCCTGTTCCTTCAACAGATTTAGCCCAAGCCTTTAGTTCTTTAAAATGCTTATAATCTTCTACCACAACATTTCTAGCTTCACCTAGTGCTTTTGAATCTACCATAACATTTCCGGTAATCAATAATCCCGGATTCCCTTCTGCCCATACTTTGTATGCATGAATTAAACCTAGACTCGGCGCATGATATTTGGTTCCAAAGTTTTCACTCATGGCTGATTTAGCGATTCTGTTTTTTAAAATTGAACCATTGGGTAATGTAAAGGGTGAGGCAATGTGTTGCATAATTTTTGTGGTTTTTAAAAACGTAAAAGTAGGTAGAATTCTGGGATAAAAACTATTGTTTTTAAGCCAAAAGTATGGCAAGTAAAGCAGCTAGTGATGCTCCAATAATTGGCCCCATTACTGGTATCCATGAATACCCCCAGTCATTAGATGCTTTTTCTTTTATTGGTAATATAGCGTGCATTAGCCTTGGGCCTAAATCTCTTGCCGGATTAATAGCATAGCCTGTTGTACCTCCTAAAGATAAACCAATAGCCCAAACTAAAAAAGCAACAGGAAGTGCACCTAATGATCCGAGACCAACTAGTTGGTTTGAATCTGCTAGAGATGCATCTGTAAAATTTAGAATGGTAAATACCAATACAAAAGTTCCTACAATTTCTCCAAATAAATTAAAAAATCTGTTACGTATTGCAGGAGCTGTACAAAAAACTGCCTTCTTAGTATCTCCATCTTTAGTAGCATCAAAATGATTTTTATACACCAACCAAACGATAGTAGCACCCAGCATAGCACCAATCATTTGTGCTAAAACATAAGAGGGAACCGTTTCCCAAGGAAATTCTCCTGCAACAGCTAAACCAATACTAACTGCAGGATTAATATGTGCGCCACTGAAGGGTCCAGTTACAACTACAGCAACATATACAGCCAGCGCCCAACCAGTAGTAACAACAATCCAACCACTATTATTCCCAATAGTTTTATTTAATTCTACATTAGCAACAACTCCTCCACCTAGTATAATTAGTAAAGTAGTTCCTATAATTTCTGCAATAAACGGTGTCATAATTTTTTATTAATTATTAATTTTTTGTCCAGTATTCTAGGGCATCTACTGCTCTATACCAACCTTTAATTTGTTTATGAATTGACTCTCTTGATGAAGAGGGTGTAAATGAAGAATCTATTTGCCATATGTCTTGTATTTCTTCTTGGCTTTCCCAATATCCAACAGCTAATCCTGCTAAGAAAGCAGCACCCATGGCAGTAGTTTCAACCACCTTTGGGCGAACCGTAATTGTATTTAATACATCCGCCTGAAACTGCATGAGCATGTTATTAATTGTTGCACCACCGTCTACTCTTAGTTCTTTGATGGCAATCCCAGAATCTGCCTCCATAGCTTTTAAAACATCCATGGTTTGAAAGGCAATAGATTCTAGAGCTGCTCTAGCAATGTGAGCATCTGTACTTCCTCTTGTTAACCCAAATAAAGTTCCTTGCGCATGCTGATTCCAATGGGGTGCACCCAAACCTGCAAAAGCTGGAACAAAATAAACTCCTTCAGAACTTGAAACAGAACTAGCTAGTGCTTCCACATCTTGAGAGGTTCTTATGATCTTTAAACTATCACGCAACCACTGAACAACAGCTCCTGCAATGAAAATACTTCCTTCTAATGCATAGTGCGTTTTGTTGTTAATTTTCCAGGCTACTGTTGTTAATAGATTATTTTTTGATATAATTGGTTTATCGCCAATATTCATGAGCATAAAACATCCTGTTCCATAGGTGTTTTTTACCATTCCTTTTCTAGTACACATTTGTCCAAACAAGGCAGCTTGCTGATCACCTGCAATCCCTGAAATTGGTATTTTTTCTCCAAAAAAAACAGACTTTGTGTGAGCATATACCTCACTAGATTGTTTAACTTGAGGCAGCATGCTTTTTGGTATCCTAAATAATGCTAATAATTCTTCATCCCAATCCATGGTGTTTATATTAAACAGCATCGTTCTCGAAGCATTGGTTACATCAGTAATATGTTGCTCTCCTTTTGTGAAATTCCAAATTAACCAAGTATCTATTGTTCCTAGAACTAATTCTCCAGCTTCTGCTCTTTCTCTTACCCCTTCTACATGATCTAAAATCCATGTTACTTTTGTGGCTGAAAAATACGAATCTATAACTAAGCCTGTTTTTTCTCTAATGAACTCACTCTTACCCATTTCTTTAAGCTGGTCGCAAAAATCTGATGTTCTTTTGTCTTGCCAAACGATAGCATTGTAAACAGGTTTACCAGTTTTTCTATCCCAAACAACAATTGTTTCACGCTGATTGGTAATACCAATACCTGCAATATTCTGAGAAGTTAAACCATCTTTAATAATGGCCTCAGCTGCAATACCTACTTGAGTTGACCAAATTTCATTGGGATCGTGCTCTACCCAACCTGGTTTTGGAAAAAATTGTTGAAATTCTTTTTGAGCAACAGAAACAATGCTTCCTTTTTTATCAAAAATAATTGCTCGTGAACTAGTAGTTCCTTGATCTAAAGAGAGTATGTATTTTTTCATAATTTTTTAAAGATAAATAAATAATTTTTGATGTTGTACAGTGTTGATTATAGAATGTTAAACATACATCTTTGCTTTTCTAATTTATTCATATTTCATTACCTTTGTAAGGCATTATACATCACACATGTATCTACCATATTAATTCAAAAATATATGAAATATAATATTTCTAATATGATGTCTTTAGACATCTATCTAGATTCTGTTCAAGATATTGACTATAAAAACATTACCTCTGAAATATCTACTGCAAATCAAAGTATTATGCCCCTTATAAGTTGGGATATTTTTAGTGAAGATTTTAGTTCAACAATAGAGAATTCAAAAAATTTAAATGATATAGAACAAGTAAAATCTTTTGCTAAAAAATCTAAATGGAAAAATAAAATTGATGGTATTTTTGAAAATGAAGATTTCGAAGCGCTCATTATTACTGACATCAACCAAAAGATATTGTGGGTAAATAATGGCTTCACTGAAATGACAGGATATTCCAAAAAATTTGCACTAAATAAAACTCCTAATTTTTTACAAGGTGAAGCTACTGAGACAGAAACTAAAAAGAGAATCAGAACTAAACTTGAACACCTAAAACCATTTACAGAGGTCATTGTCAACTACAGAAAAGATAAAACTCCTTACAAGTGTGAAGTAAAAATTATTCCTTTATATAAAGATAGAGTAACTCATTTTCTAGCCATAGAGAAAAAAGTTGTTTAATTCCTCTGTATGAGAAATTACATTTATTTTTTCTTTGCACTTTTTATTTTTGGTTGTTCATCAACCAAAGAGGTTTCAATAAATAAGGCAAATTCTCACTTCAAAGTTGTTACTACGCCAATCTTAGTAGAGAAAGATACCATTTACATTAATGAACTCCGTTTTTATAAGATAAAATCTGCCAGGGATGGAATGAAACTTATGTATCTAAACTTTGGTAAATGGAACAAAAAAACCAAAGGCATACATCAAAAAAACATGAATAGTTTTATATGGGAAAATGTAAAGCTACTAGATGAAAATAATAATTTGTTTACAGTAGTGGCCGACGGTGCTGAAACTGAAACAGATTTTTTTGCCTCTATTAAAATTTTTGATGATACCCAAAAAGATTGCCTTAAAGAAAATTATCCTTACCAACAACAATTGATAAAAGTTCTTACCTCCAAAATGAGTAATCAAAAAACAAAAAAGGTAGATTATACAATTTTCAACTAAACTATTTTCACAGAACTCTTATTTAGGAGCATACACTTTTTTTGCTGTTTTCATAACATCTGATCGATCGAATGACATCGTTTTTGTTTCAAAATTTGAATACAATTCCATCTGATCTGTGTAATGTGGACTTTCAGGTCTTCGGCTATTTCCAAAAGAAATTACAGATTCAAAATATGTTTTAGTGGGGGTAAACCTAACCAAGCCAATATACGATTCTCCATGAGTAATTTTAATTTTTCCGTCTTTATAAGGTTGTCCTTTCATGGCAGTTACCACATCTGGCAATCCGTAAATAGGAAGCTCTTTATTTCCTCTAACTAATTTTTGAAATTCACCAAGTTGAATTCGCTCTGCATTAAAATACGTTTTTAAATGATCTTTAGTGATTTTTAGAGCTTTATATAAAGCCTCTTTTGTAAAAACCCGATCTTTTCCAAGTTGATAATAAAAAGGAGTTAGCTGATAATATAAAGAAGCATATGCACCAGCTCCATAGGATGTTGGATTAGTAATTCTATCCCAATTTTGAATGTCTGTTAATAAGGTACCTACCTCCGGATAATCAGCTGCCCTCATATCAAACAATGGGTTCAAATCCATATAGTTGTATTGAAGTGGTGTTGGTAATTGATGATCGTATTTAATGCGTTTAAAACGTTTATAATCTATTCGCTCTTCTTCCTCTAACAACTGCAAAAGTCTAGTTGATCGGTTGTTGTCATAGGTTTCATAATTCATTTCTTTAGCAAAATTTTTAGCAATTGGATTGTCTGCCTCACTAGATGATTTAAATGGACTGTGATTGGCGTTATATACAAAGCCAGATTTAGGCTTAACAACTTGTGGTAAATCTTTTATGTCATAGTAAGTATCCCATAAGGTCTCTAGAGTATTTCCAGGAACAACATCTCTCCAATCATAGCCTTCGGCTCTTATTGGAATTTTACCATTTGAAATATAAAAAATAGTATCGTTTCTATCTGCATACCCAATATTATATCCTGGCAATGCTTTCATTTCTAAAGCTTCATAAAATTCTGAAAAATTAGTAGCCTTGTTCATTTTCCACCACTGCTCTATGGCTGTAATATTTGTGGTACTTGGGGTTCTTACTGAATAGACTCCTGTTTTATTTTTTAGTGTTGGACCGTAAATACTTTTATAAAACTTTTTCTTTATTGGTATATTTATTCCAAGGAATTTTAAAGTAAGTTTTGCTTTAAATTTTTCTAATTTATAAGGCTTACCGTCTACCAAATAAACATCTTTTTTCTTTGGATGCATCTGAAGCGCAAATACATCTGCTTTATCTGGATAGTTTACGGTATGAGTCCATCCTAAATATTCATTTGCACCAGTAAGTATACAAGGTGTACCAGGAAATGCAGCTCCAATGATATTGGTACCCTCTTTACTTACCAAATGTGCCTCATACCATGAGGTTGGACCCTCTAATGGTTGATGTGTGTTAATGGCCAGGAATGTTTCGTCTGAACCAGTTCTATTTCTACTGATAGCTAAGAGATTAGATCCTTTACTATCCTCTTCAATTTTGTAAGGCCAAGATAAACTGTTATTTACAATGCCGCTTACTAGTTTATCTGCTTCATTAGAAATAAAAAGTTGCAATTGTGTGTAGCGAAGTAATTTTTTAACAGTAAGTGGAAATAATTTTTTTTCTAAAATCTGTTCTGGATATTTTTTTGCGTAAGCATTTAATCCTGCGGCAAAAGCCTCTGCAAGAGCTATAAATTTTTTATCGAGAGTGTTGTAGTATTTATCAACCGTTTCTTCAGATTGAATTAATTGTGTTAAAAAATCAGCTCCGGCACCTTTTAAACCAATGAGTTTACCCAGCAATCCATTACCCGCTAAATACCCCTCTTGAATAAGTTTAAAATGGTCTTCTGCTTGCGCCCAGGCAAAGCCATAGGCAACTTCTGCATCTGAAGGTGCGTATATATGGGGTACGCCATAGTTGTCTCTTATAATTTCTATGCGATCTGGGTTAATTTGAGAATACCCTTTAAAACAAATACTAATAGCAAAAAGAAGGAATACAATTTTTTTCATATGATTTTTGATTTAAAATAATGTTTTACAATAAAATTTAAAAACATTTATTTTTATAAATATTGATTTATATAATTTGATATTTTATTGAATGTGTCTAGAAGGTTTTGACCAAACCAACCATGACCTTCTTCTTCGTAAAAACTAAATTCGTGGGGTACCCCGAGGTTGGTAAGTTGTGAGTCTAAATCAATCCCTTGTGAGTTTGGCACCAAAGGATCTTGGCCTCCATAAAAAAGTAATGTTGGAGGAGAAGTGGCTGTAGCTGTATGATATGGGCTAGCAGATTCTAAAAAAGGAATTGAAGGATTTCCAAATAAAATATACATAGATTGAAAGACTGGATTGGCGCTATTGTAATAGGCTGGATCTGTAAAATTTGTTGGGCCTACAATACTACACACCATGTCTACTTGATTATTTGTATCATTGGCATAACTCCATAATAATGATAAGTGGGCACCAGCGCTTACACCTATAAAGCCAATATCATCACTTATAATAAGTGATGTTTTATTAGTTGTAATATAATTTACAACTGTACTTATATCATTGGTTTGCATGGGAACTGGTGGTGAGTTTGCTCCTGCCAAAGTATAATTCATATTTACTATCCCTAAAGATGGATGATTTTGTAATACATAATCTCTAACATCATTCATATCTTCTTTATCACCACCTACCCAACTACCGCCATGAACTAAAAATAAAACTTTGGTATTTTCAGTTCTACCCTCTGGAAGATAGATATCAAAAACTTGATTGCTATCTGAACCATAAGAAACATCTAATGCTTCGTAGGCTTCAATAATTTCTGGCTCTGAACTTAATTCGGAATCTTCATTTGAACAGCTTAAAAATAAAACTCCAATGAAGGCTAAATAACAAAGGTTTTTTAAAGTTTTCATATTCAATATTAACTTTTAACTTTTTTAGGGCCAGGGAAAAACATATTTGTTTGGTCTTGATATTCTTTATAGTTAGGCCTCTTTTGAAGTGTATAAAACTCAGATGGCACTGCTCCAGTATAATAAACTAGGGTAGTATACATAATGTAAGATATATAAAACATCCCTATACAAATAATGATCCAAACCAGTTGTTGGTCTTCTGAAAAAGCAGCGTTAAAAGAGGATATGGAAGAAATAATCATCGCATTCCATACCATCCATTCTGAAAAATAATTAGGGTGACGAGTGTATTTCCAAAATCCAACATTACAAACTTGTTTCTTTTTCTTTTGTAAAAATGCTTTTTTTAAAAATTGTTGTTTTTGCATGTCTGAGATATGTTCTAAAACAAACCAAGTTGCCCATAATCCTACTCCAATATACTCCAGCGTTGAAATACTATTCGTGGAGTTAGTAGACATTAAAATGGCTGGAATTGCCAAAAAAGTAATATTGGCAAAACATTGAATCATAATTTCATACTGTAGTGATAGGTTTAAATTTTTATACCCAGCTTTGTTCCAACGCCTTCTCTGATAAGAATATCTTGATAACTCAGAATTTAAATGTCCTTTTGAAAATAATATTAGCGCTCCAATTCCCATTCTTAGACCAGAAAATAAATACATCCCTGCTACCATGTAGATCCTTGGCCTATAACCTTCACCTAAAAATAAAACCAAAACCCCAATGAGAACTAATCCCCAAGGCCATGCAATATCTACATACGACATTCTTTTAGTAAGAAGGGCAGGTATACAAGCAACAAATAAAAATAGAAGAAATTGAAGTAAGGTATTAATGAGAAGCATCTCTCTAAAAATTTCTATCTGATATATAAAATAAAATAAAATAAGGTACGGCGCGTAACCAATAGCACGTCCTAGGATGTTTTTAAATACTGATTTCATAGATTTTATAATATTAATTAAATTAATAGTGAAATTATTACATGAACTGTTAAAATATAAACAAAAATCTAGAGGTCATATATTAGATTAAAGAACAGAAGGACAAATATAATCAGATTGTGTATATATTTAATAATATGGTTATTTCACTTTTTTCTATAGTTTTTTTGATGAATGTATCTTAGCGAAAATCAAGTTTTCTAAGATGGCTATTAATTTTAAAGGTGTAATTTGTGAATCGTTTTAATGTATTAGTTTTATAGAATATGAAATTACAAAGAGAAGTAGGAGTTTTTGGGCTAAGTGCTAATATTATAAATATTATTATAGGAGGTGGAATCTTTGTATTACCAGCAGTAATTGCTGCTAGTCTAGGTGCGGCAAGTATTATTGCCTACTTATTTTGCGGTTTTGTAATGATATTAGTAATGGCATGCTTTGCCAAACTAGGAAGTGTTTTTACTGAAGATGGAGGTAGCTACACCTATATACAGTCATCTTTTGGAAATTATCCTGGGTTTCTTACCGCTATACTAATAGTTGTAGCCTCATTTACTGGTGATGCTGCTGTTGCAAATGCTATCGTAGATATTTTTAGTACATTTTTACCAATATTTAATGAGTTGTGGATACAGTCTCTTTTTTTTATTCTACTCTTTTTTGGTTTTGGTTATATTAATATTATTGGTTTAAAAAAAGGAGTTGGGATTGTAAAAATTATTACGTTGCTAAAATTAGCTCCTTTGTTCATCATCATTATTTTTGGATTTACAGAGGTTAGTGTTTCAAATCTTTATTGGGAAAATACCCCCTCTACTACTGAAATTGGTGAAATGTCTTTAATTTTATTTTTTGCATTTGTTGGTGCGGAAAAAGGACTATCACTAAGTGGAGAAGTTAAAAATCCAGAGAAGACAATTCCTAAAGCCATAGCGTTAAGTATTGTCACCATTCTTGTTATTTATATTTTAATTCAACTTATTTCACAAGGTGTTCTAGGGGTTACGCTTTCTAATTTTGATAAAAACCCGTTAGCTGAGGTTGCAAATGTAGTCTTTGGACCAATAGGTTTTACTGTCATTACATTTGGAGCTGCAGTTTCTATGATAGGAAGTATAAGTAGCAAGATTCTTAGCATGCCAAGAGTAATTTTTGCAGCAACAAAAAAAAATGTAATCCCGCTAAAAAGTTTAGGTAAAATTCATGAAAAATATACAACGCCTCATATAGCTATTTTTGTATATATCTGTTTAGGTTTCGGTGTTTCTATTGCTGGAGGATTTAAAGGTTTAGCAATTATTTCTAGTGCTTCAACGCTACTTATTTATTTGGGTATATCTTTGGCAACCATAAAGTTAAAGTCGTCAAAATCAGATAAAAAAAAGGATGGTTTTAAGATTCCTGGGAGCTATTTAATTCCAATAATATCATCAACTGCTATTGTTTGGCTTTTATCAAAATTATCTCAAGAAAAAATATTCATGTTTATAGGAGCTTTAGTTATTCTAAGTTTGGTGTTTTTTATGGTAAAGCTATTCTCAAAAAAATGACTTTTCTGAGTTACCTAAACGATCTCTAAATTTATCAAATAGATTCCTGATGAAATAAGTAAAAAAGAAAATATCGTTAAATAATTCCATTTATCCTTGTAAAAAATCACACCAAACAGTATCGTTAAAATAGGGGTTAAAAGACTAATTAGAGAGGAAATTAATGGGTCTGTGAACTGTAATCCCGAAAAACCCATCCAAATAGCTGTAAAAATTATTGCAGCCATTAAAATAACAGTAGTTAATATTTTTTTTAACTCATAGCGAAATTTCATTAAAGATAAAGACGGACTTATAATTACCATGGTTATTGAAGATAAAAAAACTAGCAATTCTTGGATTGTTACAGAGAAAATCACTGGGATGTCTTTCTTTAAACTATACCAATGCATAAGGATTGAACACGCAAAAAAAATTGACATAAGTGAGAATAGCAACAGTTGTTGCATAGAAATTAGCTGTCTATTCTTTTTTTTAATTTGATATATATACAATACAAATCCACTAATTATAAATAAAGAAGCTACCCTATAATTTTTAAAATCTAAGCGCTCAAAAAAAAACAAAAAAGAACCAACAAGAAAAACTATCATCAAATTAAAAAGAGCTAATTGCGATAAACTTCCATTTTTAAGAGCATGAATCATACAGATTAAACCTAAAGATCCAAAAACTGAAGCAATGAGAATAGTAATAAAAACGGAGAAGTCAATAGTATTAATGCTATCTAAATAAACAGAAATTATAGCAATAAAGCCAATCATACTTGTTATCAATGATCTCGAGGCTATGATAAACCATAAATTAAATTTAGACAGTGCTTTTTTCCACAAAAGATTGTTTAAAGCATAAAAAAAGTTTGATAAAATGAGGAATACCATATTAATTAAATAACTATTTAATGGTTAAACACCATTACACATCAATATTAATAAAAAAAGAGTGTAATTATATTAATTACACTCTATTATAATAACTAGTTCTCTTTCAAAGAATATTTCCCATTAATAATTTAAGGGATAAATTATTAATTTATTCAAATGTATAATAAAGATTTTAGTATATTAGTACAAGTTTAGTACAAGTATGGAGAACAAACTTAGAGAAATTACTGAAGTAAAGATTGGGTTCAAAATAAAAAGCCTCAAAGACAGCAAAAGGTTGAGCCAAATTATAGCTAAAGAGAATGATATAAACATAAGCTATAACACGATTAGGAGATTTTTTGGACTCGTTAAAAACGTGCAAGCTAGTAAATTCACATTAGACACCTTATCAAAATTTAATAGTTTCGATAATTATTCTGATTTCTTAATTAATTTCAAATTAAGAAATATGTGGAGGCAAGAATTTGAGATCTCAAGAATCATTCACAATGATGAGGAAAATAGATTAGTAGAATATATAGACAGTAGTCTTGGTCAAAAAAAAAGCTTTAACTTAAGATTAATTCAAATAATAAGAGAATTATTACTTATTGGAAATTTTAATCTAATTCGCAGGATTTTTGAACTCAAAAAAATGAATGCTCATAATTTTGACTATGACCAGAAAGTACTTATTGGTATGTCCATAGGATATTTATTACGAGTTGTAAATACAAAAGACAAAGCGTTCAAGCAACTGATTTTAAATGAAAATTTTCTAGACTTAATAATTACAATTTTTGTGGACTATGGAAGCGTAGGAACATATTATTTTGAAATTATTAAAATAATTTACAACAATACCTCAAGAAAAGATGTACGAGTATTCTGTGAAGGAATTTTAAATTTGAAATTCTTTTTGAATAAAAAAAGTAATGAATCATTTTATATTTTAAAAGAAGAAAATGATTTTCACCCTATATTAAAAAGCAGAGTTTTTTCTCAATATATGTTAATGAAAGATGCTGAAATAATTTCTAAACTAAATAATTATTATCAAAAAAACCAAGTTAACGGTTTTATTCCCATAGAATATTTATTTGAAATAAATTTTACAAGCATACTAACTCGAAACTTTGAAGTAATGAAATGGATTATTGAAAAAATAAACCCTGAAACAGATTACACATTCTTCTACAAGTACGAGCATTACAATAATTATTTATTTATGAAACTCATCTATTATACTAAAATGGATGATCATGAAAAAATTGCTACATTCGATAAACATTTAACATTACAACGATTTAAATCATATGAAGAAATGGCCCTCTTATACCATAACATATATAAATTTAAATGGAATAATGATGTCAAGTACCTTAATAATTATATGAAAATAGCAAAAAAGCTGAATCCTGGATTTTTTACAAAAGAATACTTTTTTGACTATTTTAATTAAATTTTTTGACTAACACTTTCTTTGTTTTTTTTATTAGGAAAAACATAAATTATCTCAAGATGCCTAGTTTTTTATATCTTGTCTATTTAAATAAAATGTATTGAAAAGAGTACTAATTTCTGTAACAAACGATTTAACAACTGATCAACGTGTTGAAAAAACTTGTGAAGCTTTATCTGAAATTGGTTATGATGTTCTTTTAGTAGGCAGAAAACTAAAAAAAAGTCTTCCTATTCAAAGAAATTACAAGACAATTAGGTTTCGATTACTTTTTAATGTAGGCTTTTTATTCTATGCTGAATTCAATATACGTTTGTTTATCTTTTTATTATTTACCAAAAAAGATCTATTATTTTCAAATGATATAGACACCCTTTTGCCTAACTATATAATAAGTAAACTTCAAAATAAAAAACTAGTTTTTGATAGTCATGAATTATTCTCTGAAATACCAGAGCTTGTTTATAAAAAAAGAGTAAAGAATGTATGGCTTTTTTTGGAAAAAAAACTGATTCCAAAATTACGAACTGTCATAACTGTTAGTGATTCTATAAAAAAGCATTATCAAAGTTTATATGGAATTTCAGCCATAGTAATTAGGAATATTCCTGAAATTAAAACAATTAATCCGAAAGAATTTGAAATTGAAACCAACAGAAAAAAAATTATTCTATATCAAGGATCAGTTAACATAGGTAGAGGTTTAGAACTAATGATAGAAACAATGCCGCTTCTTGAAGAATACATATTTGTAATTATTGGAGATGGTGATATTACAGAGAAATTAAAAAATAAGGTAACTAATCTCTCTTTGGATGATCGTGTAAAATTTCTAGGTAAAAAAACTCCAAATGAATTAAAAAAACTTACTCCTAATGCAACAATTGGTATTAGCTTAGAAGAAGATTTAGGTTTAAATTATAGATATGCTCTTCCTAATAAAATATTTGATTATTTACATGCGAATGTTCCTGTAATAGTTGCTGATTTAAAAGAAATGAAAACACTCATAAGCAACTACTCGTTTGGGAAAGTACTTCAAGAAAGATCTACTGAATGCCTTGCAAAAACTATTAAAAGCATGGAATTTGTTAGTTACAAAAAAGAGCTTAAAGATGCAAAAGAAGAACTAAATTGGTCTATAGAAAAAGAAAAACTAACTTCAATTTTTTTAAAACATGTCTAATAAACTACACATCGTTTCTTTTGATGTTCCCTATCCAACTAATTATGGAGGGGTTATAGACGTATTTTACAAGATAAAAGCCTTACATCGTTTAGGAGTTGATATTCACCTACATGTTTTTGAATACGGGAAAGGTGAGCAAAAAGAACTTCTAAAGTATTGTGAAAAAGTTTTCTATTACAAGAGAAACTCATTCATAAAAAGTCTTTTATCTAAAACTCCCTTTATCGTAAAAAGTAGAGGAAATGATTTACTAGTAGCAAATCTAACTAAAGATTCCTATCCAATTTTATTTGAAGGATTGCATACAACATTACCTACGTTAGAAGATAATCTTAAAGGTAAAAAGATATATTTGAGAGCTCACAACATAGAACATCGTTTTTACAAGGGATTAGAAAAAAGTGAGTCCAATACTTTTAAACGTTCTTTTTTTAAAAAGGAATCCAAAAAACTTAAACATTATGAAAAAATCATACATAAAATGCAAAATGTTTTCTCAATTTCTCCAATTGAACAAGAATATTTTAAAAATAAATATGGTGAAAAAAGTATTTACATTCCTGCATTTCATGATGTAGAGAAACACACAAATCTTAACTGCAAAGGAAATTTTATTTTATATCACGGCCATTTATTAGTTTCTGAAAATGTAAAGGCAGCTTTGTACCTAATTGATGTATACAAACAAACAGATTATCCACTAGTGATAGCCAGTAATTATAAAAACAGTGAGGTTTTAAAAGAGATTCAGAAACATGAAAATATATCTTTTAATCCTTTAAATGAAGATAAAGACCTATACAATTTATTTCAAGAAGCTCATATTAATGTGCTTCCTACTTTTCAAAATACAGGAATCAAATTAAAATTATTGAACACACTCCGCCAAGGAAGGTTTGTAATAGCTAATGATTATATGATAGATAAAACTGGCTTAGAATCACTTTGTGAAAAAGCCAACACTAGAGCTGAGTACTTGACAAAAACAGCTCAATTATTTCAGAAAGATTTTAAATCCTCTTACCTAGAAGATCGTGAAAGGTTGCTTCAAAATTTTAACCCAATACATGGTGCAGAAAAAATAGTTGACACTATCTTTAAGGAGTAGTTTTAGCTACTACCTCAAATAATTCGCCACCCTCGCATTTGAGTGTTTTTTGTTTAAATTTTACAATTAGAGCATAATCATGAGTAGCCATCAGAATACTTTTACCACTTTGATGAATTTTATTAAGTAAATCCATTACTTCTATAGAAGTTTTTGGGTCCAAATTTCCGGTGGGCTCATCTGCTAAAATTAACTCTGGATCATTTAACAAAGCTCTTGCTATTGCAACTCTTTGCTGTTCTCCTCCAGACAATTCATAGGGGCTTTTGTAGTATTTTGTTTTCATACCAACACGATCTAAAACCTCCTCAATTTTAGCCTTCATAGATGCTTTATCTTTCCAACCTGTAGCTTTCAAAACAAACAAGAGATTGTCAAAAACTGTTCTATCATTTAATAATTTAAAATCTTGAAAAACAATTCCAATTTTTCTTCTAAGAAACGGAATTTCTTTATCCTTTAATTTTTTTAGATCAAACCCTACTATAGACCCTACTCCTCTTTGAAGCAATAAATCACCGTATAAAGTTTTCATTAAACTACTTTTTCCACTTCCAGTTTTTCCAATTAAATAATAAAACTCTCCTTTTTTAATAGTTAGATTTACTTTAGATAACACCAAATTATCTCGTTGATAAATATCTGCATTTTCTAGATGTAAGATTGAATTCCCCATGAAATAGTTCTTTATACAAACCTACATAATTTTTTGGATAGATTTTTCTGGTATTTTACCCAACTGAATGATGATAATCATAAAATCAATGCCTATTTTTGAAATATACATCATCGATTTTAACAATATAAATCCAACAAAAAAAGAAATCGTTCGTTTATAGTTTACAGATCCAAAAAAAAATGAAAAAGCCCTATAATTATTTACATATACTAGTATTGTTTTTTTCTGTACAATATGTCCAAATTTATGGTCAGCAAACAGAAATTGACACCAATATTCAAAGCGAATATAATCATGCAATTAAGCTCTTTAATAGTAAAGCATATGCTGCTGCACAAAAATACTTTATTGAAGTCTCTGAAAACTCAAGTATTAAAAATGATTTAAAAGCAAATGCTGACTATTATGATGCCATGTGTGCAATAAAATTAAATCAAACAAATGCAGATAAAAAAGTAGCACGCTTTGTAAATAATTATCCTTATAGTTCAAAAAAAGACAGAGCATACTTTAATGTAGGTAATTACTATTTTGCCAATAAAAAAGCAGCATATGCTTTAAAGTGGTATTCAAAAGTAAATTTAGATGCCCTTTCTTTAGCCAATAAAAAAGAGTTAAATTTTAAAATGGGTTATGCGTTTCTGTCAACCAGAAACCTAGATTTAGCAAAAAATAAGTTTGTATTGTTAATTAATGATCCAAAATATGGGAATGATTCTCGCTACTACTTTGGCTACATCTCATACAAACAAGAGGATTATGAAATTGCAGAAAAAACCTTGGAAGAAATTGCTGATGATGAAGCATATAAAAGTGAAGTAACTTATTATTTATTAGATATTAGTTTTAAAGCTGGCCGATTTGAAAAATGTATTGAAGTTGGGCTAAAACTTCTAGAAAACGCAAAACCTAAAGAAGTTTCTGAAATTTCAAAAATTATTGGTGAAAGTTATTTCAATCTAAAAAAATATAAAGAATCCATCGACTATTTAAAAGCTTACAGAGGCAAAAAAGGAAAATGGAATAATACTGATTACTACCAATTAGGTTATGCTTTTTTTAAACAAAATGATTTTGAAAATGCTGTCAATAATTTTAATAAAATAATTGACGAAAAAAATAATGTTTCGCAAAAAGCATATTACAATTTAGGTGAATGTTATATTTATCTGAAAAAAAAACCAGAAGCTCTCAATGCATTTAAAAGTGCTAGTGAAATGAGTTTTGATTTAAAAGTAAAAGAAGATGCCTCATTAAACTATGCAAAGCTTAGCTATGAAGAGGGAAATCCTTATGAAAATGTTGCAGACGTACTTCAGTTTTTCTTAAAAACTTATCCAAAATCTCCAAGTTATGAGGAAATTAATGGCTTAATGGTTACCTCTTATTTATATCAACAGAATTATCAAGGAGCTCTCGATTATTTGAGTAAAAATAAAACCAAACAAAATGAAGACTTAATAAAAGAAGTTTCTTATTACAGGGGAATTCAGTTATTTAATGCTAACAACATGCAAAAGGCTTTACCTTATTTTGAGCAAGGAAAATACGCTATTGAGTCCTCTATTAAAGCATTGTCTTTTTATTGGTGTGCAGAAACAAATTATAGATTGGGGAACTACCAGGAAAGCATAGTAGATTTCTTTAACTTTAAAAAAATAGCATCAAAAGAAAGTGAAGAATTCCAATTTGTAGATTATAATTTGGGATACGGCTACTTTAAACTGAAACAATACTCAACCTCGGCAAAAGTATTTCAGGACTTCATAAATACAAGACAAAAAGATTTGTCTTTAGTTGATGATGCAACAATTAGAATGGGAGATAGTTTTTTTGCCATCAAAGAATACCGTAAATCTATAGATGCCTACAAAAAAGTTCTTGATCAGCTTGGTAATAGTTCTGATTATGCACAATATCAAATAGCAATGTGTTACGGCTTCTTAGAAAAGAATACCAGTAAAATAAATGCATTAGAAAGTTTACTTGATAATTTTAATTTATCAAATTTCAGAGATGATGCCTTGTTTCAGTTGGGAAATACATATTCTTCTCTAAAAGAAACCAAAAAAGCTCATAAAGCTTATAAAATCTTATTTCAAGACTTCCCAAAAAGCTCTTACATTCCAAGAGCTCTGTTAAGAGATGGATTATTGTTTTACAATGATGATGAAAATAAGAAAGCTTTAAAAAACTATCAAGAAATTGTTTCTAATTACCCAAACTCTGTAGAGGCAAGAGAAGCTGTTACCAATGCAAAAAATGTATATATAGATCTAGGAACTGTAGATGAATATGCTCTTTGGGCTCAGGGAATTAGTTTTGTGAATATTACTAATGAAGAAATTGACAACACTACGTATCAGTCTGCAGAAAATAAATTTTTAGAAAATGATACTACCCTTGCCATAAAAGGTTTTAAAAAATATATTGAAAACTTCCCTGACGGTCTTCATGCTTTACAAGCAAATTTTTACTTAGCTCAATTACTCGTTAATAAAGAATTATATGAAGAGTCGATGAAACACTATCAGTATGTAATATCTCTTCCTCAAAGTGAGTTTAGTGAAGAGGCTCTCAATAAATTATCACAAATTTTATTAGAAAAAGAAGATTGGGAATCTGCCATTCCTCTGCTAGAAAGACTTGAGCAAGAGGCAAACTTAGTCTTAAACATTATATACGCCCAGAGTAATTTAATGAAAGGTTATTATAAATTACAAGATTACACAAAATCAGTTATTTATGCAGAAAAAATATTATTACAAGATAAAATAGATGCTACTGTAGAGTATGATGCCAAAATTATTATTGCTCGATCGGCCTTTCAGACGGAGGATTTCATCAAAGCAGAGGAGTTTTATACTGAAGTAGAACGAAATGCAAATGGAGAATTAAAAGCAGAAGCATTGTATTATAGTGCTTATTTCACCAACAAGAAAAAAGAGTATAATCTTTCAAATAAAATAATACAAACAATTACGTCTGATTTCTCTACCTATAAATATTGGGGAGCAAAAAGTTTTATTATCATGGCTAAAAACTATTATGCTTTAGAAGACTCTGATCCATATCAGGCCACTTATATTTTAGAAAATATTATTAAGAATTTTTCTCAATTTAGTGATATCATAAATGATGCAAAAAGTGAATTAAAAAAGATAAAACTAAAAGAATCCAAAACAAATAACTCGGTAACAACTCCTAAAAATTAAGACTGATGAAAAAATATAGTTTCGTATTAATTTTAATAATGAGTTTAGGTCAAGTTTTCTCTCAAAAAAAACCTAAAAAGAAGGATTCTATTGTTGAAGTAGTTAATGTAATTACATCATACACTCCAACAATTTCAGACGCTTTTAAAATCAAGAAAACACCAAAAATTATTTTAAGCAATACAACCTCAAAGAAAAAATTAAGTTACTCCATTTTTTCGGCTCCTGTTGCCTCTACATTTGTCCCAAAAAGTGGTGTAGTTAAGGGGATTGATGTTGGCAAAAAAGAACGACTTTTTGATAATTACTTAGCACTTGGATTTGGAAATTATACCACTCCTTTCGTAGAATTTTTCTTACATCAAAATAGGAAGTTTGAAACTGATTATGGTATATATTTGAAATATACATCTTCAGAAAATGGAGTAAAAAATACGTTTTTAAACAATGAGTTTTCTACTCTGAATCTAGGTGGATTTTACTTGAAGGAAGAGAGAGGTTTTACATGGAAAATTGGAGGAAACATGTATCAAAAACAATATAATTGGTATGGTTTACCAAATATCTCTTTTGATAATAACACCATCAACTCAATTGCAGCTAAGCAAACATATGGTTCTTATAAGTTAGAAAGTGAAGTTGTTTTTGAAGATTCATATTTTGATAATATTAAAGGAGCTTTGAGTCTTTTTGATGACAAATTTGGGAGTAACGAAGTTGGTTTATCAATAAAACCATCTTTAAAAATACCATTAGGTTTTATAAGTAAAAACCTCTCAGAACTAGAACTTCAAACTAACATTAATTACTTACAAGGTGAATTTGAACAAAACTATCTAAACAATAGCAATATAAAATACAGTTTTTTTAATCTGGGAATTCATCCAGTTTACAGAGTAAATTGGAATAAATTATCCATCAAGTTAGGATCAAAAATATATCTCACCTCAGATATAAAAAACAGTTTAACAGATATTCTTGCTTATCCAGATGTAGAAATAACCTATCCTGTAATTACCAATTTAATTAATTTTTATGCAGGAGCTGGTGGAGATCTTCATATGAATTCTTTCCAAAAGTTTAGCGAACAAAATCCATTTGTTTCTCCTACTCTTTTCTTAACTCAAACTAATGAGCAATACAATCTATTTGGAGGGATTAATGGGACCCTCTCTTCAAACATAAGTTTTAATGTAAGAGCTAGTTACAAGAGTGATGAAGACCGTGCATTATTTGTGAGAAATAACACTAAATCAAGTGGTGTTTTTGATGCCTCAACTTCATTATTAGGGTATGAATATGGAAACTCATTTAATGTTTTTTATGACGATATTAGTACCCTATCCATAGTTGGAGAAATTGAATTTGATGCTAGTAAAAGGCTTTCAATTGGTGCTACTATCCAAACTAATTCATACACAACAACCTTTCAACAAGAAGCCTGGAATTTACCTAAGATTGAAGGTGCTATTTATGGAAAATATAAAAACAATAACTGGTACGCCAACGCTAATATTTTCTTTGTTGGCAACCGTATGGATGTTCTATATAATGGCACATTCCCATCTACAATAGCGAGCATTGAATCATTAGATGCTTTTACAGATATAAATCTAAATGGAGGCTACCATTTTAGTGATTTTTTTAGTGCATTTGTTAAACTTAATAATATTTTAGGAACTGATTACGATCGATACGCAAATTATAATGTTCTTGGGTTTCAGGCGTTGGCAGGAATTACCTATAAATTTGATTTTTAAAACAATCAATCGGTGATTAGAAATTTAAGTAAATTATATTCAAAACTTTCCGTAAATTTAATGTTCTCATAAACTAACTCTAACTATGAAAAAAAATATTTTTTTATTTGCTGTTGTTATTCTCTTCGCATGCAATACAAAAGAACCAAATATCAATAGCTCTCAAGAATTATCAAATCAAGAAAAAGTAGACGCTAAAAACATCAAAAATATTTTTGATACGGCACTAACAGAAGGACAATCCTATGAGTGGCTTCGCGATTTAACTTCAAATGTTGGCGGTAGACTTTCTGGTTCTCCGGAAGCTCAAAAAGCTGTTGAATGGGGGGAAGCTTTAATGAAAGAAATTGGTTTAGATTCTGTTTGGCTTCAACCAGTAATGGTACCTCATTGGGTTAGAGGTGCTAAAGAAGTTGCTAACTATCGCGTTAATGGGAAACTAAAGCAAGTACCTATTTGTGCTCTTGGCTTTTCTGTAGCTACCCCATCAAATGGAGTTACGGCAGAAGTTATTGAAGTGAAAAGTCTGGAGGAGGCCGAAGCGCTAGGGTTAAAGATGAAAGATAAAATTGTGTTTTTTAATCGTCCTTTTGACAATACGTTAATCAATACATTTAAAGCATATGGTGGTTGTGTAGATCAGCGAGTTCAGGGAGCTGCAGTTTGTGGAAAATATGGAGCAAAAGGAGTAATCGTTAGGTCTATGACCAATGGTTTGGATGATTATCCTCATACAGGTACAATGTCTTATGGAGATTTACCAAAAGAACAATATATTCCTACGGCTGCCATTAGTTCTAGAGCTGCAAGTATCTTAAGTACAGACTTAAAAAACAATCCATCTTTAAAATTTTACTTTAAACAACAATGTGAAACACTTCCAGATGCACCATCTTTTAATGTGGTTGGAGAAATTAAAGGTTCTGAAACACCTGAAAACATTATGGTTGTGGGCGGACATCTTGATTCTTGGGATTTAGGAGATGGAGCTCATGATGATGGAACTGGTATCGTGCAATCGTTGGAAGTTGCTTACCTCTTAAAGAAGAACAATGTTCATTTAAAAAACACCCTTCGAGTGGTATTCTTTATGAATGAAGAAAATGGAACTCGTGGTGCAAAAAAATATGCAGAAATGTCAAAATTAAATAATGAGACTCATATAGGTGGAATAGAATCTGATGCTGGTGGACATACACCAAGAGGTTTTTCAATTGATGCAAATGCTTCAAACACTGCCCTTGTTCAAAGTTGGAAAAAATTATTAGCACCATACGGATTGCATGATCTCGACAAAGGAGGAAGCGGTGCAGATATTTCTCCATTAAAAGGAGAATCTGTAACCTTGGTAGGATACAGACCAGATAGTCAGCGTTACTTTGATTATCATCACACTAGCACAGATACCTTTGATAAAGTAAATAAGCGTGAGTTAGAATTAGGAAGTGCCTCCATGACTAGTTTAATATACCTAATGGACAAGTACCTATACACCAACACCCCAGTAAAGCCCTAATTTATATAAAAACTATATGTTTATACTTAAAGTTATTTTTGCTGGATTTTTTATATATGCAGGAATCATGCATTTTATTAAACCTAGGTTTTTTAACCATTTTATCCCTGCAGGCCTTCCAAAATTAGCTGTAAATTATATAGCCGGTTTTATTGAATTTTTTTTAGGAATAGGTTTATTTTTTCCAGCTACTACAAATAATGCTTCATTAGGAATTTTTATTTTATTGATATTGTTTCTGCCTATTCATATTTGGGATGCAACTAAGGTAAAACCAGCCATTGGATCAAAAAAGTTAGCATATATTAGAATACCCTTGCAATTTTTATTAATGTATGGTGCCTATCTAATATACTTATATTCATTACCTATTATCCAATAATTAAACCATGAAAAAAATTATTTATTCTCTGATTTTGCTTCTATTTTTTTCCTCTTGCAAACAACAACAAGTAGATTTAATTGTAACCAACGCTACAATCTACACTGTTAATGATGATTTTAGTGAAGCAGAGGCATTTGCAATTAAAGATGGAAAATTTATTGCGGTGGGTTCTAAATCAGAAATAATCACCAAATATACCTCTAAAGAAACCCTTGATGCTAAAGGAGAAACCATTGTTCCTGGCCTTATAGATGCCCACTGCCATTTCTTCAGAATGGGATTGCAACAACAAAAAGTTTCTTTAGAAGGCACTAAAAGTTATGATGAAGTTCTGGAAAGACTTATCGCTTTTCAAAAAGAAAAGAATGTAACTTTTATAACGGGTCGTGGATGGGATCAAAATGATTGGGAAGTAAAAGAATTTCCAACTAAAGAAAAATTAGATATTCTATTTCCAAATACCCCTGTAGCTATTCGAAGAATTGACGGTCATGCTCTGCTGGCAAATCAAGCTGCCATAGACATTACAAAAGTTACAAAAAACACCCAGGTTACTGGTGGTGAAATCATTGTAAAAGACGGAAAAATGACAGGTGTTTTTATTGATGCTGCTATGGATTTTATTCAGGTACCAAAACCAACTAAATCAACATCAATTCAAGGATTGAAAGATGCGGAACAAATTGCTTTTTCTTATGGCCTAACAACTGTTGATGACGCTGGACTAGAACAATCCACTATAGAACTCATAGATAGTTTACAAAAAGAAAATGAATTGAAGATTCGTATTTATGCGATGGTTTCAGCTACCCAAAAAAATCTAGATTATTATATAAATAAAGGAATTATAAAGACCGATAAGCTGCATGTTAGATCCTTTAAAATTTATGGAGATGGTGCTCTTGGATCTAGAGGTGCTGCCATGAGAGAATCATACAGTGATCGAAGCAATCATTTTGGTGCTTTAATATATAATCCAGAGCGTTACAGAGAAATGGCAAAACAAATTGCTGCTTCAGAATATCAAATGAATACACACGCCATTGGAGATTCTGCAAATACATGGATTTTGAAGACCTACAAAAATTTTCTTCAAGGAAAAACAAACAAACGTTGGAGAATTGAACATGCTCAAATAATAGCTCCAGAAGACTTTACATTGTTTGAAAATGTGATTCCTTCTGTACAGCCGACCCATGCCACTTCTGATATGTATTGGGCACAAGACAGAATTGGAAAAGAACGAATGAAAGGAGCTTATGCCTACAAGGATTTATTAGAGGTTTACGGTAAAGTAGCTTTAGGAACAGATTTTCCTGTTGAACAAGTAAATCCTTTTTTAACATTTTATGCAGCAGCTGTAAGAAAAGATACAGATGGATACCCTGATAGTGGTTTTCAAATAGAAAATAGACTCTCTAGAGAAGAAACTTTAAAAGGAATGACTATTTGGGCAGCTTATTCAAATTTTGAAGAAAATGAAAAAGGAAGTATAGAAGTAGGGAAATTGGCTGATTTTACAATATTAGATCAAAATATTATGACCGTTGATGCCGCAAAAATACCTAAGACTAAAGCAACAGCTACTTATGTGAATGGAGAAAAGGTTTATTAAAATAATCAAAGTATATTCGCGTAAAATAATCAAAACATCAAAATGAAAAGAGCTGTCTATTTAATTGTATCATTCCTTTTTTTTATCTCTTGTTCACCTAAAACTGACTCTACCTTTGAACCTGAAACTGAAGCAGATATCATACAATACATTGAGGACAATAACTTAAATGCAACTAGAAGTAACTCAGGATTGTATTATGTAATAAATAATGAGGGATCAGGTGCTAGACCAACCAGCACATCTAATGTTACTGTAGCTTATAAAGGGTATTTCTTAGACGGAGTTGTTTTTGATGAAAGTAATTCTAGTGGTATTTCTTTTGGATTAAATCAGGTAATTCAGGGCTGGACAGAGGGGATTACATATTTTAAGGAAGGTGGCGACGGAATATTATTAATTCCATACAATTTAGGATATGGAGAATCTGGTAGGGGTACTATCCCTGGTGGTTCTGTTCTAATTTTTGATATTCGACTACTTAGTGTAAACTAATTCTATAAAAAGGACGAAGTAAATAAAAATGTTCTGCTTCAACTATATTTTTTAGTTCAGAATTGACTCAACAAATGTAATTGTTTTTTCTACTCCATTTTTCTCTAAACTTTCTATAAAGGCAGAACCGATGATGGCACCATTTCCATACTCACATGCTTTAGAAAAAGTTTGATGATCTGAAATTCCAAAACCTATAATTAATTTACTTTTCAGATTCATAGATTTGATTCTTTTAAAATAGGCTAATTGATCTTCAGAAATTTCTCCTTTTGCTCCAGTAATGGAACTTGAAGCAACCATATAAATGAAACTTTTAGTGTATGAATCTATTTTTAAAATTCTCTCTATTGAAGTTTGTGGTGTAATTAAAAATACATTATTGAGTCCGTAAGAATTAAATAATGATTGATAATGATTTTCATATTCAACCATTGGTAAATCTGGTAAAATCAATGTATCTATTCCACAATCAACTACTTTTTGACAAAATTTATCTTCTCCATACTTTAATAATTGATTCAAATAACCCATCAAAACTAGTGGTGTGTTATTGGTTGTTTTTATTTCTAATAGTTGATCAAAAACCACATCCAAATTCATTCCATTTTGTAATGCCTTTTGACTACTTTTCTGAATGGTAGGACCATCAGCCAAAGGATCAGAATATGGAAGACCCACTTCAATAAAATCTACATCAGCATTACTTAACTCTTGAATCACCTTAGCAGTATCATCTAGTTTAGGAAAACCTGCAGTAAAGTAAATTGATAGGTTATTTACTGATTTTTCTTCTAATAAATTATAAATTGAACTCACGACTAGATTTTTATAAGTTTGCATTTAGAAATATGATCTGCAATATAATCCCACAAAGAAATTCTTACTTGTAACGATTTTTTGGCTGTAGCTAAAACTTCATCCCATTTTTGTTGATTATCTCCACACATTTCAACGATCATTTCTAATGAAAGAGGACCATGAGAATCTCCATCTAATTCTACATGTCTATTTAAATAATATAAAAAATCTTTAAAAGATTCTTTATCCTGAGTTTGTTGAATGATTTGAACAAACATATCTGGTATTAAATCTTCTCTACCAAAAGTGAAGGCTGAAGCAACTTTATGAGCATCATTACTATAAATTGTATTAAAAGTAACTTCTACAAAGTTTTTTACAGCTATTGGAACTTTTGCCACATTTAATGCTTCACTTACTGAACGATTATTGTAAATTTCATTCATGAAAATTTCAATTTTTTCAGTATTAGAGCCCATTTTGCCCATGGCTTCAAGATACATTTCGAAATGACTTTTAGTTTCTCCTAAAAGATCTACATCACTTTCTTCCGCTAATGCAATTTCATTAATAAACTGAGTAAGCTTTCCTTTTTTTCTAGGAATCCACGGAATAGAAACGCATGTTAATTCTCTTTGAAGAGTTTTCAGTAATGACATAAAATCCCAAACTGCAAAGACATGATCCTGTGTAAAAATCTTTATATCTTCAATAGTCTCTAACTCTTGATAAAGTCTATGTGATTTTAATTCTTGTCTTAAACCTTTAATTTCTTTTTGAATGTGTTCTATACTCATTATTCTAAATGTTTAATAAATGTTTCTAAATCTTTATCTCCTCTTCCAGATAAATTAACAACAACTACTTGATCTTTTTTAAATGTTAATTTAGGTAAAACTGCCAATGCATGTGCAGTTTCTAAAGCAGGAATTATTCCTTCCAACTTCGTTAACTCATATGCAGCATCAAGGGCCTCTTTATCTGTTGCATTCATAAAAGTTGCTCTCTTGCTCTCATACAAAAATGCGTGTAACGGACCAACTCCTGGATAATCTAGCCCTGCAGAAATAGAATAAGGTTCCTTTATTTGCCCATACTCATCTTGCATTAAAATTGTTTTACTACCATGTATTATCCCTACTTCTCCTAATTGAGATGTAGCAGCACTTTCGCCTGAATGAACACCCAAACCAGCTGCCTCAACCGCAATCAACTCTACGTTTTCATCATCCATGAAATGATAAAAAGCTCCTGCAGCATTGCTACCTCCACCCACACAAGCTATGATAGTATCTGGTGTTGTTTTACCTGTTTTTTCTTTTAATTGCCATTGAATTTCTTCTGATATAACTGCCTGTAGGCGAGCAACCATGTCTGGATGAGGATGAGGTCCAACCACAGAACCAATCATGTAGAAAGTTTCTGGATGTTGAATCCAATATCTAATAGCTTCATTGGTAGCGTCTTTTAGTGTTTTACTTCCACTTGTTGCTGGAACTATAGTAGCACCTAACATTTTCATTCGAGCAACATTAGGTGCTTGCCTTACAATGTCTTTTTCTCCCATAAAAACAGTACAATCTAGCCCCATTAATGCACAAACTGTTGCCGTTGCAACTCCATGCTGGCCGGCTCCTGTTTCAGCTATAATTTTTGTTTTGCCTAATTTCTTTGCAATCAAT
The DNA here is from genome assembly GCA_964021805.1 of uncultured Flavobacterium sp. GTDB lineage: Bacteria > Bacteroidota > Bacteroidia > Flavobacteriales > Flavobacteriaceae > Polaribacter. Next base: position 40,092 of record CAXHZP010000014.1, read on the forward strand.
ACTTGACCTATGGTGTTATTTATTTTATGCGCTCCTGTATGATTTAAATCCTCACGTTTTAAGTAAATATAAGCTCCATATTTTTCTGATAGACGTTTTGCCAAGTACAATGGACTTGGACGCCCAACATAATCTTTTAATAAATTCTTATATTCTTGTTGAAATTCTCCAGATTCAATAATTTGAATATAATTATCCTCCAATTCTTTTACATTAGGAAATAATAATTCTGGAACAAACGCGCCTCCAAATTGTCCAAAATAACCGCTTTTATCTGGATGAAATTTTGATTTCATAATTTAACTGATTCTTAAATTTTGTCACTTTATTAATATTCTTTTCGCCTGGGTTATCCTCAAACTTACTATTGATATCTATAGCATATATTGGTAATCCAGTTGCTTTAATATTTTTAACTAATTCCACATCTTTAGGTCCTATTCCACCACTTAAAAAAAAAGGTTTGGTAAAAGGATATCCTTTTAAAATAGACCAATCAAACTTTATTCCATTACCTCCTCGATCTTTCCCTTTTGTGTCGAAAAGAAAATAATCTACTTCTTCTTCAAAAGGTATTAACTGCTCAAATTGAATTGTAGTGTTTATTCCAACTACTTTAATAATCTCAATTTTATTTGAAAAATGACTCTTCAACTCTCGAATATAAGGTACAGACTCATCGCCATGAAGTTGAACTGCATCAAGTTGATACTTCTTAATTTTAGAGAGAACAATAGGCACTTCTTCATTTACAAAAACACCTGTTTTTTTTATACTTTTTGGAAGTGATGGTATAACTCCTTTAAAATTTCTTTGTGAATGATCATAGAAAATAAACCCCAAATAATCAGGGTTCAAATCTGCAACAGATTTGATGTTTTCAACATATTTCATTCCGCAAACTTTAAGCTTCATTTTTATCTAATTTGACTAATAAACGACTCACATGCTTCACCAGGATTGTCCGTTTTCATGAAGTTTTCTCCAATTAAAAATCCATTAAAACCATACTCCTTGAGACCCGAAATAATCCTAGGATCACTCAAGCCACTCTCTGATATTTTTACACAATCATCAGGGATTAGGTTTGCTAGATGTACAGAATTTTCTATATCTACTTCAAATGTATTAAGGTTTCTATTGTTAATTCCAATAATTTTATTGTGAAGAACTATCTTGTCTAAATCTTCTTGAGTGTGTACCTCATACAACACTTCCATCCCAAGGTCTTCAGCTAATTTTCCGTAATTTTTAAGCTCTTCTTTTGTTAAACAAGCAGCTATCAATAAAATTACATCTGCTCCAATTGCTTTAGCCTCTACTATTTGAAAACCATCTACAATAAAATCTTTTCGCAAAATTGGTTTGGCAGTGTTAATGGTTCTAGCTTTCATTAAATCTACCATGGTTCCCCCAAAAAATGAAGTATCTGTTAAAATAGATTGTGCTGCTACATTGGCATCTAAATACCCATTGGTAACCTCCTCTATAGAAGCTTTGTCATTAATAACTCCTTTAGAGGGTGATTGCCTTTTAAATTCGGCAATAATTCCTGATGAATTTACTTCTAACAATGATTTTTTTAATGAGATAGGAGTTCTCTGAAACAAAGGACTTCCTACTAATTTTTTTAGTGGAACATCTGCCTTTATTTTAGTGATTTCCTTCTTTTTAAAAGCAATTATTTTATCTAGTATTGTCATGACGAACAGTTGGTAATTAATTTGTGTAAACATTGAGATGCCTTTCCACCAAGCAGAGAACCCTCTGCAGTGTTGTAAGCCTCTTCAAACGTAAGGTTTTGATGTATAATTTTTAACGCATAAGCAGCGTTGGTAAGAACCACACTGTTTTGGGCCTTTGTCCCTTTTCCTTGTATAATATTTTTAAAAATCTTAGCGGCATCTTTTACAGAATTGCCTCCATAAATTTCAGATTGAGAAATTCTTTGAAGACCAATGTCTTCTGGATTAATTAGTTGCTCTCCAGATTTGGTAAATAATTTAAAACCACTAGTAAGAGATATTTCATCATATCCATCAAGCCCATGAATAATTCCATATTGACTTTTTTCATCCTGTAATATATAATTATATAATCTAGCAATTTCTAAATTAAAAGTACCCAACATTAAGTTTTGAGGTGAACTTGGATTCACCAGAGGTCCTAACATATTAAAAAATGTTTTCAAAGCCAATGCTTTTCTTGTTGGCCCAACAGCTTTCATAGCTGGGTGAAATTTTGGTGCGTGTAAAAAACAAATATTTGCTTTCTCTAAATGACTTTTTAAAGTAGCTTCATTATTTGTAAACTCATAACCAAAACTCTGTAACATATCTGAAGAACCTGATTTTGATGAAACACTATAATTACCATGTTTAGCAACTTTCTGACCAGTTCCTGCCACCACAAAAGAAGTGATTGTTGAAATATTAAACGTGTCTTTACCGTCTCCTCCTGTACCAACTATATCTATGGTGTTATATTCAGATAAATCAACTTTAATTGCCAATTCTAACAACGCCTCTCTAAAACCAGAAAGTTCATCAACAGTGATTGGGCGCATCATAAAGACGGTCATAAAAGAAGCTAAATGAGCCTCATTATAAGCACCCCCAGCAATCTTTATCAAAATCTGTTTTGCTTCAGACTTTGATAGTTTTTTATGTTGATATAATTGATTTAAAATATTTTTCATTTGTCAAATAATCTTCAATGAGTCGTTATTATTTTATATAACTTTCTTTTAAAATTTATTTCTTGTAAGCATTTATAAAATTTTCAACTATTAGTTCTCCTTGATCTGTTAAGATTGACTCTGGATGAAATTGAACTGCACTAATTGGAAAATGTTTATGACGAATTGCCATAATTCCTGCTGCTTCATCTTTTGCTGTTATTTCTAATTCGGTAGGAAAATTTTGATTGGATGCTATCCAAGAATGATATCTTGCTGCTTTAAATTTTACTGGAATATTTTTAAAAATAGTCGCATCTGATATAATCACTTCCATCTCGGTAGCAACTCCATGATATACCTCATCCATATTAATGATAGTTCCGCCAAATACCTCAACAATAGCTTGTAAACCAAGGCATACTCCAAAGATTGGTTTTTTGCCTGCATACCTTGAAATAACTTCTTTAAGAATCCCTGCTTCACCGGGAATTCCTGGCCCTGGAGATAACATAATCATATCATAGAAGTTAATTTCATCTAATGAAATTTCATCATTTCTAACAACTGTTGGATATTGATTTGTTATCTTTTCAACCATGTGAACTAGGTTGTATGTAAACGAATCGTAATTGTCTATAATTAGTATTTTCATCTTAAATTTTTTCAGCTAAAGTCAATGCTTTTTTTAATGCTGCTAGTTTATTATTAACCTCTTGTAATTCTTTCTCTTCATCTGAACGAATCACTATTCCTGCCCCTGCTTGATAATATAATTTATTTTGTTTGCTCACAAAAGAACGAATTGCTATTGCTAAATTTACAGATCCATCCAATCCTATAATGCCTACTGCTCCTCCATAAAATCCGCGTGATTGATTTTCATAGGTATCTATTAATTCCATTGCTTTATATTTAGGAGCACCGCTTAATGTTCCTGCAGGAAAAGTATCTCCAACAATTTTCATTGGATTGTCTTTTATATTTCCTTGAACAGTTGATACCAAATGAATAACATGGCTAAAAAACTGCACCTCTTTAAAAACCGCTACAGTTACCTCCTCTGCATGTTTACTTAAATCGTTTCTAGCTAAATCTACCAACATTACATGTTCTGCCGTTTCTTTTTCATCTTCAGACAATAAGTTACCAAGCTTTATGTCTTGGGCCATATCTCCCGTTCTTCTAAAAGTTCCTGCAATAGGATTTATTGTAGCTTTTCCATCATTTATTTTTATTTGAGCTTCAGGTGAAGACCCCATCAATTTAAAATTTCCATAATCGAAATAAAACAAGTATGGGGATGGATTGATGGAACGTAACGCTCTATACACATTAAATTCATCACCCTTAAATTTTTGCTGAAACTGACGAGATAATACCAATTGAAAAACATCACCTCTTTTACAATGACGTTTTGCTTTTTTCACATAATCTTTGAAGTCATTATCTGTACAATTTGAAGATTCTTTACCAATAATTTCAAAAGATTGAGTATTAAAGGCATGTGACTCTATAATTGTTTCTATATCAGAAATTCTAGAGGTTGTTCCCTCCTCTACGTTTTCAATAAGAGTCATCTCATCGTTAAAATGATTGATCGCTATTATAAAACGATAAAAACCATATTGCATAAATGGTATGGAAGAATCTGCTTGTTTGGTTGTGAATTTAATTTTTTCAAAATACTGAACACTGTCATAAGTAGTATAGCCATACAATCCATTAAATGACTGTAACGATTCATCACAATCCAAATCGATACTTTGGCTAAATTTTGAAAATAATGTATAAAAATTATCTTCTACTTGATCTTTAAAAACTGTATTACCTCTCTGATTTATTGAGAATTGGTGATTTTCTACTTTCATAGAAACTACCGGCTCTATGCAAATAAAAGAGTAGCTCTCCTCTTTACTATGATAGTCTGAACTTTCCAATAGTAATGTGTTGGCATATAAATCTCTGAATCTAATATATAACCCAACAGGGGTAATTGTATCTGATATTCTTGTTGAGCTTATTGTTTTAAATGATACTTTTTTCACTTAGACTGAATTTATATTCAATATTAAATTTCGCGTGTCTGCTGAACAAATTCAGCATAAAAAAAAGCTTATCGTGAGATAAGCCTTTAGAATATGATATATACATGTTTGGTCCTCACTTATTTAGATAAAAGAATTCCACCACCATGTATTTTGTTGTCTTTTCATTATGCTACAAATTTAAACCCTCAATTTAAATGTGACAAGTTTTATTATATCTTTTTTTTAAACCATTTACAATATGTAAGTCAAGCAATACAATTATATTTAAATGAATTACATATTATAGTTATTTATTAAAAAAAAATTATAGATTAAAATTAAACATTATTATTTTATTCTTTTTATAAACTTTATTACCATTCTTTGCATAAATTTTACAATCATCTAATTTTAAATAAATTGAGAATATGTGTGGTATAGTGTGTGCGTTTGATTTAAAAGAAAGTTCAGAAAAATTAAGACCTCAAATTTTAGAAATGTCTAAATCTATTAGACACAGAGGACCAGATTGGAGTGGTATATTTAGTAACGATAAGGCTATTTTAGCACACGAAAGACTTGCAATTGTAGATCCTGCTTCAGGAAAGCAACCCCTTTTCAGTGAAGACAAACGACTTGTTTTAGCTGCTAATGGTGAAATCTATAACCATCAAGAATTAAGAAAACAATTTGTAGCTGGTGAAGAGAATGAATCTTGGGGTTCATACAAATTTCAGACTCAATCTGATTGTGAGATAATTTTAGCATTGTATCAAAAAAAAGGAAGTGACTTTTTAGATGATTTAAATGGAATTTTTGGATTTGCTGTTTATGATTGTATCAAAGATGAGTATTTAATTGCCAGAGACCATATGGGTATTATTCCTTTATATATAGGTTGGGATAAAAATGGAACATTTTACGTAGCATCAGAGCTAAAAGCTCTTGAAGGAGTTTGTAATAAAATTGAAGTTTTTCCTCCTGGACATTTTTTGTCTAGCAAAGACGGAAAACTTACCAAATGGTATGATAGGGATTGGATGGATTTTGAGGCTGTAAAAGAAAATCAAACATCCATTGATGAATTAAAAAAAGCTTTAGAAGCAGCTGTGCACAGGCAACTTATGTCTGATGTTCCTTATGGTGTATTACTTTCTGGCGGGCTAGACTCATCTATAACCTCTGCCATAGCAAAAAAATATGCACAAAAAAGAGTTGAATCTGGAGATACCCAAGAAGCTTGGTGGCCTCAGTTACATTCTTTTTCAATTGGATTGGTTGGATCACCAGATTTAGCTGCAGCTAAAATTGTTTCTGATCATATTGGAACCATACACCATGAGGTGACCTTTACAATTCAAGAAGGATTAGATGCAATAAGGGATGTTATTTATCATTTAGAAACCTACGATATCACTACCATTAGAGCTTCAACTCCAATGTATTTATTGGCTAGAGTTATAAAATCTATGGGGATCAAAATGGTGTTATCTGGAGAAGGAGCAGATGAAATTTTTGGAGGTTATTTATATTTTCACAAAGCACCAAACCCAGAGGAGCTTCACAAAGAAACTGTTCGTAAATTGGATAAACTATATCAATATGATTGCTTAAGAGCTAATAAAAGTTTGGCAGCTTGGGGTATTGAGGGTCGTGTCCCTTTTTTAGATAAAGAATTTATGGATGTTGCCATGAGAATAAATCCTCAAGACAAAATGATTAATGGAGAACGTATGGAAAAATGGGTGTTGCGAAAAGCCTTTGAAAGCTTTTTACCAGAATCTGTAGCGTGGAGGCAAAAAGAGCAATTTTCAGATGGTGTAGGATATAGTTGGATAGATACTCTAAAAACATTGGTAGATGAAGCAGTATCTAGTGAACAAATGAAACAAGCTACTCATCGTTTCCCAAATCAAACTCCAAGAACAAAAGAAGAATTCTATTACCGATCTATTTTTGAAGAGCATTTCCCTTCCGATACTGCTGCTTTAACAGTACCATCTGTTCCATCTATAGCCTGTAGTACTCCTACTGCATTGGCTTGGGATAAAAGTTTTCAAAACATGAATGAGCCAAGCGGAAGAGCGATTAAAACAGTTCATGAAGATGCCTACTAATGCTAGCTTTGCATAAATTTGAAAAAAACATCAAATATTCACAACATATAATGTCTTAAAATAACTTGTTTTAAGACATTATATGATTTTATTCACACTTCTTATTTTTATAAATTTTAAAGTGCCTTTTTAAAGCATTTTAAGATAGGTTTAAGCTATTAACTAGTAATTAACAAATGTTGATAAAACTCAGTATTAACAGTAAATGAACTTTCTTTAAACATTCATATTTCGTAAATTTGTTTATATGATTTTCATCACTTTTTTGTGGTGATTTTTTATGATAAAACACTTTAAATTATGAGCGAAGAAATTAAAAATAATTATGATGCTTCCAGTATACAAGCATTAGAAGGAATGGAACATGTAAGAATGCGTCCTTCCATGTATATTGGAGATGTTGGTGTAAGAGGACTTCATCATCTTGTTTACGAGGTTGTAGATAACTCTATAGACGAAGCTATGGGAGGTCATTGTGACACCATAGACGTAATTATTAACGAAGACAATTCTATCACTACCAAAGACAATGGTCGAGGCATACCGGTTGGAATTCACAAAAAAGAAGGAGTCTCTGCACTGCAAGTAGTAATGACTAAGATTGGTGCTGGTGGAAAGTTTGACAAAGATTCTTATAAAGTTTCAGGAGGTCTTCACGGTGTTGGAGTCTCATGTGTAAATGCTCTATCCGAACATTTAACAGCTACAGTTCACAAAGAAGGAAAAATTTGGCAACAAGAATATTCTAAAGGTAAAAGCTTATATCCGGTTAAAACTGTTGGTGAAACTGATTTTACAGGTACTATTGTTACTTTTTTACCTGATACTTCCATTTTTGTTCAGACTACTGAATATAGTTATGATACTTTAGCCACTCGTTTACGTGAATTATCTTACCTAAACAAAGGAATCACTATCACTCTTACAGACAAAAGAAGAAAAGATGATGAAGGAAACTTTATCAATGAAACTTTTTTCAGTAACGAAGGTCTTCCAGAATTTATTAAATATTTAGACAGTACTAGAGAAAAATTAACATCAAGTGTCATTTCTATGGAAGGTGAAAAGAACGGAATTCCTGTAGAAGTTGCTATGGTATACAACACCTCTTATGCTGAAAATTTACATTCATATGTAAACAACATTAACACCCATGAAGGAGGAACACATCTATCTGGTTTTAGAAGAGGTTTAACAGGTACTTTAAAAAAATATGCAGACAACTCCGGTTTGCTAAAAAATGTAAAATTTGAAATTTCAGGAGATGATTTTAGAGAAGGACTAACCGCCATCGTTTCTGTTAAAGTTGCAGAGCCTCAATTTGAAGGGCAAACTAAAACTAAACTTGGTAACAGAGAGGTAACATCGGCAGTTTCACAAGCAGTTTCCGAAATGCTTACTGATTATCTTGAAGAAAACCCTAACGATGCTAAAACTATTGTACAAAAAGTCATTTTAGCAGCTACTGCTAGACATGCTGCAAGAAAAGCGCGTGAAATGGTTCAGCGAAAGACAGTAATGAGTATTGGAGGGTTGCCTGGAAAATTATCTGATTGCTCCGAAACAGATCCTGCTCAATGCGAGATATTTTTAGTTGAGGGAGATTCTGCAGGCGGAACTGCTAAACAAGGACGAGACAGAAACTTTCAAGCAATTTTACCCTTGAGAGGAAAAATCTTAAATGTTGAAAAGGCTATGCAACACAAAGTCTTTGAGAATGAAGAAATAAAAAATATGTTTACTGCCTTGGGAGTAAGTATTGGTACAGAAGAAGACCCAAGGGCTTTAAACTTATCAAAATTAAGATACCACAAAGTAGTTATCATGTGTGACGCGGATGTAGATGGATCTCACATTGCTACCTTAATATTAACATTCTTTTTTAGGTATATGAAAGAAATGGTTGAGCAAGGTTATATATACATCGCCACTCCTCCGCTATATCTAGTAAAAAAAGGTCAAAAAAGAGAATATGCCTGGGATGACGATCAGCGAGATTTAATTGCCGCTAAGATGGGAGGTTCTGTTAATATTCAAAGATATAAAGGTCTTGGTGAAATGAATGCTGAGCAATTATGGGACACAACCATGAATCCTGAATTTAGGACTTTACGCCAGATAACTATTGAAAGCATGACAGAAGCAGATAGAGTTTTCTCAATGCTTATGGGAGATGAGGTTCCTCCAAGAAGAGACTTCATTGAAAGAAATGCTAAATATGCAAATATTGATGCATAAAATATTATGAATAATTCGCAATAGAGGTTAAGTGATGTACCTCTATTTATACAATAACATTATTTAATCATTTATAAAAAATAAAAACAAAAAATATGAAAATTACAGTTGTAGGAGCAGGTGCTGTAGGAGCTAGTTGTGCAGAGTATATTGCTATAAAAAACTTTGCTTCTGAAGTTGTATTATTAGACATTAAAGAAGGGTACGCAGAAGGAAAAGCTATGGACTTAATGCAAACAGCATCCTTAAATGGTTTTGATACAAAAATTATAGGAACAACCAACGATTATTCAAAAACTGCAAATTCTGATATTTGTGTAATCACCTCAGGAATTCCTAGGAAACCCGGTATGACAAGAGAAGAGTTAATTGGAATTAATGCTGGTATTGTAAAAACCGTTTCATCAAATTTAATTGAACACTCTCAAAATACAATCATCATTGTAGTGTCTAATCCAATGGACACAATGACTTACTTAGTTCACAAAACAACTGGAATCCCAAAAAACAGAATCATTGGAATGGGTGGTGCATTAGATTCAGCTAGATTTAAATACAGATTAGCAGAAGCTTTAGATGCTCCTATCTCTGATGTTGACGGGATGGTTATAGGCGGGCATTCTGATAAAGGAATGGTTCCTTTAACAAGATTAGCAACCCGTAATTCTGTACCGGTTTCAGAATTTATATCAGAAGAACGATTAGAGCAAGTGTTACAGGAAACCAAAGTTGGTGGTGCTACCTTAACAGGTCTGCTAGGAACTTCTGCATGGTATGCTCCTGGTGCTGCTGTTAGTGGATTGGTTCAAGCTATAGCTTGTAATCAACAAAAAATATTCCCGTGCTCTACCTTACTAGATGGTGAATATGGCTTACACGATTTATGTATTGGAGTTCCTGTTGTTTTAGGTAAAAATGGAATCGAGAAAATTGTTGAAATCAAATTAAGTGATGCTGAAAAAGAACATTTAAATGCTTCTGCCGAAGGTGTTTCAAAAACCAACGGATTGTTGGCGTTATAATATCTTGCGCATACTTTCAAAATAAAAAACCAGCCTTAAAAGGCTGGTTTTTTATTGAATAAATTAATTTTTAATCTTAGGATAATCCAGAAATTACTCCGTTTTTGTCTATGGTCATCCCCTCTGATGCTGGAATTGAAGGTAAGCCAGGCATACGCATCATTTTCCCTAGGATTGGGATAATAAATTGTGCACCAGCGGCAATTTCAATTTCTCGAACAGTAACAGTAAAACCCTCAGGTCTTCCTATTAATTGTTCGTTATCTGAAAAAGATTTTTGTGTTTTTGCCATACATATGGCAAAATCATTAAATCCTAATCTATTAATTCTTCTCAGGTTTAACTGTGCTTTTTTGCTATATTCTACCTTGGCAGCTCCATAGATTTCTTTGGCTATTACTTCAATTTTTTCTGTTACTGGACTTTTCCAGTCATAAAGCGGTCTGTATTGCGTTGCTTTATTTTCTACAATATCAACTACGGCTTTTGCTAGTTCTTTTGTTCCTTCTCCTCCTTTTGCCCATCCCTCAGACAACACTGCTTGAACCCCTAAGCTTTGACATTTTTCAATTACAAAATTAACTTCCTCTGTTGTATCAGAAACAAATGAATTAACAGCTACTACTGGTTCTATATTATGTTTTCTGATATTTTCTATATGCTTCTCTAGATTTTTAAAACCTTCTTTTACAGCCTCTAAATTTTGCACGTTATAATTCTCTTTTTTTACACCTCCATGATGACGTAATGCTCTAATTGTAGCCACTAAAACGACACATTTTGGATTTAAATTTGCAAAAGCTGACTTGATATTCAAAAACTTTTCAGCCCCTAAATCAGCACCAAAACCAGCCTCAGTAACCACATAATTTGATAGAGATAAACCCATTTTAGTTGCTATAATGGTATTGGTTCCCTGAGCGATATTGGCAAAAGGACCTCCATGAATGATTGCTGGATTTTCTTCTAAGGTTTGAACTAAATTTGGTTTTATTGCATCTTTTAACAAAATTGCCATCGCATTTTCTGCCTTTAAGTCTCTTGCAAAGACAGGTTTTTTATCATAAGTAAATCCAATAAAAATATCACCTAGACGCTTTTTTAAATTATCAAAATCTGTTGCCATACAAAGAATAGCCATTACCTCTGAAGCTGGCGTAATATTAAAACCGTCTTGTCTTGGAACTCCGTTAGCAGTTCCTCCCAAACCAATTGTGATATCTCTAAGAGCTCTATCATTCATATCAATTACTCGTTTCCAGAGTATGGTTCTTGGGTCTATATTTAAATTAGATACTTTATTTTGAATGTTATTATCTATTAATGCCGACAACAAATTATTTGCTTTTTCAACTGCATTGAAATCTCCGGTAAAATGTAAATTAATATCCTCCATAGGCACTACCTGAGAATAACCTCCACCAGCTGCACCTCCCTTAATCCCAAAAACAGGCCCTAAAGAAGGCTCTCTTAAAACAACTGTAGCTTGCTTACCTATTTTATTTAATCCCTCTGTAAGGCCTATAGAAACTGTTGTTTTACCCTCTCCTGCTGGAGTTGGTGTTAGAGCAGTAACCAATATTAAATTATTATTAGCTACTTTTTCTTCATCTAAAAGATGCAACGGAAGTTTAGCTTTATACTTACCATACATCTCAATATCATCTTCATTAACTCCTATTTTGTGTGCAATACTAGTCACATGCTTAAGCTTCTTAGCTTGTGCAATTTCAATGTCAGATAGATGACTCATAATTTATGATATGGTTTTATTGTTGGTTGCTATTAGCTTGCTAAAAGCGGGTAAATATACATAATTTCATTAGGCTAATCTTATTGTAAATACTATATTTGCACGTTTTAAAAAAGTAGTCGACTAAAATTAAACGAAGATGCAAAACAAAGGACTTATAAGATTATTTGCAATCCTTTTCGGATTGGTAAGTTTATACCAATTGTCTTTTTCATTTTTTACTTCAAAAGTAGAAAATGAAGCTAAAGAATACGCGAAATCTAGAGGAGATCAGAATAATGGGAGAGAATTAGCAAGTTTAGAGAAAAAATATTTAGATAGTTTAAATAACCTTGAGGTTATCAACCTAGGGATTTCTCAATTTACTTATAATGATATCAAAGACAAAGAAATGAACTTAGGTCTTGATTTGAAAGGTGGTATCAATGCAATTTTACAAGTATCTGTAAAAGAGGTATTGATTTCCTTATCAAATGACTCAAAAAGTTTGGTCTTTAGACAAGCATTAAAAGCTGCAGATGAAGCACAGAAAAATAATACTGATAACTATTTAGATTTATTTTTCAGAGAATTTGAAATAGCTTCAGGAACTAGTGGTATAAAACTTAGTGACCCTGAAATATTTGGCACAAAAGCACTTCGTGAAAAAATAAACTTCAACAAAACAAACGAAGAGGTTAAAGAAGAATTACAACTAGAGATTAATAGCTCTATTAATACTGCTTTTGAAGTTTTAAGAAGTAGAATTGATAAGTTTGGGGTTACACAACCAAATATTCAACGTATAGGTAATTCTGGAAGAATTCAAATAGAGTTACCTGGTGCAAAAGACATCGACAGAGTAACTAAACTTGTTACCAGCAAAGCTGAATTGCAATTCTGGGAAGTATTTTCTAATGCAGAAGTTCAAAACTATTTCTTTTCAGCCAACGCTGTTGTTGCTGAAATGCTGAAAGAAGATATTACAGAAGAAACAGAAGAGAGTGAAGATGCTAATGACATCCAAAGTATTTTAAATGAAGTAAAAGACTCTACTGAAGTACAGCAAAAAACATTATTTACCTACTTAACTGTAAACGTTGCTCAATCAGAACAACAGTTAAGTTCTCTTGTTGCCCAAGCAAAAGTTGGTGATACAGCTATGGTGAATAAATTATTATCTGATCGAAAAGTGATTGGTTTACGAACCAATGATATAAAAAATGTAAAATTTTTATGGGACTATAAAGCTAATACTACCCCTGACGGTTCTGAAGTTATTGGGTTGTATGCTATAAAATCTAATAGAAATGATATTGCTCCTATTCAAGGCGATGTGATTACAGATGCTGCTCAAGTTTTTTCTCAATTGAATGAACCACAAGTAAGCATGGCCATGAACGGAAGAGGTTCTAAGCTATGGGAAAAATTAACTGGTGATAACGTTGGAGGTTTTGTAGCAGTTGTTTTAGATGACTACGTATACACAGCACCTACTGTAAATCAAGCCATTGTTGGAGGAAGAACTGAAATTTCTGGTGGAAGTATGACAATTGAAGAGGCACAAGATATTGCAACTGTATTAAAAGCAGGTAAATTACCTGCGGCAGCAAGAATTATTCAAGCAGAAGTAGTGGGACCTTCTTTAGGGCAAGAATCTATTGATCAATCTACACAATCATTTATGCTGGCTATCTTATTAGTTTTAGCTTGGATGATTATATATTATGGAAGAGCTGGTGTTTATGCAAACATTGCCTTAATTGTAAATATTCTATTCATCTTTGGAATTTTAGCATCATTTAATGCGGTGTTAACCTTACCTGGTATCGCTGGTATTATTCTTACCATAGGTATGTCTGTAGATGCCAACGTAATTATATTTGAGAGAATTAAAGAAGGGTTGTTCAAAAAGAAAGGGTTAAAACAATCTGTTCAAGAAGGGTTTAGTGTTAAAGGAGCCTTATCTGCAATTATAGATGCTAACATCACAAGTTTATTAACCGGTATTATATTGTATGTTTTTGGAACAGGTCCTATTAAAGGATTTGCTTTAACATTAATCATTGGTATTTTAACCTCTTTGTTTACCGCTGTATTTATTACAAGACTACTTATTGATGGTGCTACAGAAAAAGGAAAGAACTTAACTTTTAACACTTCTTTGTCCAAAGGATGGTTTCAAAATATCAATATTCAATTTTTACGTAAACGTAAAATTGCTTACGTAATCTCTGGAGCTATTATCTTAGGAGGTATTGCTTCTATTGCAAGTATTGGTTTAAAACAAGGAGTTGATTTTAAAGGAGGTCGTTCATATGTTGTTCGATTTGACAAAACTGTAAATGCTACTGAAGTTTCTGAATCTTTGAAAGAGGTTTTTGAAACGGCTCCAGAAGTAAAAACGTACGGATCTGATTCTCAATTAAAAATAACAACTGTTTATAAAATTGAAGAAGAAGGAAATGAAGTTGACGAAGAAGTACAAACTGCTTTATATACAGGGTTAAAAAATTACTTATCTGAGGGAACTACTTATGAAAGTTTTAAACCTGGTTTTCAAAAAGAAGGAGAAAGTACTAATTCTATTATGAGTTATATTAAAGTAGAGCCTACAATTGCAGACGATATTAAAACATCAGCTGTATACGCTGTATTTGGATCGTTACTAATTGTTTTCTTATATATCTTATTACGATTTAGAAAAATATCTTTTAGTTTAGGTGCTGTAATTGCAGTATTTCATGATGTACTAATAGTATTAGGAATCTTTTCAATACTCTATAAATTTATGCCATTTGATATGGAAATAGGCCAATCTTTCATTGCTGCCATCTTAACAGTGGTAGGTTATTCATTGAATGATACCGTGGTTATTTTTGATAGAATTAGAGAGTTTGCTGGAATTCATACAAAATGGGCTTACAGCGAAGTTGTAGATAAAGCATTAAGTAGCACATTAGGAAGAACGATCAATACCTCATTAACAACATTATTGGTAATGTTAGCCATCTTTACATTTGGTGGAGATTCTATTAGAGGGTTTATGTTTGCATTAATTATTGGGGTAGTAGTAGGAACCTACTCTTCATTATTTGTAGCAACTCCTGTAATGTATGATACTTCTAAAAGAAAAGAAGCTAGTAAGAACTAATTTCAAAAAATAGATGAAGAAACCGTTTTGTTACTACTGATTTATCTCAGTAACTCAAAACGGTTTTTTCTTTTTAATATCAGCATCATATCTTTGCAAGATGAGTAGTATAAAATTACACGATTTAAATTTTACTCCGTTTATTTCAGAAAAAGAACTCTCTGAGATTGTAAGCTCTTTAGTAAAGAAGGTAAACGCAGATTTAGATCCGGATGAAATTCCAATATTTATTGGGATTTTAAATGGATCCTTTCTTTTTGCTGCAGATTTTATCAGAAAATATACCCGTAACTGTGAAGTATCATTTGTAAAATTAAGCTCTTATGAAGGAATCTCATCTAGTGATGTTGTTCATGAATTAATAGGGATTAATGAAGATTTGACGGGTAGAACCATTATCATTTTAGAGGACATTATAGACACAGGGACTACCCTACATAAAATTTATGATAGCTTTAGAAATAAAGATGTAAAGCAATTAAAGATTGCTACTCTATTCTTTAAACCAGATGTCTATAGAAAAGAGTTACCTATAGACTATATTGGAAAAAATATTGAAGATAAATTTATTGTAGGTTATGGATTAGATTACAATGGCTTAGGAAGAAATCTACCAGCAGTATACCAATTAACAACAGAAACAAACTAAATGAAAAATATTGTATTATTTGGACCTCCAGGTGCCGGAAAAGGAACGCAAGCAGAACTATTAAAAGGGAAATATAATTTAGTGCATATTTCTACAGGTGATGTTTTTAGATTTAATATTAAGAACGAAACTGAATTAGGAATACTAGCTAAAACATTTATGGATAAGGGTGATTTGGTACCTGATGAAGTAACCATTAATATGCTAGAAGCAGAAGTAGATAAAAATACAAACGCCAATGGATTTATTTTTGATGGGTTTCCAAGAACCCAATCTCAAGCAGAAGCATTAGACGGTTTTTTAAGTACTAAAGGAGAGAAAATAAATGGGATGGTTGCCTTGGAAGTACCTGAAGACTTATTAGTTGAACGATTGTTAGAAAGAGGTAAAACCAGTGGAAGAGCAGATGATACTGATGAAGGGAAAATTAGAAATCGTTTTAACGAATACAATACAAAAACTGCAATTTTAAAAGATTATTACGCTGCAAAAGGAAACTATTTTGGTGTAAATGGAGTGGGTTCTATTCAAGAAATTACTGAACGTTTAGCAAAAGTTTTTGATACACTATAAATTATGACAGAAGGAAACTTTGTTGATTATATAAAAGTATATGCTTCCTCAGGTAAGGGCGGTAGAGGTTCTGCGCACTTACACAGAGAAAAGTTTATCACAAAGGGTGGCCCAGATGGTGGAGACGGCGGACGAGGTGGTCATATCATTCTTCGAGGAAATAAAGATATGTGGACTTTATTTCACCTAAAATTTAAAAAACATTTTAGAGCAGAACAAGGTGGAGACGGAAGTAAGAGTAGAAGTACTGGAAAAGATGGAACCGACATTTATGTAGATGTGCCCCTTGGAACTATTGTTAGAGATAGTGAAACTGCTGAAATTATTTTTGAAATCACAGAAAACGGAGAAGAAAAAATTTTATTAGAGGGAGGTATGGGAGGCCGCGGAAATTGGCATTTTAAATCCTCTACAAATCAAACACCTAGATATGCACAACCAGGTGTTGACGGCTTAGAAGGTTGGTTTCAAATAGAATTAAAAATCTTAGCAGATGTAGGTTTGGTTGGCTTTCCAAATGCTGGAAAATCTACCTTACTTTCTGTAATTACTGCTGCCAAACCAAAAATTGCAGACTATGCATTTACTACTCTAAAGCCTAATCTAGGAATTGTAGAATACAGAGAATTTAAAAGTTTTGTAATGGCAGATATTCCAGGGATCATTGAAGGAGCTGCTGAAGGCAAAGGACTTGGACATCGCTTCCTACGTCATATAGAACGTAACTCTACCCTACTCTTTTTAATACCAGCAGATAGTGATGATATTCACAAAGAATATGAAATATTATTAAACGAACTTAAGAAGCACAATCCAGAATTACTAGACAAACAACGTTTACTGGCAATCTCAAAAACAGACATGTTAGATGAAGAGCTGCAAGAGGAAATTAAAAATGAATTACCAACAGGAATTCCTTTTGTATTTATTTCTTCGTTAGCACAAATAGGACTTCAAGAGCTAAAAGACAAACTCTGGAAAATGCTAAACTAGTTTTTTACCGCTATTCTTATTGGTAATTTATAAACGGTTGTTACTGGAATCCCTCTCTTAATTGCAGGATAGATAGCAGGGAGTTCTTCCACACTTTTCTTTAGAATAGCTTTTAAAGACGGAAGTATAACCAACAAACTATCAGATGATTTTATAGAGGTTAATTTTATCTCTTTATTAGATTGTATGGTGATGGCTACTTCAATAGTTTCATCTATAGATTGAGTAACTTGTATAGATTGCTTGGCTAAACTGCTAGAAATTTCTTGTCGAATGGTTGTTCTAAAGCACGAACTTTTTTTGTCTTTATCTATTAAGGAGTCACAGACTTTAAAAGAAGGAGAAACATCTACAGAGGTGTAATCTACATCCATATTTATTTTCTCTACATTCTTGTTTTTTTCAAATGAAAAATAATTACAAGAAGTAAAGGAAAATAATAAACATATGGATAAAAAATACCGCACTTTAATTAAAATTAATTTAAGGTGAAATTACGTAAATATAATGACTTTAACTTCTTGTTTAAGATGCTAGAGAGCCTATTATATGAATATAAAAATCCCATTCAAAAATTGAATGGGATTCTTTTGTATAATGAGGTCATGTATAATAGAACATAAAAAATCTTTCCATAGCAATTTTTTTTAAAGTTCCTTTTCACAATAATACTTATACTTCTATTCTCATAGGTAATGTATATTTAACAGTTACCTTTTTACCATTTAATTCACCGGGTTTCATTATTGGAAGTAATTTTATTATTCTAACAGCTTCTTCTTGTAATGCTGGGTGAGGTGCTTTTGCTTTAATTCCAGTGATAGCTCCTTCTTTATTTATTTTAAAAAGCATAATAATTCTTTTCTTTCCTGGAGATAATTTCAAACTATCTGTGAGATTTACATTAAACTCTTTTTGAAAATGTTGTTGTATTTTTTTATTAAAGCAGCTGCCTGTGAAGGCGCTTTTATCATTTTCTGAGCAGCCAGGAAATGTAGGAACCTTGTCTAAATTAGCAAATGGTATTCCGTCATCAGCTGAAATTTTCGTAGTTGTTTGAATTTCAGAATAATCTGGGATCGTTGCTATTAAAGCCCTACCCTTTTTATCTCTATATAATTTATTTTGAAAAAAGGTTTTTTGTCTATTACTTAAGTTAAATATGCTGTCAAATCTAACCAAATATTCATCATACTCTTGTTTTTCAAGTTCATGTAAATCATCTAAAGAAATTTCTTCTCCTTCTGGCTCACCCCCAATACCCATAAATGTATCTAAGTAAGTCATTCTCTTACCATCTGTAACACTGATACTGTCTTTATAACCATAATAAAACTTTGAAAGTTGTTTTGTAGGAACTTCTATTTTTTGTTGCTTATTACACGATGAATAGGATAGCATTATTAATAGCACAGGGGCTAACAATAAATACTTTATTTGTTTCATTTTGTTGGATTTTTCTTTTGTAATCATCATAATTCTTTTTTTGAGTTGTGAATGTTTATAAAATTGATTAACAAAAGAGATCTTCTCTACGTTAAACAATTGATTTACTAGGGTATTCATATACAATTTCTTGTCTGCAGATTTTAAAATTATAGCATCAGAAATATATTCATGTACGGTTGCAATTCTTTTTTGATAGATGTACAGTAACGGGTTAAACCACATAAGAATCTTTAGACTTTCAAAAAATAGCAGATCTAAAGAATGTTTTTGTTTACAATGGATTAATTCATGTGAAATAATTTTTTCTTTTTCTACTTCGTTGATATCAGTCCCTAAAAAAATATAATTAAAAAAAGAAAATGCTTTTTTAGAATTTGGAAGCATTATTAGAGTGTAGCTATCTTTTTTTTCAATAGAATTTTTTATGATTAAAATGATAAGCTTGTATACTTTGAAAGAAAACAATCCTAAAAAAAATAAAAACCCAAGCCAAAAAACAATTAACCCACCATTAAAGTTTTGATATACTTCCGTATTTTCAATCATGTTTTGTGGGGATAGTACAATCTCTGGCAATAAAATACGAACATCATTAGAAACTACTTTTTGAAAAGAGGGTATTTGTATGAATGGAATACAAAATGACATAATTGCAGACATCAGTAAATACCATCTGTTTTTAGTGAAAAAAGTTTCTTTGCTCAGTACAAAATCATATACTATTAAGAATAATACTTGAAATAGCATGACTTGAATTATATAGTTAATCATGGGCTTTCTTTTTATTTATTTCTTTTAAAATAGTCTCTAATTCAGAAATATCTAATTTGTTCTTTTTCACAAAAAAAGATACCATACTATTAAAAGAGCCTTCAAAATACCCATTCATAAGCTTTTGTAAGCTCTCATTACTATAACTCTCCTTGGCAATAATTGGATGGTAAATAAAACCTCTTCCCACAGAGGTATGTCCAATAAATTCTTTAGTTTCAAGAATTCTAATAATGGTAGATACAGTATTGTAGGCTGGTTTTGGGGCTGGTAATTTCTCTATCACTTCTTTAACAGAAGCTTCTTTTAGCTCCCACAAAACTTGCATAATCTGTTCTTCTGCTTTTGTTAATTGCTTGCTCATAATTCAACTAAGTTTTTAGTTTTAAAATACAAATATAACTAAATATTTAGTTTAAACTAATTTTTTAGTTGAAATTATAACTGTAACAAATAAAAAGGAGAAACGTCCTATAGTAACAATAAGTAAATCCATGGATCTTCTTCTACTTCTATTAGGTGTTTTTTTTATAATTCTT
>CAXHZP010000015.1:0-56746 GCA_964021805.1 uncultured Flavobacterium sp.
TGGAGACCAAAAGATGTTGCTGAACGTTTTCCAATAGCTATTGTTGAAAACGTCTATACCCAAGAAAAATATGCACCAAAGTACACAACATTGCATAAATTTTATGCTATTTTTCAATTTGTTTGTATCAACATCTTTATTTATGTTTTGCTAACCAATTTTGGAGCCCTTAGCCTAAATATGCAACTGAGTTTTGGAATACTCATCTCTACAACTATTTTTGGCTTTACCTCATTATTGGATGGTCACAAATGGGCTTTTTTCTTTGAAATTTCTAGAGGGATTCTAGGCTTATTATTTTTACTATATCCCACTGAATTTTTTATGCTAAAAATTAATTTTCCTTTTACCGTTTTCCTTGGTATGTATTTCTCACTTTCAATCTTAACAACATGTTGGGTGTATCAATCACCTCCAGAACGTTTACTAAAAGTAGCCTAATTGAATTTCAAGCTACCCTATGAAGAAAAAAAAATTATTTTTTTTAAAAATTGTTGTTGCTTTTATCATATTGATTTTAATTGCCTCAATTTACTCTTCTTGGTATGTCAATAGAACATTTATAAGTTTTGAAGACGGATATGATGACCGAACTGATATTCTTGAATTAACAATTGATGGCTACTCCTTCCTAGACAGAAATAGCAATAATAAATTAGATATTTATGAGGATGATCGTGAAGCAATAAGTGATCGAGTTCTTGATGTGCTATCTCAGATGACTCTCCAAGAAAAAATTCACTTACTCAAAGGAGCAGGAATGGCATCAATCATCGGTATGACAAAACCTGGGGGTATTCCTGGAGCTGTTGGTGCAATTGTTCCTACACCTAGACTAGGAATTCCAACTGTTCATCTATCTGATGGCCCAGCAGGTTTAAGAATAGAACCTAGTAGAGAGAATGATGATAAAACTTATTACTGTACAGCATTTCCTATTGCTACATTATTAGCTTCCTCTTGGAATGAAACCTTAGTTTATGAAGTAGGTAATGCAATGGGGAGAGAAGCCAAAGCATATGGGATAGATGTTATTTTAGGCCCTGCTGCTAATATCCACAGACATCCCCTATGTGGAAGAAATTTTGAATATTTTTCTGAAGACCCCTTACTGTCAGGATTCATAGGTGCTTCCATTGTAAATGGAATTCAAAGTAATGGAATTGGTACTTCAGTAAAACATTTTGTAGCTAATAATCAAGAAACAAATAGAGTATTAAATGATGTAATTATTTCAGATAGAGCTATGCATGAAATCTATTTAAAAGGGTTTGAACATATTGTAAAGCGTTCACAACCATGGACTATTATGTCTTCTTACAATAAAATTAATGGAGTCTATACATCAGAAAGCGAATGGCTTCTCACCAATGTTTTGAGAAATGAATGGGGTTTTAAAGGCTTAGTAATGACCGATTGGTTTGGGGGTAAAAGCCCCTCATCTCAAATATCTGCAGGAAATGACTTATTAGAGCCTGGAACCAACAGACAATGGAAAGCTTTAACTAAGGGAGTAAAAAATGGAGAATTATCAATGGATGCTATAGATAAAGCTGCAAAACGGATTTTAACCCTGATTTTCAAAACTAAAAAAATGGAAAATTACAGGTTTAATAATACCCCAGATTTAAATAAACACGCAACAATTACAAGAAACTCAGCTGCAGAAGGGATGGTCTTGTTAAAAAATATGAATTGTTTGCCTTTTACTAATGAAAGAAATATTGCTTTACTAGGAGTAACCTCATTTGAATTTATTACAGGAGGAACAGGATCAGGAGATGTTAATGAAGCTTACACAATTTCTTTAGAAGAAGGATTCTTAAATGCTGGATTTAAAATCAATAAAATTGCAAAAAAAATATTTGAGTCTCACAAGAAACTAAATAGTAATGGTTTCGAAAAACCTGAGGGGTTAGATGCTATATTTACTCCATTCTCACCCCCAGAAATTATCTATACAACAGATCAAATTAATAATATAGTCGCAACATCAGATGTTGGAGTTTTAACCCTAGGGAGAAACTCTGGTGAGGGAGGAGATCGTTCAGAAAAAGATGATTTTCTGTTAACAAAAACCGAGCAGGAAATGATCGTTAAG
Organism: uncultured Flavobacterium sp.; assembly: GCA_964021805.1. GTDB lineage: Bacteria > Bacteroidota > Bacteroidia > Flavobacteriales > Flavobacteriaceae > Polaribacter. Next base: position 2,102 of record CAXHZP010000015.1, read on the forward strand.
TTCACAGATGCTTTTCACAAAAAAAATAAAAAAGTAATCGTAGTCCTAAATATTGGTGGAGTTATTGAAACTGCGTCTTGGAAGCATCTTCCTGATGCCATTCTTTTAGCTTGGCAAGGTGGGCAAGAAGGTGGTAATTCAGTGGTGGATATTCTCTCAGGAAGAGTAAATCCAAGTGGAAAATTGCCCATGACATTCCCTGAAAAGTTATCTGACCATGAATCACATAAAAATTTTCCTAAAAACCCCAAAATGATAACTATTGAAGGACTTATAAAAAATTTAATATTTCCTCCAAGTGAAACTCCAAAAATAGATAAGGTAAAAGATGAAGATTACACCTTTTATCATGAGGGTATTTTTGTAGGTTATCGACATTTTGACACAAAAAATTTAGCAGTTTCTTTTCCTTTTGGTTTTGGGCTTAGTTATACTGATTTTGAATATGGCCCAATGGAAGCAAAAATTGAAAATGATACCATAAATATCTCTTTGAATATTACGAATGTTGGAGAGTTTCCTGGAAAAGAAGTAGTTCAATTTTATACAGAAAAAGTAAATTCAACAATAAAAAGACCTTTTCAAGAATTAAAATCTTTCACAAAAACAAAGCGTTTAGAAAATGATGAAACTATTGATATTTCTGTGAAAATTCCGATTAAAGAATTGAGTTATTGGAATGAAACAATAAATGACTGGTCATTAGAGAAAGGGGAATACAATATAAAAGTAGGAGGATCATCAAGAAGTATTAAACAAACCTTAAAGATAAATTTATAACATACTTGATAGTTCAATCTAAACTCTTAAAAGAAAGCCAATTTTATATCTATAGGTTATTTATAAGCCTAAAAAAATTATTTTTGATAGATATTTTTTTTATGAGATTTTTTGTTTTTTTTGTTTTCTTTTTTTCATGGCAAGTTTTTATTGCTCAAGAAACATACACACCAACTAAAATAAAAGAAAATGAAGTTACCTTAGATGGGCTATTATCTGAAAAAATTTGGAAAGATGCTACAAAAATACCTTTAGATATCGAATTTAGTCCTGCCAATAATTTACAAGCTAATAAAAAAACTACTGCATACATATCTTACTCTGATACTTTTTTATTTATTGCAGTTCATGCAGAAGATGATCCAAAAAACATTCGTGCCTCTATTCGGCCTAGAGACGATTTCAATATTTGGAATGACGATCTCATACTAGTACGATTAGATCCTTTTGCCGACGCTAGAAATAACTTAGGCTTGGCAGTAAATGCTTTGGGCAGTCAATTTGATGTGAAGCAAGTAAATGCCTTATCTGATGAAGATCGATATGACAGCACATTTAATATGAATTTTGAATCTAAAGCTGCTATAATAGATAATGGTTATACAGTAGAAATGAAAATACCTTTTTCTGAAATTCCATTCCCAAATGGCACAGATCAAGAATGGCATATCAACTTTTATAGACGATACTTCGAAAATGGAAACGAAATTGAAGTTAGTAGCCAGCCAAGAGATAGAAACAATAATTGTGTGGTTTGTCAAACTACAGATAATCTAATTTTACAAGATATTGTTATCGATAAAAGGTTAGAAATACTACCCTATATCTCTAGTAATATTCAGGGATCTAGAAATAGCCCTGATGAAAAGATTTCTTATGGATCTGTTAAAGGAAAAGTAGGTTTAGGGCTTAATTTAGACATTAATAAGAACACAAGTTTTGAGTTAACACTTAATCCTGACTTTTCTCAAGTAGAAGCTGATGTTACCCAAATTGATGTAAATTCTTCCTTTTCTTTACAATATCCTGAGAGGCGACCCTTTTTTAATAGAGGAACAGATCTTGTAAATTTTACTGATGGTGCATTTTACTCAAGATCAATTGTTAATCCATCCGTTGCAACAAAATTATTAAGTCAAGGAAAGAAATCTAGAGTGTTTTTATTAAACGCATTAGATCAAAACTCTGTTTACCTTGTTGGTGGTGAAGATCGATCTTATATTGGTCAAGGAGGGAATAGTTTGGTTAATGTTCTTCGCTACCAACATTTATTAAGTCCTAAATCTCGATTTGGTGGGGTAATGATGAATCGTTTCTATAAAGGAGGTGGCTTTGGTCATCTTTTTGGATTTGACGGACTTTTTTTACTGAATCAAAATTTGCGTTTAAGTTTTGAAGTTTTCAAGAACTTTAATGAAGAACCTGTTAATGATTGGATTGAAACAGACGCTACTATCAACGGAAAAACAATTGCTTTAGATGGTGATAAAATTAATGGAGATGCACTTTACATTCAACTATACAGAAAAACCGAGCACTGGCAAAGTTATCTATATTACAGAAATATTTCTCCACAATATAGATCTGATGTTGGTTTTGTAGTTAAAAATAATCGTAGGTGGGGAACACTTTTTCATGAATATATCAATATTATTAATAAGCCTGCGGTACAATCTTTTGGCTTTGGAACTAAGATAGATGTGGTGTATACTTTTGAAGATTTATATAAAAACTTTAGTATAGATCTATTTGCTTCCCTAAAAACTTACGGACAGACAGAACTATCATACACACTAGATTATGATGCCGTAAAAACCTTCTTAGGAATTCGCTTCAACAACTTACCCACGCATTCATTTTCTGTAAACGGATCTCCCAGTGAATCCTTTAATTTTAGGGCAAATCTTAACAGTGGAAAAGACCTTTCTGTTAATGAAGAGATCCCAGAAATTGGAGACCTTACCTCCTCTTTTATGACTCTAAATTTTCAAGTGAATGACAACCTAACTATAAATCCATCAATACGATACTCAAGACTGGAAAAAACAAATGGATTAGGTAATTATTTTGAAGGGAGTATTGCTCGTTTAAACCTAAGATATCAATTTAATAACGAATTTAATGTAAGACTAGTTTCTCAAAAAAATACATTTACTGATCAGTTTTTTATTCAACCACTGGTTCAATGGAATCCAAATCCATCAACAATTTTTTATCTTGGTGGAAACCAAAATACCATTGAAGAAATTGAGGGTGCTCACTTTCAATTACTGCAATTTAATCAAACACAATTCTTCTTTAAATTCCAGTACCTGATTGGTCTATAAAAAAAATTTTTATTTGATTGATAATTAATCATTCTTTATCATTATTTTTAGTGAAATGAGAATCCTTTCAGAATACAATATTTTTGTTTTTTGAATAAAATAACAGTCTTTTAAAGACATCTAATTTTATCTACTCTAGATGACGAATAAGAATAACTTATCCAATATTGATGGTGCAGAAATTTCATGGTTTGCTCCATTATGTGATGGAGACGATGATTTTTTAGGAAATAGAAACCCTATTTATAAAAGCTCTTGGGAGAATACCTCCTCTATTGTAAAAACAGCAGATAAATTAGGCTTTAAAAATGTATTATGTCCTTCTTCTTATCAAGTAGGCCAAGACCCTTTATCATTTGTAGCAGGAATGGCAAGCCTAACAGAAAACATTAATTTCTTAGTAGCCATACGTTGTGGAGAATTACACCCCCCAATGTTAGCCAGAACAATTGCTTCTTTGGATCATATGCTTAAAGGAAGATTAACAATTAATATTATTTCATCTAACTTGCCTGGAATGGATTTATCTTCAAAAGAACGATATGCCCGTTCTAGAGAAGTCATTCAAATTTTAAAACAATCTTGGTCACAAGACCAAATAAAATTTAAAGGAAACTATTACCAATTAGATTTAACCTCAAGACCTGTAAAACCTTACCAACAAAATGGTGGTCCTCTACTTTATTTTGGAGGTTATTCTCCAGATGGTGTAGATCTTTGTGCAGAGTTTTGTGATGTATATCTGATGTGGCCTGAAACAGAATCAAAATTAAAAGGTTTAATGGATAGCATGACTCTTAAAGCGTCTAACTATAATAGAACGGTTAAGTTCGGACTTCGAGTTCATGTAATTGTTCGAGAAACTGAACAAGAAGCTCGTGAGTATGCAGATCAATTAATTTCTAAATTAGATTTAGAAAAAGGAACTGATATCAGAAATAGAGCTCAGGATGCAGCTTCTCTTGGAGTGTCTAGGCAATCAAAATTAAGAGAAGAATCTGATGAAAAATATTATGTTGAACCTAACCTATGGACAGGAATTGGGCTAGCACGCTCTGGTTGTGGAGCAGCTATCGTAGGAAATCCAGATCAGGTTGTTGCAAAAATTGAACGCTATATTAAAATGGGTATTAATTCATTTATTTTCTCTGGATACCCCCATGAAAAAGAATGTGAAATCTTTGCTAGATTAGTACTGCCAAGATTAAAAACAGTCTCTCTTCCAAAAGTATTTGGACGTGTGCCAAATTCAGAGCCTAACAGTCCTCTAGCAAATGGTGTAAGAAATTAACTATGATAGACTTTATAATTGTAATCGCTTATTTTGTTATTATATTACTAGTTGCGCTTCGTGGAAAAATAAGTGCAGATAGTTCTGCTGATGAGTACTTCTTAAGTTCAAGGAATTTACCTTGGTACTCCATAGCTTTATCTACCATAGCAACAAATATACAAGGGTATCAATTCCTAGGAATGATGGGCTCTGCTTATCTTTTTGGTTTAGCTCAAGCCAATCTTGAAATTAATGCAGTTCAAGGAATTTTATTAGGTGCTTTTGTTTTTGTTCCTCTTTTTTTAAAAGAAAAAATAACCACCATTACACAGTTTATTTCCAAAAAATTAGGAAAACGTATTGCTCTTTTTTACTCATTAACAAATATGGCTCTTTTTGCAACTGTAACTCTTGGTGCAGCTCTTTTTTGGGGCGCCTACGCAGCAGACATGGTCTTTAGTGAACAATTATCTTTTTTAAGCGAAAATAGATTGATTCGCATCGCCATGTTAATTGTTATACTTGGTGTATTTTCAGCCATATACACCTATTTTGGTGGGCTTAGCGCCGTAGTAAAAACAGATATCATTCAATTTGGAACATTACTTGTCGGAGGTATTGTCGTTTGTTTAACTGCTATATATCATCTAGGTGGTTGGGAACAATTATATGTAAAAGTTCCAGAAAAAATGCATCTTCATTTACCCAGCGATCATTCTACATTACCTTGGACGCATTTGTTTGGACTATTCTTTTTAAATATTAATTATTGGTGTGCCAACCAAACCGTAATTCAAAGAGCCTTAGCTGCAAAAAGTGTGGCACATGCGCAAACAGGTTTGATGGTTGGTGGATTACTTAAATACTTCATGGCTGTTATTATTATAGTTCCAGGAATTGCACTTTATGGGATTCTTGGTGATAGCCTTTCAGAACCAGACTTAGCTTTTCCTTACCTAGTAAAAACATATCTACCTAATGGAGTTAAGGGAATCATTCTCTGTGGACTATTTGCCTCATTAATGAGCACCGTAGATTCTACTTTTAACTCATTAGCCACACTTTGGTCTACAGATATTTATGCAACTTATATCAATAAAAAAGCTACTGATCGTGAAAAAATAAATGCAGGGCGCAAAACCATTCTATTCAGCCTTGGCACTGCATTAATTATGGGATTCATTTTGTTGTATTTAAAATTTGATAACCCTAATTCAGCCTTTACACATACGCTAAATAATCTTCGTTATTATATTAATTGTGGAATTGTGGTGTTAATGTGTGCTGCAGTTTTATTAATAAAGCCAAATAAAAAAATTGTTTTAATGGCTTTTATTGCCTCACTACCAATTAACATTGCGCTTCAATTATTATTTCCTGAAATGAATTATTTTTTAAGAGCCTTTTGGGTTATAGCAACGAGTTTAGGTTTTGCATTAGTCGCGAATAAAGGGAAAATTCACAAACTGGCTTCTCTTTTTCAACCCTCTAATAAAAAAATTAGAAATTGGGGAATTGCTTTAGCAATAAGTTTAGTTGCACTTCATATTATTTTTCATTAACCAAAAAAATATAACAAAATGAATAAAATAAAGAACAGACTTAGTATAGTGCTACTTTTTATTAGTCTTTATATAAATGCTCAAAATAAAAAAGAAATCATTCATTTTGAAAGTGCCAATCCATTTTCATTAAGCGACATCATTACAGATTTAGATGGTCAAGAAAAGCAGCAAGTTTTTGGTCAACTCACAATCCCCATAGATAGTTTAAATTCTGAGAAAAAATACCCTTTAATTATAGGAGTTGCTGGGAGTATGGGATGGAGAAAACATCACTTAGATTATCTTAAAATGTATCAAGAACAAGGATATGCAACATTTCAACTCAATAGTTTTAAAAGTAGAGGAATTACCTCAACAGTAGGGTCACAAGATGAGGTTACTATTGCTGCTGTAATTCTTGATGCCTATAGGGCATTAGAAAAACTTTCAAAGCATCCCAAAATTAATAAGAATAAAGTGGCCATCACTGGATGGAGTCTTGGAGGTGGAGTTGCTTTATTTTCTGGTTGGATGCCATTAAAAAAAGCCATTACAGATGAGCTAAGTTTTGCCGCGCATTTAGCTTTTTATCCACCGTGCTTTATAAATCCAGAAAATTTATCATTTACAAAAGCTCCTATTCATATTTTAATAGGTGAGTCAGATAATTGGACACCTGCTAAACCTTGTTTAGATCTAGTTGAAAAGCTATCTGATAAAACCAATATAAACATCACTACATATCCAGATGCACATCACGGGTTTGATAGTGAAGAACCCGTTGTTTGGAATGAAAAGGGATATAGTTTTAAAGATTGTTTATTTGATTTAACAGCAGACGGAGATGTCTTGATGAATTATCTAAGAATACCAATGTCTAATTCAATTTTACAAAAAGTTGGTTTTCTATTTTGTGTTGAAAAAGGAGTAAATATTGGAGGTAATAAAGACGTAAGAAAAAAATCTTTAGCATTTGCCAAAGATTTTATGAATAATACGTTGTAAAACTTAAATAATTGATTCCTAAAAAATGTATTTATTACATTGTTTTTCCTACAAAAACATTCACTTTTGAATTGATAGGGTTTCCACTAGCTCGTCTATTGGTAACTACTTGACCACAATGCCATATTGCATCTGAAATTGGACCATTAATCATATTCCAAAAAGGAAAAGACATTTTATTCCCTCCTTGATTTAAAGTGATTGTTAAAGTTGATAAATCTTCGATTTCTTTAAGACTATTATAAACATATTGAAGATTTTTTAGAGTTTTTTCTCTTAAACCCTCATAATTTAATTTATCCTGGGAAAAATCAAATTCTTTACCATCTATGGTAAGAACCATTGCAAGAGTTAATCCATAAATGTGTTCAATTACTTCAAAAGTAGATCTGCTATCTTGGCTTGGTTTATAATTTAAATCATCCTCATTTAAAGATTCTGTTGACCAATAAAATCGATATCCTAATCCTTCGATCATCCTTGATACTACATTTGTTGATGAATATTCTGAAGGATACTCTCCTATTTCATGAAATGGTAATTGGTCTTGTTGTGCATTCATACTTAACGTTATTAATAAAAAAAAATAAATACTTCTCATTGATGTTGTTTTTTAAAAAATTAACTATAGTTTTAAAAGACAAGTAATTTAATAAAAAAATTATATATATTTATAATAGAGTCTTAAAAATCATAATAATTTCATTAAAATAACTTTTAAAAGTATGTCATTTAAACTCTTAAAAAGAGCTAGGTTAAATTCAAAAAACTCTTCAGGATATTTGAAATATGCTATTGGTGAAATTATACTGGTAGCTCTAGGTATTTTAATTGCTTTGCAAGTAAATAATATGAACCAATCTCGATTAGAGAAAAAAGCGTTAAAAAACTATTTTGAAAAAATAAAATCAAATGTTCAATTAGATATGATAGAATCTGAAAAACTTTTGAAATTTAGAACTGATCATGCCCATGCTTGCAACGAAGTTTCTCAAATGCTCATTGAAAACGATTTTTCAAATCAATTGAAAATACAGCAATCTATTTTTGATATGATTATTGAAAAACAATTAAATTATAATAGATCTGCATTTGAATCTCTTAAAAGTTCCGGTTTTTTAAGACATCTTCATAAAAAAAGTCTTGAAAAATTATTATACAGTTATTATGATCAAGTTAATGAAATAGAAATGTTTGAGATAGATCAAAGAGATTGGGCTAATGCACTTGAATTAGAGTTAGATAAAAATGGTTTTATATATGAATGGACACAAATTGGAGAAAAAGTTCATAAAAATTTATTTACTCAAATATCTTGGTATACAAAATCATTAAAATCTCATGATGGTCATAAAATTATAATGAGACTTTTATTTAGAGGTGGTTCAAATACTTCTCTTCTTACAGGCCTCTACGAAAATCATATCCAAACCTCAAAAAATTTATTGAAAGAAATGGATTTGTATTTAAAAGAACTATAAATAAAATTATATATCAACAAAAAACCCACAATTAAAGTTGTGGGTTTTTTAAATATATTTTATTATTATTTCTAATCCTTAACTACTAAGATACTTTTTATTGCTCTTCTGATTTGGTGATTAATTCTAAATAAAGTTGAGTTTAGGAATGATTTATTAATTGCTTTTTACAATCAATATTGTTATATTAGCTCATAAATAATAAAAACCATTTAAAAATTTAAAAATGAAAATAACTAAAATTACAACCCTATTCTTAATCATTCCTGTTTTGGCAATGTCTCAAAAAGAAAAAAACGGGAAAGTTTTCAAAAAACATCCAGCTATAGAAATTGTAAATCAATTCAACAAAGCATATGTAGAGGGTGATGTTGAAACCTTGAAAAGTCTTGTGAGTGAAGATTTTAAAATGTGGAATTCTATGAACAATAATCCAAATTATAAAGGGGGAGATATTAATAATTTAACTGGTCAATCTGCTTGGATGAGTAAGAATTTTAATGATATATCTTTAAAGGATAGAGGTTCTGCTTATTCGGATGCAGTAGAATACAAAGGAGATGGAACTTACGTATATACTTTTCAAATGTTCACAGCATGGGATAAAAAAAATGGATTCAAAATTAAAACACCTCGGAACGGCACATATATCTTTGATGGAAGTGGTACTAAAATAAAAAGATTTTTATGGTCGGATAATCAGGCTGCTTGGGATAAATGGAATCTGTCTAGGGAAACTATAAAAAATGGAACTATTTACAAGGATCATTCATTAATTGGTAAAGTAAGAATGGTATATTATCACTTAGCTAAAGGAAATATTGAAAAAACGTTTCAAGATTTTAGTGAAAATGCAAGAATTTATGATAGTAATTTAACAGATAAAGACTACAATTCTTTAAGTGAACAAATAGAAAATGTAACCAATGTATTGGATAAATTTGATATTATTTCTATTGATGAAGTTGGTTATCCTGATTATTTAGATTATGAAGGTAACGGAGGTGTGGCATTATCTTGGTGGAAATTTACTCTTAAGAATAAGAAATCTGGAGAAATAAAAAGGATGAATATTCACAGTCAAATGTGGTTTAACACAAAAGGAAAAATAGGAAGAGAAGATGTTTACTACAATGCAAATCTTTTAAATTAAAAACTAAACAATTTCACTAAAAAATAAATCAAAAATTATGAAAAACCTAATTTTAGGATTTGTATTGCTTGCATCTCTAACAATGACAGCCCAATATTATTCGATAACTTATGTATCTGTATCCTCAGAGGATATTGCAGAATTTGAACGAAAGGAAACTACCTATTGGTCCAAAGTAAAGAAAGCAGCTATAGACAGAGGAGAACAAAATCTTTGGTTATTAGCACGTAAAGTAGGTACCGCTGGCAATAATGACGTTAATTATGCCTTTGTTAATGGCTATCCAACCTTGGAGGCAATGACAAGTACTTCATGGAATCCTGAATCGTTAGGGTTTAATGTGCAAGATGCTATGTCTCCATACACTGTTTATGAAATTCACAATTATAAGATTTTAGATCAAATTCCTGGACAAGGAGGAAAATATTCTGTTTGGAATTATGCTCGCCCAAAAAACATGAAAGGTTTTGTGAGTGAAAATCAAGACTTATGGAAGCCAATTATGGAAAAAACAATTAAAGAAGATAAAACTGGGCTAACAAATTGGGGTATTGGAGCTAAAATTTATCCAGTGGGACAAGATGAAAGTACCGTTATGACTTGGGACGGTTACAAAACTCTTGTTGATGCAATGAAAGCTTTAGATGTTTCAGATTTTACACCACCATCAAAATCAAAAATGACTGAATATGATCCAGACGGATTTAGACTTCGTGTGATATGGGAACAAGTAATGGCAGTTCAACAATAAAACTTAAAATTTTAGAAAAATGAAAAAAATAATAGTTTTGATCTTAATGGCAACTGTTTCAATTTCTTGTACTAATAGTAATGAATCTGAAACACAAAGCACTTCCAATCCAATTGGGGTTGAAATCCCTAATGACAGTACAAGAATATCTCTTTATGGAGGAGATATGAACACCACAAAACTTTGGGAAACCTACATTAAAGCACATAATGAAAAAGATCTAAAAACAATTGAAAGTATAAATGACGATTCTTTTAAAGGATATCCGCCAAATGGAGATATAATTGATGGATCTAAAGCTCATATTGGATTTTTAAAGGAGTGGTTTACTAATAGTAGTCCGAAATGGAGAACTAAATATATGATTGCTAATGAATTTACCGACAACAAAGGCGTGTTAAATCAATGGGTAACTTCTGGACAGGATTTAACTGATACTGTAGATGGTGAAGAGGTAACTGTTCATCATGTTCATGATGCTTTATTTGTAAATGGAAAAATAAAGATGATTTATGTGTATGAAAGAGCAAAAGCTAATGAGTAAACACCAACCTTATTTTTAAAATGTATAACCTCATCTATAGATGAGGTTATTTTTTTAAAATTATATCTACTTTTCAATATAAAAAATATATCTTCAAAGCCTATTTATCACCATTTACAACTTATAACCTATGATGCTATTCTTATCATTTTTTGGATTTACAGCTTTGGTAGCTATCATTTCCTATTTAAAAACTAGAAATATTAAGGAAACTTCTTCAGATGGATACTTTCTTGGAGGAAGGAGCTTAACTGCAGGAGTAATAGCAGGGTCCCTTTTACTTACCAATCTATCAACTGAGCAAATAGTTGGTCTTAACGGATCTGCATACCAAAGTGGATTATCTGTGATGGTTTGGGAAACTCTAGCAGCTATTGCAATGGTAGTAACAGCAATTTTTTTATTACCAAGATATTTAAAAGGAGGACTAACAACTGTTCCTGGATTTTTAGCAAAACGTTTTGATGTTACAACAAAGACCTTAACCTCTATTTTATTTCTATCTGGGTATGTAGTGGTATTACTTCCTGTAATTTTATATTCAGGATCATTAGCGATTAGTGGCATGTTTGACATTCCTGAATTGCTCGGAGTAACACATACCCAATCTATTTGGATTTGTGTATGGGGTATAGGTATTATTGGTTCTATATATGCTGTATTTGGAGGTTTAAAAGCTGTTGCTGTGTCAGATTCTATCAATGCAATTGGATTATTAATTGGTGGCCTCTTAATCCCAGTTTTTGGCTTATTAATGATTGGTGATGGTAGTCTTTTAGAAGGGCTTTCCGTTTTAACAACAGAAAATCCAGAAAAGTTTAAATCTATGGGTGGGCCTACAGATCCTGTGCCGTTTTATACCATATTTACAGGAATGATGTTGGTGCAATTATTTTATTGGGGAACCAACCAACAAATTATTCAAAGAGCTTTAGGAGCAAAAGACCTTAAGGAAGGGCAAAAAGGATTATTACTTGCCTCATTTATAAAAATACTAGGGCCTATTATTGTAGTATTACCAGGTATTATTGCCTTTCATCTATTTCAAGGAAATTTAGAAAGTGCAGATTCTGCCTATCCTATGTTAGTTAAAAAAGTACTTCCTACTGCATGGGTAGGATTCTTTGCTGCAGTCTTATTTGGTGCTATTCTAAGTTCTTTTAATAGTGTATTAAACAGCTCTGTAACCTTGTTTGGAATTGATGTTTACAAACAACACATTAATAAAGAGGCCGACGAAAAAACAATTGTAAAATATGGAAAAATATTTGGTATTGTTTTGGCTATTGCTGCTATGTTTATTGCACCGCTGATTGCAAACGCTGGTAGTTTGTTTGACTATCTCCAAGAGATTAACGGAATTTACAGTATTCCTATTTTAACTATTATTGTGGTAGGATATTTAACTAAACGAGTTCCAGCCATTGCTGCTAAAATTGGGTTAGCTTCTGGGTGTTTATTATACATCGCAAGTCAATTTTTTATGCAACCCTACTTTATATCTAATGCATTAAAATTAGCAAAAGATAATGGTGTTACAGATGAGGCTGCTTTAGCATTAATTGAAGCGCAAGCATATCCGCACTTTTTAGATATAATGGCTTTGTTGTTTATTCTAAATGTAGGGATCATGTTACTCATTGGTAAGTTATATCCTAGAAAAGAGGAATTTATTCAAGAGCACACAAAACAAGTAGATATTACTCCATGGAAATACACAACACAAGCAGGAATAGCAATTTGTGTTATAGTAATTGGAATCTACATTTACTTTGCTTAATAAATTTTAAAAGAAATCTGTTTTACATAGATCTTTTAAAAGAAAAAATCCAAGGAAATAGTTGTGACTCCTGAAAGGCATTATTCCAACTTTCATGATATACTCCTTTGTAAGAGGTAAATTTAGTATCCTTATTAAATCGTTTCATTTTACGAAACATTTGTTTGGAAAAATGATAAGGCACTATATTATCTTTATCTCCATGAAAAATCCAAAAAGGAGTATTACCTAAAGTTTTTGACCATGCAGGGTTTCCGCCTCCACAAATTGCAAATGCAGCTGCAAAATAATTTGGCATTCTAGTAACCAATTCAAATGTGCCCATACCCCCCATAGAAAGGCCTCCAAGATATCTTTTTGAACTATCTATATTATAGAACTTCTCCAAATCATATATAAACAATTCTAATACTTCTTGAGTGCGAAATATCTTTAGATTTTTTTGAAAATTAAATCTCTTTTCTAGTTTTTTGGTCTTATTTTTTTGAACACTTGCCCAATAAGAATTTTTAGGACATTGAGGAAATACAACTATAGCTGGATAGTTTTTTCTGAAAGTATCTGAGGTATACAAATTACTACCATGTATTAATTGTTTCTCGTTATCATTCCCTCTTTCTCCAGCTCCGTGAAGAAAAACAAGCAACGGATACGATTTCTTTGGGTTGTAATTATCTGGAAGTAACAATCTGTAGGGTAGTGTATCGTTCTGGTTAATGTAGAGTCTTTTTTCATACTCTTGCCCATTAATGGATCCCACAAACATAAGTAAACAAAAAAGAGATAAAAACTTCATTCAATAAATATAAAAAATTATGCTAAAAAAAAGAGCTGCAAAATGATTTTGCAGCTCTTTTATCTTAGTTTCTATAATTAAAAATCTCTTGCATATTGAGTCATAGAAGTTATTTTCCCTTCTAAATCAAAATAGAAAATTTCAAATAATTCTTTTTCCCACACTCTCCCATTTTTAAAGACTCTTGTTTCCTTAGACATTACTTGAACACCAGAGGCAGCATCTGAATTGTATATTTTTAAAGGAACAATCGCATAAGGAACCCAGTTTACAGATTTATAATCACTAAAAAGACCAGCCATATCCTTTTTTTTCATCTTCGTTGTTTTTCCTTTATAATCATTTAAAACAGAAAGATCTGCGAAAGGTTTTGCAAACTCGTCTGCATTCATATCATTGTAATCTTTTATTAATTTCTCTATAATGGCTACTTCATTTCTATCTGAAAATACTAATGGCCTTCCAGAGTATTCATTGTTATCTTTCCCAATAAATTTACCACCGTAAGATTTTCCAAAGTTTGAAGAATCAATAGATTTCCATTGTCTAAATGCATCAACTTTTCCTTCTTGATTGAAATTAAAAAATTCCATAAGATCTAATTTTTCATAAGAACCGTTTTTATAATGACGCTCTTCCTTAGACCATGCCAATACTTTTGTGTCTGGGTCTCCTTGAAGTTTTACAGGGATAATTACATATGGCTTCATGCTTATTGAATCCATTGATTCTAACCATTCTCGTGTAGTTTCCACCCCGTTTTCACCGAGGAAATCTGCATCATAATGTTTTACTAACTCGTCTGTATTTTGCATGCTATATGCCTCAGATAACATCTGTAGTTTTTCAGACATAGCATTATCTCCAATACTATATGTTTTACCGTAGTTGTCTCCAGCTACTAAATTTTTTCCTCCACTTGAGTTACAATTAACAAATAGAACTGTAGTCATTAGTAGGAAAATTCCTTTAAATAATAGTTTCATAATATGAATAATTTAGTTTTTAAAAGAAAGTAATTTATGGATTTTTAATGGATTATCAAAATATCATTTTGCAGTCACATTAGTAAAAGACAAAGTTAATTTCTTATATTTATAAATATATTACATCAAATACATACGGAAAAAATGAAAACAATTTTTAAATTATCCTATATCACATTGCTATTATTTATAGCTTCATGTGCCCCTGAAAATGAAAACAATCCTACATATGCAGCTAATTTAGAGATTGCTAAGAATTTTATGTTGGCACATGGAACTGAAGATATAGCTGCTCAGTCTGCAATGATTCATGATGATTTACTTTGGCAACCACCCATGTATGGTTCTAAACAATATGGTAAATCAGAGCACATAGAAGCTTTAAAGATGTACCAGACTTTATTTGATAATATACAATATACTCCTGATAACTGGCTACCAGGTGTTTTAGCAGAAACTGGAAAGTTAGACGGAAGTGTAAGAACTTATGGAACATGGACAGGCACCCATGTAGAAACAGGTAAATCTTTCAGCCTCCACTCTTATCATACTTTTGATTTTGTAGATGGTAAAATAGCTGCAGGAGGAGATTACTTTGATTTTGGAGGTTTCTTTGCTTCATTTGAAGATACTGAATAGTTAATTTTATTTTTATTAAAATGTTAGAATGGCATAAAAATCTTATAGATCAGATAAGAATTAAATGGAAAATTTCATACTACCAATTATATTGGATATGCTTTATAAAAGGTGTAGTAATTGGTTTAATAATCATGCTGTTAGTAAAATAAGTGCTTTTTAATTAATAACACTTCTAAATCTATTGATGAATTTTCTTATAGCATTATCTGTAATATTATTTTTAATGGTCATTTTATGGCTAATAAGTATTCCCATAAAAAATGTGAGTATTGTTGATGCCTTTTGGGGAATGGGTTTTGTGGTGGTAAATGCAACCTACTTTATATTAGAGCCTGTTATCTTCACTCGTAATATACTAATACTAGTATTAGTGAGCATTTGGGGAATTCGTTTATCTGCGTACTTATTCAAAAGAAATTATGGAAAACCTGAAGATTTTAGATACCAAGAATTTAGGCGACATTATGGAGCAGACAGATATTGGTGGTTCAGTTTTTTTCAAGTTTTTATTTTACAAGGAAGCTTAATAATGATTGTTTCTCTCCCACTTTTTGGCATTCATGGAGAAACTACTAGCAACGAACTCAATAGCATAGATTATATAGCCCTATTATGTTGGTGTATTGGATTTTTATTTGAAGCTGTTGGTGATTATCAATTAACAAAGTTTAAGAAGAATCCAGCCAATAAAGGTGCAATTCTTAAAACTGGTTTATGGCGCTATACAAGGCATCCTAATTATTTTGGTGATGCCACAGTTTGGTTCTCTTTTGGACTGTTTTCGATAGCTTCTGGAGGGTATTGGCATATAATTGGTGCTTTCGCTATGATCTATTTAATTATTAATATTTCAGGGGTTACGATGTTAGAAAAATCATTGAAAAAAACAAAGCCAGAATATAAAGAATACATTGAATCTACTAATGCCTTTATCCCTTGGTTTCCAAAAAAATAATACCATGCTAGAATTCTTTAAGAATAATATATGGCTCATCGCTTTTATTATTTGGGGACTACCCTTGTCTTATTACAGAAGTAATTTTAGAAAAATAGTTTATCAAACAAATGACTGGAAAATCAATATTAAACCGCTATTTATAAAAGAGATTAAAGCTCTTTTTGGAACTATGTATTCAGAAAATACTTCGTATATAAAAGCGAGAAACTTTTATCGATTTTATCTGATTGTCTATTTAATTTTATTTTTATTGTATCAATTTTATGGTAAATCTTGATTCATTATAGCATCAATCTCTACTTCTGATATCATTGGATTTGCTCCTTTATTTTTAGCTACTAAAGCTCCAACTGCACATGCCTTATCAATAGCTAATTGTGGATCTTCATCCTTTAGTAAAGCATCTATTAGTGTTGCTAAAAAAGAATCTCCCGATCCAACAGTATCTGCAACTTCAACTTGATATCCTTGACTATAAAAAAATCTATTTTCATAAAATAGGATAGCGCCTTCACCTCCCAGAGTCACACATATAGATGATGTATTAGTATTATTGGCTATAAATACTATAGTTTGTTCAATAGACGCTCCTTGTATTCCTAGACTAGTTGAAATTTCTGAGATTTCATCATCATTAAATTTAATGAAATTAGCAGCATTCATAAGAATTTGAATTGAACTCATATTGTAATGAGGGGATCTTAGATTAACATCAAAAACAGAAAATTTTGAAAAAGCTAGAAGTTTTGTCAGGGTATTCCTAGAAGTATTACTTCTTGCTACTAAACTCCCAAAAATAAAAGCTTCAGAGCTTTTAACTAATGATATAAGTTTACTAGTTACTTTAATATTGTCCCAAGCACAAGGGTGATGTATAAGGTAAGAAGCACTCCCGTTTTTATCTAAAGAAATGATAACAGAGCTGGTTTCATATTCTTTGTCTTTTTGAATATAATAAGAAGAAATCCTATGCTTTTGTAATTCTAACTGAAGATCATTTCCAGATGCATCATCGCCTAAACAACTGATAAGAGAAACGTCATTTTGAAAAGATTTTAATCTCAAAGCTACATTTAAAGGAGCTCCTCCAATGGTTTTATGTGTAGGAAAAACATCCCATAATACTTCCCCAAAACAAACAATCTTAGTCATGATCTTTCATTAATGATACTGATAGTTCCTCAAGTGTTCTTCCTTTGGTTTCTGGCACATAAAATTTTACCCAAATTAATTGCAGTAGCATCATGAACGCAAAAATTGCAAAAACAACTCCTGCACCAATAGAGTTAAATAATGATGGAACTAACGAAGGAATAATAGCCGCTAATAACCAATGTACAGAGCAACCAAATGATTGCCCTTTAGAGCGTAAATGATTTGGAAAAATTTCTGAAATAAAGACCCAAATCACTGCTCCTTGACCTACAGCATGGGAAGCAATAAATAGAAATAAAGAAATCGGAACAATGAGTCCAGACCAGTCATTAAAAAAGCATAAGGAAACTAAAGTCAAAGAGATTATATATCCAATTGATCCTATATATAAAAGCACCTTTCTACCCAATCTATCAATCAAAAACATCCCTAAAAGAGTAAAAATAAAATTAGTAATCCCAAGACCAATAGTTCCTAGAGATCCTGCTTGCTCTTCTAGACCTGCTACTGCAAAAATTCTATTCGCGTAATATAATATGGCATTGATTCCGCTAAATTGATTAAAAAATGAAATGAAAAATGCCAAACTTAACGGTATGTGATATTTTTTGGAGAAAATACTTTCTCTGTCATATACCTTCTTATTTGAGGCAATAATCAAAGCTACTTGTTTTTCTATCGTATCTTTATTAAGATATAACATTGAAAAAATTGATTTAGCACCTTCAATGTCATTGTTTTTAGAGATTAACCATCTTGGACTTTTAGGAATAATCCATACCAAAAGAGTATAAAAAACAGCAGGGAATGCCTCAATTCCAATCATCCATCTCCAGGCTTTATCTCCCATAAATTTGGCCAATAAAGCATTTGATATAAAAGCAATTAATATTCCAAAAACAATATTAAATTGGTAGGCGGCAACAAGGCGACCTCTTTTCTCTTGAGGTGCAATTTCAGAGATATAAGACGGAGCGGCTATGGTTGATGCTCCTACTCCCAATCCACCTATAAATCTGAAGATTCCAAAAACCCATGGATTGACAGCTAAAGATGATCCAATCGCTGAAATTGTATATAATAACCCAATCAAAAAAAGTGTATTCTTTCTTCCATATTTATCATTAGGAATAGCTCCTAGAACAGCGCCCAAGACAGTACCCCATAATGCAGAACCTACGATGATTATTCCGTGAAATAAGTCGTTTCTCCCAAATAGGGTATATGAACCCCAAAGTTGTTGAATATTTTGTTCTGCACCACTGATGACGATGGTGTCAAATCCAAAAAGAAATCCTGCCAAGGATACTATAAAAGACCAATAATAGAGTTTTTTTGTCTTCAATTATTTACTTGTTCTTAGAATGTTTAGGACTTAATAAATAATACTCCCATGGTGTTAATTCCATATTTTGAGAAACGAAATCAATATTTTTCTGAGCTAGTAAATCATAAGAAATCCCATCAAGATCCACAGAAAATTTCTGGGTCTGCTCAGATAAATTTCCAACAAAATACACTTCTTCTTTTCCTTTAGTTCTTTTAAAAGCAAGAACATGATCATTATTAGTATCTATTCTTTGATATGCTGCGCCTTTTTTACCGCCATGAAAAGCAACATGATTATTTTTTAAATCTCCTAATTTTGTGAGTAAATCCCATGTGGCTCCTTTGGCTTTTGGAATACTATCTTTTTCAAAAAACTTTAAACGATGATTTAAATCATATTCTTGACCACTATAAATTAGAGGCATACCAGGCATTGTATAAACAAGAGTTGTTAAAATTTCGCTAGCATCTCCCATTCGCTCTTTAACAGTTCCACTCCAAGAATTTTCATCATGATTAGTCACAAAATTCATATTAAAATCTGAGGCCTCTAACAGTTCATTTTGTTTGTTCATATATGTATTAAAATCACTTACAGTAGCTTTTCCTTTAGCTATACTATTTAAAATATGATGGCCTTCCCATGCATATTGCATATCAAAACCATTTCTAAAAAGGTCGTGTTGTTCTGCCTCAGCTAACATAAAAACGGGCTTTATTTTCCTTAATTCTGTAATGGCTTCATTAAAAAAAACAGGGGGAACTTTATGAGCAACATCCATTCTATACCCATCAATATCAAAATTTTCAACCCAATATTTTAAATCTTTAATCATCTCTTGCTGCATGTCTAGATTATCATAATTTAAATCTGCAGTATCTGTCCATCCCCAAGATTTTCCAGTATCAGGGTTAATGGGATCTATGATTTCGCCTTTTTCATTTTGAGTATACCATTCTGGGTGAGCGGTAATCCAGGGATGATCCCATCCTGTATGATTTGGTACCCAATCTACAATGACATATATTCCATTACTGTGAGCGGTATCTATCATTGCTTTAAAATCATCTTTATCACCAAATTCTGGATTGATGGCTTTATAATCAGAAACCGAATAATAACTGCCTAAATATTTTTTACGTTCTTCTTTATCCTCAATTTCACTTGTAAAAGATCCATCCGTTGCTTTTCTTTTAATCTCTGAAATTGGATTGATAGGCATTAACCAAATTACTTTAACTCCCAATTCTTTTAGCACTGGAATATCTTTTGTAAATGCTTTAAAAGTTCCTTCTTTAGAATATTGTCTAATATTAGCCTCATAGATAACTGCCGTTTCTAATACCTGATCAGAAATTGGAGCTATGAGTTTGTCATTTTTGTTTACCTCTACATCTTTTTGGCAAGAAAAAAATAGAATTGATAGTGCTACTACTAAATTTTTTATTTTCATTATTACTGCTTTTATTCAGTTTTATTTATTTGTTTGACGTTTCGTTTAATCTTAAAGCTAATAGGGCAGCTATTGCAAAAAATGCCCCTGCAAATAACATTGCAAAAACAGCATTATCAGCTAATAAATATTTGTAAATTGGCCCAAAAGTTAGGGTTTCGATACCCATAGGAATAACTATCATCATATTTAAAATTCCCATATACACCCCTCTTCTTTCTTGAGGGACAATTTTAGAAACCATAGTGTAAGGTATTCCCATCATGGCTGCCCAGCCAATCCCAAATAAGATCATAGGTAATACTACAAGTAAAGGATCTGTTATAAATGGGATAAAGAACAGTGCTAAAGCGGTTCCAAAGAGGCTCATAGCATACATTTTTTTATTTCCAAACCTTAACGTTAGAGGAACTAAAATTAAAGCAATAAGCATCGTTGTTGTATTGTAAGTTAGACTCATTGCTGCAGATTGAGATCCAGCTTCAGAGATAGAATAGCCCATTGTTTTCATAAAAAGTGGTGTTGAAAATTGCCAATACACAAACAAGGCATACCATTGAAAAAGATACACAGCACCAATTTTCCACATAAATTTTGGCATCTCTTTCACAGCTTCTCTAATTTCAACGAAAGGCTTGGCCATTTTATTTAGTAGGGATAATTGTTTAATCTTATTGATTTCCTTCAATTCCTCATCTGATGGAGGAATCTCAGCTGTTTTAAAAACTGACCATAAAATGGTGGTTAAAGACAGTATAGCACCTATATAAAAAGAATAATAAATCCATTGTGGAATGGTTCCTGCAACGTCTGCTTCTTCACCAAATAAATATTGAAATAACAGAATAGAACCTGTAGCTAGTAATGTTCCCAATCCGCAAAACAAACTCTGCATTTGGTACCCTAAACTCAATTGTTTTTCAGGTAATTTATCTCCTACAAAAGCTCTGTAAGGTTCCATGGCAACGTTATTACCAACATCTAAAATCCAAAGTAAACCAACAGCAAACCAGAGAACTGGACTGTGCGGGAAAGCAAATAAACAGATACTCCCTAGTAGGGCACCAATCAAGAAATAGGGTTTACGCCTACCCCATTTTAAAGACCATGTCTTATCTGATAGTGCACCAATAATTGGCTGTACTAGTAACCCTGTAACTGGTCCTGCAATATTTAATATTGGCAACATATCTTCTGAAGCTCCTAAATATAAAAAAATAGGGTTGATTGCTGTTTGCTGTAATCCAAAACTATACTGAATTCCTAAGAACCCAACATTCATATTAAAGATTTGCCAAAAGGATAAACTTGGTTTCGATATTTTCATATTGGTTAATTAAATATTGGTTTTTTAAAACTTTAAAACCACCGCTTGGTAGGGCTGTAATGTGATGGTGTTTTTATCAATTAATAACTCGTTATAATTATTGATGAGAACTTCTTTGTAAAGACCCAAGTCAAGTAAATTAATCTTTGATGTTGATTCTGAGAAGTTTAATAGAATTTTCATTTGCTCATCATCCAAAGTTCTACTGTAAGCATAGATTGTAGGATGTTCTTCTTGAATAATTTCATAATTACCATATACTAGTAACAAATTATCTTTTCTTAATGCTACCATTTTTCTGAAATGATTCAACACAGAATTATGGTCGTTTTGTTGAGTAGCCACATTGACTGTTGTATGATTTTCATGCACGGGTAACCATGGGGTTTCACTTGAAAATCCAGCGTTATTTGTGTCATCCCATTGCATCGGTGTTCTACCGTTATCTCTTGAAAGTAAATTTAACTTTTTCAGATAGTGATCCAGATCTTCACCATCTGAAGCGGCTTTTTTATATCCATTGATAGCTGCAATGTCTTTGTACTGTTCAATTTTTGTAAATCCAATATTTGTCATCCCTAACTCATCTCCATAATATGTGTAGGGTGTTCCTCGCATAGAAAGAATAAAAGTATTCAGTAACTTGGCAGAATAATCCTTAAATGCTGGCTTATCACTACCATATCGATTTATAAATCTAGATTGATCATGATTTGACAAATAAATAGCAATCCAACCTTTTTCAGCAAATGATTTATCCCATTTTGTAAACGATTCTTTAAACTGAGCTAGAGTACACTTCTCCAAAGTAGTAACCATATCTGTAGCTTCAAAATGATACGCCATTTGCAATTCTTTACGATCCTTGTCTACTAAATCATGAGCATCTTGTAAAGTACTTCCAACACCTTCTGAAACCGCAAAGACATCATATTTACTCAAAACTTGTTCATTCATTTCTTTTAAATAACTATGTATATGAGGTCCCATACCATGATATTCAATCACACTAGGCACATCTACATCATACCCCTCAGGAAAAGGAGGAAAAGTAATATCTTTACTTACATATTGAAAAGCATCTAAACGAAAACCATCTACACCTTTTTCTGCCCAAAATTTCATAATATCATAAACCTCTTGTCTTACTTTTGGGTTTTCCCAATTAAGGTCAGGTTGTTTCTGAGAAAAATAATGGAGATAATAGGCATCTGTTTGCTCATCATACTTCCAAGCATCACTGTTTTCATCAAAAAAACTCCATCGATGATTTGGTTTCCCTTTTTCAGCAGGCCACCAATGATAATAATCTCTATATGGATTGTCTCTAGAACTCCGAGATTGTTGGAACCATTCATGCTCATCACTACTATGGTTTACAACTACATCCATGATAAATTTCATGCCACGTTTGTGCAAACCTTTAAGCAGTTCATCAAAGTCCTCCATGGTGCCAAACTCTTTCATAATAGCACGATAGTCACTAATATCATAACCATTATCATCATTTGGAGATTCATAAATAGGGTTTAGCCAAACCATGGTAACACCTAAACTTTTAATATAATCTAATTTTTGAATGATTCCTCTTAAATCACCAACACCATTTCCGCTGGTGTCTTTAAAGCTTCTTGGATAGATTTGATATACAATCCCCTCTTTCCACCAGTTTCTTTCCTGTAGTGAGTTATTAGTCATTATATGTTTATGTATTTTAAAGTTTAATTATACTCCGAAACTAGAACTAAAGTATTAAATTCTAATGAATACAAAGTGTACAATTATTCAGTGAAAAAAATTGAACATCCTCTAAAAAATTGAATGAATTTATTTTCTTAGAATCTATATTAGGCAATAAAAACTATTCTTTTATAGGGAGGTATATTTGAGCTTCCCATTGTAATTCGTCACCTCCAAAATTTGGATTGCTATAAAAAACTTCCAAGGGTTTATTAGCTATCTCTATGCCATTATTTTCTGCATATTCTAACAACGCATACCAGGCTCTATCTGAGGTAATATAGTTTCCATTATAGGAGGCTTTTAAAGCTTTTACTCCACTATATTGTTTATACTGAATTCGAGGATCTATTGGAAGAGAATCACTTTTTATGACAGGAAAACAAAAATTATAAGCTATACTATCATTTTGTGTATTCCAATTTGTTATTTCAACAAAAGGTGTTCCATTCATTTCAATATTTTCGGCAGAAAGAACAGAGGTTAATAGGGAATAATTTTGCATCATCCCTCTGGCTTTTTCAATTTGTAACCCTTTCATTGGAATATAAGCACAATAGGTAGTTCTGGTACTATCTATGCCAATTACACGTACTCTAATTTTGTTTAAGTGCTCTTTTAGCTTCCCTATAAAATCAGTGATAGTATTCTGTGTTCTTTTTTCGAAATCTGTAGTTCCAAGTGGAATAGATATTTTATTGGCAAAACTATGATCCATATCGGTTACGTAAACATTTACTTTAGAAATAGAATCATTTACTGAGCTTATAGACCAATCATAATTGAAGGTCGAGTCTTTAATTTTAATCTGCTGAGTTAAGTTTTTAAGATTTTCTTGTTGAATAGGACTTGAGTTTTCTAAACTTGTATTCCAAAGTTTGAGAGATTGATTAATAGTCCCTGCAGTTGTTTTTACTTTAAAAGTAACTAAATAATCATAGGGTTTTATAATGAAATACCATAGTAAAAAACCGATTGTAAGAAATCCTATAATAGCACTTATTTTTTTCATTTTTACTTTATTATGTTAAAGCCATAAAACTGATAAATAGTTATATTCTAGTTATTGAACATTGTTAATTTATCTGTAACTAATTCTCCAACTTTCCTTCCTTGGACTACTCCTACCTCTACAGCAGTTCTATAATGAATACCTCCATACATTCTACTAATTGCAGCTTCGTCTGCGGCATGTTTAAATGATGTATAACTTCGAATTGGTAATCCAAAAGGAAGTTCAGTATCGTCAGAAAAACTAAAATTATCTCCAAAAATTGAGGTTAATACAGTTGATGCTGCACCAGATACTACAGAATGACCACTTGTGTATTCTGGAAAAGGAGGAGTTTGTAAAATGGGTTTCCATTCGTCGTCAAAATAGGTGTTAATTAATGTTTCTGGTCTTACTAAATTGCTTCTAAATTTTTCATCCCAACAACTAATAAATGCATCAGCAATCGCAATAGATGTTTTGGTATAAGCAAAAACCGTTCTATTAAAGTCTGCCTTTTCTTTTTTAGCAGCAATTTTTGTAATGCCAATCCAATGAGCTCCTGGGGTTATTTTTTTGACTGCAAACATCAAATGACCACGAGTTACAGAAACGTAAGGGTTACAATCCCAAAATTGAGCAATAGCAATCTCTTCTGAGGTGTCTCCTTTTTTTGTGATTTCTTTACTAATCTCATATACCTCGACAAGTTCTTTGTAAAAATCAGAATTTTTATTCATTGAAAATTTTGGTGGAGGTATTGGTTTAAATTGGTCTGCTGAGTCTAAAACAAAAGAGCGTATTTTGTTCCAGTGAGGTTCTAAACCATCCATGTATGACGGAGGTGTAGGTTGCCACCTGCCTTCATCTTCAGAATCTACACTAAATTTTGGCATGGTTCTAGTTTGTGCATAATTATCTTTATTCATCCAATCTGAAATATATGCTGCAACTTCCAATCCGTAAGCTTTTGAATCCTTAAATTCTCTTGGATTAATAGCTTCCCAAACATTGTATAAGCTATCTCTATGTCTTTCAATTTTATCCTCAGAAAAAATCAATTGTTTGCTTAAATGTATATGCGCAATTAAAGCAGCAAGTGAATAATTTATTTTTTTATTTTGATTTGGAGATGGGATAGATTCTAAATGACTTATTTGATTTTTTAAAGAAGAATATGTAGAATCATTCTGAGCTAATATTTCATAAGCTGCTATATTTGGATATACAAATACTCTACTAGCCACTGGTGGAGAAAATATATCATGAATCATGACTTCTACTACTTTGTCTATAGCTGTGTGAAAATGATCTGTAGTAATTTCTATGGGTGCTGAAATCTCTTTACAAGAAAACAACAATAAAGGAATTGCTATTGTTAGTAAAGTAGTTTTGAATGGTTTCATAATCTTTATTTATTCCATTAATTGATATACCTGAGCCTTATCATTATTGATAGTAGCTAAAACATATGGTTTATTATTTACTTTAATTATATCAAGTTTTTTTACTGCTTTTAGGCTAAAATCTAACCCTATTTTATTTCCCAATATAACTTGCTCTTCATCTATGATAAGAGCCCCTGGAAAAGAGTCGAATCTCCCATGAAAGGGTGTAACTCCAAAATAATTTCCTGCTGCTAGAATTTCATTTTCCCCATCAAAATTAAAATCATACTCTAAAAAAGAAGAAATTGGAGATACTTGAAGCTCGTTTATAAAAGGCACAAATTCAAATCTATTATTTTCATTTTTTAGATACCCTGATGCAAGCGTATGGACCTCCAATATAGTCGCTTTATTTAAAATTGATTTTTGAAAAATTTCATCAATCGATTTTCCAGCCATGCTTTTATAGGTTGTAAACTTTTTTCGTAAGCTTACTATTTGGCTAGCAAGTTGATCTAATCCTAACAATGGATAATAGTCTCCATTTTTATAATTACATAGAATTGTTTCTGTACTGCCGTTCCCGTCAAAATCTGCATAATACATACGTAAAGGATGTTCTTTTGAAGCTTTAAATTTTGAATTTCTCCCCCAATTTCCAAGGAGATAATCCATATCTCCATCTTTATCTATATCAAAAGGGATAATCTGTTGCCACAACCCTTTTAAACTTGAATCTATGATTGTTTCTTCCTCAAAAGACCCTTCGTTATTTTTAAAGAATTTTGGAGTCATCCATTCTCCAACCAAAATAAGATCTGTAAAACCATCCCTATTATAATCTTCCCATATAGCATCAGTAATCATTCCTATATTCTTAAAAGGCTGATTTTTTAGAAGAGAAAAAGAACCTTTATTGTTTTGTAAAATATAGTTGTTTGGTATTGCTCCAAAATTATTTGACACAGAATTATTTCCAATAAAAACATCTAAATCTCCATCATTATCATAATCGTTTGCTTCAATAACTGATGCATTTTCAAAATATTCAGGCAATTGCTCTTTTGTAAAACCAGTATGAGTTTGAATAAAATAGGCGTCTAATAAAGGCTTCATTTTATCATAAAAGTCTGCACCTCCAGTTCCAACTATAAGATCATTTTTGGAATCATTATTAAAATCTGCGATGAGAGCTACAACATCTTCATTTATGGAATCATTTGCAAAAATTTGAATCTTTTCCTCTTCATAAAGACCTTCTTTTTGAAGATAAACTTTAGCTGGATTAAACTTAGATCCTCCAAAATAAACATCATCTTTACCATCATTATTTATATCACCAACTGCAACTGCTGGACCTCTATCTGATGTTTGATAAGGAATTAGTTTTTGACGATTAAAATCTGTGTAATTATCTTCGGAATGACTAAAATTAAGTCCTAGATTATTTGAAACCTTTTTAAAGATTGGTGTCTCTTTTTTTATTAAAGTTTTATAATTAAAAGGTTTTGTTTTTTCTGGACTAACTACTATTTGCTGGTTAATAGCAATGTTTCTAAGAGTTTGATATGTTTTGTTTGGCCAAACCACTTTAATAGAATCTACTTGTTGAACAGCTCCGTATCCAAAATGTAAAATTGGTTCTGAAGAAGATTGGAACCCTCTCACTGTATACAATTCTTTAAATTGTAGTTTTCCTTCATGGTATGAATAAACTTTGGTTCCAATACCAAAAGTATTAGGTGCTGGATAGTCAAACTTTAATTGAAGATAATTTGATTGATTATCTGTTTGATTTATATATAATGAAACTTCTTCATCAATATTACTAACTACCATGTCTATATCTCCATCATTGTCTAAATCACCTAAAGCTGTTGCTCCTGACACCCCTTTTTTATTTGAAATCCATTGACCAGATTTATCCTCAAATTCTAAATTTTTCGTTCCTTTAAATATATAATTATGAGCTTCTCCTGATGGCATCATTTGTAAGGCCTCTTGATCTACTAACTTTGTATTATCAATTTTCTTTTGAATTTGATCATTTGAAATAAATTTGATAAAGTCTAAATCATTAGGTCTTTTTGAAATTCCGTTAGATATAAACAAGTCTTGTTCTCCATCTTGGTTAAAGTCTGCAAATAAACTACTCCAACTCCAATCTGTGGCTGCAATTCCACTTAGCAAGGCAGTTTCTAAGTAACTAGAGTTTTGTTGATTTACATAAAGCATGTTTCTAGTAAACTGGTAATGATACCCAAATTTTTGAGTTCTTAGTTTCTGAATTTGAATATTATCATCTCCTTCGGATGTTTTAAGAACTTCTTCATCTTCTGGAAGCATGTCTAAAGAAATAATATCGGGTAATCCGTCATGATTAATATCAGCTACGTCATTCCCCATAGAAAATCTAGTAGTATGTCCAAAGTAATTTTTTAATTGATCAGAAAAGGTGCCATCTCCATTATTTATGTAGTAATAATCATCTTCATGAAAATCATTACCAACATATATATCAGGATATCCATCTTGATTAAAATCTGCTATAGAAATTCCCAATCCGTAACCATTGATTCCACCAAAAATTCCAGCAGCTTCGCTTATATCTGTAAAGCTCCCTAAATCATTTCTAAGTAATTTATCACCAGTTTGCTCATTTCTCTTATAACGTAAATTTGCTTTACCAAAAGATTCTTGAGTGTGAATAGCATGGTTTAATAAATAAATATCTAAATCGCCATCTAAATCAAAATCTAAAAATGCTGCAGAAGAACTATAGGTGTCAAAATCTAATTTATATTTTTCTGCGCTTTCCGTAAATGTTTCATCTCCATTATTGATAAATAGTTCATTGTACCCATAAAATCCATTAACACCAACTACAGCACAAACATAAATGTCTAATAAGCCATCTCCATTAATGTCTCCCATTACTGCTCCTGTATTCCATGAACTATTTCCTGAAACATTAGCTTTATTGGTAATATCCTCAAATTTTAAATTTCCTTTATTTATAAAAAGTTTGTTTTTTTCTTGATTTGCAGAAAGAAAAATATCTGTGAGTCCGTCATTATTTATATCACCAAGAGCTACACCTCCTCCATTGTAATAGTATAAATAATCAAGAATATTTAGATCATCAGTCGGAGTAATTTTGTTTTCAAAAACCAACCCTGTCTCTTGAGATGTTGGATTCTTGAATAGCAGCTCTTTTTTATTACATGCATAAAAGAGTATTGAAAAAACAACTATGATTATCTTTTTATTCATTTATCAAAAATAATTTTGGTTTTTCATTATTAATTGCTGCCAATAGATATGTTTTACCACTTTTATCACTAATAGTTTTTAGATGCTTTACTTCATTTTTTATGACAAAACCTGAGGTATTGTAATTCTGCCATTTAAAATCAAGCGATCCGTCACCTAGTAGAACAGAACCATGACTAGCGTCTAATCTTGAGTATTGAGGTTTAAATTCAAAGTTATTTCCTGCCATAATAATATCTAAATTTCCGTCATTATTAACATCTGTACAAACAATTCCACAGACACAAGAAAGTTGAACACGACTTGGAAGTTTTTTTACACTAAAATTCCAATCACCTTCATTAACTGCAATAATTGATTCTGAAATAGTACTCTGCTTCATAATTGAATTTTTGAAAATTGATGCAGAAAATAGCTCATCAATAGACTTTTTTGCGTATTCAGAAGCCTTTAAATTTTGTTTTTTTAAAGAAACTAGTTGAGCTGTTAATTCTTTTTTCATATGAATTGGATAGTCTTTTCCATTCTTATGATTGGTCATAATTTGCTCAATTGTTCCATTATTATCAAAATCATTCACCCACATTTTTACGGGATTTTCTGAAGAGGTTTTATGGATTGTATTACTTCCTTGATTTCCAAGTATAAAATCTATATCACCGTCATTATCAAGATCTGCAGCCTCAACAACATTCCACATTCCAAATAAATCGTCTAATGTAGATTTTTGTTTGATGAGTCTTCTTCCATTGTTTATATAGATTTTTGGTGTGTCCCATTCCGAAACAGTGATCAAATCTTTTTTCCCATCCTTATTTATATCTTTCCATATTGCATCCGTAATCATTCCAGCACTTTTAACATCATAGGCAACTTTTTCTGTAGTGTCTATAAAAGTTCCATCACCATTATTTTCTAAAAATTGATGAGTTGGGCTTATACCGTAGGTTGCCACCAAACTTCTAGCGCCAACAAAAACATCAATATCTCCGTCATTATCAAAGTCATAGGGAGTTATAACTGAAATATTTTTTCTTAAGGATGGTAGTTTTTTCTCTGCTGAATCAAATCTTCCTTTCCCATTGTTAATATATAATCTAACTTTATAATTATTTTCTTGACCAATTTCGTTACCGCCTGACCCAATCATCAAATCTAAATTTCCATCACCATTTGCATCAAAAAAAGCAGCTGTGGTATCTTCAAACATAGCATCTTTATCAAAAGATTTTTGGATTGATAGTGCTGTTTTACCATTACCTAAATTAAGGTATAATAGCCCTGGTTGATTTTTAGCTCCACCAATATAAAAGTCTTCATTGCCGTCATTATTAATATCACCTATCGCAAGGGCAGGTCCTTCTTGAGACAACATTTTATTAATTAGTCCCTCATAATCAAAATCTGAATAACTATTTTCTTGATGTTTCTGGAGGTTAGTTTTTAAAACTTCAGTAACCAATGTTTTATTTTGCTTGGGCAGAAAGGATGATTGTATTTCAGTTGCCTCAGATTGCTTTAAAGTTAAAGTTGAATTTACTTCAATATTATCCCACTTTTGTGTTTTGTTATTGGGCCAGATAATTCGCAAAGAGTCAACTTTTGTTGCTTTACCTAAGCCAATTGTCATTACATAATCCATGGAAGATTGAAATCCTCTAGAAGGCATCTGCTCTTGCACATAAATTTTATTATTATGAAAGATTTTAACAGTACTTCCAATTCCAAATTTATTGACCTGGTTTCCCTCGAGCTTAATTTTTAAATAATTATTATTTGTTAAGCTATCAGAATTATTTCTATAAACAAATGGTAACATGTTTACATTATTTATGACCATGTCTAAATCTCCATCATTATCTAAATCTCCGTAGGCAACTCCATTGGATAAACTAGGTGTTTCAAAACCCCATTCCTTGTTTGCATTGTCAAAGGTAATGTCACCATTATTTTTATAAGCATAATTAGGCTGAGGTTTTACAGGCATTTTATTGATAATAGAATCAATTGCTTGCTTTCTACCTGTTAAAGCCATTTTTTGAATGATCTCATTAGCAAAGAAATTAACAAAATCTAAATCTGTTAAATCATGATTAATTCCGTTTGTAATAAATATATCTCTATTCCCATCATTGTCCATGTCAAAAAGTAACCCAGCCCAGCTCCAATCTGTTTTGGCAACTCCACTAAAATAAGCAACCTCTGAGAACGTACTATTCCCATTGTTTAACTGAAGTGTATTTTGAATATATTGTTGAGAAAAATCTTTACTTTGTTTTAGTTTAAAAACATTATACCCCTCAAATTCCATCACGGACTTTACGCGTTGATCTGCTTCTGGCAACATGTCTGTAATAAAAATATCTGCATTGCCATCATTGTTTATGTCTGCAATGTCTACACCCATGGCAGATAAACTTAAATGAGATGTCCAATTTGTAATATCCTCTTTAAAAGTACCATCCTGGTTATTTAAATATAAATAATCTCTTTCATAAAAATCATTGGAAACATATATATCAGGATAAAAATCACCATTCATATCTGTAACCATAACTCCGAGCCCAAAGCCAATTAAACTTCCATAGATTCCTGCTTCTTCACTAACATCAACAAATTTACCATTATCGTTTCTTAACAACATATCACCAACCCCTCTAAATATTTGTGGCACATTTTCCCAATCTTGAGCTCTTTTATCTCGCTGTTCTGCATATCCGAGACTACTTACTGGTATGTTACTATTATTTAAAATATATGCATCTAAATCTCCATCTTTATCATAATCAAAAAAAGAAGCATGAGTAGAAAACCCTGTTTTAGCTAGATTAAAATCAGAGGCCTTTTCTGTAAAAGTTAAATCTCCATTGTTAATGTACAAATCATTATCATGATTGTTACCCTTTAAATTTCCTGCATTACTTACGTAAATGTCTAATAATCCATCCTGATTTATATCTACCATTACAACACCGGTAGACCAAGGCTTATTCCCTTCAATTCCGGCACTTAGAGAAATATCTTCAAATGTTAGATTGCCCTTATTAAGATAGAGTTTATTGGCAACCATATTACCTGTTAAGTAAATATCAGCTAAGCCATCATTATTAATATCACCAATAGCTACACCTCCACCATTATAAAAGTTTCGGTATTTAAAAATATTAAAATTCTTTTGGTTTTTAACTTTATTAAAAAAATCAATCCCTGTCTCTTTTGCGTCTAATAATGTAAAAAGAGTCTCTGTATCATTTGTAGATAAGTTATTATTCTTATCTGTACTACAAGAGTAAAAAACTACCATAAGTAGCATTAAAATAATTCCTCTCATTCTAAATTGTATTATCATTTGTGTAACTTTATAAAAATAGGTACATCGTTGTTAATTGAAATAACATAAAACAATTCGTTATTTATTAATAACTTTTCTATATTTCGTGCTTCACCAGAAATATTAAAATCTTGATCTAAGTTTTCATCAAAAAAACCAATTTTGTTGTTTAATAAAATAATGCCATGAGAGGCATCTAATTTACCTAATTGTGTATTAATATTATAATTATTTCCGACTAAAAATACATCCATAAAACCATCGTTGTTATAATCGTCTAAAGCGATGTCATTTACCGAGGATATTTGAGCCATAAATGGAAGTTGGTGTTTTTTAAAAGTAGCGTTCCCTAAATTCTCGAAATAACAACTTCCCAATTCAAAAATTTGTTTTTTATAAGCTTTATAAATCTTTTCTTTGGGAAAAAGATCTGTAAATGATGCGTTGGCAAAATCTTTATAAGACAGATATTTTTTATTTAAAAATGGGATTTGTTTTACTAACTCATCTTTTGATGCAAAAGGAGTTTCTTGTTTTTGATAAAAATGAGTAATCACAGGATCTATAGTCCCATTATCATCAAAATCGTTGCTGTATAGTGTTATTGGTTCGTCAGAAGTTGCTTTTAATCGAGTATTTAACCCCCAATTACCAACGATAAAATCTATATCTCCATCCTTGTCAAAATCATTTGCTTTAATGCTATTCCACCAGCCATTTGTTTTTTGTAATTGTGTATTCTTTTGTAAGGTTAATTTTTCACCATCATTCATAAATACTTTTATTGGCATCCAATACCCAACAACTATAGCATCTAAAATATCATCTTCATTCAAATCAATCCAAACTATGTCTGTTACATTTCCACTTTCTTTAAAATCAATACCAAAATTTAATGTTACATCTTTGAAATTTCCTAGACCATCATTCTCAAAAATATATTGAGTTGGTGTTTTCCCGAATTGCCAAGGAACCATGTTTGAAAGTATTGAAATATCCATATCACCATCATTATCTATATCTATAGCAGAAACTTTTGATGCATTAGTCTCTATATTTTTGAACTGTGCTGTATCTCTTTTAAATTTTCCTTTGTTATTAATATATAATTTAGGCTGCAAAGGGGCTCCTTTTTTAAATTCATTCCCGCCACTAACAACCAACAAATCTTTGAAACTATCTCTATTAGCGTCGAAAAAAACAGCATATACATCTTCGTGTATTGCATCGTTTTTAAATATATCTGATTGTTCTGATGTGAATTTTCCTTTTTTATTCTGAATAAAAAGTTGACTAGATTGAGATTTTCCTCCACCAATAAAAAAATCTTCTAAACCATCATTATTGATGTCAGAAACGGCTATATGCGGTCCTAAATTTGTACTAGCATAAGGAATAATTTGATCTCTGTTAAATTCTAAAGACTGAGAGTCCTTGTGTTTGAAGTCTATAATAGAATCTTTATTAACAAAAAAAGAGGATTGCTTTTCTGAAACATTGTGAAAATAATTTTTCAAAGCATTCTCATAATAAACTACAATTTCTTGATTAGGTTTTATATTTCTTAGTGTTTCAAATGCATTAGTACTCCATATAATTTCTAAAGAATCTATTACTTTTGCATCACCTAATCCTAAGTGTATTTTAGGCTCAACAGAGGATAAATACCCTTTTGTTGTGTAATTTTCTTCTATGATTACTTGGTTTTGGTAATATGCTTTAACAGTAGTTCCAATTCCAAAAATATTTTTAGAATTTCCTTTAAACTTTATTTTTAAATATGAATTCTGAGAATTTTGATCTGATGTATTCTCCAATACAAATGCATCTTCATTAATATTATTAATAACCAAATCTAAATCTCCATCATTATCTAAATCTACTGATGCACCTCCATTACTATATGAATTACCATGAGAGACCCACGTTGAAGTTACATTCTTAAATGTTTTATCTTGATTGTTCTTATAGAAATAATTTTTTACTTTTTTTTGGGGGATTTGTTTAGATAATTCTAAATTTCTTTGAGATTTTTCTGTTGCTAATTGTTTTTGGATTTCCTCATTTGAAATAAAATTTATGTAATCCATATCATTTGTTGCTCCAAGAATTCCGTTAGTGATGTACAAATCTTTAAAGCCATCATTATCATAATCTGCAACAATTGGACTCCATGACCATTCTGTTGCTGCTATTCCACTTAAATAAGCTGTTTCACTAAATGTACCATTACCGTTATTATAATGCAATGTGTTTTGCATAAACTGAGGAGCATATCCATTTTTTAAATAATATTGATAAGTTTGGTAAGGAAATTCTAGCCCGGATGTTTTATAGGTTGTTAAGTTTTCAGGGAGCATATCAAGAGAAATAATATCTAGTCTAGAATCGTTGTTTAAATCTGCTATAGCATTTCCCATTGAATAGTGTGATGTATGTCCTAGGGTGGTTTTGTCTTTTGAAATTACATCCAAAAAAGTTTTATCTTTTTGATTGATATAGAGATAATCATTCTCAAAAAAATCATTACCAACATAAATATCAGGGTAGCCGTCATTAGTAACATCTCCTATTGATACTCCTAACCCATATCCAATCTTTCCCTGAAATATGCCAGATTGAGTTGAAACATCAACATAAGTTCCTTGTTTGTTTTCATATAGTTTGTCTCCAGACATCTCATCTATTTGACGTCTTGTATCTCCTTTACCATAATTACTGTTAGGGTATAAAGAATGATTCATTAAAAAGAGATCTAAATCTCCATCTTTATCATAATCAAAAAAAGTTGCTTGTGTTGCTAAAGAAACAATGTCTAAACCAAAAAGTGATGCTGATTCTTTAAAAACTGGAATCCCGTTTTTATCTAAACCTTGATTAAGGTATAATAAGTTTTTCCCATTAATAGCATTATGTTTACCTAGTTTGCAAATGTAGATGTCTAAAAATCCGTCATTATTTATATCTACAGTAGTAACTCCTGTAGTCCAGGGTAAAGGATTATTAATATGTGCCTCTTTTGTGATGTTTTTAAACTGAAGACCTCCTAAATTTAAAAATAATTTATCTTCAGTTTGGTTCCCCGTAAAATAGATGTCCGCTAACCCATCATTATTAAAATCTGCCGCAGCTACTCCAGCTCCATTATAATAATAGAGATAATTTAAAATATTTAAGTCAGCAGTACTAGTGAGGTTGTTTTGAAAATTTATTTGAGTCTTATTTTTTTTTAATGAAACAAATAAAGAATTATTAGTAGTACAAGATATTAATGATAGAAGCAAACTGTATGCTATAAACTCTCTCATCTTGTAAAAAGTTATTATATTAAAAAAGTAAATACGTTTTACAAATAATTAAAGAGGGTATAAATACCCTCTTTAATTAATATCAAATATATAAGATATGCTTAGTATCCTGGATTTTGAACTAAATTAGGATTTGACAACAATGCTGTAAGTGGAATTGGGAATAAGTTTTTATTCGTATCTCCAACAGCTGCTGGATCTTTAAACTCCCAGTCTTTTGTAAATTGACCAAATCTAATTAAATCATTACGTCTAAAAAATTCAACATACAATTCTCTACCTCTTTCATCTATCATATCATCTAGACTTACAGATCCTAATGGTGTTGCATCTCTTAAAACTCTTAATTCATTTACTTCAGCTAAAGCTCCTCCAGCATCACCACTTCTTAACATCGCTTCAGCTCTCATTAAGTGAGCATCTGCATATCTGAAAATGATCTCGTGACTTCTAAAAGAAGCAGAACCTGTTCCATCGAATGGGTGATATTTAATCACTCTAATCGCTTGAGTTTCTGAACTATTAGTTAAACTAAAATCTCTTGTGAAATCTAAAGGATTACCTGCTCTATCAGTTAATGCAGTTCCATTAGCTGAATATTGCTGTCCAATTAAAAATCCATAACCAATACCAAAATTATCTGTATTGTTTGCATTAGATGCATCTGGAACCCATCCTCTTCTTTCTTCCTGTCCTGATCCCATGTAGTTTTCATTAGCATCTCCTTCAAATAGATCATAGAACTCAGCTAAAGTAGAAAATCCATTCCATCCTCCTCCTCCGTTGTCTGGAGTTACGATGTTATAGTGCATTCCATTCCATATTCTATTTCCAATACCTATTTCACCATACAATACAGTTTCTGAATCTACACTTGGTAAAAAGATATCAAAATATCCTGATTGAAGAGCAAAACCGCTAGCTTCAACAGCATCTACTGCATTAATTACTTCTTGATAATTAGGTGTTGCTCCAGTATAGCGCTCGCTATTTAAAATTAATTTTGCTTTTAAAAAGTTTGCCGCTGCTTTAGAAGCTGCCTTCGTCGCTGAACTTGGAGATGTATTAGGTAATGTTGCTATCGCTTCATTTAAGTCGTTCAAAATAAATGCATAAGCCTCAGCTGGAGATAGAACAACAGGTGTTGATACTGGATCATCAGTAGCTTCTCTAAATGGGTTTTGTCCCCACATATCTAACACGAAGAACATGTTGAAAGCTCTTAAAAACTTTGCTTCTGCAACTTGTTGTGCTGATGAATTACTTAAAGGATCTATAATCTGAGTAGCAGCCAATACTTTTGAATTTAATTGATTCCAAGTACTTAACAAAAACCCATGATCTACTTTCCAAGTATGATTATGAAGTGAACGCCATAATCCGTTATCTCCCCAGTCACTACCTCTTGTAGGAATTACCTGCTCATCAGTAGTTACTTCATTTAAAGCAAAGAAATTTGCTTGGTCTCCTAACATTCCCCAAGTAGAGGAGTATAAACCTGCCAAAGAAGCTTCTGAATCGGCTAAACCTGTAAAAGAAACATCTTGAATCACTGAATCTGTTGCCTCAAGTTCTAAATCTGAACATGATTGTAAAGCAACTATAGAAATAAGTGATAGTATAACTATATTTAAATTAAATTGTTTTTTCATTTTTATATTATTTTAAAATTTTGCGTTAACTCCAAAAGTAATTGTTGTTGGATTTGGATATGCTCCATAATCCATCCCAATAGAAGGTAAAGCACCTCCTGTTGCAGAATTTACTTCAGGATCTAATCCAGAATAATCAGTAGACAACCATAAGTTTTGTCCTGTTACAGAGAAAACCATAGATTTAAAGACTCCTTTTCCAGATAATGGCATATCATATGCTAAAGATAAATTTTGTAATCTCACAAAGTCTCCTTTTTCCAAGAACCTTGTAGAGGCAGCAGCTGACGCTCCTAACGCTTCTCCACTTGTTAATGTTTCTGGAAGTACATTTCTAGTTGTATTAAATGCTCCTGCTGTAAAGAAAGCATTTGCAGTGTTGTTATATACATAATGACCAAACTGACCACTAAAATACGCAGACATAGACCATCTCTTGTAATTAAGATTAGTAGATAGACCCCCTGTTAAGTTAGGCAAAGCACTCTTACCTACAAAACTTTTGTCTTCGCTTATAATTGGCTGACCAGCATTATCAAATCCATCAAACTGAAGTAAGTAGTAAGAGAATAATGGGTATCCTTCTTGTAATCTCATTGCAAAAGCACCACTCAAACCAGGTCCGTTTACATCAGCAAAATCATACTGTCCTGAAAGGTTTTCAACCATGTTATCATTATATGCAACATTAAAGTTTGCAGACCAGTTAAAATCTTCACTTTGAACTAAATCATAACCTAATGAGAATTCAACCCCTTGGTTTACAATTTTAGAATCTGGAAGGTTTCTAAATTTTTGATCTAATATAGCTGGTTGTGCTTCAGGAACTAAGAATAATAAATCTTTTGTTTCTTTTCTATACACATCAAGACTACCTGATAATCTATCATTATTAAATCCAAAATCTAATCCTGTTGAATACTGGATTGTAGACTCCCACTTTAGATCATTCCCTCCAAATGAAACAATTGCATTTCCACCTAAATTAATATCTCCACCATCATTAGGATTTAATCCAGTCCAACGAGATCTATTTACGTAGTTACCATAACCTACTCCTTCTTGATTACCAGTAATACCAGCACTCAAACGAAGTTTTAAGGTAGACATATTACTATCACTCATAAAATCTTCTTCATTTAACTTCCATGCAAAAGCACCTGATGGGAAATACCCATATCTGTTAGCTTCTGGAAAAGCAGAAGATCCATCAGCTCTTAATGTAGCTGTAAATAAGTATTTATCTGATAAAGTATAGTTAACTCTTCCAAAGAAAGATTGTAATTCAGTAGTATTATCGTAAGTATCAACAGCTAAAGATCTAACTCCTGATGTTGAAGTTCTAGGCGAAAAAGTATTTGTAGTAAAATCTAATCCATCCCATCCTCTTACAATAACTCCGGATAAATTAGGAGCATATGCAAATTGTTGATATTGATTAGTTATTTCACCCGCAATTCCAGTAACCACATCTTTCAATGTAGAACCCATCAAGTCCAAATCTGTAGTTGAGAAACCCCATGCTCCAGAATACATTCCAGAGTTTTGAAAACTTTGGTATGAAAAACCTCCTAACACTTCTAATTTAGAATTAGAATATTCTTTATTATAAGTCAACGTAGCTTCTAAAAGTTCGTTTTTAACTTCTAACATATTGTAAGCACCTCTACCATTTCCACCTACACCACTTCCTAGACCCAAAGCATTTCCAGAACTAACTGAAAAATTATCTGAATCTGATTGATCTAGACCTACGGCAACTTTAGCTTTCAAGTTAGATGTCAAATCATACTCTAGAGATAAGTTAGCTAAATATCTATTTGTATTTGTAGTTCCTTGTGTATACGCTAATAAATTGGCTGGATTTACCAAAGTACCTGCATCAAAGTCTGGGTCATTAGGCCATGTAGGATTCGCAGAAAAGGCTGCTCCTAATATATCTCCTTTGTAACCTGCAGTTCCACCTGTAGGAGCTAAATTATCATCAACTCGTGAAACAGAACCTTGAAAAGATAATTTAAGTTTGTCATTTAAAAACCTATGGTTAAGATTTACTCTAGCAGTAAGCCTCTCAAGGTTTGAATTTTCAACAATACCTGTTTGATTCCCAAATCCTAAAGTTGCAATATAAGATCCTTTGTCATGAGACTTAGAATAACTTAAGTTTTGATTATGAGATTGAGCTGTTCTAAAAATAACATCTTGCCAATCAGTTGACGAACCGTAATCGCTTCCAGCACCAACTGCTAAACCTAACCTAGCTCTTTCTGAAAGAAATTGACTTGAATTTAATAGATTGTAAGTATCTAGCGCCTTAGAAGAACTAACATTAGCTTGGTAATTAAATTCTCCTTTCTTAGATCTTCCCGATTTAGTAGTTACAATAACAACTCCATTTGCTCCTCTAGACCCATAGATTGCAGTAGCTGAAGCATCTTTTAAGATACTGATGCTTTGAATATCATTAGGATTTAAAAAGTTAAGTGGGTTTTTGGCTGGATTACCTCCAAGACCTATAACGTTAGCACCTGCTGTTGTTGCTCCTCCCGATAATGGAACTCCATCAACAACAAATAAAGGATTGTTATTAGAACGTACAGAGTTAGACCCTCTAATACGAATATTAACGCCAGCCCCAGGAGCACCACTTGTATTTGAGATTTGAACCCCAGCAGTTTTACCTTGTATTAATTGTTCTGGTGACGAAATAACACCTTTGTTAAAATCTTCTGCCTTAACAGAAGTAACTGCACCTGTAGCATCTTTTACAGATGTTGATCCATAACCAATAACAACAATCTCGTCCAATTCAGTAGAGTCTTGTGTCATGGTCACGTTGATAACAGATTCAGAACCTACTGTTCTTTGCTCAGTTTTGTATCCAAGATAGTTGTAAACTAACACATCACCTTGTTTAGCGTTGATAGTGTAGTTTCCATCAAAATCTGTTTGGACTCCTGTTGTCGTACCTTGAATGGTAATACTAACACCTGGTAAACTACCATCTGCGTCAGAAACAACTCCCTTGATTGATTGACCATAAGTAATACTACCAACAAGTAGCATAATAATCAACAAAGGTTTTTTAAGTAAACTATTTTTCATAAAAGTTTAATTTTAATTAATAATGATTTGTTTTTTTAAATTGAATTTCGAATATCAAACACAAATTTACACTTTCTTTAACAGTAAATGAAATAAAGTATTGATATTATTGCAAATTAACATTTTTATCCTCAAAAAAAAAGAATCTTTCAATAAAATAAACGAAATCGTTTTCGTATTTGTATTACCTTTTTTTAAGATTTAAAAAACATCTAACTACTTGATTTTAATTTAATTAAATAGATGTTTTGCCATATAGAAAATTAGATTCTTTTTTTAAATTTCTTTAATTTTTATGTTTTTAAACCAAACTTTATCGCTGTGATCTTGAAGACCTATATATCCATAAGGATATTTTCCAAAACCTTCCCAATCTTTGAACTTTGAATTAGCTACCATAGTATCCCATTTTTCTCCTGATAAAGGGAATGAAATACTAGCTTTCCCATTCATAGTAACAGTTCCAATATTTTTCTTGTGATCAATCTCTAACACACATTTATTCCATTTTCCAGCAGGATTTATATATTCAGCAGGATATCCAATTATATCATATAAAGAACCTGCTTTATGAATTCCGTTTCCTACAAAGGAATCTGGATGTTTTTCGTTGTCTAAAACCTGAATTTCCGGACCGGTCATATAGGCTTCTGAGAATTTTTCATCTTCATGAACCCCCCAAAATATACCACTATTTCCTGCCTCAGATATTTTCCATTCCAATGACAAAACAAAGTTTTTATATTTTTTTCTTGAAATGATATTCTTTCCCCCTTCTTCCCCAGGTGTAAACATCAAAGCATCATCTTGAATAGTCCATTCTGGATAAATATTCTCAGATAAATAGCCTCGCCAATTGTCTAAATTAGAACCATCAAACAAAATTGTCCAATCATCATTGTTTTCAGATTGAGTTGATGATGCAATTTGTTGTTT
The DNA here is from genome assembly GCA_964021805.1 of uncultured Flavobacterium sp. Taxonomy (GTDB): domain Bacteria; phylum Bacteroidota; class Bacteroidia; order Flavobacteriales; family Flavobacteriaceae; genus Polaribacter. Next base: position 43,111 of record CAXHZP010000015.1, read on the forward strand.
TACTTCATTGTTTTTTATTTTGTTTTGTGCTTTGTTACATCCTACAAATAGGCACAAACTAAAAACTATAATTACTCTTACCATTTTAATGCGTATTAAATTCCTAATATTTTACGTAATTGATTTTCATCTTTATCTCCATTACCTCCAGCAAAATCATCAAATCTTTTTGAGGTAGTTTCAATGATGTGATTTTTTATAAAATCTACACCTTCTATGGCGCCTTGTTGAGGGCTTTTTATCACACATTCCCATTCTAAAACTGCCCAAACATCACAGCCATATTCAGTTAGTTTAGAAAATACTTGTTTAAAATCTACCTGACCATCTCCAGGAGATCTATATCTTCCAGCTCTATTTTTCCAATCATTATATCCTCCAAAAGTTCCTTTTTTCCCACTAGGATTGAACTCTGCATCTTTTACATGAAAAGCTTTTATAAATTGGTGGTAATGATCTATATATTTTAGATAATCTAATTGTTGCAAAACAAAGTGTGATGGGTCATATAAAATATTAACCCTTTTATGATTTCCTGTTGCTTCAAGAAATCTTTCAAAAGTGTCTCCATCATGAATATCTTCAACTGGATGCACTTCATAACAAACATCAACCCCTTGACTGTCAAATGTATTTAAAATAGGCAGCCATCTTGTAGCCAATTCCTCAAATCCTGTTTCTATAAGTCCTTTAGGTTGTTGCGGCCAAGGATGAACCACAGGCCACAATAAAGAACCTGAGAAAGTAGCATGTGTTTTTAATCCTAACCGTCTACTAGCCATAGCAGCTTTTTTCATTTGATCAATAGCCCATTCAGTTCTTTTCTTTGGTTTTCCTTGTAACTCTTTTGGAACAAATACATCAAACATCAAATCATGAGCAGAGTGAACCGCCACTAACTGACCTTGAATATGAGTTGATAATTCTGTAATTTCTAAACCAAAAGAATTTATTTTCCCCTTAAACTCATCGCAATATGTTTGACTTTCTGATGCGATGTCCAAATCTATAATACTCTTGTCTAGTGTTGGTATTTGAATGCCAATATATCCAAGTCCTTTAGCCCATTTACACAACCCCTCTAACGAATTAAACGGTGCTTTATCATCCATAAATTGTGCTAAAAAAACAGCTGGTCCTTTAATAGTTTTCATGTTTTTTTTAAAAATTTTAAACGTTACAAAGTATAGTTTTCATCAATAGCAATCCAACTATTTCCTTTTTTGTGTGAGGAGACTGCTTTTTCGATAAAACTCATCCCTCTTACTCCATCAATAATAGTTGGAAACTCCCCAGTGTTATATGGTTCATTAGAAATAGCTCTTGCTACTCCTTTGTAAATGTTACCCATGGCATCAAAGATTCCTTCTGGATGTCCAGGAGGTAATTTTGTTCCATCTAAAGATAGTTTACTATTATAATCATGTCCGGGTTTTAATACTTGTAAAGGCTTACCCTCTTCCATTAAATATAGATAATTTGGGTTTTCTTGCTCCCATTTAAGCCCTGCTTTATCTCCATAGATTTTTACAACAAAACTATTTTCCTCTCCAGTGGCAATTTGGCTAGCACAAATAACTCCTTTAACATTATTGGAACATCTCAACAAAATAGTACCGTCTACGTCCATAGGGTTGTCATCGTATACATAGTTTAAGTCTGCTAAAATAGTTTCAATTTTTACTCCTGAAACATATTCTAACATATCAAAAGCATGCGTTCCAATATCACCTATACAACAACTTACTCCTGATTTTTCGGGATTTAATCGCCAAGTTGTTTTGCGTTTTTCATTATCATGAATAATAGGGTTTATCCATCCCTGATAATACTGTGCATCAATTTTTTGAACCTTTCCAATGACACCACTTTTTACCATTTCACGCATTTGACGTATCATAGGATATCCAGTGTAAGTGTAGGTTACTGCAAAAATAGTTTTCCTATCCTGTAAGATGGTGTAAAGTTCTTGGGCTTCTTTATAAGTTGTGGTTAAAGGTTTTTCGCAAATGACATGGAACCCATTTTCCAACAATTTTTTTGCCATTGGAAAATGCAAAAAATTGGGTGTTAAAATAGAAATCACTTGCATTCGCTTATCTTCTGGTAGAAGAAGTTCTTGCTCAATTAGTGTTTCAAAATCTACATAAACCCTATCTTCTGGCAACCCTATTTTATTGGCAAAATCAATATTTTCATCCCAAATAGGATTAAACACCCCTCCAACAATTTGATATCTATCAAACATTGAAGAGGCTATTCTGTGTAAAACTCCTATTAAAGAATTACCACCACCACCAAGTATACCTAATCTAATTTTAGAACTACTCATTACTTTTTTATGCTTTGTATTCTACTTTTTCATTTTTAAATAATAGTGCAAAAATAATCATCACCGCTATTGCAAATACCGCTGGAAAAATCCAAATATCTTGCCAACTATGAGAGCTGTCAGCTATCAGATTTTGATCTACAATTTTTCCTGCAATCCAAAATCCTACTAGCATTCCCACACCATAAGTGGCTAATGTGATTAAACCTTGAGCAGCACTTTTAACTTTTTCTCCAGCTTTGGCATCTGTATATATTTGACCAGATACAAAAAAGAAATCATAACAAATTCCATGTAAAGCTATTCCTGTAATTAACATAAAGAATAAATCTCCATTGTTACCATATGCAAATAATGTATATCTAATTCCCCATGCTAACATTCCAAAAAGAATGGTTTTTTTAAATCCATACTTTTTAAAGAAAAAAGGGAGTAATAACATAAATCCAACCTCAGAAATTTGACCTAGCGTCATTAATCCAGCTGGGCCTATTTCTAAATTAGATAACGATAATGATGCTCCTATTTCTCCTAAAAACTGACCTGCATGCTGATAATAGAATGCAAGAGGTACACATATTAAAACTGATGACAAAAAGAACACTAAAAAATTTCGGTCTTTCAATAATTTTAAAGCGTCTAGCCCAAGAATATCTGAAATAGTTACTTTTTCATTTTTATTTACAGAGGGTGGAGTACTTGGTAAAGTAAAGCTAAAAATCCCTAAAATTGCAGAAACTATAGCTGTCATTAAAAAAGTATTCTTTAATGCTCCATTAGCAATATTTTCAGCAGAATCCCAATTAAAAATTAAACTAATAAATAAAAAACCAACCAAAATCCAGCCAACTGTACCCCATACTCTTATTTTTGGAAATTGTTTTGCTGGATCAGACATTTGATTAAATGAGACAGAATTCACCAACGCTAATGTTGGCATGTAAGCAATCATATATCCTAAAACATAAGGATAAAAAACTGAAAATTCAGTAGCTTGATACATTAGATACATTAAAACAGCTCCTATAATATGAAGGACTCCAAGAATTTTTTCAGCATTAAAAAAACGATCTGCTATCAAGCCAATAATAAAAGGAGCAATAATTGCACCCCAAGATTGAGTTGAATAAGCCATTGCAATTTCTCCACCAGTAGCTTTTAAAGTATTGGGTAGATATATCCCCAGAGTAACAAACCATCCTCCCCAAATGAAGAATTCGAGAAACATCATAAAGGAGAGTTGAAATTGGATTGATTTTTTCATAATTAAATGATTTTATGGTGTTATTATCTAATTTTATTATTATTTCAAATTACTTGCTGATTTTAACAACAAATCTCGTGTAGCTTTAATTCCATCTCTTTCAGTTAATCTGTCTCCTTCATATTCTACTCCAATAAAACCTGTATATTCAGCATCTTTTACTATTTGCAACATTTTAATATAATCTATGGTAGTTTCATTACCAGCCTCATCAAAATCATAGGATTTGGCACTTACAGCCATTGCTGCAGGCATCATCATTTTTGTTCCTTGATATTTATCTGGATAAACTTCAGCACAATCTCCCCAATTTTCATTTGCATCTTTTCTTCTCACACACCAATTACCAAAATCAGGTAGCGTACCACAATTTTTCATATTTACGGCTTTAATTGCTGCCATCAACTCAACAGGATTAGATGACAACCATCCATGATTTTCACAAAGCACATTGATGTTTTTAGTTGCAGCATATTCAGACAACTTTCTTAACCCATCTACCACTGTACTTTTCCAAATTTCTGGATCATTTGTTCCAAAAGTATTCACACGAATTGATTGACAACCTAATTTTGAGGCAGCATCAACCCATCTTTTGTGATTCTCCACTGCCTGGTTTCTCATATTTTCATCAGGATCAGCCAAATCTCCTTCATCATCGACCATAATCAGAATATTCTTCATAGATTCTTTTTTGCTGATCTTATTTAACGAATCAATAACAACATCAAATCCTAATTTTTCAATTTCATACTTATATAATTGACTTACATACTCTAACCCCTCAAACCCCATTTCTTTTGCTTGAGATGCAAAATGAAAAGGTGACTTCTTATTTTCTTCAACATATCTGTGAAGTGACCATTGAGCAAGTGACAACTTAAAAAACACTCCTTCATTAAAATGTGCGTTTTCTGAGGGAATTGGTTGCTTTTTTTTACCAGTCTTACAACTAGATGTTGAAACACCTATAATTAATAGTACAATAAAAATTGATTTTGAGATACTAATTGAATTCATGTTATTTATAAATTTGTGTCATTTAAGGATGCTCAAAATATGACATCATACTTAAAATTATGTGTACAATTGTTCAGTGAAAAATTTTAAACAAATTTAAACGTTACTGATTAATTTTTTTCGATAAGCTACAGGAGTACATTTTTCTTGTTTTTTAAACATGGTGGCAAAATATTGACTTGTTGAAAAACCACATTGATATGCAATATCTGAAATATTCATTTCTAGATGGTCAAGCAATAGTTGTTTAGACATTTCTAAACGCTTTAACATAAGATACTTCATTGGTGTCAAATTTGTTAGTTGCCTACAATGAAACGTAAAACGTGTTAGACCAACTCCTGAAGATTTTGCCATTTTTTCAACTGTCCAATTCTCAGATAAATTAACATTTAACTCTTTTAAAAATAATTGAACACTCCTTGAACTGTCCATCAACTTTTCATCTAATTGAACCTCTTCAACCGCTACTAAATCTAATATAAACAACAATAAGTTATTCACTAATAATCGTATTTTAGAAGCATTACTTCCTTGATAATCAGAATCTACAGCTTTACCAATTCGTTGAAAACAATCCAAAATTCGTTTATCTGACTTCCAACAAAACTTTTCATTCTGACGTAAAATATTTGTTAGCTTTTCTAAATCTTTTGGTGCTAAAATAATCCAATCTGGCCATGACCAATTTTGGTGAGGTCTGCGAACATTTAAATCTAAAATGATCCAATAGAATTTTCCCATACCAATAAATGGACCACCTACCTTATGAACCTCCCAAGGCCTAGTAATAGTTAAATTATTAGGAAGCAATTCTAATGTTTGATTTTCTTGAGAATACGGCATAGAGCCAGATTCTAAAAAATGAATCTCTATACCTTCATTTCTATGCCAGTCTAATCCCCAATCTTGCGGCTCATTAGCATCCCAATACCCGATACTATTTAGACCAATAGTGTCTTCTGTTAATCTATTTCCAGGATAAGTATGCCTTGCTAAGGCGTTAAATTTTAGTTTTTTTCTACCAACAGCCTCTACTAATGGAATACAAGTATCTGCATGATATTCTATACCATTTTCTTTAAAAGGAGATATATTTTGTATATTTAATTTCACTGAAAAATTTTGAACATAAAAAAAATGCAAATTAACTAATTTGGCTTAGAAATATGTAATTTTATATGCATAAAATTCAGAATTTTGTAATTAAACGTCTCAAAAATTTTAATAAATGAACAATAACAAGGAAAAAATAGAGGATAGTCAATTTGATGCTATTGTAGTAGGTACTGGGATTTCTGGTGGATGGGCAGCAAAAGAACTTTGTGAACAAGGTCTTAAAACACTTGTTCTAGAAAGAGGTAGAATGGTAAAGCACATAGAGGACTACACCACTGCACACCTTGATCCTTGGGATTTACCAAATGGAGGAAAGACTACGCAAGAAATAATAGACAGGAAGCCTAAACAAAACCGAACTGGCTACACTACACAACCAGCAAGAGAACATTTTTTTGTTGACGACATAAAGCATCCATATAATGAGGAAAGAAGATTCGATTGGATGAGAGGATATCATGTTGGAGGAAGGTCTTTAATGTGGGGAAGACAAAGTTATAGATTAAGTGATTTAGACTTTGAAGCTAATAAAAAAGACGGTATTGCTGTTGATTGGCCTGTTCGCTACAAAGAAATAGAACCTTGGTATGATAAAGTTGAAGAATATATTGGTGTTAGTGGACAGAATTTAGGACTAAAACATTTTCCAGATCAGAAACTTCTTAAACCAATGGAATTAAATTGTGTTGAAGAACATTTACAAGATAAAATTTCAGAAAAATTTGATGATAATAGATTATTAACCATTGGAAGAACAGCTCACATTACAGAAGGAACAAAAGAAGGTTTGGGTAGAGGTACATGTCAATACAGAAGTAGGTGTATGAGAGGTTGTCCTTATGGCGCCTATTTTAGCAGTAACTCTTCAACTCTTCCAGCAGCAGAGGCTACTGGAAATATGACATTAAGACCCAATTCTATTGTTCATGAGGTTATCTACGATGATGTTACAAAACAAGCTACAGGCGTTCGTGTAATAGACGCAGAGACTAAAGAAAGCTATGTTTTTAATGCAAAGGTTATCTTTTTATGTGCATCAGCTATTGCCTCAGCCTCAATTTTACTACAATCAAAGTCTGAAAGATTTCCTAATGGTTTAGGAAATGATAGTGGTGAACTAGGACATAATATTATGGATCATCATTTTCAAGTTGGAGCTTCGGCAGTAGCTGAGGGGTATGATGACAAATATGTAAAAGGAAGAAGACCAAATGGTATTTATATCCCTAGATTTAGGAATGTTGATAAGAAAACAAAAATGAAAAATTTCATTAGAGGCTATGGTTATCAGGGTGGTGCCAGTAGAAGTGATGCCTCAGAATTAGTTGCTGAATTAAAATATGGGCCAAAGTTATCTGAAGCTATCTTAAAACCTGGGCAATGGAATGTAAATTTATTGGCCTTTGGGGAAACTTTACCAGATCATAGCAATAAATTATCACTTGACTACAGCAAAAAAGACGAATGGGGTCTTCCAACCGTAACTTTTGATGCAGATTTTGGTGAAAATGAAATGAAAATGAGAGTAGATATGCAAGAGCAAGCTATTGAAATGTTAAAAGCTGCAGGTTATAAAAATGTAAAAGGGTATGATCATGAATCATCAAGAGCTATGGGCTTAGGTATTCATGAAATGGGTACTGCTAGAATGGGTAGAGATCCAAAAACATCTGTTTTAAACAAACACAATCAAATACACGCTTGTACCAATGTATATGTAACAGATGGAGCTTTCATGACCTCTTCAGGTTGTCAAAACCCTTCATTAACATATATGGCTTTTACAGCCAGAGCGGCAAATCATGCTGCCAAAAACTTAAAAAAGAACGCTTAATAGATAGATATATGAAACGAAGAGACGCATTAAAAAACATAGGACTTGCTGCTGGTTTTGCCGCTATTTCACCAAGTATTTTTAGCATGTTGCAGAGTTGTGCAAGTAATACTGAAACATGGATACCAAGCTATCTAACTTCTGATGAAAAAGTAGTAATAACAAACTTAGTGGATATCATCATACCTAAAACAGCCACTACTCCAGCTGCAACAGAAGTAGGTGTTCCTCAATTTATTGATAACTATATTCTTGAAGTTTTGAAAGTCAAGGATCAAGAAATAACTAGAGCTGCTTTTAATAAAATAATTACTCTTTTAAAGCCAGATTCTGAATCTAATTTAGATGATGTTACACAAGAACAATATAAAGCCTTGTTAGATGAACACATGTTTTTAAGTAAGGAGGTAGATCCAGAACGGGAGGCAAATCCAGAGGCATTAGAAATGACATCATCTGAATTTTTAAATCAGTTAAAATGGATGACTATTTACGCATACAAACACTCAGAAGAGGTGGGTGAAAATATACTAGCCTATGACCCAATCCCTACAGCTTACTACTGTGGAGACTTGCAAGAATTAACTGGAGGCAAATCATATTCACTTTAAAAGAATGAAATCTTTTTTTAACATATTACTTATAGTACTTGTATTAAGTTCTTTTTTTAATTGTAAAAAAAATGTTTCTAATAAAATTGAATCCAACAACAAATGGAAATCTCTTTTCAATGGAGAAAACTTAGACGATTGGATTGTAAAAATCAATGGTTATGAATTACATGATAATCATCTAAATACTTTTAGAGTTGAAAATGGGAGTATAAAGGTGTCTTATGATCAATATGACAATTTTACAGATGAATTTGGTCATTTATTTTACAAAACTCCATTTACTAATTATAGATTAAAGTTAGAGTATAGATTTGTTGGAGAGCAAGTCAATGGAGGACAGGCTTGGGCAGAAAAAAATAGTGGTATCATGATTCATAGTCAAGCTCCAGAAACTATGCTTTTAAATCAAGGATTCCCATTATCTCTAGAATTTCAACTATTAGGAGGAGTTAAAAATGGAGTTAATAGACCTTCGGGTAACTTATGCACTCCTGCAACTCATGTAGAAATGAAAGGAGAAGAAATTACTGAACACTGTATCATGGCTGAAAGCAAAACATATTATGGTGAAGAATGGATTGAAGCTGAGGTTATAGTTGATGGAAATTCGATAACTCATTTTATAGATGGTGAACTTGCAATTAGCTATTCTAAACCAAGTATTGGAGGAGAGTATCTAGATAGTGCTTCAGAAGATATTCAAGCCAAAGATGGTGAGGCATTAACTAACGGGTACATTTCTCTTCAAAGCGAAAGTCATCCTGTAGAGTTTAGAAAAATTCAAATATTAGAACTATAAAAATTAATTGAAAACTTATTCAACAATTAATTTTCCTTTCATCATAGCAAAGTGCCCAGGGAAACTGCAAATATAATCGTAGGTTCCTTTTTCAGGGGCTATAAACTCAATCATTGTAGACTCTCCACCACCAATCATTTTAGTATGAGCAATTACATCAGTGGTTCCCTCAGGGATGTAGTCATTACTTTTTGATGAAGCCGCTTTTACTGCAAATGAAGAGGCTTTAACTCCACTCTTTAGAATAACAACATTATGTCCCATAATTTTTTTATCTAATTTACCTGAATGATTTAAAGTTAATCTTACTTTTTGCCCAGTGGTTACTTTAATTTTCCTAACATCAAACCTCATTCCATCATTAGAAGTAACAGTCACATTTGCAACTCCTTCTGAATCCACCACAACAGCTGATTCCTTTTTGGTAGTCTTTTCTTTTTTAGGAACAATTACTTTAGTTTTCTTACTTTCTTTCTGTGAAGTATCTACTTTTTTATCTTTTCCGCAACTAACAAAAAATAACAACCCAAATACAACTATAATTATGTTTTTCATTACTTAATTTTATATATGTAAAAATACAAAATCCTACCTTTAAACTCAAAATATACCTGATAAAATAAAGGGATTAAAACCTTATTTTTAGTTGCTATTTGCCATTGTTTGTAAAAATTAGTATTTTTAAAGAACTAAAAACTTATCAAAATGAAAAAAATATTATTCTTTGCTGTTGCTTTTGCACTTTTAACTGGATGCCAAAACAATAATAAATCTGACGTTACTTCTAAAATGAGTGTTTTCAATAAAAATACTGAAACCACAAAAGCTTGGCTTGACGCATTTATGCAAAATGACTCTACAGCATTCTTCTCGGATAAATACATGAGTGATGACTTTATTTGGTCTCCACCTGCAGTTGGAATGGATTCTCTACCTAAAAGTGAATGGGAAAAAGCCTTTCGATTTTTCATGTCTAACTATGACAATAAAAAACTCACAAACCCTCAATATTTTGCTGCATTAGATGAGAATAACTTACCTGATGGAAATGTTAGGGCTTATGGCACATGGACTTCTAATTTTGCCTCAAATGGTAAAAAGAGTATGTTAAAATGGTATGCTGTTTTACAATTTAATGAAGAAGGTAAATTAGCTCACTATATGGAATGGTATGACTCTGCAGATTTAGCAAAAGAGTTTGATTAATTACACAACTTAAAAATAAAAAAATGAAAAATTTTTTATTACTAATTTTATCTACAGCTTTAATTATAAGTTGTAATAACACCTCTATTACAGAAAACAGTAATGGAGAACCAGACGGCCCTCATACATCGACTGAATGGAAAATATGGGCTTACAGCACAGCTGCACCATCTTTTATTGCCAAAAATTGTACAGTAGTAGACGTAGACGGAACAGTTTTGAGAGAAGGGACTAATGGCTGGACAGCCATGGCAGCAAATCCTAGAGGAATGTCTGATCCTGAAAATGGATGGAAAAACCCACATGAAGCAATGGCTATGGTTGGAGATGGCCCAGCAATGCAATGGGCTATGGCTTACATGGGAGGAAAAACTCCTCAAATGGATACAGACGGATGGGCTTGGATGCTTCATGGTGACATGGGAGAAGACAACACAAAACAATTAGTTTTTAATAAAGAAGATGCTGCAGAAGGTCAATGGATAGAATCAGGGGCACATTTGATGCTTTTCCCCAAGAACCCAGCTTCATTAGATGGGCAAACCACTAATTTTAATACTGGTGCTCCTTATATTATGTTCAAAGGAACTGGCTATGATCATTTAATGATTCCTGTTGAAGGATATTATAAGTATCAGGATCCTAAATAATAAGATGAACAATAAAAAAACCTCTAAACAGAGGTTTTTTTATTAAAAGTCAAAATACCAATTAAATAAATCTGCTCTTATACCGGCTCTTATCCAAACATTATTATTGGTTGAAAACCCGTTTGTTGTTTCATCTATTGAAAAATTTCTATAGCTTAATCCGGCAAATAAACTTAAATTATTAGAGGGATTTAGTAAATAATCTCCTTGAATATCAATATTAAAAATAGATGCAGTATTTCCTTGAGCAATAGTATTTCCAACATCTCCTTGTCTATCTTCATACGATTGAAAGATATTTCCTCCATAACTAATACTTTCATCAATAAAATCAAATCCTTTCTTTCCAAAAACTACCTTAGCGCTTCCACTCCAGCGATCTTTTTTATATCTAGCGACACCAATTAATTCCCAAAAATTTGCTCCCCATAAATGACCCAAAGCTTGATTATTATTTCCATAATTTAAAATTGGAGTTCTATGAGCAAAAGTATAAGGTCTTGCATAGTTAAACTCTCCTTGAACATACAAATTCTTGACATTAAACGCATCAAAATACTTAGCCCCTAATTGTAATGAAAATTTGTTTCTCCAATCTCCTAAATTCGTGAGATTTCCAACTGAGAATTCATCAATAACAAGTTGTGAGTATAAGGAAGTTTGGCTAGATAATTTATATTTAGCTGTAAGACCAACTAAAGCATTCCCCGCATCTTCCCCTCTATTAAATTCTACTGATCTATAAAAAATTACTGGGTTTAAAAATCCTGCATCAATACCTGTTTCACTCGCACTCACGGCAGTTTCAAATAGGCCAATATTTAATCTGTCTGATAGATTAATACTTAAATAATGAATGGCTATGTATTTTCTTGCATGTTCGTTAGTACTTATGACTGCTCTTCCTCTTAAATCATTTCCCCATATCCACAAATTTGTATATTTAAATTTCCAAAAATCAACCGAGGCTTTTAAATATAGAGATGGTGCTGCAACATCTGAAAGAATAAATGATCTATATCCATCACCAATAAAATTCTTTCCGTGTCCAAACTGAAATTGCAAAAATTTATTAGGGGTATATGATAGATACCCTTCAGCAACAGGATAATCAAACGCATCTTCTTTAAATCCTTTTGCTTTTCCTCTACCAGGAACAAGTCCTTCGGAAAAAGCCGGTCTATTAACCAATGATCTGTTTGAAATAAATTCGTTTACATATCCTGCAAATCTTGCTTGACTCTCATAAATAGTCGCAGAATATGAAAACTTTTCTCCAAGCCCTCCATTTACTTGTAAAATTCTAGAATTGTTGTAAGTAAACGAATTGTTCTTTGAATTATCTTTACCTAACTGAACATCAACTAAAAAATCTAGATTAAACCAATAATCGTCTTCTTGAACAGATAATAAGTGCTCGTTCCAAACTTTTCTACCCAACCATGTGTTCTTTTTTGGCTTTAAAAAGAGTTTCTTTACAGAATCAAGATTAATTAGTTCATTTATATCTTTATATAAAAATGGTTTGGTTGTGCTATGGTTGGTTGTTTTATGCATAGCATACTCATAATCTACATAGCGTTGGTGTGTAAAAGGAATATTTATTTGACTAGAGTATAATGGGTTTTTTGAGGTGTTATTTTCTTGTAAAACAACTTTTTGAATATCTTTTTTTTGGTTTTTTATGTTGGGGATATTCTTAAATGAACCTGCTTCTGAAAAAGAAAGATTTATGGGTAGTACAAACTGCATTTCTACAGAATGATTATTATAAAATGCTGGAGTTATAATTGGAAATTTTTTAAATACTCTAGCAACTTCTATCTTAAGATCTTCATAAGGTGAGTTTAAATAGATTAACTTAAATGCACCTTTATTAGTAACAACAAAAATAGCATTCAAAACCTCTGCGTAATTTTCCTTTTTAATAATAGAGGGAACTTTAAATTCTTTGTAGAATATTTCTTTAGTATGCTTATAAAAACAAACACTATTATTTTCTAATTCTTCCGCATCACACTCTTTAAAAGTTGGGAATTTTTCTTCTTGAGATAGGGAAATTAATGAGGTTAAAAAAAAATAGATTAGGAGGGTTAATTTCTTCATTTAGGGACTGATTTTTACTACAATATTATTTTTTAATTGATATTTTTCATCACTTTCAGGGCAGGTAGCTGTTCCATGTTCATTAAATTTTAACGTATGACCATATTCACTAATCCAACCAATTTGTCTAGAGGGGTTTCCTACAACTAAAGCATAGGGTAATACATCTTTAACAACTACAGAACCAGCACCAATAAGGGCATACTCACCGATATCGATTCCACAAATAATGGTTGCATTAGCACCAATGCTAGCTCCTTTTTTAACGTGTGTTTTCTTATATTGATTTTTTCTTTTAATAGCACTTCTTGGATTTATAATATTTGTAAAAACCATAGAAGGACCTAAAAAAACATCATCTTCACATATTACACCTGTGTAAACAGAAACATTGTTTTGTACTTTAACATTATTCCCTAAAATTACTTCTGGTGAGATCACCACATTCTGTCCAAGATTACAGTTCTTCCCAAGAACACAATTAGACATAATATGGCTAAAATGCCAGATATTTGTTCCCTCTCCGATAGTGCAATCGGGGTCTATAACAGAAGTTTCGTGAGCAAAATAGGGTTTCATGTGCAAGAAAAATAATTAAATTTTACATCGAAAATACAACTTATTATTGAAAATATAATTAGACGAATCCTAAAATAAGGAATGTCATATAAATAATAAATCCCAGCCAAACG
>CAXHZP010000016.1:0-46783 GCA_964021805.1 uncultured Flavobacterium sp.
TAGTTCCTAGATTGTCTACCACTGGCGAGTTGTACTCACCTGTGTAAGAACCACCCGTATTTCCACCTGGCATCGAAGAAGCTACCAAATCAGTAGTAGTAAAAGCTGCTGCGCCTTCAATAGCATCAGGACACCCATCACCATCTGAGTCTAAGTCTAGTCTGTTGGTAATACCGTCACCGTCTGTATCTATATAACAATAATCTAATTCAGGGGCAAGTATATTAAACGGTAAGCTAGTTTTACTTATTGATGGTCCGGAATAAGAAGCACTTAAACTAAATCCTCCTTCTCCTTGGTAGAATAATACTGTTATAGAATGCACCCCAGCATCTAAAGTAACTGTTCCAGACCTTTCTTGAGAACCATGACTTCCATCATTATTAACAATTTCAACTCCATCTATCAATAATTTTGATCCATCATCAGAAGATGTAAAGAATGTATAGCTACCGTTTGTTGTAATTAATATATAACCTGTATAACGAACAGCAAAACTTCCTGTATCTCCTACAGAGCTTTGCAAAGCACTTACATTAAAGTCTGAGATTGTACCTGTAGTAAGAGCCCCTGTAGTAGGGATATTGTCAACTGTATTCCCAGAAGGGCTAGTTGCATAAAATTCAAAATTTAAAAATCCACCATTATTACATATACCTAAAGTTTCCTGATCATCTAAAATACCATCATTATCATCATCTAGATCTATATCATCAGTTACTCCATCACCATCTGTGTCTGGATTTGGAAAAGGCTGGTTAGCTACTATTATATTTTCTAATGAAATAGCATGTTTAAAGTTTTGTTCTAGTATATAGTGAAATTGTGTAGCATTATTTACTTCTTCAATACTCTTAAAATAAACGTTAGTAACTTCCCTAAAAATACTATTTTTTGACGTGTTTTTAGAATCGTAAGAGATGGAGGTAACATCACTTTCTTTTTCGCTTTTATTATAAAGATTATTCTTTTCCAGTTCTAAAGATGAACTAGATAAGGTAGTATTAGATAGAAAATTTCCTGTTAGTTTAATTCTAGCTTGAGTGGTTTGTATAAGAAATAAAATAAATAACAAAAGAATTGATTTATTGATAATTTTATATTGAAATGATAATGATAGGATAGTTTGTGTTTTAAAATACGTTAATATTTTCATTGTAATTAGGGTGAGGAAAATGATATAAAATTTTTTCAAAAGTATTTTTAACAGCAAAAAAAAAATCACGCTTAAGCGTGATTTTTAAAATATTCATGTCTAGAAGTGAAACATTGTATTGTCTGCTCTTCAATATAAAAGTTCATATTTAGTTATTTGATAGCCTAACTGCATCTAATAACAATGAAATTTTTTTGTATTTGGATTCCTTAATGTTAAAATAAACATACATTCTACGCAGTGATGAACCAACTCCCTCAATACTCAAACAAACTTTTTTTGCAATTTCTTTGTTTGAAATAACAGGATCTTTCAGTAGTTCAAATAAAACTTTACGATCAGTATCATTTAATTTTTTATCGATGTGTTGTTCTATTTTTTCAATATCTAATCCAAACCTAGCTGAAACTACATTTAATTGATTGATTGATGTAGAAGATTTTATTCTTTCTATTTCATCTATAAGAGCATTTTTAGCTATTGTATTTCTTTTGATTTTCTTCCTATAGTACAAGACAAAATAAAAAATAAAAAAAATAGCAAGAACAGACCCGAAGAGAATTCTTCTTTGTGAAAATTTTCTACTTTGGAACAGTTGATCTTCATAATCCTGCTTAACTAATTCTCTGAAGACAGCAAGATTTTTCAGTTTTATATCTAAACTATCTTGATAAGCGGAGGACAATTCAAGCATTTGAAAAGCTAGATCAGAATTATTTTGTGAGCGATAGCTTTTATAAAGTAGGTCATATAATCTTGATTTAAATTCATAATCCTCATTGTTAATACTCCGACTTAAAATATCGTGAGATAATTTTATTGAAGTTGGTATATCGTTCTTAAAATTAGCTTCTGCAAGATACAATAGTCCATTTGTAACCGATGCTTCATCATTATTTTGTTTGCTTAATTCTATAGCAATAGTTGCATAATTAATTGCTTTATCGGTTTCATTTAACATATTATGTGTATGTGATAAATACCGATAGCATTGAGCAATTTTATATGATGCATTTTGCTCTTTAAAAATTTTTAGTGCACTTTCTAAATAAATTTGAGCATCTTTATATGCTTCTTTTTTTAAATAAACTTTTCCGATAGCCAAATCATTATTAGCAAATAACATTTTGACCCAAGAATTACTTGAATTAGTATCATTCTGTATTCCTTTAAGATTTTTTAATGCTAATTCATAACTGCCAATGTCTATGTAAATAAAACCTAAAGTTTGTTGTACCCAAGAAGCTTGTCTATCCATTTTAAGCTCTCTGTAAATTTCCAAGGCTTCATTTAAATCGCTTATGGCTTCAGGGTACATCAATTTTGCTTTATATAAATTGGCTCTATTTCCTAGTAATCGTGCTTTTAAATCTTCTCTTTTGAGTTCATTAACCAACACTAATGCTTCATTAAATTGTCTTAAAGACTTATCATATTGATTAAGAAAATATAAAACAGTTGCTACTCTATAAATAGAGTAAAATTGTTCTTCTTTATTATTTTTTTCTTTAGCTAACCCACGGTGATAGAAAAGATCTTCGAGTATTCCTTTAGGATCATTGTAAATGTTAGTGCTATAAAGCTGATTTAAGGCCTTAAATCTAGAAGAATCAGGTGCTTTTGTGTCTCTATAAACTTGCCTTAAAGAATCTCTTTGTGAGTAAATGTTATAACAGGTAATGCACATCAAAAAGATGCATAAATGCTTTATTTTTTTCATTCTAACTAAAATTTTAAATAAATTAGGGCTAATTCTATTGTAGAATAAATAACATTCTAAAATTAATAATAATTATCTTATTTTAAATATTATTTCATCCTTTTTTAAAATTAAAGCATTCATAAGTTATGAATGAATACAAATCAAAACTGATAGTAAATAACGGATTGAACTATTTCGTTAAACCAACCTTATATAAAAAACCGCACTCAAGTGAATGAGTACGGTGGAGGAGATAGCCGGGGTCATATTGTCTTAGTCTACATTGTCATGCAAAAAAGAGTTATTTGACTTTAATTGTATATCATCATTATCATCTGTAGACAAGGTTGTTTTAGATTTGCTAATTATCGAACTACTTTCATCTAAATTTACACCCAATCTTTTATAGGCTGGCTGACGTTCAATTTCATCTATATTTTTATTCATTTGATCAGTGAATTTATAGTTGAATCCTTTCATTTTTTGCCTTCGTTCTTCAGCTCTTTTTTGAAGTTCTGTAATGGTAAGACTCATTGGAGATACTTCTTCACTAGAGGCTTCAATTTCATTAATTTCTGACTGTGGAATTGAAGTTTTTAATTCAAATTGTAATTCTTGCTCTAGTTCTTTTGAATCTTTATTTATTAATGAACTTTTACCTATCGTAGGCTGAATATCAAAATCTTCTAAGATATGTTTTGTAACTGACTCATCACTTTTGTCAGCAATAATTTCCTGTGCATCTGTAACCTCAAGATTCAAAATATCTGGAGTGAGCTCATAACGAATTTCATCTTTATTTATTTTAATCTCTTCAAAATCATTGATTGGAAGATCAAATAATAAATCGGGTTGAATTGATGTAGATTCATCTGAAACTTCTTCTTCTTCAACTGGTGATATATTGGTAATAATAAAATCATCTTCAGAAATATCTTCAGAAAGAATTTCATCATAAACTACAGCACTGTTTCTGATAAACTCAGAAGTTGGAATTAAATCCATTTGAAATTCTTCTTTCTCTTCTTGGTGCTCTGGTTCATCATCTAATTCAAGAACATGAATTATTTTCTTTTCAGTTGTATCAATTGGATCTTTAATTAATGGAGTTTTAGATAAAATAGTATCTGAAAAATCATACGTAGCTTTCTGTTCATCTTCTAGAGTATAAACAGTTTTCTTAACTTCTGTATTTGTAATATTACTTTGTTGATCCAAGGCAAAACCAGTAGCAACAACTGTTACAGCGATTGCATCTCCTAAATCTTTATCTTCTCCGATACCCATAATAATATTGGCTTCAAAACCTGCTTCAGTTTGGATGAAATCATTAATTTCTCCAATTTCATCTAATGTTACCTCATTAGTTCCTGAAACAATTAATAACAATACATTTTTTGCACCAGTAATCTTGTTGTCATTTAATAATGGAGAATCTAATGCTTTAACTATAGCATTTTTGGCTCTGGAAGTTCCTTCCTCTTTAGCAGAACCCATAATTGCTGTTCCACTATTAGAAAGAACTGTTTTTGCATCGTGTAAATCTATATTTTGTTTGTAGTGATGTGTTATTACTTCTGCAATTCCTCTCGCTGCTGTAGACAAAACTTCATCAGCTTTTGAAAATCCAGCTTTAAATCCTAAATTTCCATATACTTCTCTTAGTTTGTTGTTGTTTATAACAATTAAAGAATCAACATTGTTTCGTAACTCATCAATACCTGCTTGTGCTTGTTTAGATCTCATTCTTCCTTCAAATTGAAAAGGCATGGTCACAATTCCTACGGTTAGAATATCCATATCCTTGGCAATTTTAGCAATAATTGGAGCTGCCCCTGTTCCTGTTCCCCCCCCCATACCAGCAGTAATAAACACCATTTTTGTTTGGGTGTTTAACATCTCCTGAATTTCTTTGATGCTCTCCTTGGCAGCCTGTTCTCCAACTTCTGGATTTGCTCCAGCACCTAATCCTGAAGTTAAGTTAACTCCTAGTTGAATTTTATTAGGTATAGAGCTGTTTTCTAATGCCTGAGCATCTGTGTTACAGATGACAAAATCTACCCCTTTGATATCTTGCTGAAACATGTGATTAACAGCATTGCTTCCACCACCTCCTACACCTATTACTTTAATAGTGTTTGATTGTGATTTAGGCATCTCAAATAAAATGTTATCGAATTCTCCGCTCATAATAACTTTTCTATTTTTATTTATTTATATGTTCTTAATAATTATTCTGCATTGTCTAAAAACTCTTTCAATCCGTCTGTAAACTTATCGAAAAAAGATTTTTTATTTGTCTTTGGTTTGGGATCTAATTCTGGAACATTCTCCTCAATATTTTCCTCTTGATTTTGTCTGTCTTGCCCCTCTTTATCCTCTCTTGAATGATTTTCAAGCCCCTCCATTAATAATCCAACAGCAGTTGCATAAGATGGGCTAGATAGGCCTTCATCAGAATCTCCTGCTAGATGCTCATTAGGATAACCAATCCTAGCATCCATACCCGTAATATACTCAACTAGTTGTCTTAAATGTTTTAACTGAGAACCTCCACCTGTTAAAACAATTCCTGCTATTAGTTTTCCTTTTTGTGTCTCATGGCCGTAGTTCTTTATCTCTAAATATACATGTTCAATAATTTCTTGAACTCTAGCATGAATTATTTTTGAAAGATTTTTGAGAGTAATTTCTTTTGGTTCTCTGCCTCTTAAACCTGGAATAGATACTATTTCTGTTTCCTTATTTTCTCCTGGCCAAGCAGATCCAAATTTAATTTTTAGTAACTCTGCTTGTTTTTCAATGATAGAACAACCTTCTTTAATATCTTCTGTGATTACATTTCCTCCAAATGGAATAACTGCGGTGTGTCTAATGATCCCATCTTTAAAAATTGCCAAATCAGTAGTACCACCTCCAATATCAATCAAAGCAACTCCAGCCTCCTTTTCTTCCTGACTTAAAACTGCTGATGCCGAGGCTAGCGGTTCTAAGGTAATATCAGATAAATCCAACCCTGCACTTTTAACACAGCGACCAATGTTTCTAATTGATGAAACTTGCCCAACTACCACATGAAAATTGGCTTCTAATCTTCCACCGTACATTCCAATTGGTTCTTTTATATCTGCCTGACTGTCTACTTTAAATTCTTGAGGTAATACATGTATAATTTCTTCACCAGGTAGCATAACTAGTTTATGAACTTGGTTTACAAGGTTTTCAATATCATTTTCGTCTATAACTTCGTCTGCATTAGATCTTGTAATATAGTCGCTATGATGAAGACTTCGAATGTGTTGACCAGCTATACCTACAACTACATTTTCTATTTTCTGACCAGAAACACTCTCTGATTCTTCAACTGCTTGCTGAATTGATTGTATTGTTTGAGTAATATTACTAACCACACCTCTTTTAACACCAAGACTTTTTGCTTTACCGATTCCTAAAATCTCTAACTTTCCATATTCATTTTTACGACCAATCATAGCTACAATCTTAGTTGTACCTATATCTAAACCAACGGCTATTTTATTATTTTCCATTTCTTTTATTTTACACCAACAACTTGATTGCGATATTTAATATTTATGGTTTTGTACTTTTGTATTGTACTATCTAAAAAAGCTTTGCCATAAAATGCTTTTAACTTTTTTATTTTTTTATCTATTTCTGTCAGGTTCCCAAAATCTATCCTATAATCTCCACTTCTAACTGTCATCAAATACTCTTTATTGTCTTTTCTATGGATTGAAGTAACCTCTTTATTCAAAAAATTATCCTCATCAATTTTATTTAACAACACCAATAATTCAAACAAATTACTATCATCATTTAAACCAGACACCAAGGGAACTCTTGCTGAATAGTTTTCAGAAATTGGAACTTTTACTCCCTCTGAATCAATGTAGTAAGATAAATTACTAGTAAGTATTCTAGCGATAGGTTGCCTTTGTTTTATGAAAGACCCAAGTGTGCCATCTATGGTAAAAAAAAGTGACGCTTTTTCAACATATGGGTTTTCTAGAACCAATTCTTCTAACTTGTATAAATCTATTACAGATTTTGCTTGTTTTTGTACTCTTTCGTTGTTTTGTATTAACAATTTATTAACTATTTTATGAGTTAAGAAATATGGCTCTTCAGATTCAAATTGAACATCTATTTTCTTAATTGATTTTTGTGTATTTCTCTGATTAGAAAAAATAAATAAAAACACCAATACCCCAATAAAAATAGGCATAAATAGATATTTTATAATTCTTTTTAACTTCATAATTAACACATAGAAATTAATTCATTTTTAACGCCTTCAACCATCTTTCCGATATCTCCTGCACCTAACATTACAACTATATTGGATTCGGAATTTTTAATATCTTTTACTAAATTTTTTTTATCTGTGATTTTTTTATTCTTGTTAAGAATTTTTTCTAACAGCCATAATGAAGAAACTCCTTTTATAGGTATTTCTCTTGCCGGATAGATATCAAGCAAGAGTACTTCATCAAACTTTGATAACTCAACTGCAAAATCTTCAATAAAATCTCTAGTTCTTGTGAATAAGTGAGGCTGAAAAACTACTATATTTTTTTTAAAAGGATACAACTCTTTTATAGAACTATGAACAGCTCGAATCTCTGTTGGATGGTGCGCATAATCATCAATTAGAGTTAGTTTTTCTGATCTAATTTTATATGAAAAGCGTCTTTCTACTCCTCTAAATGTTTCTAGTGATTTTTTAATATTTTCAGCAGGGATACCATAGCAATCTGCCATAGAAAAAGCTGCCAAAGCATTCATCATATTGTGTTTTCCTGGCAATAAAAATGATACCTCATTAATAATTTTATGAGGGGTCTTTACATCAAAAACATAGTGGCCGTTTTTTCTTTTTACATTAGATATGCTATAATCTGCATCCTCCTCTACAGCATAGGTTAATCCATCTAATTTACATCCTTTAGCAACAATTAATTGATTTGAAACCTTGCCTGCAAATTCTTGAAAAGAATTCTCTAAAGAAGTTTTCTCACCATAAATATCTAGATGGTCTGCATCTGTAGATGTAACACAAGCTATGTTTGGTGAAAGTTTTAAAAATGAACGATCAAATTCATCTGCTTCCACAACTGAAATTTCATCCTCTCCCAAAATTAAATTAGACTGGTAATTCTCTGAAACACCTCCCAAAAAACTAGTGGCATTGTAAGGTTGCATAATATGACCTAAAATTGCAGTAGTAGTTGTTTTACCGTGTGTTCCAGCAACTGCAAAACAAAAAGTATCTTTTGTGATTAGTCCTAAAACCTCTGCACGCTTCATAACTTTAAATCCGTTATCAATAAAAAAATTTAATTCTAAATGATTTGACGATACTGCTGGGGTGTATACCACTAAAGTATGGTGTTTATTTTTGAATTTTTCTGGAATTGAATCTAATGAATCTTCATAATGAATATCTATTCCTATATCTCTCAAACCTTCTGTAATGTCAGAAGCTACTTTGTCATACCCTGAAACTTGTTTTCCTGTAGCATGAAAATACTTTGCCAAAGCACTCATACCGATCCCTCCGATACCAATGAAATAAATAGTATGTATGCCTCTTAAACTCAAAAATCTATTAATTTTTCTACTTGATTTATTATTTTATTTGTAGCATTTGGTAATGCTAACTCTTTGATATTTTGACTTAAACTTTCCTGTTTTCCTTCATCTTTTAACAACGTTTCAAAAACTATTGGAAAAGTTTCTAATTCAGACTCTTTCAATAAAATAGCACCGTGTTTTTCAGCGATAGATCGCGCATTCTTAGTTTGATGATCTTCAGCCACATTGGGTGATGGAATAAAAATGGTAGGCTTACCAACAATACATAATTCAGATACAGAGCTAGCTCCAGATCTAGATATAATAATATTAGCTGCTGCATATGCTAAATCCATTTTATTAATAAATGAATGAACATGAATATTTTCGTGGTCATTATATTTTTTATATTCATCAAAATACAGCTTACCACATTGCCAAATTAGTTGTACTTTTTGTTCTTTAAAAAACACAATATTTTGCTCAATTAACTGATTTATTTTCCTAGCACCCAGACTTCCTCCAAGAACTAAAATTGTTGTTGTTTTCTGTTTAAGATGATACAATTTATTTCCATCCAAAATCTTATCCTTAGTGTGAATTGATAATAAGCTTGATCTAACTGGATTTCCTGTTTTTACAATTTTCTCTTTTGGGAAAAATCGATCCAAACCATCATAGGCAACACAAATAATTTTAGATTTTCTACTCAATAATTTATTTGTAATTCCAGGGTAAGAATTTTGTTCTTGAATCAATGTTGGAATCTTACACATATTAGCCATTATAATTGTTGGCCCACTAGCAAAACCTCCAGTTCCTATGGCTATATCTGGATTAAATTGTTTTATAATTTTTCTAGACTTAAATAGACTAACCAATAATTTTAGAGGAAACAATAAGTTTTTGAATGTTAATTTTCTTTGAATCCCTGAAATCCATAGCCCTGTTATTTCATACCCTGCTTCCGGCACTTTTTCCATTTCCATTTTATCCTTTGCTCCAACAAATAAAAATTTTGCATACGGATACCGTTCTTTTAACTCATTTGCAATAGCAATAGCCGGATAAATGTGACCTCCCGTACCACCACCACTAATTAATATGTTAATCGATTGCTTCATGTAAGATATCTAATGGATTATCATCTAAAATTGTTTTCTCAGTTTCTTGTTTAGAAGAACTTACACTAAGAATCATACCAAGGGCAAAACATGTCATCCAGATGGAAGTACCTCCACTACTTATTAATGGTAATGTTTGGCCTGTAACTGGAAATAAATTTGTGGCCACTGCCATATTAATAACTGCTTGAAAAATAATAGGTAAGCCCACCCCAATCACCAATAATGTGCCAAAAATTGTACTGGCTTTTTTAACTGTTACAAAAATTCTAAATAGTAATAAAAAATAAACAAAAACAATAAGTACTGCCCCTACCAATCCGTATTCTTCAACTATAATGGCATAAATGAAATCTGAGGATGATTGCGGTAAGAAATTCTTTTGTATGCTCTTTCCAGGACCTTTTCCAAAGGTTCCTCCTGTTGCTATGGCTATTTTTGCTTTTTCTACTTGATAGGACTCTTGACCTTCTGAATTGGAAAAATTTTCAATTCTACTTCCCCAGGTATTTACTCTATTAGGCATCGAATCTGGAAATGCTTTTGCAATTAAAATAAATAATGTTAATGATAAAATTCCAGCTCCAATTATATATCCTATATATTTTATGGGGTACCCTCCTATAAAAGCTAAAATTAAGATCATTGAAAAAATAATTGCAGTGGTAGAAAAATTAGCAGGCAAAATTAATATTAGAATTAAAGCAACAGGCAACCATAGCTGAATCAAACTTTCTTTAAAAACTATTTTTAGATCTTTATTTTTAGCCAAATATCTTGAAGTATAAACCATTAGCACTAAGCCAGCAAGGGTTGATGTTTGAAAGCCTACCCCAATAAATGGAATGCTAATCCATCTACTCGCATAGGTTCCTCCAATTGTAGTTCCTTGTGCCAGAGTGTATATTAACAAGAAGAAAACAATTGGTAACAGTAACACAGATCCACCACTGAAATATCTATAAGGAATTTTATGAACTGCATAAATAATAGCAAAACCCATGATTAAAAGCACAACATGTTTTAACAAATACCCTAATGTAGAACCTCCTACTACACTTACTAGATTTGCGCTAGCACTGTATACAGGCATAAAAGAAAATAATGCCAAAATAGCCACCAAGGCCCAAATGGTTCTATCTCCTTCTATATGTTTAAAAATTCCTTTCATAAATGGAACTTATTCTTTATAATATTATAATTAGTTACAAACTCATTACTGCATTTTTAAACTGACGCCCTCTATCTTCATAGTTGTCAAATAAATCAAAACTTGCACATGCTGGTGATAACAGAACATTATCTCCAGATTGAGATAGTTTAAAAGCTACCTTAACCGCTTCCTCAGCTCCAGCAGTTTCTATCATCATATCTACTACATTATAAAACACAGATTTTAACTTTTCATTGTCTTCACCTAAACAAACGATTGCTTTTACTTTCTCTCTCACTAAAGGCAATAAATCTTCATAATCATTCCCTTTATCAACACCTCCAACTATCCAAACCGTTGGCTGTTCCATACATTCCAAGGCATAAAAAGTAGCATTTACATTTGTGGCTTTAGAATCATTAATAAATTGAACTCCATTAACTTTATGTACATTCTCTAAGCGGTGTTCTGCTCCTTCAAAATTTGCAAGGCTTTCCTTTATAGTTTGACTTCTTACATTAAGTAACTGAGAAGCCAAGGCACCAGCCATGGTATTTTTAATATTATGTTTTCCTTGTAATCTTAGATTAGATGTGCTCATGCTATATATTTCTGTATTTATTTTTATTTGTATCGTATTTTTTTTAAAAAATGCTCCGTTGTCAACCTCCTTTTCAATTGAGAAAGGAATTAATTTTGCATTTACTTTGTGTTCTTTTAGCCACGTATTTATTACCTTATCATCAGCATCATATATCAAAAAATCATCAGCCGTTTGGTTTTTAGTGATTCTAAACTTTGAAGCTATATATTGATTAAAATCATATTCATATCGATCTAAATGATCTGGGGTAATATTTGTAATTATTGCAATATGTGGTCTAAAACTTATAATTCCATCTAATTGAAAACTACTCAACTCCAATACATAACTTCCAAAGTCTTGCTCTGCAACTTGTTGAGCAAAACTATCTCCAATATTTCCAGCGACTCCTACACGCAAATTTGCTGATGTAAGCATGTGATGTGTGATGAGGGTTGTTGTTGTTTTTCCATTTGATCCGGTTATTCCAACAATTGTTGCCTTTGTAAATTGAGAGGCAAATTCAATTTCAGAAATTACTGGAATCCTTTTTTTACGGAGTAATGAAACTATAGCTACTTTTTCTGGAATGCCTGGGCTTTTAACCACCAAATCAGCATTTAAAATCAATGAGTTTGTATGTTGACCCTCTTCAAAATTTATTTTATGATGTAAAAGAACTTTTTTATATTTTTCTGAAATACTTCCTACGTCTGAAAGAAAAACGTCAAACTCTTTTTGTTTTCCCAAAATGGCGGCTCCAACTCCACTTTCTCCTCCACCAAGTATGACTAATCTTTTCATTATTTATAAAACTCCTAATTTTAGAGTTTGAATTCTATCTTAATTTTAATGTTACAATGGTAAAAACCGCCAAAAGAATTCCTATAATCCAAAAACGGACTACTATTTTACTCTCATGATATCCAGATTTTTGATAATGATGATGTAAAGGCGACATCTTAAAGATTCTTCTTCCCTCACCATATTTTTTTCTTGTGTATTTGAAATAGGAAACTTGAAGTATTACAGATAAATTTTCTACTAAAAAAATACCTGCAAGAATTGGCAACAATAATTCTTTACGAATAGAAATAGCAATCACTGCTATTATACCTCCAATTGTTAAACTACCTGTATCTCCCATAAAAACTTGTGCTGGATAGGTGTTGTACCACAGAAAACCTATCAAAGCTCCTGCAAAAGCTAAGACGTATACTGTCATTTCCCCAGAATTTGGGATATACATGACATCTAAATAATCTGAGAAAATAATATTCCCTGACACCCAAGCAAAAAGCCCTAAAACAACTACTATAATAGCTGAAGAACCGGTTGCTAAACCATCTATACCATCTGTCAGATTTGCACCATTAGAAACAGCTGTTATAATAAAAATTGTAATGAAAATAAACACTAACCAACCATACTTTTCATATCCTTCACCTAAAAAACTTAAGAAATCAGAATAATCTAATTCATTGTTTTTAAAAAATGGAACAGTTGTTTTTGTTGACTTATGCGCTTGTCCGAAAACCTGAGTTTTCCCATTTTGTTGAACTACTTGTTGTGCTAATGGTAACTCTTCTTTAATTGTTACATTGTCATTAAAATAAAGCATAGAACCAACTATTAACCCCAACCCTACTTGGCCTAATATTTTAAATTTTCCCTGTAATCCTTCTTTATCTTTTTTAAATACTTTAATGTAATCATCTAAAAAACCAATTAAGCCCATCCAAACTGTTGTTATAAGCAGGATGATGATATAGATATTGTCTAATTTGGTTAATAATAAGACAGGGATTAGTGTAGAAAAAATTATAATAATACCGCCCATTGTTGGAGTTCCTGCTTTTTGAATTTGCCCCTCAAGACCCAGGTCTCTAATACTTTCTCCTACCTGCTGTGTTCTTAAAAAATTAATGATTCTTTTACCATATATAGAAGATACCGATAAGGCTAAAATAAAAGCAGCTGCAGCTCTGAATGTAATAAATTGAAACAACCCTGCTCCAGGGAAATTAAAATGAGATTCCAAATAATCAAATAAATAATACAGCATCCTATTTTTTTAAAAGGTTAAAATATTTTTTTACTTCTACTAAATCATCAAAATGAAAGCGTTCCCCTCTTATCTCTTGATAGTTTTCATGGCCTTTTCCAGCTATTAATAAAATATCACCAGTTTCTGAAAATTTACAAGCAGTTTTAATGGCTTGTCTTCGATCTGATATGGTTACTATTTTTTTTAAATTTTCTGCAGACACCCCTATTTCCATCTCTTCCAAAATTGTCTCAGGATTTTCTGTTCTTGGGTTATCTGAAGTAAAAATTGCTTGGTTACTTAATTGAGAAGCAATATGAGCCATCTTAGGTCTTTTTGTCTTATCTCTGTCTCCTCCACAACCAATAACTGTAATTAGTTTTTCGTTGTTTGTTCTGATATCATTGATAGTTTCAAGTACATTTTTTAGTGCGTCTGGTGTGTGTGCGTAATCTACAATAGCAATAACTCCATTATCTGAAACAAGATATTCAAATCGTCCACTAACACTTTCTAACTGACTAATAATTGTTAAAATCTCTATTTTTTCTAAGTCTAATTCATAGGCTACCCCAATAATAGCTGCTAAATTATAAGCATTAAAATTTCCAATTAACTTTGTCCAAAATTCTGTGCCGTTTATAGAAATTAATGTCCCTGAAAAACTTTTTTCAATAATTTTTGCCTTATAATCTGCCAATGTTTTTAACGCGTAAGTTCTTTTTCTGGCTTTTGTATTTTGCAACATTATATTACCATTTTTATCATCTAAATTGGTAAGAGCAAATGCTGTTTTTGGTAGTGAATCAAAGAATGATTTTTTTACATCTCTGTAGGATGCAAAAGAAACATGGTAATCTAAATGATCATGTGATAGATTAGTAAAAATTCCACCAGCAAACTCTAGCCCCTCGGTTCTTTTTTGATGAATCCCGTGAGAACTAACCTCCATAAAGCAGTAATCTACTCCTAACAAAACCATTTGATGTAAGTAGTAATTTATAGTTACAGAGTTTGGTGTTGTATGAGTTGTTTTAAAGACAGTTGTATCTACTAAAATTTGTACAGTAGATAGCAATCCTGTTTTATATCCAGATTTTTTAAACAATTGATATAATAATGAAGCTACAGTTGTTTTGCCGTTTGTTCCTGTAACACCAATCAACTTTAATTTTGAAGACGGGTTATCATAGAAATTTGAGGCAATAATTGCTAACGTTTTATTGGAATCTTCTACTTGAATAAAAGTAATATTTGCTTCTAAGTAGCTTGGCAATTGCTCACAAATAATTGTTGTGGCTCCTAAGCTAATTGCCTTATCTATATATAAATGACCATCAACAGAAGTGCCTTTTTGAGCAACAAATAAGGAATCTTTTACAATTTTTCTTGAATCAAAATCAACTTGAGCTACCTTCACATTGGTATCTCCATAAACAGCGTTTACAGAAACCTTATATAATATGTCTTTTAATAATTTCAACTAAGAAAGATTTAAAATTATAGTTGCTCCCTTTTTTATGAGAGTTCCTTTTTTAATAGATTGTTTTTTTACTTTTCCAATTCCTTTGATTTTAACATTTAATCCAACATTTTCAAGTAATGAAACCGCATCCATAGCTGGCATTCCTATTACATTTGGAATGGTTTCTGTATTTTTTATTTTTTTGTAAAAACTTGCATATTGATCGCCAATTTTTTGAGAGGAAAACTTTTCTTTTACAAGATCATCATCCACTGAAGTAGTTGTATATATTTTTTGTGCAATTTCTTTAAAAACAGGTGCAGCTACTGTAGCTCCGTAGTACCCTTTTTTCTTCAAAGGGTCATGAATAACTACAATACATGAATATTTTGGGAGATCTGCAGGAAAAAAACCTGCAAATGAAGCTACATATCTCTTATTTGAATATCCACCAGAAATAGTATCACCCTTTTTATTTACATGTCTACCAACATATTTTTTTGCGGTACCTGTTTTTCCAGCCATAGAGAAATTGGAAGAATAGATGTTATTTGCTGTTCCTTTTTCAACAACATTTTCTAAAACTTTTTTTAATTTATTAATAGTTTCTGGAGATGCAATTTGTGGGTTTATAACCTCTTTTTGAAAAGATTTTTTAATTCTATTTTCTTTTCTCAACTCTTTTATGAACCTTGGCTTTACCATTTCACCATTATTAGCAACAGCGTTGTAAAGCATTAATGTTTGAAGTGGAGTAACAGCAATACTATAGCCCCATGACATCCACTCTAAGCTTATTTTATTCCATCCAGGCTTACCTGGATAATAAACAATTGGTTTTCCTTCACCTTTTATTGGTAATCCAATTTTATTGGTAAGTCCATAATCTTTTAAATGATCTATGAATTTTTCTGGTTTATCATCATAATGTTCACGAATTAGTTTAACTATTCCAACATTGGAGGATACCTCAAACACTCTAGCTGCTGATATTTCTCCATAGCCTCCTCTTTGTGAATCTTCTACTCTTTTACCATGAATAAAAATCCGTCCTTTTTCTGTATCTACAACAGTGGAGGTGTCTATCATTTTATCATCTAAAGCAGCCATTAAACTAGCTAATTTAAATGTTGATCCTGGCTCATGAGCTTCCCAAACTGCATAGTTTCTTTTTTCATAATATTTTCCTGCTGAAGTTCTCCCTAAATTTGAAATTGCTTTAATTTCACCTGTTGCTGTCTCCATTACAACAGCACATCCGTGATCGGCTTCAAAATATTCTAATTGGCGAAGTAATGCATGATGAGTAATATCTTGAATATTTACATCTAGAGTAGTTACTACATCGTACCCTTGAACTGGTTCTTTTTCATTTACATCGTTTATTGGCTTCCATTGCCCTTTAGCAATTTTTTGTTTCCATCTAAGGCCGTCTTCACCTTTTAAATAATCAACAAAAGCTCCTTCAATCCCTGCATCTCCTCTATTATCATGATATCCTATGGTTCTTTCAGCTATTTTACCAATTGGATGTGCTCTCACCGTTTTATGCTCTGCTATAAACCCACCTTTATAAACTCCAAGTTTAAATATGGGAAACTGCTTCATTTTCATATAATCATTGTACCCAATATCTTTTGCAATAAGTACATATCTGTTTTTTGATTTTCGAGCATTTCTTAGTTTTTTCTCAAAAAAATTAGGAGACTTTCCTAAAAAATTTGCCAAGTTTTTAGAGAGCTTTACCACGTCTCTATCAAATATTTTTACATCAACAGACATTACATCCATTCTAATTGTAAATTTTGACATTGAAGTTGCTAATAGATTTCCATCTGAAGCATATACATTTCCTTTATTGGCCTCAATAGCAAATGGCTTTCTAGTGAGATCTTTTGAAATTTTCCTATACTTATTACCCTGGAGATATTGAATATCTATAACTCTAAAAATTATCAAGGAAAAAAGAAGCGTCATAAAAGCAGCTACAATGTAGAATTTTGTTAGTATGCTTTTTTGATGGTCTCTCAAGGTGAATTATTTTATTCGTTGTTAATGACTTTTATTCTTTTTGGCGGAGTTTTAGAGGGTTGCAATCCCATCATTTTTGCTCTCTGACGAATGTTAGACTCCATTTTCATTCGCATTAATGTTGTTTGAGTATCTATATATATGGCTCTTAACTCTCTTTTTAACTTATTTAATTCTGAAATCTCCAACACTTTCTTATCAGAACTATGTGCGCTAGAAATCATGATTAAAAGAAGAACCACAATAAAAAAAATCATTCTCCAATTTTTAAAGGAAGATTCATTAATTAAAAACCCCCCTTTTAAAACATCATATATGTTTTTTTTTACCTTAGACATTATGTTTTTAATTTAGCTACTCTTAGCTTAGCGCTTCTTGCCCTATTATTACTATTTATCTCGCTTTTCTCTGGAACAATTAATTTTCCAACCTTCATTAAAGGAACATCTATATTTCCAAAGAAATCTTTTTCTGGCTCTCCAGAAAATAACCCTGTTCTTATAAATCTTTTCACTAGCCTATCTTCTAACGAATGATAAGAAATAACACTCAATCTGCCCTCAGGCTTTAATAAAGAAGGTATCTGCATTAAAAACTCTTTTAAAACATCTAACTCCTCATTTACCTCAATTCTAATAGCTTGAAAAATTTGAGCTAATATTTTATGCTCCTTAGCCTTGGGTAAATACCTCTGAAGAATACTTCTTAACTGGAAACTTGTATCTATTTTTTTAATTTCTCTTTCCTCTACTATCGTTTTAGCAATCGATCTAGCATTTCTTAACTCACCATACATAAACAGAATATCTGCAAGCTTATCTTCTGGGTAGGTATTGATTATTTTCTTTGCTGAATTCTTAGAACTCTGATTCATCCTCATGTCTAATTCTCCATCAAAACGTATAGAAAACCCTCTTTCTGCCTCATCAAATTGATGAGATGACACTCCTAAATCAGCTAAAACACCATCAACTTTTTTTATGCCGTAAAATTTCAAAAACCTACTTATATATCTAAAGTTTTCCTCTATTAAAATAAATCGACTGTCTTCAATTTTATTTCTTATTGCATCCGGATCTTGATCAAAAGCAAGCAACATTCCATTGCTTCCAAGGCGTTTTAATATCTCTCTTGAGTGTCCACCTCCTCCAAATGTAACATCTACATAAACACCATCTTTCTTTACTGATAGTGCGTCTATACTTTCAGATAACAGTACTGAATTATGATACTCCATTTTCATCAGAATTACCCATTACCTCCTCCGTTAATGAAGCAAAATCCATAGCAGTATCATCTATAGACTTTTCATAGCTATCTTTATCCCAGATCTCAATGATATTTATTGCCGAAGACAAAACAATCTGTTTCTTTATTCCAGCAAAATGACACAAGTCTTTCGGAATCAATAATCTTCCTGAAGAATCTAACTCAACTTCTTTTACTCCTGCGGTAAATCTTCTGATGAAATCGTTGTTTTTCTTAATAAAACGATTTAGACTATTAATCTTAAGCATGACCTTATTCCACTCTTGCATAGGATACAACTCAAGACAAGGTTGAAAAACAGCTCGCTTTACAACAAAACCCTCTTGTAAAATAGGAGACAATTGCTTTTTAAAAGCTGATGAAATCATCAATCTTCCTTTAGCATCAACCTTACACTCATATGTACCTATTAAATTTATCAATGGGATTAATTTTACCTTTGGATTCAAAAATAAAAATTATTTACCACTTTTTACCACTTTTTACCACATTGTTAATAAGTATTATGTAAACCCTTATTTTTAGCAGTCTAAAAGCAAAAAAAACTAATTCTTAGGCATAATCAATTCATCGTATTTGTCATAAAAAAGAACTACATTTGTAATTAGCCTAATCAAGAAATAATGACTGAAAGCTTAAAAACTGAAGGAGAATTTACATTCGCAGAAGCCGGAGAAGGGAGACCTTTAATCATACTTCATGGACTCATGGGAGCTCTGAGTAATTTTAATGAAACTTTTCAGTATTTTTCAAAAAAAGGATATCGAGTATTAATTCCAGAACTTCCTTTATACACCTTACCATTACTAAAAACTAATGTAAAACACCTAGCTAATTTTATTCACGAATTCATAAAATTTAAAGGGTTAGAAAAAGCCACCTTATTAGGTAATTCTTTAGGAGGACATATTGCACTTTACTACACAAAACATTATCCTGAAGACGTTCATTCATTAGTTCTAACTGGAAGCTCTGGTCTTTATGAAAAGGCCATGGGAGACACCTATCCTAAAAGAGGTAATTATGAATATATTGAACAAAAAACTAGAGATGTTTTTTACGATCCAGCTATTGCTACCAAAGAACTAGTAGATGAAGTATATGGGATTGTTAATAATCGTATTACGGTTTTAAAAACATTAACTATTGCAAAAAGTGCAATCAGACATAATATGGCTGATGATTTACCAAAGATGAAACAACCAACTTGCTTAATTTGGGGGAAACAGGATTCAGTAACACCACCCGATGTTGCCAATGATTTCCACAAGCTATTACCTAATTCTGATTTATTCTGGATTGATAAATGTGGACACGCGGCCATGATGGAAAAGCCTAAGGAATTTAACCAAATTCTAGAATCTTGGTTTAGTTCCAGAAACATCTAATTCATGAAAATTAAATCTGCAGAGTTTGTAATGAGTAACAGCAATGTTACCAAGGCTCCAAAAGACAGGATTCCAGAATATGCTTTTATTGGAAGATCTAATGTTGGTAAATCTTCATTAATAAATATGTTAATGGGACGGAAGGATCTAGCAAAAACATCAGGAAAACCAGGAAAAACTCAACTTATTAATCATTTTAAAATAAATGACAACTGGTTCTTAGTAGATTTACCTGGATACGGATACGCCAAAATTTCAAAAAAAAAACGAACAATTTTTCAATACTTTATTGAAAATTACTTCAAAGAAAGACAGCAGTTGGTTTGCACATTTGTTTTAATAGATTCTAGACATGATCCTCAAAAAATTGATCTTGAATTTATGCAGTTTTTAGGTGAAAATAAGATACCTTTTTGTATAGTTTTTACAAAAGCAGACAAATTAGGAAGTTCTAAACTTAACAAACAAATTATTTCCTACAAGAAAAAATTACTTACTAGTTGGGAAACACTTCCTACCTCTTTTATTACTTCTTCATCAACTGGTCTAGGTAAAGATGAATTTTTAGAGTTCATAGCAGCAGTAAATGATGATGTTGCTAACAATTTCAAATAATAATGTATTCTAATAAAGATAATTTAGAGGTCCTTTTTGAAGATAATCACATAGTGATAGTCAATAAAAGATCAGGGGATATTGTTCAAGGAGATAAAACCAGAGACAAACCTTTAAGTGATATAGTAAAAGAATATATTAAAGAAAAATATAATAAACCAGGCGACGTATTTTTAGGAGTAGTACACAGATTAGATAGACCCACCTCAGGAATTATTATTTTTGCAAAAACTTCAAAAGCACTTGAGAGATTAAACAAGATGCTTCGAGATAGAGTCATTTCAAAAACATATTGGGCGGTAATAAAAAACAATCCAAAAAAGGCAACGGACACGTTAATACATTTTTTAAAAAAGAATCCTAAGAACAATAAGACTACTGTTTTCAAAAAAGAAGCTGAGGGAAGTAAAAAAGCAACTCTTCATTATACAACTATAAAAAATTTAGAGAATTATTCACTTTTAGAAATTGTTCTGGAGACAGGCAGACACCATCAAATTAGAGCTCAACTTTCTTTCATTGGAAACCCAATCAAAGGAGATCTAAAATACGGTGCATCTAGAAGTAACAGAGATGGAAGTATTCACTTACACGCTAGAAAAATAAACTTTATTCACCCAGTATCAAAAAAAGAAATTTCAATCATAGCTCCAGCTCCAAATGACGTAATTTGGAATGCTTGTATGGATTGATTATATTTAGAAATATTATTATATAAAAATATTTTTAACATGACTACTAGAAGAAAATTTCTTAAAAAAACTTTAGCAGGTTCTGCAGCATTTTTTATTGTCCCGAGACATGTTCTTGGGCGTGGCTTCACAGCACCAAGTGACAAATTAGGAGTTGCAGCCATTGGTATAGGCGGGAGAGGAACTAGTAATTTAATGAATAGTTTTGCATCAAATGGAGCTAATATTGTAGCACTTTGTGATGTAGATGACAGAAGAGCTAAGCAAATGAGAGAACAATTTTCTGAAGCTCCATATATGAGAGATTATAGAGAAATGTTAGAGAAACATCACAAAGATATTGATGCCGTTATTGTAAGCTCAGCCGATCACATGCACTATGTACAATGTATGTCTGCAATGGATCTAGGAAAACACATGTATATAGAAAAACCTTTAACTCACGATATTTGGGAAGCAAGAAAACTTACCGAAATGGCCGAGAATAAAAAACTGGTTACCCAAATGGGAAATCAAGGAGCTAGTGGTGATGGTACAAGATGGATTGACGCTGTTGTGCAAGAGGGAATTATTGGTGAAATAGAAGAAGTACATGTATGGACTAACAGGCCCGTATGGCCCCAAGGAATACCTGTTCCAAAAGACACCATGCCTGTTCCAAAAGAAATTGATTGGAATTTGTGGCTAGGAACTGCTCCATGGAGGGAGTATCATGAAGCTTTTATGCCAACCAGATGGAGAGGATATTGGGATTATGGTACAGGTGCATTGGGAGATATGGGATGTCATTTAATTGACGTTCCATTTAGAGCATTAAAACTTGGCTACCCTACCTCTGTTGAATGCAGTTTAACAAATACCTATCAAGACTTTTTTAAGGAGGTTGTTTACGACGAAACCCCTCCAGCCTCATCAGTTATTCATTTAGAGTTTCCAAAAAGAGGAAATATGCCTGCTGTTGATCTTCATTGGTATGATGGTGGAATAGAACCTGAAAGACCTGACCTTCTTCCTGAAAACGAATCTTTAGGTGATTGGGGCGGTGGCGTAATCATGAAAGGGTCTAAAGGAATCTTAATTTGTGGAACATATGGATCTAAGCCTAAAGTATTCTTAAACGATGGCTCAGAGGTTCCAGAGGTAAAAAACATGGCTTCATTGGTTAAAGATGGAATGAGTGGTCATCAAGCTCAATGGATTAATGCATGTAAAGAAGGCTATGGTGCATATACTAGCTCACCCTTATCTCAAGCAGGACCACTAACCGAAACCGTATTGATGGGGAATCTAGCTATTAGATCAGCCCTACTTAACGAAAAAGTTAATAATAGATATAAATTTCCTGGTAGAAGGAAAAAACTTCTGTGGGATGGGGAAAATATGAAAATTACAAATTTCGATATGGCCAACCAATTCATTAAAAGAGACTACAGAAAAGGCTGGTAAACTAACTATATTTTATGATACAAAAAACAGTAGAGGACGCGATTAATTATCGTAGATCCGTTAGAATCTATGACCCTGAAAAAAAAATAGATAGTACACTTGTAAAAAAATGTATTTATCAAGCTTCATTAGCACCAAATAGTAGCAATATGCAGCTTTGGGAATTCTATCACATCACCTCCAAGGAAGCTATTCAAAAAATAGCCCCTTTGTGTTTTAATCAAAACGCAGCTAGAACAGCTGAAGAACTGGTGATTTTTGTAACACGAAAAGATCTCTGGAAAAAAAGAAAAAACTCAAACTTACAAATGATTGATCGAATTTTTCCGCCAAAACCAAAGTCTGAACAAAGCAGTAGAGAAAAGGTAAGTAGAAATTACTATGGAAAATTAATTCCATTTGCCTACAGTGATTTTTTAGGAATTTTTGGGTTTTTAAAATATCTAATGATTTTAGTAATCGGGATTTTTAAACCTATTTTTAGAGAAGTTAGAAATAGTGATATGAGAATTGTTGCTCACAAGACTTGTGCACTAGCTGCTGAAAATTTCATGCTGAGTATGGCTGCTGAGGGTTATGATACTTGCCCAATGGAGGGATCTGACACTTGGAGAGTAAAGAAAGTCTTAAACTTGCCACGAGGTGCGGAAATAAATATGATTGTTTCTTGTGGTATTAGAAAACCAGAGGGTGTCTATGGGGAACGCTTTAGAATTCCTTTTGAAGAAGTTTACAAAGAAATTTAATTTTCCTTTCTCTTAAAAATTAATCGATTTTCACTCTTTAAAATCTGAGATGGATTCAATTCCATTTTTATAAAATCACCTTTCAAGTATTTTTGAGCCTGATCTTTATAATATGGACTAAATACATTTCCGGATTGCCCTGTTGGAATGATACTTAACCCATTTTCTACATCTGAAAAATCTACAACTCTTCGAGTAGATGGTCCTGCAGTAACTTTATAAAACCCTGTACTATCTAGTTTAAAAATCTGGTTATTAATCACTTCGTTTCCTCCACTAGTTTTAAAAGGACCTACATTAAAAATATCTCTTAAAACCCCACCTACTTTTCCAATAGCATGTTCATGTTCTACAGAAATAACCCGATTCCAATTCCATTTATTTACATCATCTCCTAATTGTTTTTTCAAAAAAGCTATACTATTCTTATAAGATTTTAAAATGATTTCTTGCTTCGTTTCTACTACATCTTTTGTTTCTATATTGTCCCACCAAACAGACTGTTCTCTAGCTATTTGAACAGGCAATACCTGATCTTGAAGTTGTGAATTTATAAAGAGATGAAAGGCATCTCCTATTTCATCTTTATACGTATTCTTGAGAAATTCAAATAAAAATCGATTATAGATTGCAGGGCCAACTGATGTCATCAAGTATTCCCCTTCCCAATTTTTTAACTTTTCATAGGCTTCAATTTCCAAATCACTTAACTCATTTTTAGATAAAAATGACAATAAATCTCTTGCAAAAACATGATCTAAAGATGACGTAACATCAAACAACATTTCCGCAACATCTCTTTTGGTAAAATCATCTTTTGCTTCCAATAGCGTAACAATTCTTTTTGATCTATTTTCTGGTTGATAATATCCTGGATACAATTTCCCTCTAACAGAATCTGGTTGATGGTTCGCAGAATACACATAATTCCATTTAGGATTTATTGCCTTTGGATTCTCTTCAAAATCTAACACCTCAATAATTTCATCTTCTCCAGAAGCTCCATTCAGATACGTTTTAGAAGACAAACCTTCTCTTAATTGGTATAATTTTGCAGACGCAAACCAAGCAATATTGTCTTGACTATCACCATACATTACATTTAGTCCGGGAGCATGAATTTTACTAACAGATACTTTAAAATCTTCCAGCGATTCAGCATGAGTCATCCCATAAGAGACATCTAACATCTCGTTTTTTAATTTTGTGTAAATCCAATTCATAGCAACAGGCTGGTCTTCATCAATATGTTTAATTAAACCATTCATTATTGGACCATGTTGGCTAATTTTTACTTGGAAAGTAGTATCGGCTGCATCTTTAATCTTAATAGTCTTTGTTAGAACTTCATATTTTTTAAAACCCTCCTTTGTTTTGTATTCAGAAGAATTATCAGGATTGCTTTCTTCAGTATAAAAATTTAAGTCATCATTTGCCAACATAGTTAAACCATAAGCATAATTTCTATTATGACCCAAAAGTGGATAAGGCATTAATGCTAAATTAAAACCATACATTTCAAAATCTGGTGTTGTAATATGATTTTGATACCAAACAGAAGGTTGTGAAAACCCGATGTGAGGGTCGTTAGCAAAAATAACTTTTCTGTTTTTTGTTTTATCTGCTCCAATAACCCATGAATTACTTCCAATTATTGGAGAGACAGGCATTTTATCCATGATAAGACTCACACTTTTTGAAAATTTCGCATCTATTTTAGAAATACTATCTGTTCTGTTTATGGTTAAGTTTTCTGTATGAGAACCTAAGATTTCATCCAAATATACATTCCCTAATTTCTCTTTGATTTCTGTTAATAAAGGATCTGTTTTATGAGCTACAGCAAAACTAAAAGACATGTATCCTAATACATTATAAATATCTTTAATCGTATATTTTTCTTTTTTTACACCCACTAAAGAAAATTCTATAGGTGTTTTCCCTATCTCTATATATTGATTAATACCATCTAAATAAGCATGTGCCAATAAATAAGCTTCTGAATTTATGTCTAAATTGTTAATTGCAATAGCTGCAGCCTCTTCTATTCCTAGACCAGAAAAAAAGATATCTGTATCTAATAAATCTTTTCCAAAAAGTTCTGACAATCTTCCAGGTGCTATTCTTCTAATAAGTTCCATTTGCCATAATCTATCTTGAGCGTGAACATACCCTAAGGCAGTGTAAGCATCTTTTTGAGATTGTGCATTTATGTGAGGCACTCCATTATCATCAAAATGAACAACAACATTTTCCGAGAGGTTATTTAACGATAATTCTCCATTGTAAATTGGTTGTAATGTTCTAGAATACAACCATGCTGAAACAAAAATTGTGATACAGGCTAGGACTAGTATTTTAATAATTTTCAAGAGGCTTTTCATTCTGATATATTTAATTTTGACCAAAGATAACAGATTTATATTGTATTTTTGATCTCCACAAATCCTGTATAAATGAAAAAAATTCAGATGGTTGATCTACAAGGTCAGTACTCAAATATCAAAAAAAATATTGATTCCTCTATTGAAGAAGTTTTGAATTCCTCTGCTTATATTAATGGGCCATATGTGCATCAATTTCAAGCAGATTTAGAAAAATATTTATCTGTTAAACATGTAATTCCATGTGCAAACGGGACCGATGCATTACAAATAGCCATGATGGGCTTGGGTCTTGAACAAGGAGATGAAGTGATTACTGTAGATTTTACTTTTGCAGCCACTGTTGAAGTAATTGCCCTGTTAAAATTAACCCCTGTACTTATTGATGTTGAACCAGATACGTTTAACATAGATATAGATGCCTTAAAAAAAGCCATCACTCCAAAAACAAAAGCCATTGTTCCAGTTCATTTATTTGGATTGTGTGCCAATATGGATGCAGTAATGGAAATTGCTAAAAAACATAATTTATTTGTGATTGAAGACACTGCTCAAGCTATTGGTGCTAACTATACTTTTAAAGATGGCACAAAACAAAAAGTGGGAACTATTGGTCATGTTGGAACCACATCCTTTTTTCCGTCAAAGAATTTAGGTTGCTATGGTGACGGTGGCGCAATTTTTACAAATGATGATGATTTAGCACATACTATACGTGGAATGGTTAATCATGGCATGTATAAACGTTATTATCATGATGTAGTTGGTGTAAACTCAAGATTAGATAGTATCCAAGCAGCAGTTTTAAAAACTAAGTTGCCTTTGTTAGACAAATATTGTGACGCTAGAAGAGACGCAGCGAGATTCTACAATAACGCATTTTCTAGAAATTCTAACATCATTACACCAACTACAAAATCTAATGCAACAGCAAATTGTGGAGAGATTTGTGACTCTTGTGACTGTCATGTATTTCATCAATACACCATCAAGATAACCAATGGAAAACGAAATGAACTACACCAGCATTTATTAAATAATGGAATTCCTAATGCTATCTATTATCCAGTGCCGTTACACTCACAAAAAGCATATCAAGACAATCGTTATCAAGAAGATGACTTTAACACAACCAATGAATTAATTGAAACGGTAATTTCCTTACCTATGCACACAGAATTAGATAAAGAGCAGTTAGCTTTTATTACAAAAACAATTAATGATTTTGTAGGTTAGTTCAAGTTTTAAAAACAATAAAAAATCTCTTATGAGAAAAATATTAGTAACAGGAGGACTTGGCTTTATCGGTTCTCATACAGTTGTTGAACTTCAACAAGCAGGCTATGAGGTTGTTATTATTGATAACTTATACAATTCAAAAATTGAAGTTTTAGATAGTATCACTTCAATCACTGGTGTAAAACCCTCTTATTTTAATATTGATTTACGTGATAAAATAGCTGTTGAAGATTTTTTTAAAATCAACAAAATAAATGGTATCATACACTTTGCAGCATCAAAAGCAGTGGGAGAAAGTGTAAATAACCCTTTGTTGTATTATGAAAATAATATTAGCACTTTGGTCTATCTCTTACAAGAAATGAAGAAACACAAGTTGTCTAACTTTATTTTCAGCTCTTCATGTACTGTTTATGGTCAAGCAGATGAGTTGCCAATTACAGAAAATGCTCCAACTAAACCCGCAGAATCTCCCTACGGAAACACGAAGCAAATTGGTGAAGAAATAATTAGAGAAAGTTGTAAAGCAAACAAACTAAAGGCTATTGCTTTAAGATATTTTAATCCTATTGGAGCTCACGAAACAGCTAATATAGGAGAGTTGCCAATTGGTGTTCCTCAAAATTTAATTCCTTTTGTAACACAAACTGCAGCTGGTATTAGAAAAGAGTTATCTGTTTTTGGAGATAACTATCCAACTAAAGACGGAACTGCGGTTCGTGATTACATACATGTTGTAGATTTGGCAAAAGCACACATCGCTGCATTAGAAAGATTATTAAATAATAATAATAAAAAAGATTTTGAAGTTTTTAATGTTGGAACTGGAACTGGGAGTTCTGTTTTAGAGGTTATCCAAGCTTTTGAAAAGGTTTCCAATACTAAACTTAACTATAAAATTGTTGGTAGAAGAGAGGGAGATATCACCTCTGCCTTCGCAGATACCACTTTAGCTAAAGTTGAGTTAGGTTGGGAAACTGAAAAAACACTTGAAGAAGCTCTATTGGCTGCTTGGAAATGGCAATTAAAACAATAATACCAGATTATTCAAAACTAGCGCCACTTGCCTCCACACTTCTATCTATCTTTCTCATCAATCCTTGTAAAACTTTCCCTGGACCAACTTCAATAAACTGAGTTCCACCGTCAGCTATCATAGATTGAATAGATTGTGTCCATTTGACAGGAGCCGTTAATTGTTTCATTAAATTCTCTTTAATTTCAGTAGCTGAGGTTACTGCACTTGCAGGCACGTTTTGATAAACTGGGCAGGCAGGCTCATTAAATTGAGTTTCTTTAATTGCAGCAGCTAATTCCTCTCTTGCAGGTTCCATCATTGGAGAGTGAAAAGCACCTCCAACTGGTAAAACAAGGGCTCTTCTAGCACCTTTTTCTTTCAATAACTCACATGCAGTTTCTATAGCAGAAACTTCTCCAGAAATTACTAATTGACCAGGACAATTATAATTTGCAGCAACAACTACTCCATCTACAACATCACAAACTTCCTCAACAACTTGATCTTCCAATCCTAAAACTGCAGCCATAGTTGAAGGCATAATTTCACAAGCTTTTTGCATAGCCTTAGCTCGTTTAGAAACCAACTGAAGCCCATCTTCAAAAGACAAAACACCTGCAGCTACTAAAGCAGAAAGTTCACCTAAAGAATGACCAGCCACCATTTCTGGTTGAAATGAATTCCCCAAAACTTTTGCTAAAATTACAGAGTGTAAAAAAATAGCTGGCTGTGTAACATTAGTTTGTTTTAATTGATCTGCAGTTCCTTCAAACATAATATCCGTTATACGAAATCCTAAAATTTCATTAGCCTTTTCAAAAAGTTCATGAGCCATTTGGAAATTATTGTATAAATCTAAACCCATCCCTGTAAATTGTGCTCCTTGGCCTGGAAAAATATATGCTTTCATCTAAATTAAATTTCAATTGTTACTATTGCAAAAATAGGGATTTCTTATCTGATTTTGAAGTCTTTTAGCAAGCTTCAAAATTTCTTAATAAATAGTTTAAAACACCAGCTATTGTAATGATAAATAATTAGTATTTTCGTTTATATGATTGCCAAAAAAAAATCTCAAGCTCAAATCATTTATCTTATTCTAGCAGCCTTATTTATTGCTTCATTGGTAACATCCAATTTAATTTTTCAAAAATTTTTTTATTGGTACCCTTTTAATAGTGAAGTTTTTGGTGTAAAATTATTTGAGGTTTCTGTTGGCTTATTACCTTACCCGATTACTTTTTTAATTACAGATATTTTGTCTGAGATTTACGGTAAAAAGAAAGCTAACCATGTTGTTATTGCAGGTATTTTTGCCTCTTTCTTTTCTTTAGGGATTATTTATGTTTCCATGGCTGCTCCATCTACTTCATGGTCTATAGTTAATGACAATACTTTTATTGAAGTGTTTGGCGCTGCTCCTTTGGCAGTTTTAGCTTCAATGATGGCGTATTTATTTGCCCAATTTATAGATATTAGAGTCTATCATTTCTGGAAAACTCTCACAAAAGGAAAACATCTATGGTTACGAAATAATTTTTCAACCTTTTCATCTCAAATTATAGATACACTAACTGTTTTGTTATTGCTTTGCTCTTTTGATATTGTTGCTTGGGATAAGTTTTTAGGATTATTAATTAGTGGAGTTGTTTTTAAGATGATGATAGCTGCATTAGATACCCCAATTTTATACATGGTTGTCTTTTTCTTTAGAAAACATTTTAATTTAAAAATGGGAGAAGAAATAGAAATTTAAAATTTATTTTTATTTGTAAACTCTCTATAATTAAACGTCTAAATAATAGATTCATGAATAAATTTATAACACTCACATGTATCCTCTTCTTTGTTTCAACACAAGGTCAGACCTCTATTTTTAATAGCTTATTAAAAAAAAATGTGGATAGAAAGGGAATGGTAGATTATCAATCTTTAAAAAACAATGAAACAATTTTAGATAGTTATTTAGCCTATCTGCAGGAGACAAAACCAACTAAAAATTGGTCATTAAATAAAGAAAAAGCTTATTGGTTAAATACCTATAATGCATATACTATTAAAATTATTTTAACCAATTACCCCTTGAAAAGTATTCGGGATATTAAAATAGACGGAAAAACAGCTTGGAAAATCCCTTTAATAAAAGTAGGTAAAAACAACTATACATTAGACTGGATTGAACATGAAATACTGAGAAAAAAATATGATGATCCTAGAATTCATGTTGGTATTAATTGTGCTTCTATATCTTGTCCTAAATTAGGAAATTTTGCTTTTTCAGAGAGTAATGTAGAAACTGCTTTAACTAGTTTAATGATAGATTTCATTAATGACGATGAAAGAAATAAAATAAGTGAAAACAATCTAGAGCTATCAAAAATATTTGATTGGTTCTCCAATGATTTTAAAAAAAATGGAACTATAATAGAATATTTAAACAAATATACTCGTATAAAAATAAATGAGAAAGCAATCATAAAATACCTAACTTACGATTGGAGTTTGAACATTAAATAAATTTTTATGTCTAAAACATATTATGACCCTGCCGATCTTCGTAAATTTGGCAATATAACGGAATGGAATGAAGAACTTGGAAACAAATTCTTTGATTATTATGGAAAAGTATTTGAACCAGGAGCCCTTACAGCTCGTGAAAAATCATTAATTGCATTAGCTGTAGCCCATACAGAACAGTGCCCATATTGTATAGATGCTTATACAAAAGATGGTCTACAAAGAGGGATTACAAAAGAGGAAATGATGGAGGCTGTTCATGTAGGTGCTGCCATTAAAAGTGGTGCCACACTAGTTCACGGAGTTCAAATGATGAACAAAGTGAACAAATTGGAAATGTAACATGAGTAAAAAATCACTTTTAGCTAG
Source organism: uncultured Flavobacterium sp. (assembly GCA_964021805.1). Classification (GTDB taxonomy): domain Bacteria; phylum Bacteroidota; class Bacteroidia; order Flavobacteriales; family Flavobacteriaceae; genus Polaribacter. Next base: position 30,540 of record CAXHZP010000016.1, read on the forward strand.
AAAAAATGAACTAGCCAATACAAAACGACAACTAAATATCTTATCAAACGGACTCTTTGCTACTGGAGAGTTACCAACATTTGCAAAAAAAATAGCCGAAACAAATCAGTTCCCATTACGCTCAAAAAAATTAGAAATTCTACAAATTAATCTGGGATATATGTGTAATCAAGTATGTGCACATTGCCATGTAGATGCAGGTCCTGACAGAAAGGAAATCATGACTAAAGAAACCATGCAACAATGCTTAGACGTGATACGTAAAACTGGAGCTCATACACTAGATTTAACAGGTGGAGCTCCGGAAATGAATCCAAATTTTAGATGGTTTGTAGAAGAGGCTGCAAAAGTTGGGATCAAAGACTTTATTGTTCGCTCAAACTTAACTATCATCAGAGCCAATAAAAAATATCATGATTTACCAGAATTTTTTAAAAAACACACTATTCATGTTGTAAGTTCAATGCCACATTGGACACGTGGAAAAACGGACAAACAACGTGGAAACGGTGTTTTTGATAAATCTATTAAAGCTCTACAAGAATTAAACGTTGTTGGTTATGGAATTCCAGGAAGTAAGTTACAATTAGATTTGGTATACAATCCATCTGGGGCATTTTTACCCGGTGACCAAATGGCTTTAGAAAATGATTTCAAAAAGGCTTTAAAAGAAGATTTTGAAATTGATTTCCATAATTTATTTGCCATTACTAACCTGCCAATTAGTAGGTTTTTAGATTATTTAATAGCATCTGAAAACTATGAAGAGTATATGTATTCTCTAGTGGAAGCTTATAATCCTGTTGCTGTAGAAAATGTTATGTGTACAAATACACTTTCAATAAGTTGGGATGGTTGGCTATACGATTGTGACTTTAATCAGATGCTAAACTTAAAAGTGAATAGTACAGTGAAACATATTTCTGAATACAACGAAGAATTACTTCAAAATAGAAATATTAGTATCAATCAACATTGCTACGGATGTACTGCTGGTGCAGGAAGTAGTTGCCAAGGAGTTGTAGCGTAATATGAGTCACAAAAACTTACTTATTATTTTTACTCGCAATCCAGTATTGGGCAAAGTAAAAACTCGTTTAGCAAAAACTGTTGGAGATAAAACAGCGCTGGATATTTATCATTTTTTGTTACAAAAAACTAAAGAGGTTACTAAAAAAATATCTTGCGATAAGAAAGTTTATTATTCTGAAAAAATTATAAAAGATGATCTTTGGGATCAATCTATTTATCAAAAAAAGGAACAATACGGTAATGATCTCGGAGAAAAAATGAAAAATGCCTTTAATGATGGTTTCAAAAAAAATTATGAAAAAATTATAGTTATTGGTAGTGATTTGTTTGATTTAAAACCCTCCCATATCAATGAAGCTTATAAAAAATTAAATCATAACAATGTTGTGATTGGCCCAGCTTTAGACGGAGGCTATTATTTAATTGGGCTAAAAAAACTATATCCAAAAATCTTTCAAAATAAAAATTGGGGGACTTCATCTGTAAGAAAAGAAACACTGAAAAATTTAGAAAAAGTTGATGTACATTTGTTACCAATGCTAAATGATGTAGATGTTATCGAAGACATCAAAAACCATTCTGCTTTTACTAAATTCTTAAAACCTAGATGAAAAAACAACAACTACAAGAAACTACCAATTTTTTAAAATTAAAAGGGTTTCAAAATCCAGAAATTGGAATAGTATTAGGTACAGGTTTAGGTCAATTAATTAATGAAATTGTTATTGAACAAGAAATCGCCTACAAAGATATTCCACATTTTCCAAAAGCAACTGTAGAGTTTCATTCTGGGAAATTAGTATACGGATCACTTTCAGGAAAAAAAGTGATTGTCATGTCTGGAAGATTTCATCTTTACGAGGGTTACAATCAATGGGAGGTAACCTATGGCATTAGAACAATGAAAGGATTGGGAATCAATACGTTATTAATTTCTAATGCAGCAGGAGCCATCAATTTATCTTATAAAAAAGGAGATTTAATGGTTATTGATGATCACATTAACTTACAAGGAGGTTCGCCACTAGCATTTGCCGAAATAGGAGAGTTTGGAGAACGTTTTGCAGACATGTTAGAACCTTATTCCAAAAAAATAAACGATTTACTGAAATCAATTGCAAAACAAAACGACATAAAACTACAAGAAGGTGTTTATGCAGGTGTTTTTGGTCCACAATTAGAAACCAGAGCCGAATATAGAATGCTTCAAATCTTGGAAGTTGATGCTGTTGGAATGAGTACTGTACCTGAAGTTATAGTTGCCAAGCATTTAAATTTGACATGTGCTGCAATTTCAGTTCTAACAGACGAATGTGATCCAAAGAATTTAGCCCCCGTAGATATAGAGGAAATCATTCAGATTGCTGGCGAAGCAGAACCTAAAATGATTACATTATTTAAAGAATTGATATATAAAATTTAGCATACATAAAAAATGAGTTATTTAGAAACTACACATAATGTATATAAGGAAGCAGCTTTAAAACCCGATGTTGGTTTGTGTTGCACAACAAATCCAATTTGGGAATTACCTGGCTTAAAAATTCCAAGAATAATGCAAGAAATGAATTATGGATGTGGTTCTACAGTGCATGCTCGTGATTTAACTAACAACCCCAAAATGCTATATGTTGGTGTTGGTGGCGGCATGGAATTACTACAATTTGCCTATTTTAATCGAAATAAAGGAGGAATAATAGGTGTCGATGTTGTAGATGAAATGTTAGAAGCCTCTCGTAAAAACTTTGTAGAGGCAGAAGAAATGAATCCTTGGTTTAAAGGTAATTTTGTGGATCTTCGGAAAGGAGATGCTATGAATTTACCGGTAAATGATAATTCTATAGATGTTGCTGCACAAAATTGTTTATTTAACATCTTTAAATCAGACGATTTGAAGAAAGCAATTGCAGAAATGTATCGAGTATTAAAACCACATGGTCGTTTGGTAATGAGTGATCCAACTTGTGAGCAACCAATGAATAATGAATTACGAAACGATGAACGTTTACGAGCTCTATGTTTAAGTGGTAGTTTGCCAATTAATGAGTACGTAAAAGCATTAACTGATGCTGGTTTTGGAACCATTGAAATAAGGGCTCGTAAACCCTACAGGATTTTAGATCCAAAAAACTATCCAACTGATGAGTTAATATGCATAGAGTCTATTGAAGTTGCAGCAATTAAAGATCCAATGCCAGAAGATGGGCCTTGTGTTTTTACAGGAAAAGCAGCCATTTATTATGGTGATAAAGATTATTTTGATGATGGTGCTGGACACACTTTATTAAAAAACCAACCCCTTGCTATTTGTGATAAAACAGCTCTTGCGTTAAAGTCATTAAAAAGAGATGACATCTATATATCTGATGCTACTTTTCATTATGATGGCGGTGGCTGTTGCTAATTTAAATTCATACTTTCTATTAAAAATGGAATCTTATCTAGACATTATAAAGCACTCTTTTTCTGGCTACTATCACTACCTGATAACAGAAATTACAAATCCACACTGGGGTAATTATTTTTATTGGTTAATTGCTATTTCAATTATTTTTTGGGGCTTAGAGGTTTTAATTCCTTGGAGAAAAAATCAACATAATATCAGAAAAGATTTTTGGCTTGATGGCTTCTATATGTTTTTTAACTTTTTCCTGTTTTCATTAATTGTATACAATGCCTTATCTAACGTTGCAGTTGCTTTTTTTAATGATATCTTAATGACCATTGGGATAAATAATTTAGTTTTTTTTAATATTGAAGCCTTCCCTTATTGGGGACAATTGTTTGTTCTTTTTTTACTGAGAGATTTTATACAGTATTGCATACATAGATTATTACATCGAGTCCCTTTTTTATGGAATTTTCACAAAGTACATCACTCTGTAAAAGAAATGGGATTTGCAGCTCATCTTAGATATCATTGGATGGAAACAATCGTATACAGAACATTAGAATACCTTCCCTTGGCATTAATTGGTTTTGGTATTGATGATTTTATTTTGGTTCATTTATTCACTCTTACAATGGGGCATTTTAATCACAGTAATATCTTTATCCCATTAGGAGTTTTTAAGTATATTTTTAACAATCCTCAAATGCATATATGGCATCATGGAAAGAAAACTCCTAACAAGTTTGGTGTTAATTTTGGACTTACACTAAGCGTTTGGGATTATCTTTTTAAAACAAATTATATCCCATCTAACGGACGAGATATTGAATTGGGATTTGAAAATGATGAAAATTTTCCAAAAAACTTCATAAGTCAAGAAATATATCCAATAGGACGAAAAAAATAATGTAAAATTTTATGGAATCTCGTTGTAGAGATTTCTTAGCAGAACTTCTGCGGGCTTATTTTGCGGAGTAAATCTATTATTATTTTCACCACCAACTTCCTTATGTTTGTGAAACCATTTCCAAATAAATCCTCCTGCAAACCAGGCTTCATTCCAAAACTGATTGTAAATGGCTTGTAATCCATTTTTTTGGGCTTGTAAATTAATTAACCCGGTAACTCTTTTAGAATCCCACGGTTTTTTCCCTGTAAAATCTATACTACGATAACCAAACTCTGTAAATAGAATAGGTTTTTTTAAATTAGATTGTACGTTTTTAATTTGTGTTTTATGTAGTTGCCATCCAGCTTCAAAATCTTTAACTGTAGGTGTCTTTTTTTCTGTCAAAGGAAAATATGCATCAATCCCTATATAATCTAATTGACCCCACAAAGGAAATCTTTTAAATTCATCCCAATTAGCTGCATAAGTAAGTTTTCCTTTAAAAATTTTTTTAATTCTTTGAATCAGATCTTTCCAATACGCAGGTCTTTTATTTACAAAATTTTCTAGTTCGGTTCCAATACAAAAAATATCTGCTTTAATTTCTTCAGCAGTTTTTGCATAGGTTAATATAAAAGACGCATATGAATCTTCAAAAATTCTCCACTGTTCTTCTGAATCCATGCTAATATGTCCTGTGAATTGTCCTTTCCAAATCCAAATTTGTGGCTTTACCATTAGTTTTACCTTCTTATATTGTAATTGTTTTGCATATTGACGAATCCCTTGATCTCGTTCACCAAACCATTGTCTTTTAGAATTAAAACGAATAGTTGGAAAAGATAAATCTCTAATGAATCCAAAAGGCATCAGAGCAACATAATTAGCATTAACGTCAATTACTGAGATAACATGATGAGATTTAATACTGTCTTTGGATGCTACAAAACTTATTCCATTAATTTTTTGAGCTGAAGCTAGCAACGAAAAATAAAGAAGCAGAATAACAAAGAAAAAAAACTTACCTACATTCATAAATTACTATTAAATTAATGGATTTAATAAAAATATTACAAATTTATTTATACTTGTTATAAATTAAATAATCCTTTTAAGAAATTCTCATTAACTTAGACCTATAAGTAAACTTTTTAAGAGTATGGAACATATTGTCATTATTGGAAATGGAATTTCTGGAGTTACTCTTGCTAGACATATTCGAAAGAATTCAGATAAAAAAATTACCATAGTGTCTGCAGAAACGGAGTACTTTTTTTCCAGAACCGCATTGATGTACGTATATATGGGGCATATGAAATTTGAACATACTCAACCCTATGAATCTTGGTTTTGGGAGAAGAACAAAATCAATTTGAAAAAAGGCTATGTAAAAAAAGTTGACTCCACCAATAAACAAATTATATTCTCAAACGACGAATATATTTCTTATGATAAGTTAGTATTAGCAACAGGTTCAAAACCTACAAAATATGGCTGGCCAGGACAAGACCTAAAGGGGGTAATGGGTATGTACCATAAACAAGATTTAGAAAACTTGGAAAAATATGCCCCTAATAATCAAGTTTGTAAAAGAGCTGTTATAGTGGGTGGTGGATTAATAGGAATAGAGTTAGCAGAGATGCTACATTCCAGAAAAATTCCAGTTACCTTTCTTGTTAGAGAATCTAGTTTTTGGAATGGAGTTTTACCAGCAATGGAGAGTGAAATGATTAATAGGCATATTCAAAATAATCAGATTGATCTACGTTTAAATTGCAATCTAAAAGAGATTAAATCTGATACTAAAGGATTTGTAAAATCTGTTGTCATCGAAGAAACGGGCGAAGAAATTGATTGTAACATTGTTGGCTTAACCACTGGTGTTTCTCCTAATATAGACTTTATTAAAAACTCTACTATTGAAACAAACAAAGGAGTTTTAGTAAATCGATTTTTGGAAACAAATAGTAAAGATATTTATGCAATAGGAGATTGTGCTGAACAAAGACAAGCCATTGGAAACAGGAGAGCAATCGAAGCAGTTTGGTATACAGGCAGGATGATGGGAGAAACACTAGCGCAAACTATTTGTAAAAATAAAATAGAATATAAACCAGGAAACTGGTTTAACTCAGCTAAATTTTTTGATATTGAATACCAAACCTATGGGTGGGTGTTTCCTGAGAAAAACAGTCCTTCTTATGAAAAACACTTTCAATGGAAACATCAAGATGATACTAAATGCATCACGATAGCCTATCATAAAGATTCATTGCTTTTTCTTGGAATAAATACTTTTGGGATAAGGATGAGACACGAAGTTTGTGATAAATGGCTCTCCGAAAAAAGAACTATAGATTATGTTATAGAATATCTGGCTGATGCCAATTTTGATCCAGAATTTTATTCACTTTACGAAAAAGACATTACTTCAAAATTTAACCAAGAAAATGGAAAGTCCATTCAGTCAAGAAAGAAAAGCTGGAAACGAATATTTACCAAAGCCTAAAAAATGAAAATACTCAAACATCTAGGATTGGTTCTATTTTTGATTGGACTATCAATCTTCACAGGAATCCTATTCACAGGTTCTTTTAATTTATCTTCAACCGAACTAACCTCGTACGTCTCAAAAAAAGGCTATAAGAGTGAGTTAATTTTAAACAACCTGAAAAAGGCAGTTGTTACAAATGAAGAACTTACTATTTTTGAATTTTCTAGCAGAGTTAGAGAAGCATATAAAGATTCTAATGATTATTACGATGCTTTAATTACTAAATTTAACGAGGAAAAAGACTGGAATAAAAAAGGAGAGCAATATCAATATAAAATTTATGGAAAACCACATACATTAAGTTTTGAACTTGCTAAAATAGCTGGTAAAGGTTATGCTAAAGAACTTCCTGGAACTCTATGGCTTCTTACTTTTGGATTGGGGATTTTGGGAGCGTTACTTTTTATTTTACCTAATCTTTTCTTACTTGGTAAAGCTGGTATAAAAAATAATGGGATTTATTTAGAATCTAGCACCAACAGAGGTTTTATTGCTTGGCTGGTACTAGTATATTTAGTTTTATTTTATTTGGTTTTATACTTTATGCCAGACTATGTGGTAAATTGGACCTATATATTGGATCCAATTAGCAAAATACTTAATGGAGGTCTAGCGTCTCAATGGTTTGTTTATGGTTTTTTATATTGCATCATAATGCTAGTAATGGCAACACGCATGTATATTAAATACAGGCACAATAAATACCAACTCATTCGAACAACTTCTGTATTGTTCTTTCAAATTGTTTTTGCTTTTTTAATTCCTGAGATTATGACCAGTCTAAATATGCCTGGTTATGATTTTAAAAATGCATTCCCTTTAGATTATGATTTCTTTTTTGATTGGAATTTAAATAGCCTTTTAAATAGTGGAGGTATTGGAATTTTTATTCTTGTTTGGGGAATTATTTTAACCCTTATTATTGTTCCTGTAATGGTCTATTTCTTTGGTAAACGTTGGTATTGTTCATGGGTTTGTGGATGTGGCGGATTGGCTGAAACTCTAGGCGACCCATACAGACAGCATTCAGATAAAAGTTTAAACGCATGGAAATTGGAACGTTGGTTAATTCATTTTGTTTTACTCTTTTCTTTGGTGATGACTTTGATTACTCTTTACACTTATTTCACAGGTACAGACTCTCTTTTAGGCATAAACTCTCAGTGGATTAAAGACACCTATAGTTTCTTAATTGGTGCTTGGTTTGCTGGTGTTATTGGAACTGGATTTTATCCAATTTTTGGAAATAGAGTTTGGTGTAGATTTGGATGTCCATTGGCAGCCTATTTGGGTTTTGTTCAACGATTTAAGTCAAGATTTAGAATCACAACCAATGGAGGACAATGCATATCATGTGGAAACTGCTCTACTTATTGCGAACAAGGAATAGATGTTAGAGCTTATGCACAAAAAGGAGAGAATATTGTTCGCTCTAGCTGTGTTGGTTGTGGTATTTGCTCGGCTGTATGCCCGAGAGGAGTATTAAAATTAGAAAATGGTCCAGAAAATGGCAGAATAAATCCAACAGACATTTTATTAGGAAATGATGTAAATTTAATGGAGTTAATAAACAATAAGCAGTAGGTAGGAATTGGAATTGATATCACAAAAAATCAAAGTAATTATTCCTGCATATAATGAGGAGGATTCTATAGCAAAAGTAATTAACGACATCCCTACCAATGTAGATGAAATTATAGTAGTTAGTAATAATTCAACTGATAAAACATGTGAAAATGCCGCAAGAGCTGGAGCTACCGTTCTTAAAGAAAGCCGAAAAGGATATGGATATGCATGTTTACAAGGAATGAAATATATTTCTAACTTAGAAAAAAATGAGCTTCCAGATGTTATTGTTTTTCTAGATGGTGACTACTCTGACTATCCAGAACAGTTAACGGAGCTTGTTTCACCTATTATAGGGGATAATATTGATTTTGTAATCGGTTCTAGAGTGCAAGAATTAAGAGAGGTTGGATCAATGACACCACAACAAATATTTGGAAATTGGCTAGCTACTTTTTTAATGAAAGTGCTTTTTGGAGCTTCATTTACAGACTTAGGACCATTTAGAGCTATTAAGTATGAAAAATTACTTCAACTCGAGATGGAGGATAAAACCTATGGATGGACTGTTGAAATGCAATTAAAAATTATCAAAAAGAAATTTTCATATACAGAAATCCCTATGAAATACAGAAATAGAATTGGTGTTTCTAAAGTTTCTGGAACCATAAAAGGCTCTATATTAGCAGGTATAAAGATTTTAGGTTGGATCTTTAAATACAGTCTTAAATAATGATTTTTATCTATATTATTATAGTTATTTATTCACTGGCACTCATACTCATTTTTATGTATGCCTTAGCACAATTAAATCTATTATTTAATTATATGAGTGCTCAAAAAAAAGTAGATGATTCTCCCAAATTTGATTTTGTAAATTCAAATGAAATCCCCCGGGTTACTATACAACTTCCTGTTTACAATGAGTTATATGTGATGAAACGATTGCTTGATAATATCGTAAAGTTAGAGTATCCTAATGAAAAAATAGAAATACAGGTATTAGATGACTCTACTGACGAATCTGTTGTAACTACCAAACAACAAATTAACGAACTTCAAAAGACCGGAATAGATATTAAACATATTCAAAGGGCTAATAGAAAAGGGTTCAAAGCAGGAGCATTAAAAGAAGGTTTAAAAATTGCGAAAGGGGAATTTATTGCCATTTTTGATGCTGATTTTTTACCTCAAAAGGATTGGTTATTAAAAACCATACCCTATTTTAAGGATCACAAAATTGGAGTTGTTCAGACTCGTTGGGGGCATCTCAACAGAGATTATTCTACCTTAACTAAGATACAAGCTTTTGCTTTAGATGCTCATTTCACATTAGAACAGGTTGGAAGAAACACCAAAGGGCATTTTATAAATTTTAATGGAACAGCAGGTGTTTGGAGAAAAAAATGCATCATAGATGCAGGAAATTGGGAGGGAGATACTTTAACTGAAGATTTAGATCTTAGCTATAGAGCTCAATTAAAAAGATGGAAGTTTAAGTTTTTAGAGGAGGTAAAAACTCCTGCAGAATTACCAATTATTATTAGTGCTGCTAGATCTCAACAATTTAGATGGAATAAAGGTGGTGCGGAAAATTTTCAAAAAATGGTAAAACGTGTTTTATTAAACAATGATATTTCCATAAAAACAAAAATTCATAGTGTATTACATCTTCTAAATAGCTCTATGTTTTTTATGATTTTATTAGTGGCTGTATTAAGTATTCCTATGTTGTATATTAAAAATGAATATCCACATTTAAGATCATACTTCTACATGATGAGTTTCTTTGTTGTAAGCTCTATTATCTTTTTTATCTGTTATTGGTATATGTATAAAAAGAGTTACGGTGGAGGGATTAAAAACTTCATAAAATATACAGGTACATTTTTTACTTTTTTTTCTTTAGCAATGGGATTCTCTTTGCATAATACAATAGCTGTTCTGGAAGGGCATTTAGGTAAAAAAAGTGAATTTATAAGAACTCCAAAATTTAATATAAATAACACAAAAGATTCCTGGAGAAAGAACAAATACATTCGAAAAAAAGTTTCTTTAAATGTAATTATTGAAGGAATTTTAACTCTGTATTTTGCCTTTGGAATGTACAGTGCATTTGTAGTTGGAAACTTAGAGGGTGATTTTGGTTTATTTCCATTTCATTTGATGTTATTTTTTGGTTTTGGATATGTTTTTTACAAGTCTATTTTTACTAAAACTTAGCCTATGTTTTTATCAAAAAAAAATAGAGCTATTATCGCTATAAGTATCGGTATTATCTGTTACTTCATAACAGGCTATTTCTTAGATAGAACAAATTATTTTCAACTGACTGCCCTTTACTTAATTTTATGTATTGTGTTTTGGTATCTAATTACTACTGAAAAAAATAATTTAAAACTATTATTAGCTCTTTCTATTTTGTTTAGGTTGATATTTTTATTTGCTATTCCCAACTTATCACAAGACTTTTATCGATTTATATGGGATGGAAGAATGATTCTTGAGGCAATCAACCCTTATGAATCTTTACCAGAAACATTTATTGAAAAAGAAAATTACCCAATAAATCAAGCTATTGATTTATATGATGGCATGGGAAGTTTAAATGGGAGTCATTACACAAATTATCCTCCTATAAATCAACTAAGCTTTGTGATTACAGCAATTTTTGCAAAAACAAGTATCCTATGGTCTGTTGTAGTGATGCGATTACAAATTATACTTGCTGATATTGGCATTATTTATATTGGGAAAAAGATATTGGAAAGACTAAATATCCCTTTACATCATATCTTTTTATATGCTTTAAATCCTTTTATTATCATTGAATTAACAGGTAATCTTCACTTTGAAGCTGTGATGCTATTTTTCTTGGTTTGGAGTTTGTATTTATTACTTCAAAAGAAATGGATTTGGTCTGCATTTATTTTTGGTCTTTCTGTATCTGTAAAATTAATTCCATTATTATTTATACCTCTTTTTTATCAGTGGTTTACCAAAGATGAAAAAAGAAAAGGAATTTTAAATTTTTTCTCTTTTGGAGCCATTATCATTGGAATAAATATGCTGTTATTTCTTCCTTTCCTTTCATCAAATTTACTTGACAATTATCTAAGTTCTGTTGGATTATGGTTTCAAAATTTTGAATTTAATGCGAGTATTTACTATATCGCAAGAGAAATTGGATACTTGTTTAGAGGATGGAATGAAATAGCTATCATCGGTAAAATATTACCAATTATCACCGTTGTATTTATAGTTGTTATTACATTCTTTAGAAAAAATAACTCCCCTCAACAATTGTTTACTGCAATGTTGTTAGGGCTAACTTTTTATTATTTTATGGCTACAACCGTTCATCCATGGTATATAGCAAGCTTAGTATTGTTATCGGTTTTTACAAAATACAAGTATCCAATAGTATGGAGTATTGTTATAATTCTTAGTTATCAAGCCTATGCAAATAATCCTTGGCAAGAAAACTTGTGGCTAATAACTTTAGAATACCTTATGGTGTATGGTTTCCTATTTTGGGAAATTATTCAACTAAAAAAAGATTCTTTATCAAGAGAATAACATATGATTGATTTTTATAAAAATGATTCTCTTACTTTTAATTTAAAATATTTAATATGGATTTATCAAATGTGAAACTAATTGTTTCTGATATGGATGGAACATTACTTAATTCAAAAGAGGAGGTTAGTCAATTATTTTTTAAACAGTTTCATAAACTTCAAGAGCTAGGAATTCATTTTGTAGCCGCTAGTGGAAGACAATATAACAGTATCGCACAAAAACTTCTTCCAATAATGAATAAAATTACTATTGTTGGAGAAAATGGAGGGGTTATTAAAAGACAACAAAAAACACTTCTTTTACAAACATTTGACACTAATAACGTAATTAAATTAATTCCTGCACTAAGAAATATAAATAACACCTCTATTATTTTATGTGGTGAAAACTCAGCTTTTATTGAATCTACAGATCAAAATTTTATTAATATGTTTCAAGAATATTACAGCAAACATGAAAAAGTAGAAGATCTAACTACAATACCACACAACAATCCCATTATCAAAATTGCTTTGTATCACCCAAAATCTTCAGAGGAATTTGTTTATCCGTCTGTTAAGCAGTTTGAAGATAATTTTTTATTAAAAATATCAGGTAAAAATTGGTTAGATATTTCTAACCAAAACTCAAATAAGGGGACTGCCGTTAAATATCTTCAAAACGAAATGAAAATTACTCCGCAAGAAACTATGGTATTTGGAGATTATTTAAATGATCTCGAAATGCTTGAATGTGCTCACCATAGCTATGCAATGGAAAATGCCCATGAAGATGTTAAAAAAACAGCTCGTTTTATGACAGATAGTCATAGTAGTTTTGGTGTTGAAAAAATTATACAACAGGTAATAGATTCAAGAGGAAGTTAATTCTCAAAAACAACAGTACTCTGACGGTCTCTATTTACATGTAGTTTAGTGACATCTGGCCTTGAGTAATGCCCAGCAACATCAAAATTCTGACGTTCTTGCAATACTCTAGAAAAATCTAATGTTTCATAAAATAATCCTTCTTTGTTAATTACCGGTTCCAAAATCCATTCACCATCTGGTCCTGCGATACAAGACCCACCATTTACAAGAGTTTCTGGAGCATTTTTTATGATTTTATCAAAATGTGGTGTATCTGTTGGAAAATCTGATTTATGCATTAAACTTGAGACAGAGATTACAAAAGAACGAGATTCTCTGGCTATAAAACGAGTAATATCTTTAGTATTATGATCACTTCCTGGCCATACAGCTATATGTAAATTTTCTCCTTGACCGTATAGGGCTGCTCTTGGTAATGGCATCCAGTTTTCCCAGCAATTTAGGCCACCAACTGTAAAGTTTTTTAATGGATGAACTTTCAACCCATGTCCATCTCCTGGAGCCCAAGTTAATCGCTCATCATAGGTTGGCTGTAATTTTCTATGTACAGATTTTATAATTCCTAATTGATTTATATAAACTAAAGAAGCATAAATACTATGTCCTCCTCTATTTTGAGCACGCTCTATAATTCCAAGATAAACTGAAATATGATGTTCTTTTGCTAGGTTACAAATAGTATCTAACTCCCCTTTTTCTATGGTAATTGAATTTTGCACATAATGTGCATGAATTTCTTTTTGAACAGATGAATTCCATTCTGCACCATTTGTTAAACCAATCCAAAATGGGTAACCTGGGAGTAACGCCTCTCCATAGACAATTAACTCTGCCTTTTCTTTAGAGGCATCTATAATTGTATTTTCTATTTTTTGAATAGTTTGTTTTTTATTTAACCAAATAGGAGAAATTTGTGCTAAAGCTACTTTAAGAAAGTTAGAGTTTTTCATATTGATTTAGAGTGTTTTTGTGATCTATAATTAATTTATAGTTAATCTTACTACTATTCCTTCATTAGATCTAATATTAAATACTTTCTGATCTTCAAAAATCAAATACTGTCCTTTGATACCTACTAATTTTCCTGTGTAACTTTGTTCTTTTGCAATATTTAAACTTTTTGGAGTTTCAGGATATTGATGAACAGGGAAATTGATTTGTGTTTCAGAATTATTTTCTATAAAATATTCTTGTGCCTCCTCTGGAATGAATGATTTTAATTTATACTGCCATGATTTTAAATCTACCTCTTCGATATCATTTTTCAACATTTTTCTCCAATTAGTTTTATCTGCTACATGAGCTTTAAGTGCTACTTCAGTAATTCCTGCTAAGTATCTGTTTGGAACTTCTACAATTTCTATAGCTTCATGCGCCCCTTGATCTATCCATCTTGTTGGTACTTGTTGTTTCCTTGTAACTCCAACTTTTACATTACTTGAATTGGCTAAATATACAATATGAGGTTGTAGTTGAACAGATTTTTCGTAGTCTAAATCTCTATCTTCTTCTCCTAAATGAGCTTTACTTAATTCTGGTCTCATGATCCAATCTCCTGCACTTGGTATATCAAAAAAACAATTTTTACAAAATCCTTGACGATAAATTTCTTTTTCAATATGACAATTCATACATCTATACTTCACAAAAGTAATTTCTAAGTTTCTGTTTAACAATTGATTCATGTTAATAAAATCAGATTCTAAATCTAAATAGTATTGAACTATATGACTATTTTCTGTCATCATTTTTTTTAAAACTCCTTGGTATTGCATCTAAAATATTTTTCTATTTTTAACTTTGTATTGTAAGTAGCACACAAACTTACGGAAAAATCAATTTATTAAACTTAAAACCGCTATGGCAATTCCATTTGTTAACTCCATTATTTCTTGGTTTCTCAAAAAAAGAAAGCACCAGATGGAATTATTCATAAAGTATCCTGTAGATGTTCAAAACGAACTTTTTTTGGGTTTGGTTCAAGTAGCTAAAAATACAGAATTTGGGAAGAAATATGATTTTTCATCGATCAAGTCCTATGAGGATTTTGCTCTTAGAGTTCCTATTCAACAATACGAAAGTATAGAGCCTTTAATTAATCGCTGTAGAAAAGGAGAACAAAACTTATTTTGGCCAACAAAAATTAAATGGTTTGCAAAGTCTAGTGGAACTACTAATGCTAAAAGTAAATTTATACCAGTAAGTGATGAGGCAATTGAAGATTGTCATTTAAAAGCTGGAAAAGATATGCTTTGTTTATACATCAACAACAATGAAGAAACTAGGCTTTTTAATGGCAAAGGATTACGTCTTGGTGGAAGTGCTGCTGTTTATGAGGACAACAATTCATACTTTGGAGATTTATCAGCTATTATCATTGAAAATATGCCATTTTGGGCAGACTTTAGCTCAGCTCCCAGCCAAGAGGTAGCCCTAATGAGTGAGTGGGAAACAAAAATGGAAGCAATAATTAGTGAGACAATAAATGAAGACATTACAAGTCTAGTTGGGGTTCCCTCATGGATGTTAGTTCTTTTGAACAAAGTATTAGAAAAAACTGGTAAAGATCATATTTTAGAAGTGTGGCCAAATTTAGAGGTGTATTTTCATGGAGGGGTAAATTTTAATCCCTATAGAGAGCAGTATAAAAAGTTAATCCCCAAAAAGGATTTCAAATATTACGAAACGTACAATGCATCAGAGGGATTCTTTGCATTACAGGATATCAACGGTTGTTTAGATTTATTATTGATGCTAGATTATGGTATTTTTTATGAATTTATACCCATGAATAATTATGATGGAGAAAATTCTACAGCTATTCCACTTTCTAAAGTAAGACTTCATGAAAATTATGCTGTAGTAATTACTACCAATGGTGGTTTATGGAGATATCTAATAGGAGATACCATTAAGTTTACTTCACTAAATCCATACAGAATAAGAATTACAGGGAGAACAAAGCATCATATCAATGTTTTTGGTGAAGAATTAATTATCGAAAATGCAGAGGAGGCACTAAAATTGGCTTGTTCAAAAACTAAGACAACAATAACAGATTATACAGTGGGGCCAATTTTTATGGATAGAAAAATAAAAGGAAGTCATGAATGGGTTATTGAATTTGCGAATGCTCCAGATAATTTAGAATACTTTACAGAGTTACTAGACAACGCTTTAAAATCTATTAATTCAGATTATGAAGCCAAGCGATATAACAATATGACCCTAGTAATGCCAAAAGTTCATAGTGTTAGAAAAGGGTTATTTTATTCATGGTTAAAGAAAAAAGGGAAGTTAGGTGGGCAACACAAAGTACCAAGATTATCTAACAAAAGGGATTTTGTTGAAGAATTACTT
>CAXHZP010000017.1:0-41220 GCA_964021805.1 uncultured Flavobacterium sp.
ATTATTCATTAAAGGAAATGAAGAATACAAATTAGAACACTATTCTGAAGCAATTTCTAGCTATGAGAAAATAGAGGCGCTTGGTCTTATTTCCTCAGAATTATATTATAACCTAGGAAATAGTCATTACAAACTAAACCAAGTTGCCCCAGCTATTTATAATTATGAAATGGCGCTTCTTTTAAACCCTTTAAACGAGGAAGCTCAAAGTAATTTAGTGTTTGCCAAAAGACTCACAATAGATGCTATTGATGAAATTCCAAAAACAATATTTCAAAAACTAGATGACGCTATAGTGAAAAAGTTATCCTACAATGAATGGGCTATCGTTAATGTTGTGTTTTCTATTCTTGGCACATTACTTTTTCTTCTATTCTATTTTTCATTTACCCCTTCAATAAAACGTTTGTTTTTTGTGACTAGTATCCTTAGTTTTCTGTTATTATTTATTACTTCATTTTTTACTGTTAAAGAGTATGCTTACACAAATTCAACTGTAGAAGCAATTATTTTTAGCAAAGAAATTGATATCAATAATGCTCCAACAGACAATAGCGAAAAAATATTTACACTTCACGAAGGAACAAAGGTTCTTGTTCTAGATACCGTAGATAATTGGAAAAAAATTAGAATTTCAGATGGAAAAACTGGTTGGATTATTGCTGATAAGATTAAAATCCTTAGTATTTTTAAAAAAAATTAAAATAACTATACCCAACTTTGTACCTTAGCTTTTTGCAAAATTATGAGTAAAACTATTATAACTTTCTTATTTACATTGATTATCACGGCCTCAATCGTAGCGCCTACTTTTATCAATTTATCGGAAAGCACTATAGAGATTACTGAAATAGTTGACTTTGGTGAAGAAGAAGAAAATAAAGGTAAAGAATCTATCAAAGATTTGGAGGTAAAAATATATTACTCAACTGATAAGGAGGTTGTGTTTTTAAGCCTTGAGCATAAAAAAAGAATTCGCTATTGTTCAAAGAACTACACTTTTAATTTGACCAAATTAAACAGCCCGCCTCCAGAAGAACTTTTCGCATAAGAAGTCTATCTTCTTAAAACCCTATTCCACGGTATATTTAGTTTTAAAAACAAATACCCGTAACATTTCTGTTATAATATTAACCATAAAACATATTAAAATGAAAGCCCATACAAAAGAAACTCAGGCAGCCATTTCACCAAATAGAGCTATTCACTTATTAAAAGAAGGAAATCAAAGATTTCAATCCAATGAAGAGGTAGACAGAAACTTATTAGCACAGGTATTAGATACAAGTACAGGTCAATACCCCTTTGCTACAATATTACATTGTGTAGACTCTAGAGTTTCTGCAGAATTAGTATTCGACCAAGGAATTGGAGACATCTTTAGCATTAGGATTGCTGGAAACTTTGTAAATGAAGATATTCTAGGAAGTATGGAATTTACTTGTAAGCTCGCAGGAACTAAAGTAATTGTTGTTTTAGGACACACAGCTTGTGGTGCCGTAAAGGGAGCTTGCGATGATGCAAAACTAGGAAATCTCACAACATTACTTAGTAAATTAAAACCCGCAGTTGAAGCAGTTGAAGAACCTGCAGATACAAGCGAAAGAAACTCTGGCAATATTGAATTCGTAAATAATGTAGCAGAGAAAAATGTCTATATGACCATTGCTAATATTAGAGCGCAAAGCCCTGTTTTAGAAGAAATGGAAAATCAAGGAGAAATTAAAATTGTTGGTGCAATGTATGATATTAAGGATGGATCTGTAACATTTTATGATTAAAAACTCCATGAAAAAACTCATTATCATCCTAGTATTCTTAGCTACTCCTTTTTTAGGATTTGGTCAAGAAAATGGTCCAGGTAATTGGCTAGTTTATATCGGAAGTAAGCAGCTAAACTCTAAATGGAACCTTCATCATGAAATTCAGTATAGAAATTACAATACTATTGGAAACTTAGAACAGTTATTACTTAGAACTGGGCTCGGTTATAAAATAGGTGAAAAAAGTAATTTACTTCTTGGTTACGGCTACATAAACTCAGAAAACTATACCGGAAACGAAGATGATAAAGTTACTGTGGAAGAGCATAGAATTTTTCAGCAATTTATTTCAAAACACAATATTGGAAAACTTAGTTTACAACATCGTTATCGTTTTGAGCAGCGTTTTGTAGCAAGTGATTTTAAAACCCGTTTTCGTTATTTCTTAGGACTAAATATTCCTTTCAAAGACTCTAAATATTATCTATCTACTTACAATGAGATTTTCTTAAATGGAGCGTCTAACGTTTTTGATAGAAATAGAGTTTATGGAGGCTTAGGATATAAGGTTTCTTCAGGAATAAAAGTAGAAGTTGGGTATATGAATCAAATTTTTGAAACCTCTAGCAGAGATCAAATTAATCTTATCACATTTATAAATTTTTAATAATAAAGTATGAAAAATCTATTTTCAAATGTTCGTGGCGACCTATTTGGCGGAATTACCGCTGGTATTGTTGCACTACCATTGGCTCTTGCTTTTGGTGTTTCTTCAGGATTAGGACCTGACGCAGGTCTATATGGTGCTATTTTCATTAGTTTTTTTGCTGCACTTTTTGGTGGAACTCCAACACAAATTTCTGGTCCAACAGCGCCAATGACAGCCGTAAGTATGGTTGTTATCGCTGGAATTATAGCTTCTAATAATGGAGATGTAAGTAAAGCATTACCAATTATTTTAACTGTTTTCTTATTGGCTGGTCTTTTGCAAATTGGTTTAGGTCTGGCAGGCTTAGGTAAGTATATTCGATATATTCCGTATCCTGTGGTTTCTGGTTTTATGACTGCTATTGGAGTAATCATATTAGTTACTCAAATCTTACCCTCCATCGGATATAATGCAAAAGAAGACGCTGAGTTTGTGAAGCAATTTGAATCACAGGTTGAAGAAGTTGTTTTAAGTAGATATCTAAAGGATAGTAAAAACAAAAAAACTGATAAAATCCTTACGTTGCAAGATTATAAAAATACAGTAGCGGAAGGTGAAAGCATTGTGCGTGCAGATATCATAAAAGAAAGTAAAACATTAGCCGGAAGAGAAGCTTCGGGTGTTTTAGGAACCTTAAAAGTACTGCCAAGAGCTTTAAGTCATCTAAATTGGCTAGAACTAATCCTAGCTTTAGGGACAATTATCATCATCTATGGATTTAAACGAATAACAACTGTTGTACCTAGTACCTTGGTTGCCTTAGTGGTTATGACGGGTATTTCTGTTGGATTTAGTCTTGACTATAAACCCATAGAAGAAATTCCAAGTGGGTTTCCAATTCCAAATATGGAAATTTTTACCAACTTTAGTTTAGCGAGTATCACTCCTTATATTTTTACAGCCCTAACATTAGCTTTGCTAGGCGCTATTGACTCTCTTCTAACCTCTGTTGTTGCAGATAATATGACTAAGACCAAACACAAACCAAACAAGGAACTTATAGGTCAAGGAATAGGAAATAGTATTGCTTCTATTTTTGGTGGAATTCCTGGTGCAGGTGCTACCATTAGAACAGTTGTAAATATTAATTCAGGTGGGAAAACAAAACTATCAGGAATGGTTGCTGGACTGATGTTATTAGTAATTTTATTAGGATTAGGTCCTGTTGCTTCTAAAATCCCTGCAGCTGTATTAGCTGGAATCCTAGTCACTGTTGGAATTGGAGTAATGGATTATAAAGGATTAAAAGCGATTCCTTCTTTACCTCGAGATATTAAAATAGCTGGTATTAAATTGAGTTCTGAAGTAATTATTATGATTATTGTATTGTTACTTTCTACATTCTGGAATTTAGTATATGCAGTTGGAATTGGATTGGTAATTGCTTCTTTAATGTTTATGAAGAAAATTGGAGATTTAACAGCGCAGCAATCTAACGTAACTTCTTTAAAAGAAGAATCTTGGGCTGATGAAATTGGAATCACAAAAAAATTACGTGAGGAAATTTTCATTAAGCACATTAAAGGACCTTTGTTTTTTGGCTCTACAAGTGACTTTCAGCAACTTATAAAGCAAATACCAGCAACTGCATCTACCATTATTATTCGAATGGATAGAATGGAGTATATAGATCAATCTGGGTTGTATGCTTTAGAAGATAGTATTATAGAGCTTAAGAAAGATGGTAAAAGTGTATTGGTTGTAGATATGCAAACACAGCCTAAATATATGATGGAGCGCATTGATATTATTCCAGATTTAATTCCAGAGGAATTTATTTTTACAGATTTCAAAACCTGTTTACAATGGGTGAAAAATCATAAAGACACCTAAGAAATTATTGAAACTGTCTTCGTTAACTTATCTCAATTTAGAAGATGACTTGTAAGCGCTATAACCTATTAATTTAATACGTTGTAGCGTTTATTTTTTATAATAATAAATACCCTTATTGAAGTTCATTTTTCTTTTCCTCAATCTCTTCAATAATATTTGGAAATAGTGTAGGAACGATTTTCTTTACAGGTGTGTATAAGACAGAGGTCTCTAATGTCTCTTTTTCTACAAAACGAATTACACTATTTAAACGAGTAAAAAATACAAATAATACACTTATAATTAGTACACTTTTTAAAAGAGCAAAAACACCTCCTAGTAGTTTATTAATCATTCCTAGCGCTACAAAATTTGCCATTTTTGTAAAGACCTTTCCTAAGGATGAAACGGCAACTACAATGACTATAAACGTAACAGCAAATGCTGTTAATGTAATATAATTCTTACTCCACTCTACATACTCTTTTAAAATATTTGCAGCAAAATAAGAAAAGTAAATTGCTCCATAAATACCTCCAATTAAAGCAATTAAAGAAGCTATTTCTACAAAAAATCCTTTCATAAAACCTTTTACAAAAGCAAAAATTAAAATAACTACGATTACAATATCAATAATGTTCATAATTCTTATCTTTTTTTTCAAATATAAGTAACTCAATGCTATTCTTTGGTGCATTCTTGTTTGTATCTTTACGATTATGTATGCTTTAGTAGATTGTAATAACTTTTATGCTTCTTGTGAGCGGGTTTTTAACCCTAGCTTACAAAATAAACCTGTTGCTGTATTAAGTAATAATGACGGTTGTATAATTGCTAGAAGTGATGAGGTTAAAAAATTAAATCTCCCGATGGGTGCTCCTATTTTTAAATGGAAAGATTTCTGCAAACATCACAAAATCAATGTTTTATCTTCTAACTATCCTCTATATGGTGATATGAGTGCTAGAGTTATGAAAATTCTAGAGCAATTTTCACCTCATGTTGAAGTCTACAGTATTGATGAAGCGTTTATTGATCTTACAGGGTTTGATCAACATAATTTTAATGCATACGGAAAGAGCATTCGAAAGCGAATTTTAAAATGGACTGGGATACCAACTTGTGTAGGAATTGCTCCCACAAAAGCACTCTGTAAGGTAGCGAATAAGATTGCTAGAAAATTCCCAAAAGAAACAGGTGGCGTTTATGTAATTGATACAGACGAAAAACGAATAAAAGGACTCAAATGGACTGCCATTAAAAATGTTTGGGGAATTGGTCGTCGTCTAGAAAAACGGCTGATGTTAAAGGGGTGTAAAACAGCATTTGATTTTACCCAATTATCGGATGATTGGATTCGTCGTAATTTCTCTATTACAGAGTGGCGGTTAAAAAAGGATTTAGAAGGGATTCCAACAATTGAATTCGAAATAAAAGAAATAAAACGATCTATTGCTACTACTAGAAGTTTTGAACAGAGTTATTCAGATATTGAAAATATTACAGAAAGAATTT
Organism: uncultured Flavobacterium sp.; assembly: GCA_964021805.1. Classification (GTDB taxonomy): domain Bacteria; phylum Bacteroidota; class Bacteroidia; order Flavobacteriales; family Flavobacteriaceae; genus Polaribacter. Next base: position 5,803 of record CAXHZP010000017.1, read on the forward strand.
CCACTTTTGCAGCACAATGCGCATCCAAATTAAGAGCACAAAAATCTAGTTGTCATATGATCATAGTGATGCTTAGAAGTGATCGTCACAAAAAAAATACAGAACAATATAGTGCGTCAAAAACCATTGTTTTCTCATACCCAACAGATTCTACTCTTAACATTACAAAAGCTGCTGTAGAGGCAATAAAAACAATTTTTAAAAAAGGAATCAATTATAAAAAAGCAGGAGTTATTGTTACGGGTCTTGTTGCTACTAACAACCACCAGTTAAATTTATTTCTTCATGAAAACCCAAAACACAAACCATTAATGTCTGCTGTAGATTATTTAAATAAAAAGTTTAAAACAAACACCATAAAATTAGCAAATCAAGACTTACAACGAACTTGGAAGATGAAACAAGAACATTTGTCTCCAAAGTATACCACAAAAATAAACGATATTATTACCGTAAAATAAATGACAAAATCACTTCAATTCTTCACTCCAAAAACATCAAAGAGTACTGGTGCAATTTTTATTGATATAGGAATTTCAGCTGGTTTCCCTTCACCTGCAGATGATTTTACAGAAACTAGGATTTCTCTAGATGAAGAATTAATTACCAACAAAGAAGCAACATTTTTTGCAAAAGTAAACGGACAATCTATGATTGGTGCTGGTTTAGATGATAAAGATTTATTAGTTATTGACAGAAGTCTTGAGCCTGAAAACAATAGGATCGCTGTTTGTTTTTTAGATGGCGAGTTTACTGTAAAACGTTTAAAAGTAAGTGATGGCCATGTGTGGCTTCAACCAGAAAATCCAGAATATCCTAGAATTAAAATTACTGAAGAAAATGATTTTGTAATTTGGGGGATTGTAACCAGTGTTATTAAAAAAGTATAAGTTTAAATTATTAGTTCAAATTGCGTTGTTCAATAAAAAATCGCTTCATCAAATGACTGCATTCATCTTCTAAAATACCACTAACTACCTTTGTTTTTGGGTGAAGCGTTGTTTGTAAATTAACAAAGCCTCTTTGAGGTTCAGAGGCCCCATATACAATCTTTCCAATTTGGGTCCAATAACTTGCTCCGGCACACATTTGACAGGGCTCTAAGGTTACATAAAGTATACAGTTTTTCAAGTATTTCCCCCCTAGAAAATCTGCTGCTGCAGTAAATGCCTGCATTTCTGCGTGAGCCGTTACATCATTTAGTGTTTCAGTAAGATTATGTGCTCTAGCAATAATTTTATCATTCATGACAATCACAGCCCCAACAGGCACCTCTTTTTTATTAAAAGCTAACTCTGCTTCCTGTAATGCTTTTTTCATAAAATAAGTATCATCAAAAGGCTTTATCATTACATAAAATATTTATTCAATATTACAAATATCTTTTGAGTTGTAAAATTGTATTTTTGTAGGATGATGAATGCTTTACTTGACGCTATACAATTCCCCTCAGATCTGAGAAAATTAACTCCAGATCAATTGCCAAAATTGGCAAAAGAATTGCGTGAATTTATCATAGATATTGTTGCTGCTAAACAAGGTCATTTAGGAGCAAGTCTTGGTGTAGTAGAATTAACCATTGCGCTGCATTATTTGTTTGACACACCCAATGATTTATTAATTTGGGATGTAGGTCACCAAGCATACGGGCACAAAATTCTAACAGGTAGAAAAGCTATTTTTGACACAAACAGACAGCTTAATGGAATTTCAGGATTCCCTAACATCACTGAAAGTATATATGATGCTTTTGGTGTTGGACATTCTTCTACCTCTATCTCTGCTGCTCTAGGAATGGCGATAGCTTCTTCTTTAAAAGGAAACTCAGAAAAACATCATATTGCTGTCATTGGTGATGCTTCTATTGCTAGTGGAATGGCTTTTGAAGCTCTAAACCATGCTGGTGTAAGCGATGCTAATCTGCTAATTATTTTAAATGATAATGCCATTGGCATCGATCCTTCAGTAGGTGCCCTAAAAGAGTATCTAACAAAGGTAAAAACAGACAAATCATTAGCAAAAAACAATATTATCCGAGCACTCAACTTTGATTATTCTGGACCTATTGATGGTCATGATTTAGATGGATTACTTAAAGAATTAAGCCGTTTAAAAAACAAAAAAGGTCCCAAATTCTTGCATATCAATACCATCAAAGGGAAAGGATTAGATCTAGCGGAAAAAGATCAAGTAAAATATCATGCTCCAGGAAAATTTGATGCTAAAACAGGAGAATTAGTTCCTAAAAGTACCGAAGTTACTCCTCCAAAATATCAAGACGTTTTTGGAACAACCATTGTTGAATTGGCAGCACAAAATGAAAAAATTATTGGAATCACTCCTGCCATGCTTACTGGAAGTTCTTTAAAATTAATGTTAGAAAAGTTTCCTAAGCGCACTTTTGATGTTGGCATTGCCGAACAACATGCAGTTACACTTGCAGCTGGTATGGCTACCCAAGGAATGATGCCTTTTTGTGCCATTTACTCTACATTTATTCAGCGAGGGTATGATCAAATAATACACGATGTCGCTTTGCAAAATTTACCAGTTATTTTTTGTTTAGATAGAGCTGGATTGGTTGGTGAAGATGGAGCAACTCATCATGGAGTTTTTGATTTAGCCTACATGAGAGCAATTCCTAATATGGTTGTTTTTGCTCCAAGAAATGAAGTAGAGCTTAGAAATATTTTATATACTGCTCAATTAGGACTTCCTTATCCAATAGTTATTCGTTATCCAAGAGGAAGAGGCATGATGATAGATTGGGAAGGACCTTTTGAAGCTATTGAAATAGGTACAGGAGTTTGTTTACAAGAAGGAAAAAATATTGCCGTACTTTCTATTGGAACTACTGCAAAAAATAGTACCAAAGCGTTAGAGGATTTTCCCACTGTTGCTCATTATGACCTTCGATTTGCAAAACCTCTAGATGAAAAATTACTTCATAAAATATGTGCTAATTTTAATCATATTATTACTATTGAAGACGGTGTGAAAAAAGGTGGAGTTGGCACAGCTATTCTAGAGTTTATGGCCAATCATAACTATAAAAACTCCATAACTATTTTAGGAATAAATGACAATTTTATTGAGCATGGAACAATAGATGAATTACAAAAAATAAATGGAATAGACTCAGCATCTATTAAGCAAGCTATACAAAATTTATCTTAAGAGATATTTTGATTCTCTTAGATTTAATACTTTATTACATAATACTTCCTTGTATCTTTTTATGAATTCTAATAGCGTAACTATCTGACATTCTTGAAACATACGTGCAAATAGACATGATTCTTTGGTACTTAGATTCAGAACTAGTCATAAATTCTTTTGGAAGCAAATTAAGTAGTAAAGAGTCATAGTTAGACAAAGTTCCTTTTTGATGATTATTTATGGCAGTTACAAAAATGTCTAATAGATCAGCTATAATTTTATACCCAGCCAATTCTTTTTCTACTACTTCTTGACTCTTATATATTTTTGAAACACTAATATTTATAATGTCGTTAATTTGTGCTTCATAGGCACATTTATCTAATAATGATGAAGAAAAAGATCCTTTTAAAATAGCAGATTCATTCGCTAAGAAAATGGATACGGCTTCATTAATTAGGGTATTAATAGCTAATGCTCTTAAATAGCTGACTCTATCTTTTTTGAATTTTAATGAATGATATTTTTTTATGTCGATGGTGTTTTTTACTAATTTGATTAAATACTCTAATGCAAATTCTTCTTCTATTAAGCCCAAATTAATTCCATCCTCAAAATCTATAATAGTATAGCAGATATCATCTGCAGCTTCTACTAAAAAAGTTAATGGGTGTCTATGATAACTAATATCTTCTGTTTTAGATTTTTTAACTAACCCTAAATCTTCAACTATATCTAAAAAAGACTCTTTTTCTGACTGAAAACATCCATACTTTTTATCTGCTATATGACTTGTAGGTTTTTTAGGTAACGATTCTTTGGGGTATTTAATAAATGCTCCAAGTGTAGCATAAGAGAGACGCAACCCTCCGTAGATGCCTTCTCTGTTTTCAGTTAAAATTTTAAGCCCATTTGCATTCCCTTCAAAATCTACTAAATCTTGGTATTCCTTTGGCGTTAACTCATTTTTATATTGGACTCCTTTACCCGTCTTAAAATATTCTCCTATTGCCTTTTCTCCTGAATGCCCAAATGGAGGGTTTCCAATATCGTGCATCACAGAGGCTGCAGCAACAATAGCTCCAAAATCATTGAAAGTGTACCCTAGTTTTACTAAACTTGGATGTCTTTCTAATAAGACTTTTCCAACCCTTCTTCCTAAGGTTCTTCCAACTACAGATACTTCTAGACTGTGCGTAAGTCTAGTGTGAACAAAATCTGTTTCTGAAAGTGGAATTACCTGAGTTTTATCTTGTAAACTTCTAAAAGCCTCTGAGAATATAATTCTATCAAAATCTACTTCAAAACCCAAACGTGTTTCATCTTGTTTGGCTCTTGGACGCTTTTGAATATCTCCAAAACGTTTTAAAGAAAGCAATTGTTCCCAATTCATCATAATTCTTGTGATTTTGATTTATATAAAAAAAGAATCTCAACTATATTGAGATTCTTTTTTTAACCTGTAATATTAACTAGTTTCTAAGAACCACACATTAAGCAATCATCGTCTGGCCCTCCATTTTTTGAAGATTCTACCATTGCTTTGAATTCTTCTGGTGTCATCGGTGCATCTTGTTCTTGAGTTGTTTCTTTCTTTTCTTTAGAAAGGGTAAACTGAATTGCATTCACCGCAGATTTTGTTCTTAAATAATACATTCCTGTTTTCAATCCAGATTTCCATGCGTAAAAATGCATTGATGTTAATTTTGCAAAATCTGCATCTTGCATAAATAAGTTTAAGGATTGTGACTGATCTATAAAATATCCTCTGTGACGAGCCATATCTATGATATCTTTCATGCTCATTTCCCAAACAGTCTTATATAATTCTTTTAGTTCTTGAGGAATCTTGTCTATATGTTGAATAGATCCATTTGCTCTCATGATCTCTTCTTTCATATTATTATCCCATAACTCCATCTCTACCAAGTCTTCTAAAAGATGCTTATTAACTACAATAAATTCACCTGAAAGAACACGTCTCGTATAAATATTAGAAGTATAAGGTTCAAAAGCTTCATTATTCCCAAGAATCTGAGAAGTAGATGCTGTTGGCATTGGAGCTACTAACAACGAGTTTCTAACTCCATGTTTAATTACATTTTTACGTAATTTTTTCCAGTCCCAATTTCCACTTAGATCTTCATCATTTATTCCCCACATGTTGTACTGGAATTCTCCCTCAGACATTGGAGACCCCTTAAAAGTTGAATACGGTTCTTTGGCTTTGGCAATCTCCATAGAAGATTGAACAGAGGCAAAATATAAGGTCTCAAAAATCTCTTGATTTAATTTTTTTGCAGCTTCAGATGTAAATGGCAGACGCAGCATAATAAAAGCGTCTGCAAGACCCTGAACACCTAGCCCAACTGGCCTGTGTCTAAAGTTAGAGTTTTCTGCTTCTTTTACTGGATAGTAATTTCTGTCAATAACTGTATCTAAGTTTCTAATTACTTTCTTAGTTACATCATATAATTTTTTGTGATTAAAATATTTTTCTCCTGCCTCGCTTTGACTGACAAACATCGGTAGAGCGATAGAAGCTAAATTACACACAGCTACCTCATCGTTTGCTGTATATTCCATTATTTCTGTACACAGATTTGAAGAACGAATAGTCCCTAAATTCTTATGATTTGATTTTCTATTGACTGCATCTTTATAAAGCATGTAAGGAGTACCCGTTTCAATTTGAGATTCTAAAATTTTCTCCCAAAGTTCTCTTGCTTTGATTGTTTTTCTCCCTTTTCCTACTTTTTCATAACCTTCATATAGTTTTTCAAATTCATCACCATAAGTATCAAATAAGTGTGGGCACTCATTTGGACACATCAACGTCCAATTTCCATCTTCTTGTACACGCTTCATAAATAAATCTGGCATCCACATCGCATAGAATAAATCCCGTGCTCTCATTTCTTCTTTCCCGTGATTCTTTTTCAAATCTAAGAATTCAAAAATATCTGCATGCCAAGGTTCTATATACATGGCAAAAGATCCTTTTCTTTTTCCACCACCCTGATCTACATATCTGGCTGTATCATTAAAAACTTTTAACATTGGTACAATTCCATTAGAAGTACCATTAGTTCCTCTTATGTAAGACCCTGTAGCACGAACGTTATGAATAGACAACCCTATTCCACCAGCAGACTGAGATATTTTAGCCGTTTGTTTTAGGGTGTCATAAATTCCGTCTATACTATCGTCTTGCATTTGTAATAAGAAACAAGAAGACATTTGTGGTTTTGGCGTACCAGCATTGAATAAGGTAGGGGTAGCGTGAGTAAAAAACTTCTTACTCATTAGCTCATATGTTGCAATAGCTTCATCAATATCATTTAAATGAATTCCTATAGAAACACGCATGAGCATGTGTTGGGGTCTTTCTACGATGGTTCCATTTAATTTCAATAGATATGAACGCTCAAGTGTTTTAAAACCAAAGAAATCATAATTAAAATCTCTACTGTAAATAATTGTAGAATCTAATTTCTCGGCATTGTCATTTATTATTTTAAAAACTTCATCAGATAGCAACGGGGCTTTTTTACCTGTTCTTGGATTTACATATTCGTATAAATCCACCATGGTTTCAGAGAAAGATTTCTTGGTGTTTTTATGTAAGTTAGATACAGCAATTCTTGCAGCTAGTTTTGCATAATCTGGATGTGCAGTAGTCATGGTAGCAGCAATTTCGGCAGCTAAACTGTCTAATTCTGGAGTGGTAACGCCATCATATAAACCCTCTATAACACGCATGGCTACCTTTACTGGATCTACAATCTTATTAAGACCGTAACACATTTTTCTAACTCTGGCCGTGATTTTGTCGAACATCACTGGCTCTTTTTTGCCGTCTCTTTTTACTACATACATGCTGCTATTGTTTTTAATTAGTTGCAATCGCAAAAGCGATTGTATTATTTTTTGATTTGGTTTTGTACCAGATAATTTTTTTGGTACTATTTTTCTAGAATAGACTCCTAGAAATCAGCATCAAAACTGATACTTCCTGTCCCGCCAGATTTAACTCCAGCTTTTTGGTATTCTGATACTCTTTTTTCGAAGAAATTAGTTTTTCCTTCTAAAGAAATCATTTCCATAAAATCAAAGGGGTTGGTAGCGTTGTACTCATTTTCACAATGGAACTCTCCTAGTAATCTATCAGTCACAAACTCAAGGTATTGAGTCATTAACTTTGCGTTCATTCCAATTAAACTTACTGGTAAAGACTCTGTGATAAACTCTCTCTCAATATTTAAAGCGTCTACAATAATTTCTCTAATACGTTCTTTTGGAACTTTACTAACAATGTGGTGGTTGTGTAAATGAACCGCATAATCACAATGCATTCCCTCATCTCTTGAAATTAATTCATTAGAAAATGTAAGACCTGGTAATAATCCTCTTTTCTTTAACCAGAAAATAGAACAAAAAGCTCCAGAAAAGAAAATTCCTTCAACAGCTGCAAAAGCAATTAACCTTTCTGCGAAAGAATCTGATTCTATCCATTTTAAAGCCCATTCTGCTTTCTTTTTAATTGCTGGGAAAGTTTCTATAGCATTAAATAACTTATCTTTTTCTTGTTCATCCTTAACATAGGTATCAATTAAAAGAGAATAGGTTTCTGAGTGAACATTTTCCATCATAATTTGAAATCCATAAAAGAATTTTGCCTCTGAGTACTGAACTTCATTTACAAAATTTTCAGCTAAATTTTCATTCACAATTCCGTCAGAAGCTGCAAAAAAAGCTAAGATATGTTTGATGAAATAACGTTCATCCTCTGATAGTTTATTTTTCCAATCTATCACATCTTCTGATAGATCTATTTCTTCTGCTGTCCAGATACAAGCTTGTTGTTTTTTATACCAATCCCATAAATCATCATGTTGAATAGGAAAAATCACAAATCGGTTATCGTTTGGTTCTAAAATTGGTTCTTGTGTAGACATTTTATGTTAAGGTTTTCTTAATTATTGGAATTTATACTTGTATCGGGGTTAACAAAGATTGAAAAAAAAGGGATGAATACAAAGCTCTACTTATTCACAAAACCCACTAAGTTTTTAACAAAATGAAAATCATGACAAAAAAAATTGATTTCTATATTTTTTGTTAAAATGCTGAAAACCAATACTATAATAGTGTGTGTTTTTTACAAAGCCTTGTTGTCATTGACATTCTTAAAACAAGGTTATTAAAAATAATAAATACTTTTTTTTGAATTTTTGAAATGATTTTATTAGAGGATGTGACATGAAATGAAACTCCTTGATAAAAACTACTTTTTTAAGAAATTTTTATGCTTTTTCAGATGAATTTGAGGTTTTTTAACCCACTATTCTTCGCATCTCTAATTAATATTAGAAATGTATTCCATTTATAAAATTAAATAGGAAATTACTTTCTTTAAAAAGTTGCTGTCAATCCAATAGAAACTTGCATACTAAAATCTACACTTCCATCTTCTGTACTTGCAGATCCATAAAACCGAATAGATACAGGACTGTTAGTTAAAAATGTATTTTCTAGTTGATTTAATAAAGCAGTATCTGTTATTTCAAATACAGTTTCATTTGTAACTTCTTGTCCTATGTTTAGGTTAGAAGTTGTAGCAACTATGGTTTCATTTATTTCTACGGTTGCAGATGTGATAACTGCATTTGAATTTCCTATTAAATTTGTAAAGGTGTAGCTTAAACTGTCTATGTTGATATCTGTAATATCGTCATAATTAGAAACTAATTCATTTAGATTTTGAATCTCTGTTTCATCATAAGTAACATCTGTACCATTACTTTGCGGAATAGATACTTCTACGTTGTCAACAAAAGTGGTGGTAGCAGTTATTTCAACAGATTCTTCACAAGAGGATATTAAAATTAAGGCAAACAGAAAGGGGAATACATTTTTCATGATTTTTATTTAAATTTTTATACTCGCAAAGGTACATAAAAATGACTCTTACCCATTATACCCTTTAGCTACTGTTTCTAATTCTGAATACCAGTTATTTCCAAATTTTCTAATTAAAGCTTCTTTTACAAACTTATATACGGGTACTTTTAATTCTTTCCCCAAAGAGCATGCATCATCACAAATATCCCACTTATGATAATTTACTGCAGAAAATTCACTGTACTCTTTCACTCTAACCGGATATAAATGACAAGAAATTGGTTTTTTCCAATTTACAATTCCTTTATTATATGCTTCCTCTATTCCACAAAAAGCTATTTTATTTTCGTTAAAAATAAGGTACGCACATTCAGAATTGTTAACCAATGGTGTTTCTAATTCTCCTAAACTACTTACTATAGAGGTTCCTTGTTGCTCTATAGCTTCTATCCCTTCTGGCCTTAAAAAAGATTTAAGTTTTGGATATATTTCTTTTAAAATGCCTGTTTCATCCTTTTCTAAAGGAGCTCCTGCTACTCCAGAAACACAACACTCTCCTTTGCATTTAGAAAGATTACATGCAAAATCTTTCTCTATAATGTCTTCTGATACTATGGTTTTTCCTAATTGAAACATTTGGTAAAAATAGCATAAAATATTTTCTGTTTTTGATATTTTGATTGGGTTAGTTTTCTACTTTTGCAACTTTAAATAACATTTTCATGAATTTTAATTTTAAAGAAATATTTACAGCATTTATGGTCTTATTTGCGGTCATAGATATTGTTGGAAACATTCCAATTATCATAGATTTAAGAAAAAAAGTTGGTCATATTCAATCAGAAAAGGCCTCTTTAATTGCAGGAGTTATCATGATTGTATTCCTTTTTTTAGGACAAAGCCTATTAGAGTTGATAGGAATAGATGTGTATTCATTTGCCGTGGCAGGGTCTTTCATTCTTTTTTTTATCGCCTTAGAAATGATTTTAGGAATTACCCTTTATAAAGATGATGAAGACTCAGAAAGTATAACCGCTACTGTGTTTCCTCTTGCATTCCCATTAATTGCTGGGCCTGGAAGCTTAACAACACTTCTTTCTTTACGAGCGGAATTTTATATTGAAAATATTATTATTGCTGTTTTATGCAATGTTGTGGTGATTTATATTGTTCTAAAAACCTCTCCAAAAATAGAACGCATTATTGGTGCTAACGGAATAAAAATTATTCGGAAAATATTTGGAGTTATTTTATTAGCCATTGCTGTAAAATTATTCACTGCTAACATTCAAGCACTATTTTAATGATTTTTAATGCTTTAATTATTGGAGGTGGTGTTGCGGGTATGCAATGTGCTTTAGTTCTTGGATCAGGTCTTAAAAAGCCCTACGCTATCAATAAAAAGGTGGGAGTAATAATGCATCAAAGAAGTTCTCATTTACAGAATGCTCTTTTTAACAATGTTCTTGGCTTACCCTCTGGAACTCTTGGGTCTAATGTATTGGCCACAGGAAAAAAACAATTGACTTCAAATTACCCAAATATTACTCAAATTGAGGGTGAAAAAGTAATTTCTATTGCTATTCAAGACGATTTTCACATCGTGAAAACCAATAAAAAAGAGTACAAGGCTCAAGTCATTGTTTTAGCCTTAAATTATACCAACCCATTTCTTATTAAAGGATTAGAAGCGTATTTAGAACCTCATCAAAGAGCAAAAGTATCCAAGGATAGGATTCAATTAAGAAATAAAAATTATTTGGTTACTGAGAGGGTCTATGTTTGCGGAACCTTATCTGGATGCAGAAGCCAATTTGCCATTGCAGCAGGAAGTGGTGCTAGTGTGGCCACTGATATCTTAACCCTATGGAATAACAACGAACACAGCCAGGTTCATGATAAGATTTAGCTAGTTTTTTGTTGCACCTTTCCTAGGAAGTTTAAAATAACGAGTGCTAAACCACATAAAGACTGTATTAAGAAAACAATACGAATCTCATCTTTCTCTATACACTGTAAAATTCCACTAAGTAGTAAGAAAACACCATAGATATAAAAAAATACTTTTCGAAATGATAATTTTTTAGCCTCAGAAATCCTGGTCATTTTTATAGACACAACATGTAAGATGGCTACAACAATAAAAGTTCCTAGTAAAATTAAAAGCCCTTTACCCATATTGTAAATTTAGAAATTGTAACTAAAAAAATCAACCCATCACAAACTACTCAACAGTAACAGATTTGGCTAGATTCCTAGGTTGATCTACATTCTTATCTAACATCACTGCAATATGGTACGACAATAACTGAAAAGGAATAGTGGTTAACAGTGGTGTAAGTGCTTCCTCAGTTTCCGGTATTTCAATTACGTGATCTGCAATTTCTTTTACCGTAACATCTCCTTCAGTAACAATGGCAATAATTTTACCACTTCTAGATTTTATTTCTTGAATGTTACTCACTACTTTCTCGTAATGTCCTTTATTCGTAGCAATTACAAATAGAGGCATGTCCTCGTCTATCAAAGCAATAGGGCCATGCTTCATTTCAGCAGCAGGATATCCCTCTGCGTGGATATATGAAATCTCTTTTAATTTTAAGGCACCTTCTAACGCTACTGGAAAGTTGAACCCTCTTCCAAGGTACAAACAGTTTTTTGCATTTTTATAAACCTTAGCTATTTCTCTAACTTTGTCATCTATTTCAAGCAATTTTTGAACCTTCTCAGGTATTAGTTGCATCTTCTGTAAATAGGTATGAAATTCAGGTTTTGAGAGTGTTCCTTTTTCTTTTGCAAGTTTTAACGCAATTAAAGTTAGCACTGTAATTTGTGTTGTAAATGCTTTTGTTGAAGCTACACCAATCTCTGGTCCTGCGTGGGTATATGCACCGGCGTGAGTCTCTCTAGCAATTGATGACCCTACGACATTACATACTCCAAAAACAAACGCACCTTTAGATTTAGCTAGCTTAATAGCAGCTAATGTATCGGCTGTTTCACCAGACTGAGAAATAGCGATCACAACATCATTAGGAGTAATAATTGGATTTCTATATCTAAACTCAGAGGCGTATTCTACCTCCACTGGTATTCTAGCCATTTCTTCAATTAGATACTCTCCAACCAATCCTGCATGCCAAGAGGTCCCACAAGCCACAATAATAATTCTTTTGGCATTTAAAAATTTCTCAAGGTTGTTATCTACTCCTGCCATTTTTATAATCCCTTGATTAGCCAGCATTCTTCCTCTGTAGGTATCTATAATTGCTTTTGGCTGTTCGTGAATCTCTTTGATCATGAAATGGTCATACCCTCCTTTTTCTATTTGATCTAAACTTAATTTAAGTTTTTGAATAGTTGGCTCTACAGATGAATCATCCATAATTTTTCTTACTCGAATATCTCTTCCAAGCTTTACAATGGCCATTTCTTCATCTTCTAAATACATCACGTTTTTAGTAAACTCAATAAAAGGAGAGGCGTCAGAAGCAACAAAGAATTCTTCATTATTCTTGCCTACACCAATAGCAATAGGGCTTCCTAATCTTGCTACAATGATTTCGTTGGGTTTTTCTTTGTCAAAAACAGCAATTGCATAAGCACCAGTTACTTGAGTAAGTGCAATTTGCACCGCTTTTCCTAACTTACATTTTTCCTGCTTTTTTACTTCTTCAATTAAATTCACAAGAACTTCAGTATCGGTATCGCTTTGAAAAGAATAGCCTCTTGAGGATAAGGCTTTTTTTAGGGTATCATAATTTTCAATAATTCCATTATGAACAATTACTAAATTTCCAGACTGTGAAGTGTGAGGGTGAGAATTTACATCATTTGGAACTCCATGAGTAGCCCATCTTGTATGACCTATACCAATAGTTCCCTTTTTTCTTGTTGGATTATTTTCTGTTATTTCTTCTAAAGATGAAACTTTCCCTTTAGTTTTAGAAAGGTTTACATCAACACCATCATAAATCATTATACCGGCACTATCATAGCCTCTGTATTCTAGCCTTTTTAGTCCATTAATAATTATGGGGTATGCTTGTTTATTGCCTATATATCCTGTTATTCCACACATAAATGATTCAGTTTAGGGAGTTTATTAATTTTCATCTGTTTTTACAGTGTATGCAATCGTTAATTTAGCTTTTCTACTTGCGTCTTGAGTATTATGGTTTAGCAACATGATTGCTTTTGGATTCCAATTATGGTTTCTTACAATAGTATCTATGGCAGATACTGGAAGATCAGTTGGGTTAATAACCCGTACACCTAGCTTTGGTAAATCATTAGTAGTTCCTTCAAGAAGTTCTGATATATAATCAGTTATATTAAACGTGTAACTATCAGGTTTGTTCTGACTGTCTAATTCTAAAGAACCTCCAACTTGGTTAACTCCTTCTGTAATATAGTCTAAAACTTGACGTGACCTTTCTTCACCAGAGTTAGTTAAACCATCTTTATAAATAAACAACTGATAAGGAGTTGCTGTAGTGTCTGGTTCTATAACATCTTTGTCTACGTAAAGAGTAATACGAGCATCATTAACTAACCAGTTTTTTGTTCTTAAGTCCTCTAATTGGTCTGGTAGGCCATTAAGATCATTGTCATCACCTAATATTTTTAACTGAGCCATAGATCCAGCAGTTCCTTGAACTGCTATACTATTTGGCCCCGAAGATTGTCCTAGCGTTGTTTTATAATGACTATTTCTAATGCCTGACAGTAAAAAAGAATCTGTTTTTTTAATAGTGTCATACACGACAGTACCACCGTCTGTTAGAATGGTATTGGTGTAATATATATCAATCAATGGCTGTAACCCTGAGCTATTTAAACTTAAAGACATCAACGAACCACTATCTCCTTCAGCTTGTATTTTAATTCCTCTAAAATAATTATTAAAAGCGTCTTGAGATGCAAAATTTGAAGTTTCGTATTGATCAAAAAGTAACTCTTTGATCAAATCTTCTTTAAGAGGAATGCTAATGGAGGGTGTTAAATTAGGAAACGCAATGGTATCTGTGGTATATACTTCACCTGTACTTAATTTTCTAGTTATAAAGTTAGCGGTATCTCTACTGTTTGGCATAAACTGTATGTTTTCAACACTATTTAACTTTTGCGTACCTGCATCATAAATTTGATCAGACGGGTAGGCATTTAACAAAGCCGGTGAAGATGGATTTAAATTACTTAAATAGGTTTCTAATCTAAAAACATTGAGTGTAAACGGCACTAATTGATTTCCAATAATTGAATCTAATTGATAATTAGAATTTATTGTTGTGGTAGCTAACAATGAGGCGTTGTAAGGTATTCTTAATAAAACAGTATCTATGGTAGTAACAACTGTAGTGTCTGAACCGTACTCATTGTCTACAATTGTTAAGTCAAAGGGTATGGCAAGTTGAGAAATAATAGATGCTTCTATTTTTTTGTAATTACTATTATTATAAACACCTAATAAGTATTGCCCAAGAACTCCTCCGATTTCAAATCCATCTGCCTGAACGTTTTCTATATTTTTACCAGTAACTTCTATTTCAAAAACCGTATCATTAGTAGAAAACTCTCCATTGTTAACAATAGACGTTCCTATATCCGTGAAATCTTCTTCACACGATACAATTGACACAAAAAGTAAGACTGTCATTGCAACGGATACTGTTGCTTTCATATATTTTCTTAACATAACCAACCTAAGTTTACTCTTCTGAAATAAGTTCTTCGTAAAAATTTAAGTAAGATTCAAACGAATCTTCTTCTTGAAATGATAACGCAGGTATATCATTTTTTGAGATTTCCTCATCAATCTCCTCAGGAATTTGTTTGCTTCCTTTAACTATCGCATCAGAGTTTGATACTGCGCTTTTTATAATATTAGTATAGTTTGGTTCTTTTAAAATGTTAATTTTTTCATCTGAAATTTTATCAAATTTAATTTTTTCAGCAAGATCAGTATTTAATGATCCCTCAAAATCTTTATCATACACAGACGTTACTATTTTACTTTCTGAAAATAACGGCTCTTCACTATAATATTCTTTAATATATAGTGGCAATAATGATGCCATCCACCCGTGAACATGAATAATATCTGGAGCCCAGTTTAATTTTTTTACAGTCTCAACAACTCCTTTGGCAAAGAAAATTGCTCTTTCGTCATTGTCTGAAAATAATTGATCATCTTCGTCTGAAAAAATAGCTTTTCTTTTAAAGTATTCATCGTTATCAATAAAATAAACTTGCATTCTTTCTTTTGGAATTGAAGCTACTTTAATAATTAAAGGCATATCCATGTCATTAATTATTAAATTCATTCCTGACAAACGAATTACTTCGTGTAATTGATGTCTTCTCTCATTAATAACCCCAAAACGAGGCATAAATATTCTTGTTTGTACGCCTTTGGAATGAGCCTTCTTTGCCACATTGAATGCAGTAAATGCTATCTCTGTTTCTGGTAAATAAGGAACAACCTCAGAAGAAACATATAATATTCTCTTATCTTTCATTGAATCTAAGCCTTTATATAAGTTTGCAAAAGTACAAATTTTTATGCAAAAGTCGTGTTAAAATGCTAAGTTTGCGGTCATAGACGGTATTAAAATATGAAGGTTTTTAAAACCAAGACAGAGCTGAAGACCTATTTTAATGGGTATCATTCTAAAAACTTCTCAATAGGATTTGTTCCAACAATGGGTGCTTTACACAATGGGCACCTATCTTTAATCAAAGAATCTGTTAAAAACAATGAGATTACTGTTGCAAGTATTTTTGTGAACCCAACTCAATTTAACAAAAAGGAAGATTTAGAAAATTATCCTAGAACTCTTGAAAAGGATTTATCTATGTTACAACATGTTTCTTGTGATGTTGCTTTTATCCCGTCTATTGAAGAAATTTATGCAGATTCTGTGAATGCTAATCATTTTGAGTTTGATGGGTTGGAAAGTCAAATGGAAGGAAAATTTAGGAAAGGACACTTTAACGGAGTAGGCACTATTGTAAAAAAACTATTTGAAATTGTAACTCCAACAAATGCTTATTTTGGCGAGAAAGACTTTCAGCAACTTCAAATAATTAAAAAAATGGTTCAGAAAAACCAGTTGCCAGTGTCTGTAATAGAATGTCCTACTTTAAGAGAAGAAAACGGTCTAGCCATGAGCTCAAGGAACCAACTCCTTTCTGAAAAAGAAAAGAAAGAAGGAGCAGTCATCTATGAAATATTAAATGAGGTAAAAAAACTAAGTAACAAAAAATCCATAGAAAAAATTAATTCGTGGGTGAGTGTGCAATTTGATAAAAACCCTCTTTTTGAGTTAGAATATTTTGTTATTGCAGATGAAGAAACGCTGATTCCTACTTCAACTATTTCATCTAATAAAAATTATCGAGCTTTTATTGCAGTGCACGCAGGAAAGGTTCGTTTAATTGATACTATAGCTCTATAATTCTAATTTCTTTTAACTTGATTTTAATTCCAAATTTTTAAAAAAGTAGTACTTTTGCCGGATGTTAGTTCAAGTTGTAAAATCAAAAATCCACCGTGTTAAAGTAACAGGTGCTGATTTAAATTATATTGGGAGTATTACCATAGATGAAGATTTAATGGATGCTGCTAATATTATAGAAGGAGAACGCGTTCAAGTTGTTAATAATAACAATGGAGAACGGCTTGAAACCTACGTAATTCCAGGGCCAAGAAAAAGTGGTGAAATTACTTTAAATGGGGCAGCAGCAAGGAGAGTGTCGGTTGGAGATATTTTAATTTTAATCACTTATGCTTTTATGGACTTTGAAGAAGCTAAACTATACAAACCTGCACTTGTTTTTCCAAATGAAAATTCTAACCTACTGATCTAATTTTGACCTTAAAAACAAAAAAAGCCTTAAAAATAATGATCCCTCTTCTCTTTGGAGGAGGTTTAGTTTGGTATTTATTTACAATCATTCCGCCAAAAACACTTTTAGAATACTTTAAAAATGCAAATTATTGGTGGATTGCTCTTGGTTTATTTTTTGGTATTTTAAGTCACTTATCTAGAGCTTACAGATGGAAATTTATGCTGGAGCCTTTGGGCTACAACCCCAGATTCATAAATAGCACTTTAGCGGTTTTAATTGGCTATTTTGTAAACTTGGCCATCCCAAGAGCTGGAGAAGTTTCTAGGGCATCTGTAATGACTAATTATGAAAACATTCCATTTGAAAAAGGGTTTGGAACCATTGTAGCAGAACGCATAGCTGATCTTTTTATGATGTTTTTGATTATTGGAATTACCCTATTAATTCAGTTTGATTTTATTGTTCAATTGGTAACCAAAAATGTAGATCCTTTAAAAATAACTGTTATTCTAATTTCATGCTTACTTGGTGGATTTTTCTTTTATAAATATGTTCAGAAATCTACAACAGGGATAGGACTAAAAATCAAAAGCTTTGTTAAAAGTCTGGTTGAGGGAATTACCAGTATTTTTAGAATGAAAAACAAATGGGCTTTTATTTTTCATACAGTATTTATTTGGGTCATGTATGTGTGCATGTTTTGGGCTACCATTCCTGCAATTGAAGGACTAGAAGTTCCGTTTGGTGGGATCCTGGTTGGTTTTATTGCTGGTGGCTTTAGCATTGCAGCAACCAATGGAGGTATAGGCTTGTATCCATTAGCAGTTGCTGGTGCATTTACCTTATTTGGAGTTCCTGAAGAGCCTTCAACCGCTTTTGGAAGTGTTATGTGGGCCGCACAAACAGCCATGATTATTATTTTTGGTGGTCTCTCTTTTTTACTGTTGCCAATCTGCAATAAAGCAAAGTAATTTTCTTTTCTTTGTGTAAATATATTTATGATGGCGAAAGCTAAAACTACTTTTTTTTGTCAAAATTGTGGAACTCAGCATGCAAAATGGATGGGCCAATGCAGTGCCTGTAATGAATGGAATACCATTGTTGAGGAAGTGATTCAAAAAGAAGTAGCTAGAGAATGGAAGCAAACTAATGCTGCAAAAATAATCGCTAAGCCTTTAAAAATTGAAGAAATTCAATTGAACGCAGAGGAAAGAATTCCTACAAAAAACAAAGAACTTGATACTGTTTTAGGTGGTGGCTTAGTAAAGGGCTCTGTTACGTTATTAGGGGGAGAACCAGGAATTGGAAAATCTACACTTATATTGCAAATATCATTAGCAATCCCAGACAAAGTGTTGTACGTGTCTGGTGAAGAAAGTCAATCACAGATAAAAATGAGGGCAGAAAGAATTCAAAAAAACGCCTCTAATTGCCTTATTTTAACAGAAACCAATACCCAACAAATATTTAAAAACATTGAAAAAGTTAAGCCTCAAGTTTTAGTAATTGATTCTATACAAACGCTACACACAAGCGCTATAGACGCCTCTCCTGGTAGTATTTCTCAAATTAGAGAAACCACTGCAGAATTAATAAAGTTTGCAAAAGAAACAGGCACCCCTGTACTATTGATTGGTCATATAAATAAGGAGGGGCAAATAGCTGGTCCTAAAATTTTAGAACACATGGTAGATGTTGTATTACAATTTGAAGGCGATAGAAATCATACTTATAGAATTTTACGATCACAAAAAAATAGATTTGGTTCTACTGCAGAATTAGGTATTTATGAAATGCTCTCAGACGGATTGAGAGAAGTTTCTAATCCTTCTGAAATTTTAATCTCAAAAAAAGATGCAGATCTAAGTGGTACAGCTATCTCTTCTACACTAGAAGGCATAAGACCCTTAATGATAGAGGTGCAGGCTTTAGTTAGCACGGCTGTTTATGGAACACCACAAAGAACCACAACTGGTTATAATTTAAAAAGACTACATATGGTATTGGCCGTTCTAGAAAAAAGAGCTGGGTTTAAGCTTGCTGCTAAAGATGTCTTTTTAAACATTACTGGAGGTATTAGTATAGACGATCCTGCTATTGATTTGGCGGTTGTAGCTTCCATTTTATCTTCTAACCAAGATATTGCTATTTCTCCAAATGTATGCTTTGCTGCTGAAATAGGTTTGGCAGGAGAAATAAGACCTGTTTCAAAAATAGATCAACGGATATTAGAAGCTAAAAAATTAGGGTATAAGACATTTGTTGCTTCTAAATACAACAAAATTACACTTAAAGAGAGTGGCATAAAACTTATTCTTGTAGGAAAAATAGAAGAAGTATTTGCTACTTTATTTGCATAAAAAAACCAAGCAATTATGCTTGGCTTTTTTATAAAAGATTGCTTTTATAAAAATAAATCTCTTTTACTTTTTATTGGCAGCTTTAATATACTTTTCAAGCGCCATTGTCATAGAAGGTGTTTCTACAGAAGGTGCAGTAATATTACATTTTAAACCGGCTTCCGTAGCTGCTTTAACCGTAGAATTTCCAAAAACTGCAATTCGAGTGTTATTTTGTTTAAATTCTGGAAAATTTCTAAATAAAGAATCTATCCCTGAAGGACTAAAAAAGACTAGAATATCATAAAAAACATTTTCTAAATCAGATAGATCACTTACAACAGTTTTGTATAAAATTGCTCTTTTCCAGTTTACACCTAAGGCGTCTAATTCGTTTGGAATTAACGGTTTTAACTTGTCTGATGAAGGCAATAAAAATTTCTCTTCTTTATGCTTCTTAATTAACTTACTTAATTCTGGGAACGTTCTTTTACCAACGTATATTTTTCGTTTTCTATACACTACATATTTCTGCAAATAGTAGGCAACTGCTTCAGATTGACAAAAATACTTCATCGCATCTGGCACTTTAAAGCGCATTTCTTCTGCAATTCTAAAAAAATGATCTACAGCATTTCTGCTAGTAAGAACTATGGCAGTAAACTTTGATAAATCTATTTTTTGAGCTCTAACCTCTTTTGTAGTAACTCCTTCAACATGAATAAAGGGCCTAAAATCAATTTTGACTTTCTGTTTATCAGACAAATCAGAATATGGTGAGGTTTCTGTTTTTGGTGCTGGTTGAGAGACCAGAATTGTTTTCACTTTCATTATCTTCTTCTTTTTATTTTAAAAAATCCATCTAAACAAAACGAATAGCGGTGCTAATTCGAAGGCGCAAAGGTACAAAATAAAATAAAACAACTCTTTAATAATCAGGTTTTTGTTTATCATCAAAATCATCAAGAATCTAACAAGAAAAAGAAGTCCAACAACAGTAATTAAAAGATATCTGTTCTGGAATGAGTAAAAATAAATGATGTTTAAAAATAGGAGCCCTATAGAAATTGAATACAAAAAGCCTCTTTTGGAAATTAAAAATAAGGATATGCTTTGTTTTAATTCAAATAATAAAATGAACAAAGACATACTTACAAACCTCACAATCATATACAGCAAAACATAGTTAAATACATGAATGTAGTCTTGTAACAAAAAAATAGTTTTTTGATTGTATATGTTTGTGCAGAAATAACCAGTAATGGTAATCATTAAAAAAAAGAAAAAAGAAAATCCTATGTGAAAAAAAGAAAAAAAAGAGGGATTATCTTCTGCTTCTATTTCTATAAATCCCTTATTAAAAATAGAAGTGACATAGCCTTTTAATTTTTCAGCTTCAAATAGTTTAAGAAAAAAGAGTACAGCCAACGAAACTAGAAAAATTATTGTGATCCAGTTATTTGACAAAATAGCTCTTTGTAACGCCTCCATTACTTAATTGTTGGATTTAGGATTATCACAAAATTAGTAATAAAAAAATGTATATTTGCCCATATTCTTTCACATTTTATGTCCGATACTTTAGTTATTATTCCAACATATAACGAAAAAGAAAACATTGAAGCCATTATAAAAACTGTTTTTGAGCAGGATAAAAAGTTTCACATATTGGTTGTTGATGATAATTCTCCAGATGGAACTGCTGCCATCGTTGATGATTTAATTTTACGTTATTCTGATCGTCTTTTTATTGAAAAAAGAGAGGGTAAAAACGGTTTAGGAACTGCATATATTCATGGTTTTAAATGGGCTATTGAAAAAAAATATGATTACATCATAGAAATGGATGCTGATTTCTCTCACAACCCAGAAGACCTAGTAAGGCTTTACAATGCCTGTAAAAATGAAGGTGCGGATGTTTCTATAGGCTCTCGATATTCTCAAGGAGTAAATGTTGTGAATTGGCCCATGAAAAGAGTATTGCTTTCTTATTTTGCTTCAAAATACGTTCGTTTTATCACAAGAATCCCTGTGCACGATACTACTGCTGGTTTTGTTTGTTATAAGAGACGTGTATTAGAAACAATTAACCTAAATACTATTCGTTTTGTAGGATATGCTTTTCAAATTGAAATGAAATTTAAAGCATGGAAGCACAGCTTTAATATTAAAGAAGTGTCTGTTATATTTACCGATAGAACTGAAGGAACCTCAAAAATGAATGAGGGCATCATATACGAGGCTCTTTTTGGTGTTCTAAAAATGAGATTTAAAGGCTTACGATGAATTCTTACCTGATAAAAAATGCTACTATTGTAAATGAAGGATCTTCATTTGTTGGCGATGTTCTTATAGAGAATGGAGTAATTAAAAAAGTTGACTCCTTCATAACACCAAGTTCTAATACTGTTATTGATGCTTCGGGAAAGTATCTTATTCCAGGACTAATAGATGATCAGGTTCATTTTAGAGAACCAGGATTAACACACAAAGCAACAATTGGTTCAGAAAGTAGAGCTGCTGTTGCTGGTGGAATTACCACCTTCATAGAAATGCCAAATACCGTTCCTCAGGCAACCAATCAACAATTATTACAAGATAAATTTAATATTGCTGAAAAAACATCCTACGCCAATTACTCTTTTATGTTTGGAGGCACTAATGATAACTTAGAGGAATTGTTAAAAACAGACCCCAAAACTGTTGCAGGAATTAAATTATTTTTGGGTTCTTCAACAGGAAATATGTTGGTGGATAATTTAGAAGTCTTGGAAAAGATTTTCTCCTCTACTAAACTAATTATTTCTGTTCATTGTGAAGACGAAGAAACTATCAAAAAAAATACTGCTGATCATAAAGCACTATATGGAGAACATATCCCTATAGAATTACACCCTGTAATTAGAAGTGAAGAGGCTTGTTACTTATCATCTTCAAGAGCCATTGCACTAGCAAAAAAAACAGGTGCTAGATTGCATGTATTTCACTTGTCTACAGCAAAAGAAACAGCATTATTTAGAAACGACATCCCTTTAGAGGAAAAGCAAATTACTTCAGAAGTGTGTGTTCATCATTTGTGGTTTTCCGATGAAGATTACAAAGAAAAAGGAACCCATATAAAATGGAATCCTGCGGTTAAAACAGCTGCAGATAGAGAGGGATTGTGGACTGCTTTGTTAGATGACCGGCTAGATATTATTGCTACAGATCATGCGCCTCATACCCTTGAAGAAAAATCTAACTCTTATTTAAAAGCACCAAGTGGCGGCCCATTGGTTCAGCATGCTTTACTGGCTTTATTGGAAAAAGTCTCAGAGAAGGTAATCACAATAGAAAAGCTAGTAGAAAAAGCATGTCATAACCCAGCAATTATTTTTCAAATTGAAAATAGAGGTTTTATAAAAGAGGGATATTATGCTGACTTAGTTTTAATAGATCCTAAAGCACCACAAACAGTCTGTAAAGAAAACATCTTATACAAATGTGGGTGGTCTCCATTTGAAGGAACAACCTTCTCCTCTAGTGTAACCCATACATTTGTAAATGGAGTTTTAATGTATCATAAAGGCACCTTTAATGATGATGTTAAAGGAAAACGAATTACATTTAATAGATGATGAAGAATATTTCTACTGCTTTAATTTTTGTTGTGTTATTAGTTTCTTGCAAGGGGAATACCATTTTTGAAGAACCAATAGATCTTATTCCAAAAGATTCTATGGTGCTAGTATTAAAAGATTTGTATTTGGCAAGTGCTGCTAAAGGAGTAAAAAATAAAAAACAACAAAAAAGAGTTTCTTATATGCCACTTGTGTACCATAAACACAAAATTGACAGTATGCGTTTTAGTACCAGTAACTTTTATTATATCTCAAAAGTAGATGTGTACCAGCCTATGATTAGTGAGGTAATGTCTTTACTTGAAAAAGAGAAGGCTGTTTATGCCAACTTGAAAAAGAAGAAAGACTCTATTCTTACAGATTCAATTGCAAAAATTAATAAAACAAAAAAAGCTAACAAGAAAAAAATGGGAATCTCCGAAGATTTTGAAAAAAAAATAACTTCTTACAGGAAAAAATTAAACTAAATATTCTTTGCTTACTTGTTTTACAACCTCTTCTACACTTTTAAAAGTAACTTCTAATTGTTTTTTGCATTTTTCTGAAGAATAATAGGTTTTTCTAAACAATGTTTTAGCGGTATACTTACTCATCCTTATTTTTCTTGATGTTATTTTTGATACCAGCCACTCCCAACGCCAAAATAAACTTGCTTGCCAAGGCTGAACACATCTTGTTGGTTTCTTCTTTCCGAAAGCCTCAGCTATAGAAAATAGCACTTCTTTAAAACTTTTATTTTCTGATACCAGAATAAAACGTTGGTTTTTACAATTGCTTTGCATTAACTGAACCATACAGCCAACAACATCCTTTACCCCAACAAAGCCTGTAACTCCGTTAGAATAAAATTGAAATCCTTTGTAAATTTGTGTGAACATTTTTCCTGAACCTGAATCCCAGAAACCACTTCCTAGAATAACCCCTGGATTTACAATAATAACATCAACCCCTTCTTGGCTAGCTCGCCAAACTTCTGTTTCTGCACCATATTTGGTAATGGCATACCCATTGTTCTTTTCATTCCCTCCCCAATCATTTTCTTCATTGGCAAACTCTTTTTTTGGATCGTCTCCAATGGTGGCAATTGAGCTTACAAAACACAATTTTTCTACTTTGGCGTCTATCGATAAATTGGCAATAATAGCGGTACCGTGAATATTTACCTTTCTCATGGTTCTGTAATCTGCAGGATCAAATGAAATGATAGCTGCACAATGGTATACTTTTTTTACATCCTTGAAGGCTGGTATCATAGAGGGAACATCTGTAATGTCTGCCTGAACCCATTCTATGTTGGCAAATAAGTCTTTAGCAATATTGGTGTAATATGAAAAAACTTTTTTAGTTTTTTCAATACTATCTAGGGTTCTATAAATGGCTCTTATGGATTCATTTTCTTGTGCTAAACGAACTAATAAATGTGAACCAACCAACCCTGTGCCTCCTGTAACTAAAATCATAGCACGAATTTAGTTTATTTACCTCAGAAATGTATCTTTGCTTTTTATAAAGAAAGAAGATGACAAATTTTGTTGAAGAGTTACGATGGCGAGGATTATTGCATGATATTATGCCTGACACTGAAGCACACTTACTAGAACATGCTACGGCTGGTTATATAGGATTTGACCCTACTGCAGATTCATTGCATATTGGAAGCTTGGTTCAGATATTAATCTTAAAGCATTTTCAAAATGCTGGACATAAACCTATTGCCTTGGTTGGAGGTGCAACCGGTATGGTTGGAGATCCATCGGGTAAATCTGCAGAGAGAAATTTGTTGGATGAAGCTAGTTTGCAAAAAAACATTGAAGGTGTTAAAGCGCAATTGGGTAGGTTTTTAGATTTTAATGCTACAGAAAACCCTGCTGAATTGGTGAACAACTTTGATTGGATGAAAGATATTTCTTTGATAGATTTTGTAAGAGATACAGGGAAGCATATCACTGTAAATTATATGATGGCGAAAGATTCTGTGAAAAAACGCTTAAGTTCTGAATCTAAAGTAGGAATGAGTTTTACGGAGTTTACCTACCAACTATTTCAAGGGTATGATTTCTATCATTTGTACAAAGAAATGGATTGTAAGTTGCAAATGGGGGGTTCTGACCAGTGGGGAAATATTACCACAGGAACGGAATTGATTAGAAGAAAAGCCCAGGGAAAAGCTTACGCTATTACAGTGCCTTTAGTGACCAAAGCAGACGGCACAAAGTTTGGTAAAACAGAGGGTGGAAATGTGTGGTTAGACGCCAACAGAACTTCTCCTTATAAATTTTACCAATACTGGTTAAATGCCTCTGATGAAGATGCAGAAAAGTATATTAAAATTTTTACTTTTTTAGACAAAGAAGCTATTGAAGCTCTTATTATAGAACACAGAGAAACCCCACACCTACGATTGTTACAAAAGAAAATTGGGGAAGAAGTTACCATAATGACTCACGGCCAAGAAGCTTTTGACAATGCGATTAAAGCTTCTCAAATTCTTTTTGGAAAGTCTACCTCTGAAGATTTAAAATCGTTGGATGAACAAACCTTTTTAGATATATTTGAGGGAGTCCCTCAGGCATCGGTTTCTAAAGAAGACATTGATAGCGGATTAGATATGATTGGCGCCTTGGCTGCAAAAACAGGATTCTTAAACTCTAATGGAGAAGCCAGAAGAGCCCTAAAAGAAAACGCAATTTCTGTAAATAAAGAAAAAGTAAAAGAAGATTTTGTGATTTCTTCTTCAGACATTATTGCCAATGCCTATGTGTTGCTTCAGCGAGGAAAAAAGAATTATTTTCTATTAAAAATAGCTTAGTTTATCTAGAAGCGTTTCTACATTACCATTAAATTGCATCCTCTAATATCTGAATGGTCAAAACGGCCTAATACTTCGAAACGGCCATTGTTGTGCACTTTTCCTAAGTCTTGTGTTGCAATGAATGAGCATGAATTATAGTTGGCCAAGTCTACTACATTTAGCCCTCCGGTTTTGTTTGCCCCAACTAAAGTAAGCGCATCTTCGGTGTCTCTGGCAAGGATTTTCATCCAGGGTGGACAATCAAAAATACCGTCTCCAGAGGAATAGCCTTGGCTTAATAGTTCGGTCATTCCGTACTCTGAATGAATTTTAGATACGCCAAAACCAGCAGCTAAAATTTCATGTAATTCTTCTCTGATCGTTTCTTTACGTCGTCCTTTCATACCCCCAGTTTCCATAATAATGGTATTCTTTAATGTAAAGGTTTGGCTTTCTATGAGATCTAACAATGCAAACGTAACTCCAATTAAGAGTACTTTTTCTCCTTTTTGATCTAGTGCTATCAATGTTTTTGTAAGCTCAGATAGAGTGTCTAAGTAAAAACCACTCTTAGGGTTATTGGATTTCTGAATAAAGTCATTGACCATATAAATTAAAGAAGAACCCTTCCGTTCTAAATAATTAGGTAAAAGCCCCAAAACCGTGTAGTCTTTAACAGGCCCATAAAAATGCTCAAATGCTTTGGTGTAACTTGTCTGATACCAACTTAGATCTGCTACCAAATGCTTACTTACTTGAGCCCCTGTGGTGCCTGAACTGGTAAAGGTTTCTTGAACCGATTGATTGGTGGAAAGTACTTGATGGGTTTTAAAAAACTGAATGGGTAAAAAAGGAATTTGGGCTACTTCTTTTACATCACTAGGATGAATGTATAGTAAATCGCAAAAAGACCTATACACCCTATTATTTTCAAACTGGTATTTAAATACTTGCAAAGCGCAGCGCTCAAAATCAGTTTCGTTTTGTATGTTAAATATGGCTTTTTGCATATATCACAAAAATAGTAGGATTTAGTTAAAAAACTTTGATTATAATTGATAAATACAGCCTATTATTTTGCAAAACTTTATTGTATTTTTGTGGGCACAAATCAAAATAAAAAAATAATGTCAGATTTTGGAATTCAACAAGCCCTAAAAGAGTTAGGACTTAAAGATGTTAACCATGGAACTTCTACTGGTAGTCACAATTTTTCTAACGGAGAACTTATTGCCAGTTATTCTCCTGTAGACGGAAAATTAATTGGTAAGGTAACAACTAGTACCAAAGAAGATTACGAGCAAGTAATGAGTACTGCTACTGCTGCGTTTAAGACTTTTAGAGATATGCCAGCGCCACAAAGAGGAGAAATTGTACGTCAGTTTGGTAATAAACTACGAGACTTAAAAGAACCTCTTGGCAAATTGGTTTCTTATGAAATGGGTAAATCTTTACAAGAAGGGTATGGAGAGGTTCAAGAAATGATTGATATCTGTGATTTTGCTGTTGGATTGTCTAGACAATTAAATGGGCAAACTATCCCATCTGAACGTCCTGGACACGTAATGAGAGAGCAATGGCATCCTATTGGTGTGGTAGGTATTATTTCTGCTTTTAACTTTCCGGTAGCGGTTTGGGCCTGGAATACAGCTTTGGCTTGGGTTTGTGGTGATGTATGTGTTTGGAAAGGTTCTGAAAAAGCGCCTTTATGTGCCGTAGCCTGTCAGAATATTATTGCAGATGTTTTAAAAGAACACAACTTACCAGAAGGTATTTCTTCTATTATTACTGGAGATTATACCGTGGGTGAAATGATGACTACAGATACACGAATTCCTTTAGTATCTGCCACTGGATCTACACGCATGGGAAGAATTGTTGGCGCTACTGTTGCCCAACGTTTTGGAAAATCTTTATTAGAATTGGGTGGTAACAATGCCATTATTATTACACCAACGGCAGACTTAAAAGTGGTAGTACCTGGGGCTGTATTTGGAGCTGTTGGAACCTGTGGGCAACGATGTACCTCTACACGAAGACTCATTATTCATGAATCTGTGTATGATAAAGTACGTGATGCTATTGTAGGCGCTTATAAGCAATTAACTATTGGAAACCCATTAGATGAGCGCAATCATATTGGTCCATTAATTGATCATGATGCTGTGAATACGTATTTAGCAGCCATTGAAAAAGCAAAAGCTGAAGGTGGAAATGTATTGGTAGATGGAGGTGTGTTGGAAGGTGAGGGGTATGAAAGTGGTTGCTATGTAAAACCTGCCATTATTGAAGCTGAAAATCATTTTGAAATTGTACAGCACGAAACCTTTGCGCCTATCTTATATCTAATGAAATATACTGGGGGTGTAGAAAATGCTATAGAAAAACAAAACGGGGTAGCGCAAGGCTTGTCTTCTGCTATTATGACAAATGAATTGAAAGAAGCTGAAAAGTTCTTGTCTTATGCAGGTTCTGATTGTGGAATTGCCAATGTAAATATTGGAACTTCAGGAGCAGAAATTGGAGGTGCATTTGGTGGAGAAAAAGAAACTGGTGGAGGACGCGAGTCTGGATCTGACGCTTGGAAAGTATATATGCGTAGGCAAACAAATACGATTAATTATTCTGATGAATTGCCATTGGCACAAGGCATAAAATTTGATCTATAATTAAAAAAATATCCAAATCAAAAAACCACCGAATTCGGTGGTTTTTTTGTTTAAATCAACTATTCTTTTTAATTTGAACCCACCTTCTATAAAACATTGCTATATTTTTTCTTTATGAATAAAAAAACAATTTTTTTACCATTTTTTTTAGTCCTTTTTTACCAGGTTGTATTTTCTCAACAAACAATTCTAACCGACAGTAATTTGCCCATTATGGTTATTACAACAGATATTGACCCTAACACCAATGCTCCTACTGAAATACCGGATGAACCAAAAATTCTAGCTACCATGCAACTTATTTTTAGACCAGACGGAACTAGGAATTATTTAACAGATATAACCAATGATTCTTATTTAAACTATAATGGCAGAATTGGAATAGAGTTAAGAGGAAGTAGCTCTCAAATATTGGATAAAAAACCATACGGATTTACCACTCTTTTAGAAGACGATGATTCTAATAACAATGTTAGTTTGTTGGGAATGCCCTCTGAGAATGATTGGGTTTTAAATTCTTTAGCTTATGACCCCTCTATGATTCGAGATTATCTATCATATACTTTAGCAGCTACTATGGGTAATTATGCGCCAAGGGTAAAATACATTGAAGTAATTGTGAACGATGATTATAAGGGAGTTTATATTTTAACCGAAAAAATTAAAAGAGATTCTGATAGGGTTAATCTGAAAAAAATTGATGATGAAGATACTGATTTGCCAGAGGTAACGGGTGGATACATCGTTAAAGCAGATAAAACTACTGGAGGAGATGAGGTGGCATGGACCATGCCTAATTATGGAGGATGGGAAACAGACTTCTTGCATCATTACCCAAAAACAGAGGATATTACTACCGAACAAGCAGCTTATATAGAAACTGTTTTTAGGGACTTAGAAACCCAAACAAACTTGGCAAATGCATCTATAATTAATGGCTACCCATCAATTATAGATGTTCCTAGTTTTGTAGATTATATGATTGTGGCAGAAATTGCTTCAAATCCAGACTCATACCAATTTAGCACCTTCTTTCACAAAGACAGAGGTGGTAAACTAAGAGCTGGTCCTGTATGGGATTATAATTTATCGTATGGAAATGATTTATTTGTTTTTGGTTTTGATAGAAGTTTTTATGATCTATGGCAATTTGAATATGAAAATATGGGTGCTAAATTTTGGAAAGACTTATTTCAAGAAAACACTTTTAAATGTTACTTATCTAAACGTTGGTTTGAATTAACTGCCGAAAATGAAGCCTTAAACTACACTACAATTAGTAACCTTATCGATGAATTTGCAGAGGTTTTGAATGAATCTCAGGCTAGAGAATTAGAAAGATGGCCTCCACAAGAGGGTTGGCCAACGGTAGCAGATCAAGAAGAGAACATCATTGCCATGAAAGATTGGATTTTAAACCGTATTAATTGGATGAACTCTAATATAGGTTCTCCAAATGACTGTTCTGATGTCTCTGTTCCTGACTTAGTGATTAGTAAAATACACTATAAACCCCTAGAGGAAGAAGGCTATTCTAGTAAAGAACTAGAGTTTATTGAAATAACAAACAACAGCAATCAAACTATCGATTTAACAGGGTATTACATTAGAGAACTAGGACTTTCATATCAATTTCTATCTAATACTACTGTGGCAGCAAATGAAAAGATTTACTTAAGTGGCGATGCTGCTGCATTTGAAGATTTCTATGGTTTTGCCCCTTTTGATGAATTTACTAGAGATTTAAGCAATAGCTCATATAAAATTATTTTATCGGATGCTTACGGAAATACTATAGATGAAGTTTGGTATACAGACAGTGATCCATGGCCCGAAAGTGCAGACGGAGATGGGTCGTATTTGCAACTGGTTGATTTAAATTCGGACAATAGTTTGGCGAGTAACTGGATTGCAAGTTCAGAAACACTCTCAACAAAAGATGTTGCACGTTTGCAAGAACATATTTTAGTGTATCCAAACCCTACAAATGGCCGTATAACTATTACATTAGATTCGTCAGAAACTGAATCTTTAGAATTTATTATTTATAATTCTTTAGGGCAGTCTGTAGGATATTTTGAATTAGACTCAAGCAATTTAGAAATTAATTTAAGCTATCTCAGTAAAGGCATATACTATTACCATATAAAAAACAAGGGTGAACTAATTTCACAAAATAAGATTATTAAACGCCAATAGTACAAAGAAAAAAATTGGTTTATTCTTAAAAAACTCATGCATTAAAAAACCACTGATTTTGGTGGTTTTTTTGTTTTAATCAACTATTTTTTTTACTTTTAAAGTGCTATGAACCCTCTTCAATTACCAACTATTAATATTAGTGCTGGATTACACAGGAATAACGCTGTGTTTTTTTTACGTTTTTATTTTAATAACATTTTAATTGAGAAACTTAAATCTATTTCTGCCAGATGGTCTAAAAGCAACAAATGTTGGTATTTAAAAAATACTGAAACTAATTTAACGCTGTTATTTACTGTTTTTAAAGGTGTGGCATGGTTAAACGTTCATGGATTAAAAGGCAATAATCAAAAGACAACTTTAGCCGTAAAACAAAAAAAAACATCTTCTAAAATTACTATACCAGAAGCATATCTATTGTTTTTAAAACGAAGACGATATAGTTTAAACACCATAAAAACATACCTTTCTTTTTTAAAAGAATTTGGAAATTTTGTGTTTCCAAAAGAATTTACTGACTGTGATCTTGAAGATGTAAAAAAATATATTGACTATTTAATTAATGACAAAAAAGTGGCTTCTAGTACACAAAACCAAGCTATAAATGCTTTAAAATGTTATTATGAGAACATGTTGGGCTGGGAACGATTTACGGCCAACATAGAACGTCCCAGAAAGGAGAAAAAACTCCCAAAGCTATTGAGTGAAACCGAGGTCTTAAGAATGATTCGGGTTACTAATAACATCAAACATAAGTTTATAATCTGTACTTTATATTCATCAGGAATTAGAATTGGAGAATTATTAAATTTAAAAAAAGAAGATCTTTTTTTTGAAAAAAACATCATATTTGTTAGAGGGGGTAAAGGAAAAAAAGATAGAACAACTGTTTTATCTGAAAACTTAAAAAAATTATTTGTTCTTTATCTAAAACAATATAAGCCTAATTATTGGGTTATAGAAAATCACGTTAGAAGAAAGTATAGTGCAAGTAGTGTACAAAATGTTATAAAAAGAGCTGCTAAAAATGCAAAAATAAATAGAAATGTTACTGCACATATGCTAAGGCATTCTTTTGCAACTCATTTATTAGAACAAGGGTTAGATTTGAGGTATATTCAACAATTATTAGGTCATGAGAGTAGTAAAACCACTGAGATATATACACATGTGACTAATAAATCTCTTGCAAAAATAAAGAGCCCATTAGATACGTTTTTAGACAGCCAAAACACTGATAATATGAATATTAACCCCCATATTGATAAAGTAAATATAAACCGAACTGGCGTTTAGCCATTGTTGCCAGTAATATGAAAAAGACAATATTTTTAGTAGTTTTAATATTTTCGTTTTTTAAAACAAATGCTTGTAGCTGTGATATCCCGAAACCAATACTTGAGTTCGAATCAGCTGAATATGTTTTTGAAGGAAAAGTAATTTCTAAAATTTACGCAAAAGATTCTTTGACTTATACTGTAACTTTTGACATTACAAAACACTACAAAAATAGTGACTACCCAAAAACACTAGAATTCAAATTTAAATCTGAAGAAAAATATACTGGCGAATGGACTTCTTGTGATTGGAATGTAAATAAAAACGAAAACTGGCTTGTCTATGCTTATTATTGGAAAGACGAATTGACTTTTGGTTATTATTGTTCTAACTCAAAACCTATTGGGAAAAGGATTATTTCAGAGAAAGAACAAAAAATTTTAAACAATGGAAACGAGTTTGAAATTGACAAATACACTTTTACCAACTTGGACGGTCATTTTACTAACGCAAAACCTAAAATTAATTTAGACTCAATATTAAGAAATTATAAAAATAAAACCTATGGAGAAAAATATAAAGAAAATAGGGTTGATATTGTCTTAGACATAGACAAAAAAGGCAACCTAATTTCAGCAAACTTGACTTCTAAAGAACATATGAATATTGAAAACAATGAAGTTATTGATTCAATCTATAATTTGAATAAACCAAAAAATATTGAAATCAGAAAACCTAAAACTAATTTTGAAATAGATATTTTGAAAATTGTAAAAGATTTGAAAGTATGGGAAAAAACTTTTATTGGAGGAACTAAAACATCTGTAAGAATTAGGAAATTTTTACAATTCTATAAAAAACCGAATGAGATCAAAGTCTATTATTGAAAATACTACTGGCAACACCGTGCATAATTTATTGCTGGTGGATTTTCCTTGCGGAAAATCCTCGGACACTTCCAATGTTGGTTGTTTTTTTAGTATTATTAGTCTAATAACGTCGCAACAAAATCATGCACAAACACGTTACCTGCAAGTGCAAAAATAATACATGAAAATATAATTATATGATAAAGATTTATTTTGACTGGAATGTTTTATCCCAATTGAAAAACGGAAAACATTCTGATTTAAATAAAATAATCTCAAATCATAAGAATCTTTTTATTCCTTTTTCTACTTCACATATTAGTGATATATCTTCAAGTTTTAAAGATACGCCTAAGCAAAAAGAATATATTGACTCTGACTTAGAGTTTATTTCAAGAGTAACTAACGAGTATTGCTTATTCAACAATGGGAAAGGAATTATTCTAGATTTTTACAACCCAAAAGAATTATTTGAACAAACTATAGCTGATAAAGACAAGTTTAGTGACATTAGTATTGACGGGTTAATAAAAAACTTTGATGAAAGTGATGAGTTAACTAAAAGCATTGTAAAGCCAATGTTTGACTCAATCAAATCTTTACCTCTTGATGATTCTCTTAAAAAAGCTTTTGAAACGCCAGAAAGCTCTGAAATATTGGAAAAAATGTTTCCTGGCTTAAAAGAAAATCCAACGATGGAAGGCTTCTTCGAGAGCTTCAGTAAAATGAACTTTAATCTCAACGAATTAGACGCTTATAAAGATCTAAGACAAACAGTACAAAAAGGAACTGGAATTAATAGAGATAAAATATTTGATACTCAAAACCCTTTCGAGTTTATTCAAAAGACTTATGATAAATTAGGATTCAACCCTGAGAATTTTAACACTAAATCTAAACATTCTCCTAAGTGGTTTGATGATATTTCAAATGCATATTTAAAACTTGATATGCACGGTTATCAAGAAGATACAGTAAACATAAAAAAAGGAAGAAAAGAAACATTCAAAAACACTACTGATGATGCTTCTCACGCCGCTTTCGCTTCAACTTGCAACTTTTATATTATAAATGATAATAAATCATATAAAAAGACAAAAAAAGTATTTCAAGAATTAAACATAAACACCATAGTTTTTAAACCTGATGAATTTGTAGATTATTTTAATAGGTTTCTAAGTCTTGAAAGCTCAGAAATTGATTTAAATATAATGAGCCATTTAATTAAATCAGATGGTTTTCACGAATCAAAAACAGAAGATGGAATATATAAAACATATTTATTCCCTTATTTTCTATTTGGCTTTTTTAATAAAATAATGTGCTTTATTCCAAATGACAGTATAGAAGAAGATTTATTAATCCTTAGTCAAAACAAACCTACTAATTGGTTCATTATAGATAAAGAAGTAGAAAAGTTAATTAATAGATTATTAGAATACTTTGGGAATGATATGGAAAACAAAATGAGGTTAAAAACAGATGAGTTCAATAAAGAAAAGTGGGATGGTAGAAAATGGAAATTTGGACAATTCACTTTAAGACTTCAAGCAATAAATGGTTATGTGCAATTATACTGGGATTATGAAAAAGAAAAGCCAGCAGGTAACAACGTATATAAAAAATAGCGGCTTAATCGCTTAATCGAAAGAAAATGAATAAATTATGGGTCTGTTATAATCCGAAAAGTTAGTGCTTAAAAATCCGCTACTTTTCATATACAAGACCGTTGGCACTTATTTAAAAAAAAAATGAATAGGAAAAAATTATTTATGTTTTTAATACTGACCTTTTTGTGGTCTTGGATACTTTGGATTATTGGATTAAACTACCTATCAGACGGAATTAATCAAGAGTCAATCGGTAAATTTTTAGTTTTCTTTTTTGTTGGGGTATATGGACCAACAATTTCCGCAATAATTACAACTCTATTCTTTGATGGACTTATAGGAGTATTTGAATTAATCAAGAAGCTCTTTATATGGAAAGTTCCTTTAAAATATTATGTATACCTAATTCTTTTACCTCTAATATTTGTCATTATTGGCATTGCACTTTACAGCCAGTTTATTGGAGAGATTGGAGGTTTTGATAAAATGGCATATCTATCGATACCAACAATATTATTAGCGGGATTGTATGCTGGACCTTTGGGAGAAGAGCTTGGATGGAGAGGTTTTTTATTGCCTGAGTTTCAAAAAAAATATTCAAACTTAAAAAGTGCAATCATTATTGGATTTATATGGTTTATTTGGCATATTCCACTATGGTGGGCACCATTCGGGACCTTGGTTAGTGGAGAACCAATATCTTTAATTCCTGTCATTACATATTTTACTATGCTAATCTGCCTATCCATAATAATTACTTGGTTAGTAATTAATTCAAAGGGAAGTGTTCTTATTGCAATTTTATTTCACTTGTCAATTAATGCAGGAATCGCATTGCTGTTTTACCCTGAATTGAATATGGATTTCAAAAAAGTACATTTATTATCTAGTATTGGAATGCTAATATTTACTGGGTTCCTAATAGTAAAGAATAAATTAAAAACAAGTGCCAACACCGTATAAAATTAATTGCTAGTTCAAGCTTGCTTATGAAAATCCTCGCGGATTTTCTATTCGGTTTGTATTTGCTAAATTAGGTGCTTAAACACGCAACTAATCTTATACATAAACGTTGTAAGTAATTGGAAAACAACCCTTGAAAAAACTAATCAATAAAATAAAA
>CAXHZP010000018.1:0-40916 GCA_964021805.1 uncultured Flavobacterium sp.
CCTCTTTGTCTTCCAGGTTTCATCTTTGGTAGTAATTTAATAATTCGGATAGCTTCCTTTTGTAATTTTGGGTGAGGAGCCTTTGCTCTTATATCTACTATATCTCCAACTTTATTAATCTTGAAAAGCATAATTATTCTTTTCTTTCCAGGAGACATTCCTAAATCATTTGGTAAATCTGCATTGAACTTTCTTCCAAAATGTTTTTGCATTTTTTTATTGAAACATGCCTTCAATTCTTTTTTACTCCCAGTACAACCAGGAAAGACTGGCACATCCTCAATGATGGTAAAAGGCACATCTTCAATCACTTCTTCTTCTTCTGCCTCCTCTACGATATCTTCGACTTCAACAGCTTCAGTTTCATCAGTTTCTGTTGACTCTATAACAGTTTCTTCAACTTCTTTTTCATCTTCAACAACCTCAATTTTTTCTGGTGTTGGTGGTGGTGGAGTTTTTGGAATTTCAGGTTCAATACGCTCTGTGATTGGAATTTCTTCTTCCATATCTGCATTCATATTTACATCTCCTAAATCACCAAACTGACGATCAAAAGTCTTTTTTTCTATTGCCACATAAGTAACAAATAGAGCTAAAACAAGGCCTAACTGCATAAACAGTTTGCTGTAGTTTTCTAAATTAGATTTTGGATTTTTCTTGATTTCCATTCCTGAAAGTTTTTTATAGATGGCTAATTTAACTAAATTATTATTTTATTTACAAAGTTTAACACTAAAATAGTCTAATTTTTTTTTCAAAAAAATGAAAAACTATAGAAGCAAATACGACTCCAAAGGTATTTGCAATAACATCTAAAAAACTAGATGTTCTGTAAGTTGTTGTAATACCTTGTAAAATTTCAATAATGATGCCAAAAGCTATACAACCTATAAAAATATATTTTACGAGCTGAGTAAATGCCTTTTTTTTTAAAAAAACATATAGCCAAGAAAGCATTAATAAAAAATAAGCTATAAAGTGATATGTCTTATCAGAGACTGATACTATTTCTAGAGCTATTAAATCTGATTTTACAAGACTCCCAATGGTTATTGAAATTGTAAAAAAAACAGCTATAAATATAGCATTATCCTCCAATAATGCTTTGATATGCTTGAGCATCTAATAAGTCTGCTATTTGTGATTGATCTGTAATTGTAATTTTAATAATCCATCCATCAACATATGGGTCTTTATTTACAATTTCTGGATCGTCTTCTAATCCTTCATTAAATTCAACTACTTCTCCCGTTAAAGGCATAAATAAATCTGAAACTGTTTTTACAGCTTCTACAGAACCAAAAACATCGTCTTTATCTACTGTTTCGTCTAAGGTATCTACATCTACATATACGATATCTCCTAATTCTCCCTGAGCAAAATCAGTGATACCTATAGTAGCTGTGTCTCCATCAATCTTAACCCATTCGTGGTCTTTAGTGTACTTTAAATCTATTGGAATATTCATTTTTTATATTTTTATTAATTTCCTCCTAAGTTGTAAATAAAATTAAATCCTGCGTTTATTGACTGTCTAGGGAATGTTGTTGAAATAGCATATCTAGACGTTTGATGATTGTAATAAAACGACGCAGTTAAATTACTATTTAATCTATAATCTGCAGTAAATTTTATTGAAAATAATTTTTGCCCACCACTTATTTGGTCATTATCTGAATTAACTGATCTTATTAATGTTAAGTTATCTCTTAATGATACATCAGCTCTTAAATTAATATCTCCTTTTAATGTTTGTGTTGTTCCCGTAAAAGAAGTTTTCATTTTAACATCCTTAAAAACATATCCAAAACCAAAAATATATTCAGTCCCTTTAATATCTGTTAGTGTACTATTATTAAAATTCATGGTTAGCGTTCTATCTCTTTTGAGTTCTCCTCTCATAGAAAATGAGTTTTTCATTTTCATATCTACTCGAACAAGAGGTGAAAATTCGTCTACTAATGTAGCTGATGAAACTAGTGTTCTAGATTCAAAATCTCCTGCTGCATTGGTAGTATTTGGATTAGTAACATCAAACTGCAAGTTGTTTGTAAAACTAGAAACAGTATAAGATGATTTATATCCGTGAGTTACACTAAAACTACTAAAATTTTCCTTAAACCATTTGTATTTCATAAAACCTGTATATCTTAAATTCCATGCAGGTATAGGAATATCTCTAAATATCCCAAGTTTTACTTTATTGGCATTTTTACCAGAATAAGCTGCCAAGAAGGAAGGCAATAAAACATCTTGACTACTAGTGCCAAAACCAAGAACTGTTCCGTCTAATGGGTTAATATTTGCTGGATCATCAACATCAATTCCTGCCTGCTCACCTAATCTTCTTGAGATAGCAATTCTATTGACTCTTAATTGATTAAATAATTGATCTCCACTTTTAAAAGCTGTTGAAAACATAGAATAGCTAGTACTAAAGTTTCCTGTAATAAAAGCAGGAATACTTTCATCTATAAAGCCATTCCCTCCCGGATCAGTGGAGTCAAATCTTATATCTAATTGTTGTGCTAAACTTCTTGTATTTATTTTATTTCCAGTGATTTCAATATTTAAATCTTTTGCAGGTTTCAGAGAAAAATTATAGTCTAATTTATCAAAATGTGTTCTAGTATATGTTTTGTCATAATAATCTTCTCCATCCAATCTTGGAGCCACCAACCAACCGTTTACCAAAGCGGCATTTCTAATGTCTACTTGACTACCAAAAACAAAACCTAAAGAAGGTGCAAGACCTCCTCCAAAATTATTTCTTCCCAAAAAGCCAACTTCTGGCTCATATCCTGGCAACAACTGTCCATTGTTTTCTGAGTAACTTATTTTTCCTGTTTTTACGGACGTAATAACATCATAAAATCCTTTGATAACTTTTCTTCCTAAGGGTTCTTTCTTTCTTTTTCGGGCAGAAACTTGTTTGTTTATTGTTGACTTGTCTAGGGAGTTTGAACTAATTTTTTTTCTATTCTTTTTCTTTAAAAATAAATTCTCAAATTTTGTGTCTTTATATAATTTAGCAAAATTCAATGATCCAGTTACATTATGTGTATTTGCATTTTGAATTAAATTTCCAACTCTCTCTATAATTGAAGCGTCTTGTGAAGTTGCTCTCCAGTCAAAATCTGCTGTATATGCATAATCCACACTCATAAATCCTAAATAAGGTATTTTATTGATTGGAAGTTTATATGTAGTATTTAGTTTTTGATTGTATTGAGTTGGTCTACCAACATTAAAAAAGTTATTGAAAATTTCCAGGTCGTCTCCACTTCCAAAAGCGTCATATATAAAACTGTTTGTTGCATTAAAATTTACTGCCAAAGATTTTGTGAAATTAAATGCAACAGCATAGTCCCAATCAAATAAAAATCTTCTTTGTTTTAAAGTTGGTTGAGCACTTAATCCTTCAACTAAATTTCTTGAGCGTTGTTCATTAAAATTTCTATTTATCCTTGAATTAATGGCAATACTAGAAGGTACTGGATTAAAATTTATGTCTCTTATCAGTTGTAAATATTTACTCTTAAACAATTCTTTTTTCTTAAAAGGCTCATAAAACTTTGGTTTAAAAGTAAAGTTATAAGAAGCTGCTGCCATTACTTTTTGATTCAATGCTCCTTCTATATTGTAATCTCTATGAGATTCTTCGTTAAAAGAATAGGATACAGATAAGTTTTCTACATCATAAAATTTGGGTTTTTTTGATGATTCTGGATTTCGATTTTTTCTAACATTTATGAAGCTTATACTTGATCTTTTTGTATAATTTCTTGAAACATCTGTGCCTCTTGGAATACTTGACGGTAAATTAGCTGCTTCAACATCTGTAAGTTGTATGTCTTGATATTGAGGATCAAATTTGGGGTCAATAAATTGTTCACCTACACTGTAATTCATTGGTAATTCGATTCCCCATTTCTTAGGCATCATTTTCCCTATGTTAATACTTGTAGAAATATCATATTCTTTAGTTTCATCTAAAGATCGTTGGCTTACCCTATCCTCTACATTCCCAAAACCAACAGTTTGCATTCTTCCTGTCATTGAAAGCGAGGCAACATCTGCGAAATTTGCGTCTGCATTAACAACTGCAGCCCAACCCCCATCATTATCAAAACCAGCTGAACGCAATTCATTAAACCAAATTTCTGCGCTTTTTTCTAAAGGGTTGTTGTTCCTAACACCCAACATAATAGTTCTAATTTGAGCTAAAGTTGGATTTCCCTTCACTCTCAAAACTAAATCTCCAAAATCAATATTAGTTGATGTAAATAATTCATTTATTGGCGCATTAGCCACATCTCTAGCTAATTTAATTTTACCTAGTTGTTCTAACATAGCGTCTAAATTGTTGGCCTCTGGCCATACATCTAAGGGAGCTAAACTTCCATATGTAGATATTTTTAAAGGTATTTCTAGTTGATAGAAGTTGTCATTTAAATCTGTACCTAATCTTACTATCGCAGTTAAATCATCATCATCAACACCATTAATAATTGTTGATTCAGCATGGATGAACATCTTTAACTCTTTATATCTTCGAAGGTCAACCCTTATATTTTTGTATATAGCTCTTATCTTATTTTGAGGAAGGTTGTTTACTTTTAATGTTACTGATTGTTCATTCTGTTGTTGAACGGTTGTGCTCCCTTGTAATCGTTCCCTTTCTATTCCTGGAGGCAAAACATACCTACCCTCATTTTGTTCAATATTAACAACCCCTACTTCAAAATTATTTAACTCTTCTTGTTCTAGTGGCTGATCTGGAGTAATTGCAGGATCAAGAGTTCTTGTATATCTTCTCCAATCTCCTCTTACCAAATCTAATTCTCCAAAACGAAGAACTACAGGCATTTTAAAATTGGTCATAAACATTCTAATAAATCGAATGCTATTAAAGTCAGATATATTATTTATTGGTGTTCCACTTCTTATAGGAATTCTAAATTGATACCATTTTGCTGTTTGAGACTCACCGTTATCTAATGTAACTTGAGTGTCTTTTTGATCAACTATGTAATTTTGCCCAACTATTAGATCAGAACTATTTAGAGAAACTTTGTATTCAAAATAACTCTCAACGGTATTCATTGTTTGATCCTTATTAATGTCTTCAACGTCAGGATAGGTAGAAGAAGATGTTGGATAAGATTCTGGAGATTGATTTAGTGTTGGTGAATTTCCTTGAGTATTATTAAAAAGTTTATATCTAGAAATTATCGAAGCATCTAAATCATCTAAATCACCCCCTCTGTAATACTTAAAATTATCAGATGCAGGATCTTCTAAACTTGCTAATTCGGGATATTTCTCTCTTTCTTCTGTATCAGTTAGTCCATCCAATCCTACGTCTTGTATAATTCTTGAATTATCCTCTTCGTTAAAGGCGTATATAATAGATGGATTTGTTGGAACTTTCCCCCAAATAGTCTCTGTTGTGTTTGTTGACAGCTCATCCTCTGGTAATCCATTTTCATACATTTTCCTGTTATCTTTAAGAATATCTTCAGAGATATTTCCTAAGTTGATATATAAATCTCCTACTTGATTTTGAAGATCTTGTGGATTTATTCCTGATGGTAAACCTTCTGAATTGGTAATAGAGTAATTTGTATAAGGATCCATTACCCAAAACTGAATATATTCTACATTGGCTTGTTCAAAATTATTAGTTGTTAAAGGCCGCATAATTCCTGCCCAACGATCTTCTGGATTTTCTAATCTTGATGGATTTGAAATATCTGCAGGCTGTTCAAAATTATAGGGACCCCTTTCACTTGGAAAATAGGCTAAATCTAAGGTTCTAATTAAAGACTGTTGAGTAACATCTAATTCTTGATTTGGAAATAATTCATCATAATTAATTTGCCTAGTCTCTGCTCTTGAAAGAGCATCTGCATCTATATTGCCAGGAGTATCTCCAGCGCCATAAAAAATTGGATCTATAGTATACCAAGCTAGTCTTGCCCTCTTATAATTATACCTTTTATCATTACTTAAGTTCCCGTTAAATTCTGGAAAAGTAGGAGTGTCTGGTGTACTTGCTGTATACCACTGTAATGGAGTTAATAAACTTATTGGAATTTGAGAAGCTTCAAAATCATCTATATAGGAAGTTGCAGAGCCAACAACATCTATTCCTTTTGGAGAGCCCGGTATTAGATAAGCCATATCTGCTCTTACTGATAAATTAGAGGGAACATCTGTATCTACAAAGGGCAATTTATTGGCTAGCTTGGTAAATAAAGGCATCTCTGTAGAGAAGTCTACATTCATTCCAAGCATTGTATTGTTAATTGGCTCACCTCCAAAATTTACTTTTGGAGTTAAAGGCCTTTCATTAACATTCAAAATGGTTGCTCCTAATATAAAATTTTCATTAAAATTATGTTCAACATCAACTCCCATAAATGTTTTTCTCTGCTGATTAAAAACAGCATTATTTTCAGTTGAAACATTAATTGGTATCCCTGATGATTGAAGTCCTGGGTCTAATATTTGGACGCGCCCAGCTAAGTAATCAACCACATAATCAATCCCTTCAACTAATTGTCTTCCTCCCGCTGTGACAGTTACAGATCCTCTGGGAACATTATAGGCGTTTAGTGGTATTCCTCCACTATCTTCAGATTTAAAATACCCTTTTAATAGGAATTTGTCTTTATTCTGATTGTTGTTTTTTACATTAATTTTTGTGTCTAAATATAACTCATCAAAGACGTATAAATCAACATCTGATGGGGCGTCTAAAGATGATTCTAAGTCTTCTCCAAAAGGCTCTGCTTCAGGAAAAATAACATATCCATTTTGAGAATTAATAGTTATTCCTTCTACATAATCAAAGTAACCGTCTGGGGTTTGATATTGAGTTTGATCTAGACGATCTAAATTAAATACTTGTAAAAGTGGTTTAGTAGCTATATCTGTACTTTGTGCATTTTGAAGCGTGTTAGAAGAAACTCCCGTTTGATCATCTCTATATTGAATCTCAAAACGGAAACCATCTGTTGTTAATGGCGATGCTCCAAGAGCATAAATATTTTTCATCATTAGTTTCCATGTTGGAAATGCTTCCTCTACCCCAGCTATTGTTCTTTTAGTAGTTAAAATTTCACTTCTCAATAATTTTACAGCTAGATTTTCTGGCGAAGAAATCCCATCATTTGAAAATTCTCCAACCTTGAAAGATGTTTTTCCGTTTGATGCTCCTACTACAGTATACTCGTAGGAAACAGCTAAAACTTCACCATCATTTAATCTTCTATTTAATGAAACAAATCCTAATTGAGAATTTAATGTGTACTCATTCGGCTGTAATTTTCTTGCGTTTTGCAACAAACTATAATCAGAACCTTGACTCATCCCATAAGTGCTAGATAAATAGTTATCAACTGTTGCTATATCTCTAATCTGAGGCCCTATCAATGCCTCAGAAATATTGTTAGATTCATTTGATGGAAGAGTAACACCATTAACAGTAGGACCTGTTGGTGATGGAATTACAAGGCCATCTATACTTACAAAATTATCAGAATTAGGCTCTGCAATATCAGCCAATGCAACAATGCTTCTAAAATCTTCTACAGAAGCATTTCTATTTGTAATCCAAAGTTCAATTCTTGTAATATTAATTGGACTGCTTATAAGAGGGTAATTTTGTAAAGATTTTGAATAATTTTCCCTAAAATATTGTGATAGAAAAAAATGTCTATCATTGTCATAATCTGTAGCTCTTAACTCAAATTCTTGAATAGAAGCCCCGCCCTCTGCAGTTACAGTAGTACTCTCAGAATTCTGTTGAGAAAAAACCGCTGTAATGTTTGTTTTTCCAAATTGAAGCTTCGTTTTAAGACCAAATAGACTTTGAGCGCCATTTATTAGTGAATTTTTTATTGGCATAGAAATATTACCAGCCTCTATTCCTTGAATAATACCATCTTCGCCATATTTAACATCAGATAGCGATGGAGGAATAAACTCAACTTTAATTATATTTTGAAAATCAAAAGTAGATTGGGTATCATATTGTGCGGTAAACTTTAATCGATTACCAACTTGAGCTTGAATTCCGGCATTTATCTGTTGGTCAAAATCAAAGGTAAAACTACTTCTATTTTGTTCTGATAATTGTGGGTTTTCTGTATTTTGGTATATAAAACCAAGCTTTAGATTAATGTTTCCTGTTGGAGTAATTTTTATTTCATTACTCCCAAAAATAGTTTCGAAAAATTTTGAATTGACATAATAAGTGGGGAGTAGGTCTTTTTTTGCAGAAGAATTTTTACTCTTTTCAGCTGCTACTTTACTTTTAAAGTAATCGAGCATGTCTCTGCGTAATCGATATTTTTCGTATTCTTCTGGCGTCATATAAATAGGTGTTTTGATATAATAATCGCCTACTTTTTCTACAAAAACATATTTGTTAAGAACCTTGTCAAATATCACTTCAATTTTTGAAGGATAATTTAGTAACATGTTCCCAGTTTGAGAGTGTTTGAAGTTATATATTAATCCAAGAGAGTCTTTTTTTACAGCAATAGAGTCATTACTTTTTGAATTTGTTTGTGCGAATGTAACATTCGCAAAACCAGCAAAAAATAAAATCCATATAATGTATTTATGAAATAAATTCAATTGACTATAAATTCTTAAGTGCTTTTTTAATTAACAGTTCTACTGTTTCATTTGGAGAATCTTTAAGAATTGCAGTAATTACTTTTTCACACTGCTTTCTGTTAAACCCTAAAACTTCTAATGCAGATAACGCTTCTTCTTTGTTAGTATTGTTTGTTTTTATTGAAATTTCGTCAATATCAAACGTTTTTAGAATTTTATCTTTAAGATCAACAATAACTCTTTGTGCTGTCTTTGCTCCAATCCCTTTTACAGATTGAATTAATTGAACATTTTCAGAAGCTATTGCATTTTGTACCTCTTCTGAACTCATAGATGATAGCATTGTTCTTGCAATACTTGGCCCAACTCCAGAAACAGAAATCAATAA
The DNA here is from genome assembly GCA_964021805.1 of uncultured Flavobacterium sp. Lineage (GTDB taxonomy): Bacteria > Bacteroidota > Bacteroidia > Flavobacteriales > Flavobacteriaceae > Polaribacter. The sequence goes on from CAXHZP010000018.1 coordinate 9,020, forward strand.
TTTAAAAACTTCTCTTTCCGTTTTACTAAAAAAACCATAGAGAGTATGAGCGTCCTCTCTAACTGAAAGATGAGCAAATAATTGAACATTTTCGTTGTCTGGAAGCGCTGAAAAAGTCTGTAATGAGATGTGCAGTAAATACCCTACTCCAGCACAATCTATCACAGCATACGTTGGGTTCTTTTCTACCAGTTTACCTCTTATTTGTGTAATCATTTTTCTTTATCTTTTTACAATGAAGGAGATTATTCCTTTCGTTGTTTTTGCTGAGCATCTACAACTGCTACAGCTGACATATTAACCATTTCATCAACACTAGCTCCTAATTGGATTATGTGTGCTGGCTTTTTAAACCCTAAAATTATAGGTCCAACAGATTCAGATCCGTCTATTTGTTTTAATAACTTGTATGTAATGTTAGCAGATTCTAAGTTAGGAAAAATTAAAACGTTAACTTTTTTACCATTTAACTTTGAAAAAGGAAATTCTTTAGCTAACATTTCTGGATTCAATGCAAAATCTGCCTGAAGCTCTCCATCTATATTAACATTAGGGAAATGTCTGTGGATATAAGAAACAGCATCCTGAATTTTTTTTGAGCTTTCAGAATTTGATGATCCAAAATTAGAAAAAGATAACATAGCAATATTTGGCTTCATTCCAAACATTTTTGCAATCTTATAAGTCATTTGGGAAATTTTAGCTAAGTCTTTGGCAGATGGATTGATATTTATGGTAGTATCTGCTAAAAAAATTGGGCCCTGATTTGTTAGCATTAAATTTGTAGCGGCTATTCTTGATACCCCTTTTGCTTTCCCAATTAACTCTATCATTGGTTTAACAACAGTAGGGTAAGGCCTAGAATAACCTGTAATTAAAGAGTCTGCTTCACCTTCATTCACCATCATAGCTGCAAAATAATTTCGCTCTCGCATTAATTTTTTTGCTTGATGTAAACTAATCCCTTTTCGTTGTCTTGTTTCCCAATATTTAACAGCAAAATAATCTCTTCTTTCTGCTTCCTCATCTGTTTTTGGATCATAAATTGGAACTTCAGCTATAAAACCTAGCTCCTCTTTAAGCTCCAGAATTATATCTTTTCTGCCCAATAATATTGGATACCCCAACTTCTCCTCATAAACCCTTTGAGCAGCCTTTAAAACGTCTAAGTGATCTGCCTCCGCAAATACAATACTTTTTGGATTCCTTTTTGCTCTATTGTGTAACAGTCTAATTTCTTTACTCCCAACACCAGATCTATCCATCAGTTGGTCTCTATATTTACCCCAATCTTCTATAGGTTCTAGGGCAACTCCAGATTTAATAGCTGCTTTAGCAATAGCCGGTGGAATTTCATAAATTAATCTTGGATCAAATGGTTTTGGAATAATATATTCTTTCCCAAAAGACAAGCTTACTTCATCATAAACAATGTTTACTTGTTCTGGAACTGATTGCTTTGCTAAGTCTGCAAGAGCATGTACGGCCGCCATTTTCATTTCTTCATTTATTTTCGTAGCTCTAACGTCTAAAGCTCCACGAAATATAAAAGGAAATCCTAATACATTATTAACTTGATTTGGATGGTCTGATCTTCCTGTAGCCATAATAATATCGTCTCTTGTGGCACATGCAACATCATAAGAAATCTCTGGTACCGGATTTGCCATGGCAAATACTATTGGATCTTTTGTCATTGAAAGAAGCATTTCTGGTGTTACCACATCTCCTTTTGATAATCCTATAAAAACATCAGCATTTTGCATGGCTTCCTCAAGCGTATTTACATCCTTATTAGTGGCAAATTTCTTTTTCTGAGGAGTTAAATTGTCTCTATCTTTTCTGATAACACCTTTGCTATCACACATAACAATATTTTCAATCTTTGCTCCTAATCTTAAGTATAAAAGCGTGCATGAAATAGCTGCAGCACCTGCACCATTAACAACTATATGAACTTTAGAGATATCTTTCTCAATTATTTCTAAAGCATTTTTCAAAGCCGCTGCAGAAATAATTGCCGTCCCGTGTTGATCATCATGCATCACAGGTATATTTAATTCCTCTTTAAGCCTTCTCTCTATTTCGAAAGCTTCTGGGGCCTTTATGTCTTCTAAATTTATTCCCCCAAATGTAGGAGCAATTGCCTTGACTGTTTCTACAAATTTATCTACATCTGTGGCATCTATTTCAATATCAAAAACATCAATATCGGCAAATATTTTAAAAAGTAATCCTTTCCCCTCCATAACTGGCTTAGAAGCTAAAGGTCCTATATCACCTAATCCTAAAACAGCTGTTCCATTGGTTATTACAGCAACTAAATTTCCTTTGGCAGTATATTTGTATGCATTTTTTTGGTCTTTTGAAATTTCTAGACATGGCTCGGCAACTCCTGGAGAATATGCCAAAGCTAAATCATGTTGAGTGGCATATTTTTTTGTTGGTATTACTTCTATTTTTCCTGGTTTAGGCTTCGCGTGGTATAGCAAAGCTTCATGCCTTTTTCTAGAATCGCTCATCTAATCTTTATTTATTTGATACTATACAAATATAGACTTTATGATATAAAGAACTTCATAGAAATTTAAGACTTTATTGTAAATTGCTTAACAAAATTTATACACTCTAATACTTTGGCATCATATATGTTTGCTTTGAACAAACTAACAGATCTTTTATGAAAAAAATAACCCTACTAGTTCTTTTATTGCACAGCTTTTCCTCTTTTAGTCAAATAAAAGGAAAAGTCACAGATTCTGATAAAAACCCAATCTCTTTTGTAAGTATTTATCTAGATAAAACTATTACGGGAACCACTTCTAATGACGCAGGGAACTATGAACTAAATATAAAAACACCTGGAGATTATACAATCGTTTTTCAATTTTTAGGTTATAAAACAATCAAAAAAATAGTTTCAATTACAGATTTCCCTTTTCAATTAAATGTTGTTATGGATGATGAAAAAGTAGTTTTAGATGAAATTTCTATAAATAACGGAGAAAATCCAGCAAATAAAATCATTAGAAAAGCAATTGATAATAAGAGTAATAATACGGATAAATTCAAAGAATTCACCTCAAGTTTTTATTCACGTGGATTATTCAAAGTAAAAAATGCTCCTGAGAAAATATTAGGCCAAAGTTTAGGTGATTTAGGTGGAGGACTAGACTCCACAAGAACTGGAATTATTTATTTATCTGAAACTATTTCTGAAATTACTTTTCAAAAAAAACCAGCTGAATTTAAAGAAAAAATTATCGCCTCAAAAGTAAGCGGTTCTGATAACGGGATTAGTTTTAACAGAGCTGAAGAAGCAAACTTTGATTTTTACAGTAATGCTGTTTTAATTGCAGAAAATAACTTAGTGTCTCCAATTTCTGATAATGCGTTTAGATATTACAGATATGAATTAGAAGGGTCTTTTTATGACAAAAACGGACGATTAATAAACAAAATAAAAGTAAATCCCAAAAGAAGTAGGGATCGTGTATTTAGTGGATTCATATACATTGTAGAGGAAGATTGGGCAATATATGGAGTAGATTTAAAAGCTTCTGGAGAGCAAGTAGGAATACCAATCATAGAGGTATTAAAATTTAAACAAGATTATAATTATTCTGAAAGCAATAAGGCTTGGATTAAAATTTCTCAAATAATAGATTTTAAATTTGGACTTTTTGGATTTAATGTAGATGGGCGATTTTCAGGAGCTTATTCAGACTATAATTTCTCTCCAAAATTTAAAAAAGAAACTTTTTCAAATGAAGTATTATCGTTTGCAAAGGGAGCTACGGAAAAGGATGGTTTATTCTGGGAAAATCTTAGACCAGTCCCTCTAACATCTGAAGAAAAAAATGATTATGTATTGAAAGACAGTATTAAGGAAATAAGAAAATCAAAAAAATATTTAGATTCTTTAGATAAAAAAAATAACCCCATTAAAATTACATCTCTTTTTACTGGCTATACTTATAGAAATTCTTTCAAAAATTGGTCTATTTCTATCAATTCTCCATTAACAACAATTAGTTATAATACTGTTCAGGGTAGAAATACAACTACATCCATTAATTACTTTAAAAGATTAAATAAAACTGGGAAATGGATTCAAGCTGGTACTAATTTGAATTATAGCATGTCTGAAAAAAAATTAAGACCTGTTTTTTATTTTACTAAAAAATGGAACAGCATTCTAAGACCCAAAATGTTTATCTCAGTGGGTAAGAAAGTTAGTCAATTTAATGAAAGGAACCCTATTTCAAAATTTTACAACACCATATATTCTTTATTTCTAAAAGAAAATTATTTAAAAATATATGAAAAATCCTTTAGTAAAATTTCCTATTCTCAAGAGGTATTAAACGGGCTATACATTTCCGGCTCTTTAGAGTATGCCTCCAGGAAACCTCTATTTAATACCTCAAACTTTGTTGTTTTTGGAAGAGATATTCCTTTTCAGTCTAATAATCCAATAGACCCTACAAATTTTACAGCTCCTTTTAATACTCACAACATAGCATCATTAAATATTGGTACTTCTATTATTTTTGATCAAAAATATGTATCATACCCAAACAGAAAAATTAATTTTGACAACTCTAGATACCCTTCTTTAAACATTAGATATCGTAAAAATTTTGGTTCTAATGTGAGTGAATATAATTCTAATGTATTAATAAGTAATATTCGTCAGAATATCTCAATGGGGAATTTAGGAGAATTCAATTACAACATTAGATCTGGTATTTTCTTTGAAAAAAAAGACATTGCTTTTATGGATTATTTACATGCAAACGGTAATCAACTAAAATTAGCTCCTTCAGATAGAAATAGTAGTTTTGGTTTATTGAATTACTATAAATTTAGTACAAATGACAAATATACCGAAGTACATTTAGAACATAATTTTAAAGGGCGTTTACTAAGAAATATTCCATTATTAAATACTTTAAATTTTCATGTTGTTGCAAATACTAAAGGGTTATTTACAGGAGGAAGAAAACCATACTCTGAGTTTTCTTTGGGTTTAGATAATATTGGAATTGGAAAATGGAGGTTTCTACGAATAGATTATGTAAAATCTAATTTTAATGGTAAAAAAGGGGATGGTTTTTTATTTGGAATCTCTTTCTAACTAAAATATCCTTTATATTTGATGAATGGTGTTAGAAGTACTTTTTTTTGGAATATCGTCCGATTTAGTCGGGGAAAAAAATATCTCTTTTTCTCTCTCACAAAATTCATCTGTTCTGTATTTCAAAGAGCAATTACAGAGACAATACCCTAAATTATCACAAATCAATTCCTATGCAATTGCTGTAAATGAAAATTATGCTACCAATGAAACGTTGCTAAAAGAAAATGATGTTGTTGCAATTATACCCCCTGTAAGCGGAGGCTAATTTCTTAAATATTTTTTATCTACATAAAAAGTGCCAAAAGGGATAACAGATGCTAACATCACTACACCAAGGGTTTTATTGTTCCATTTCAACTCAGGTTTTATTAAAAAAGCAATCACTAAATAAGTGACAAATAATAATCCATGAGGCATTCCTAATAATTTTACATATTGAGGGTCGTTCATCCAATACTTGATAGGGACGGCTACAAAGAGTAATAATAAATAAGAGGTTCCCTCTAAAAAACTAACAACTCTAAAAAAAGTTTTCATGATAATTGATGTCAAAAATTATTCTTACAAAGATACGTGTTAGATTTCCTATTTTTGTAGAACTATGAGCAATACTTCTATTAAAATTTCTTCAGAAAAATTAAACTTAGACGAGTGCTATACATTTGTTGAAGACGATTCTTGTGGAGGTGTTTCTGCATTTATAGGAACTGTAAGAAATAGCACTCAAAATAAAGATGTTACCCAATTAGATTTTTCTTCATATGAGGCTATGGCAGTTAAAGAAATGCAGAAGATTGCTAATCTAGCATTAGAAAAGTTTGATATTAAAAAAATAGCTATTCATCATGCAGAAGGAAAGCTTCAAATTGGGGATATTCCGGTAATTATTGTAGTTTCTGCTCCACATAGAAAAGCGGCATTTAAAGCCTGTGAATTTGCAATTGATACTTTAAAAAAAACGGTTCCTATTTGGAAAAAAGAACATTTTTCTGATGGAGAAGTTTGGGTAAATGCACACCCTTAATTTTATATTATCAATCAATAACTACTTATTCCTCCGGTTAAATTAAATACTTGTAAGGTTGGGTATTTTTCTTTTAGTTTTTCTGTAGCTTTATAACTATTAAACCCTCTTTGACAAACCATAACATATAATTTCTCTTTATCAACTTCTATAGTACTTGCATCAAATTCTTGAATTGGTATGGTTTGATGTACTTTAAATGGTAATTTTAAATTGGGTAAAACTGCAATTAATTCAAGATTTGAATCTCCAATTATATTTTTCAACTCCTTTGGAGAAATTTGCCAATCTGGATTTTGAATTTTACATGCAGGATCAAAATAATTTTGGGTAGAAAATAATGATACTATTTCCTCTTTTAATATATTGGAGGATAGTTTCATCTTTAATTGCTTATTATGAAGCACATTATAGATTAACAGCTCATTTGTTAAAGGTTTTCCTACTCCTGTTATAATTTTTAAAACTTCATTCACTTGAGCGGTTGCTATTATGCCAACAATTGCATTTAATGTTCCTGCTTCTTCACAATTAGCAACATCTGTATTCATGTCTGGGAATGCATCGCGTAAATTAGCTGAAAAACCTCCATCTTCCTGTCTTAAGTTAAAGGTACTTACATAACCATCAAACTTATATAAAGAACCGTATACCAATGGTTTCTCATGAATAACACAAGCATCATTTAGTAAATACTTTGTGGGTAAACTATCGGTTCCGTCAACGACAACATCATATTCAGAAATTAATTCAATTACATTTTCTTTCATAATAGCTTCCCTAGAAAAACTAACTTCAGTAAAAGGAGCTCTTTGTGAAATAAAATTTGCTAGACATTCTGATTTTGAAAATCCAACATCATCTAAAGAATAAAAAACTTGCCTGTGTAAATTGGTAATGTCTACCGTGTCAAAATCTATTAAATGAAGTTTTCCAATTCCGCTAGCCCCTAAATAGACAGCAATTGGACTCCCTAAACCCCCACATCCAACTACCAAGACTTTTGCCTCTTGTAGTTTTTGCTGCCCAGCTTCACCAATTTCTGATAAAGTGATTTGGCGTTTAAATAAATCTGATGTACAAATAGGTGACATTTTTTAATTTAATTCTTTTATTGCGGCATTATATTCTTCTGGTGTATTGATATTTCGTATTAAATTATCTTCTACTTCTACAATTTCAACATCAGAATTAATAAGCATTTTACGCGGGCAAGAGTACCCTTGTGCTAAATATTGTAATAATATTGGATATGCTTTTGGCTCGTATATAGTTATTAAAGGCTCAGGAAATTGCTTCCCTTTTCCTATGACAGCAGTGGCTACTTTAGCTGGGTTTCTTTTTTCTAACAATAACTTCACTAAGTTTTCATCTACAAATGGCAAATCGGTTGCTAACACCAACCAAGCAGAATTTGGGTCTTTTTGAAAGGCAGAACAGATTCCCCCAAAGGGTCCTAAATTGAAAAATGTATCATGAATTTCATCTTCTTGTTTATTGTTTCTTTGAACAGAGTAATACGTTTTAAGCCCTTCTTGTTCAAGTAACTTCTTAATAAATTCTTTTTGAGGTTTTCCATGATAATTCAATTCCGATTTATCTTTCCCCATTCGAGTACTTTTTCCTCCAGTAAGAACCAATCCTTTACTATTTGGAATGGTTTCTGATATAATTTGAGAAATATGATGGGTAATTTTTTCAACTTCATTAATATGGTAACAAGGAATTTCTCTCCAATTAGGAAACGTATCTTTTAAAGATTGAAAAGGTTCAATTTCTTGAATAAGTTTAACAAAAAATTGAACTTCAGAAATTTGTTCAATTCGTTTATTTATAGAAGCTTCTTTTTCTGGATCTAGGAATACAATTTGTTTTTCTCCTGGATAATGATTGCCATTAATAAAGACAAAATCAAACTGAGTGAATTGAATTCTTTGTACATATTTGTTTACGGGACTAGAGGTTGTAATGTTTAAATTACCATCGTGATGAAAAGTGAAATCTGTTAATAGGTTTTCTTCAACATTTTTAGCGTGAGAAGCGTCAAAATAGGCGAAGTTATAATTTGATATCCTTTTAGAAACTTGAAAAACCAAATCAGAAATCACACTGCATTTTGCTCCTAAAATTGATATTTCATTGGGTGCAAAAACTCCATTTTTTCTTCGGGAAAGGTTCGTGTGTTTTTGATATTTAGCCATTATTTAAATCTGATTTTCCTCCTGTTTTCTCTAGTAACTTTACCTCTTTAATAATGATATCTTTACTGATACTTTTACACATGTCGTAAATGGTTAAACAAGTTGCTGAAACTCCGGTTAGAGCCTCCATTTCAACACCGGTTTTTCCTTCAATAATAACCTCGCATAATACCTCTACATGTTCAGAATTTATGATATTAATATTAATATCTACTCCATTTATTAATAACGGATGACACATAGGAATGATTTCTGATGTCTTTTTTACTCCTTGGATCCCTGCTATGATAGCGGTTTGAAAAACAGGCCCTTTTTTGGTAATTAACTCCTCATTGTTAAAATGGGCAATTATTTCTTTCCCTAAAAACATGGTTGCTTTTGCAATGGCAGTTCTTTTGGTGATTTTCTTATCAGAAACATTTACCATTTTGGGATTATTTTTTTCGTTTAGATGACTAAAATTACTCATTATCTATATCTTATTATTGGATAATTTTCTCCTTTCTTGTACTCATTTTTATCTTTTGGTAATTGAATAAAAGCATCAGAATTTACCAAACTAGCTAAATCACCAGAACCATTGCCTTTTATGGGTGCAGCTAACAAGTACCCATTTTTATGAGTTAATTTAACTTGTAAAAAATACGTTAAATTTGGTTTAAATAAAACATTTTCTGTTAGAATTGCGGTTTCCTCAGTAGTGTTTACTCCTAAAGATTTTAAATACCATGGATAAAAATAAGCTAAACAATTTGCAAAAGTTGATATTGGATTTCCAGGGAAAGCAAATAATCTACATGTCTTCATTTGACCAAACCAAAAGGGTTTTCCTGGTCTTTGTGACACCTTATGAAATAATTTTTCTACTCCTAATTCTTTGAAAACTTCAGGGAGAAAATCAAATTTACCCTTACTTACAGCTCCACTAAATAATAAGACGTCAAATTCTTTTAAATACTCTTTTATCTTTTTTTTCAGAATAGGTTTATCATCAGAAATATGATCTGTTTTTGATGAAACATGTAAGCGATCTAATAATGAAACTAGAGTATATACATTGCTCATTCTAATTTGATGATCTAATGGGGTTTCGTTTACACCAACTAATTCATCTCCTGTAGAAATGATCATAACTTTAGGTTGTTTAGCTACCATTACTTTGGAGCTGCCAACTGTTGCCAATACACCAATTTCTGAAGCAGCAATACGTTTATTTTTTTGAATTAAAATATCCCCTTCTTTTCTATCTTTTCCTTTTTCGTGAATGTTCTGAAAATATGAAACCTCCTCTATTTGAATTTTTGCTATTCCGTGCTCAATGAGTACATCTTCGTATCTAATAACTACGTTTGTATTTGCTGGTAATACAGCCCCTGTCATTACTTCAATACAATTCTTGTTGTTACTTAGTGAAATTTGAGGGCTTCCTGCTGGCTGAATTCCCTCTATAAAAAATGCTCTTTCTCCATTTTTAAAGGAAGTATAATCTAATGCAATACCATCCATTGAGACTCTATTAAATGGGGGGAAATCTCGGTCTGCAAGAATATCTTCTTTTAAAACCCGCCCAACAGATTTTATAAAAGGAATTTTTTCCGATCCAAAATCTAGTCTATTTTTTAAAACAATTTTTTTAGCTTCTTGAACTGAAATCATTTAATTAATATTATTTTAGGTTAAATAAATATGTTTAACCACCTATTGTAGACATACTCTCAGAAACATTCCCTTTTTTTCGATTTGTTTCAGCTTCAAAACCATTTGCAGGTTTTTCTTTTACTAATTTTAAGAAAAGTTCTTTTAAATCATTATTACTAGCTCCATTTCTTAAGAAATCTCTAATGTTAAAAACTCCATCGTCAAATAAGCAATTTTTAAAAGTTCCTACTGGTGTAATTCTAATTCTATTACAATCTCCACAAATAGTTCTTGTAAATGCAGGAATAATTCCTACAGTTCCTTTATGCCCATAAACTTTAAAATTCTTAGAAGTTGATGATTTTTCTGAAATAAGTGATTTAACATTAAACTTAGTTTTTATTTCTTCTAAAATGCGAGTATAATTCCAATTTTCAGTCATATTTCGTTGTCCTTTCCCATTAAAAGGCATTTCTTCAATGAAACGAACTGCTACATTTTTGCTTTTTGTTAAGGCAACAAAATCAATAATTTCATCTGTATTAAATCCTGGCTGAACTACAATATTCAGTTTTAAATTTAAACTACTTTTTTCTAGAGCTTCAAACGTTTTGTATACTTCTGGAAAGACATCACGTCTTGTAATTTGATGAAACTTTTCTTTCTGCAAACTATCAATACTTAGATTGATATGTTTAATTTTTTTCATCTTTTCTAGGGTTGGAATATGTTTGGCAATCATAGCTCCATTAGTGGTAATATTTATAGCCTCTAATAAATCATTAAATGATAACATTTCTAAAAACCCCACAAAGTCTTTTCGAACAAAAGGTTCACCTCCTGTTAACCTTATTTTGGTAACGCCTAATTCTGTTAATACTCTAATGATGCGATACATTTCCTTGAAAGTTAATAATTCTTCGCGAGGAGCAATTTCAATTCCATGAGCAGGCATACAATATTGACATCGCAAATTACATCGATCTGTAACTGCCAAACGGATATAATTCATTTGTCTCCCAAAACTATCTATCAACTGCTGTTGCATTCTCAATTGGTTTAGCTTACTTTATTATTTTCAAATTAATTTGGTAATCTATTGCTAAGCAAGCCATATATGAAGGCCCCTATTAAAGCTCCTAAAAGAATAATTAAAGCAGGTAACCACTTAAATCCTAAAATAACAAATACCGGAGCTGCACAAGCACCAGAAATACCCCAACCTAAACCAAAAAAAGTTCCTCCTACTAATGTTCTAACAACTCCCTTCTTTTTTTGCTTTGGAACAATTTTATCCCCATTAATATCCTTAATTATACCTCTTTTAAACAATTGCATAATCATTGCAGAAACAATAACCGCACCTCCTATAATTCCAAACATATGAAATGATTGAAATTTGAACATTTCATAAAATCGAAACCACGAAATAGCTTGTACTTTACTTAAAACAATTGCAAAAAAGATTCCTAACACTAAAAATTTCATATTCTTCATCATCTAAAAAATTAAAGGGATTAAAAACCAAACTGCTATAACACCACCAATAAAAAACCCTATTACTGCTAATAATGATGGTAGTTGAAAATTGCTCAATCCAGTAATAGCATGCCCTGAAGTACAACCTCCGGCATAACGGGTTCCAAAACCAATACAGACTCCAGATAAGATTAAAATTAAAAATCCTTTTAAAGACATAGCTACCTCATCGCTAAAGATTTCATCTGGAAAATACGACTTTGCTGGATTTGAAAACCCTAACTCTGTTAGCTCTTGAATTGTTGTAGGGTTTAAGTCTATTGCTTGATTAGGTATTAAATAATTTGATGAAATAAACCCACCTACAATTAATCCTACCACAAAAAGTAACGCAAAATCTCTTTCTTTCCAATCTTTTTTGAAATAGTTTGACACCCTGCCTGCGCCAGCTATTGTACATAATGTTTCAAAATTAGTTGATGCTCCAAAATTTTTACCAAAGTAAAAATATAAAAACAACGTTAGGGCAATGAGAGGGCCTCCAACAAACCATGGCCAAGGCTGTAAAATAATTTCCATATTTATAAACTTAATTGTGTGTTAATATAATGCATAATCTGAGCTGTAGCTCCAACATTTTTTTTAATGTACGTTTTATTTACTTTACCCATTTCCTTTCTATAGTTCCCATCGTTTTTTAACATCTTAAAAGTACTTGAAAATGCTGATTGATTTTGAACAGAAATACACCCTTTCAAGTTAACCAAGTCTAATGCTTCTTTAAACTTAGAATATTCTGAACCAATAACAATAGGAATACCAAATGTGGCTGGTTCTAATATATTATGCAACCCTGTTCTAAATCCTCCTCCTACATATGCAGCATCCGCATAAGAATATATTTTTGTTAATAAGCCTATGGTGTCTATAATAAATACAGTGTATTCTGAGAGGTTCTTCCCCTCTTTCTCAGAATATAAAATAGTTTCTTTTTTTAGTGATTCTTTTAGTTTCAAAATAGAATTAGGGTCAATAGTGTGGGGTGCTATAATAAATTTTTCATCTTTAGATTTATTAATATAATTTACCAAGAAATCTTCGCCTTCATTCCAAGTACTACCAGCAACAATAGTATATTTTTTATTTTTAAATTCTGATATAAATGGCAAAGTATTGTCTTGTTCTAAAATTTTTGAAACACGATCAAAGCGCGTATCTCCTGTTATGGAAACGGTATTAAAATTTATCGATTCCAATAGGTCCATTGAGGAACTATCCTGAACAAAAAAATGATGAAATGCAGTCAAAGACTTGCGCATCCATTTCCCTGTAGACTTAAAAAATATCTGATTTTTTCTAAAAATACCTGAAACCAAAATTGTTGGTATAGATTGTTTTTTTAGCTGCCTTAGTAAATTAGGCCAAAATTCATATTTAACAATAATGGCAATTTCTGGATGAACTAACTCTACAAAACTCCTCATGTTAGCTTTTGTATCAAAAGGTAAATAGCAAATAACATCTGCTAACTTAGAATTCTTTCTAATTTCATATCCAGAAGGTGAAAAAAAAGTGACTATAATTTTATGATCTTGCCAACTCTCTTTCGTAGCTTCAATTATTGGAATAGCTTGTTCAAATTCACCTAACGAAGCAACATGAAACCAAATTGTTCGATCTTCTTTTTTAATTGAAGAAAGGAGCTGGAAAGTATCTTCTCTACCACTTACAAATAATTTCATTTTTTTATTAAAAACCGCATAGACTCTTAAAAAGAAGAAAGTAAGGTTCGCTGTAAGATTATAAAAAAAATTCATCTTTGTAAATGTACAAAATGAGCACAAACAAATTTAATTTTTTACAAATCAGTTGAGGAATTTATAATTATGAGGTACCTTTTATTCATTTAAAACAAATACGCAAAAAGTTATCAAATAACTATATAGCAAAAAAAACGCCCAAGCTATGCTTAGACGTTTTAATTTCGTATCGTTTATTTCTTATGCCTCGAAAGGAACTACAGAAACATAAGATCTGTTATCTTTTTTCTTAATAAAAGACACAACTCCGTCAACTTTGGCATGTAATGTATGGTCTTTACCCATATATACATTTTCTCCTGGGTTATGAGTTGTTCCTCTTTGACGAACTATAATGTTACCAGCTATAGCTGCTTGTCCTCCAAAGATCTTTACTCCTAGTCGTTTCGATTCTGATTCTCTACCATTCTTCGAACTACCTACTCCTTTTTTATGTGCCATGATTCTATGGTTTTAAAATTGAAATTTTTATTTACTTAATACCTCTATTAATTCTGCTTTCTTTAAAGAAGTGTATCCTGAGATCCCTTTTTCTTTAGCCAAAGCCTTTAATTGAGCTACAGTCATAGAACTTACATCAGTAGATGCTGTTTCCTTTGCTTCAGCTTTAGGAGCTTTTGCTACTTTTTCTTCCTTTTTAGGAGTAGCTGCCTTTTTTGCCGGAGCTTTCTTCGCACCTGATGCAGCAATACTCTCAATTTGAATTTCGCTTAAATACTGACGATGTCCGTTTTTCTTTTTGTAACCTTTTCTTCTTTTCTTTTTGAAAACAATTACCTTATCACCTTTAAGGTGACCTAAAATTTTGGCCGTTACTTCGGCTCCTTCTATAGCTGGGGCGCCAATAGTTACATTTTTATCATCATCTAAAAGCATTACTTTGTTGAAAGTTACTTTAGAACCTTCTGCTTCTTTTAAACGATGTACGTATACTTTTTGGTCTTTTGCTACTTTAAACTGCTGCCCTGCTATCTCTACAATTGCGTACATACTATTATGTTTGTTGTTAGCTATAATTAAATTTTACAAATTCAGAAACTGAAAATGCGGGTGCAAATATACTTTTATTTTTAAGATAAAGCAATAGCAAATTGTCAAAAAAAAAAGTTACTGCAGTTAATTAAAAGATTGTTCCTATTTTTGATTAAAATTGTTTTATACTTTCCCATTTATTGTAACAAAATACAATAGTAAGCGTCAAACGATGTAATAAAATATTATAACTAAAAATTTAATCAATGAAAAGAAGTATCCTAACACTGATAGCAGTGTTTTTATTAGTATTTTCTTCCAATGCACAAAAAGTTGAATTTGAAGAATATGATTTAAGTAATGGCATGCATGTTATCTTGCATCAAGATAATTCTGCTCCAGTAGTTACAACATCTGTTATGTATCATGTAGGAGCCAAAGATGAACAACCAGACAGGACAGGAATGGCTCACTTTTTCGAGCACTTACTCTTTGAGGGCACAAAGAACATCAAAAAAGGTGAGTGGTTTAAATTAGTTTCTTCAAATGGAGGGAAAAACAATGCAAATACAACTGATGATCGAACTTATTATTATGAAGTATTCCCTTCTAACAAATTAGAATTAGGACTATGGCTTGAATCTGAAAGGTTATTGCATCCAATTATCAAACAGGAAGGTGTTGATACTCAAAACGAAGTTGTTAAAGAAGAAAAAAGATTACGAGTAGACAATCAACCCTACGGACGGTTTTTAGAATATGTTAAACAACATATGTTTAAAAAACATCCTTACAAAGGAACTACCATTGGTAAAATGGCTCATCTTGATGATGCTACTTTAGAGGAGTTTTTAGCGTTTAATAAAAAATTCTATGTCCCTAACAATGCTACTCTAGTAGTTGCGGGTGATATAGACGTTCCCTCTACAAAAAAATTAATTGAAGATTATTTTGGACCTATACCAAGAGGAAAAGATATTGAAAGAAATTTCCCGAAAGAAGACCCTATTACTGAGACCATTGAAGCGAAGGGGTATGATGCAAATATCCAAATACCAGCAATTATGGCAGCTTATAGAACTCCTTCTATGAAAACAAGAGATTCTAGAGTTTTAGATATGATTTCAAGTTATTTTAGTAGTGGAAAAAGTTCAATTCTTTACAAAAAACTAGTTGACACAAAAAAAATGGCACTTCAAGTTGGTGCTTTTAATTTGAGTCAAGAAGATTATGGAACATATGTTTTATTTGGCTTACCTCAAGGCGAAACTAAGTTAGCCGATATTATTTCAGAAATTGATGAAGAAGTGTTAAAAATGCAAACTACCTTAATTTCCGAAAAAGCCTATCAAAAACTTCAAAATCAATTTGAAAATAATTACGTTGATTCTAATTCAAGTGTTGAAGGTATTGCTAACTCTCTAGCGAGATATAATGTTTTATATGGCAATACAAATCTAATAAATACTGAAATTGATATTTACAGATCAATAACTAGAGAAGAAATTAGAGATGTTGCAAAAAAATATCTCAATCCTAACCAACGATTGATTTTAGAATATTTACCTGAATCAACAAAAAAATAAATAAAAGACATTAAGATTATGAAAACAAAAATTTTATCATTAGTAGCCATATTAGCAATGTCTTTTACCTCCATTGCGCAAATAGATAGAAGTAAAATGCCTGAGCCAGGGCCAGCTCCTAAAGTTAAATTAGGGGAATCAAAAAAATTTATTTTAAAGAACGGATTAACAGTAATTATGGTTGAAAATCATAAGCTCCCAAGAGCATCTGTTAACTTAACGATAGATAATTATCCTTCTTTTGAGGGAGATAAAGCTGGAGTATCCTCAATGATGGGAAGTCTTTTAGGCAGAGGAACTACAAATATCTCAAAAGATGAATTTAATGAAAGAGTTGATTATTTAGGAGCTAACCTCAGCTTTTCAAGTGGGGGAGCCTATGGTGCTTCTTTAAAAAAGTATTTCCCTGAAATTTTAGAATTGATGGCTGATGGTGTTAAGAATTCACAGTTTACTCAAGAAGAATTTGACAAAGAACAGAGGATTACATTAGATGGAATTAAAAGTAATGAAAAAAGTGTGACTTCAGCTGCAAGAAGGGTTGAAAATGCTTTAACTTTCGGTAAAGAACATCCTTATGGAGAGTTTATTACAAAGGAAACCGTAAATAACATTACACTTAAAGATGTAGAAAACAGATATAAAAATTACTATAAACCAAACAACGCCTATTTAATTATCATAGGAGATATAAATCCAAAGAAAATTAAAAAAATGGTGAAAAAGCTTTTTAGTGATTGGAAGTCTGGAAATATCCCCAAGTATACCATGCCTAAAGTTAACAATGTTGAAACTACAGAAATTGATTTTATTAATATGGACAATGCTGTGCAATCTGAAATTGCAGTTGTTAATAGTTTAGATCTTACTTTGGGAGATAAAGATTATTATGCAGCACTATTGGCTAATCAGATTCTTGGAGGAGGAGGAACTGCTAGGTTATTCCAAAATTTACGTGAAGACAAGGCATACACCTATGGTTCGTATTCTAGAGTTAGACAAAGTAGGTATGTGGGAACTTTTAAAGCTACTGCTAGTGTTCGTAATATGGTAACGGATAGTTCTGTTGTTGAAATTCAAAAAGAGATTAACAAAATTCGTTATCAAAAAGTTTCAGAACAAGATTTAAGAGATGCTAAAGAATTGTACATTGGAAATTTTGTAATGGAGGTTCAAAAACCAGCAACAGCAGCTAGGTATGCATTAAACAGAGAATTGTATAATCTGCCCGAAGATTATTATGAAACTTATCTGGAAAAAATAAATGCTGTAACAGTTAATGATGTTCAAGACGCAGCAATTAAATACTTTAAAGGTGATAAGGCAAGAATTATAATTACTGGAAAAGGAATTGATGTTTTAAAAAATTTAGAAAAAAACTCAGATTATAAAATTAACTACTTTGATAAGTTTGGGAACCCTTCAGAGAAACCTGAAATGACATTACCAATACCTGAAGGAATGACTGCAACAGCTGTTGTAAACAAGTACTTTAAAGCTATTGGAGGAAAAGAAAAGGCAATGGCTGTTAAAACCACAATGATGGTTTCTAACGCAACTATTCAAGGAACACCTTTAGTTATGACAACCAAAGCATCCGCTCCTAACAAAACTTTAATGACAATTTCTGTAATGGGTAACACAATGCAGAAAGTAGTTTTTGATGGAGAAAAAGGATATCAAGAGGTGCAAGGCAGAAAAACGGATATGAAACCTGAGGATATTATTGAAGGAAAAGAAACAAATACTATCTTTAATGATTTAAATTACACTTCTGGAAAACTAACAAGAATTGAACCTATAGATGGTAAAAATACTATTGTTTTAAAAATCGGTAATGAAGAGATTTTTTATGACATGACTTCAGGCTTAAAAGTAAAAGCAATAAAAACAGTGAAAACACCAGACGGTAAAGAAGTAAAAGTTCCTACGACATTCGGAGATTATAAGCCTGTAGAAGGTATTATGTTTCCTCATTCTATTGAAATAAAATCAGGTCCAATGAATTTAAATTTCAAAATCTCAGAAATTAAGATCAATGAAGGTGTAGAAGACAAAGATTTCGAATAATTTTCTTCAAAACACAACAATCATAAAAGGCTGCAGTTTTATAAACTGTGGCTTTTTTATTTTACTTTATTTACAATATAGATTCCTGTTAGAATAATTACACCAGCTAATAACTGAAGATAACTCACTTTTTCTCCGTCAATAAATCCCCAAATAATTGCAACTATTGGAATTAAATACGCAACTGAAGTAGAAAAAACAGGTGTAGATATTTGTATTAATTTATTAAACATAATTTTTGCTAAACCTGTACCTACTACCGAAAGTACTATTAAATACATAATGGAAGTATTTGTTTCAGGAGTAAATTCTACTGATGAGAAAAATCCTGAAAACGCCAGTATCAGAAATACAGGAATAATCAATAAAATAAAGTGCCCAGCGGTAATACTCATCGCAGGAATATCTGATAAATATTTTTTAATAATATTCACATTAAAAGCGTATCCTAAAGAAGCTGTAAGAACAAAAATGGTATACCAATAATTCTGATTGGGATTTAAAGAGGAGCTTTCTAAAATTAACATAATTGTTCCTGCCAAGCCAATAAGTACTCCAACTAATTGAACTCTTTTAAATACTACTCCAAAAAACAATGTAGCTACAATAAGCGCATTTAATGAGGTTAAAGAGTTTAATATAGATGCTACAGAGCTATCTATGCCTGTGATTGCAAAAGCAAAAAAGAATGCAGGAAATAAAGTGCCTAATAAAGAACTAACAACAATATACTTCCATTGATGTTTTTGAATTTTTTTTAAACTCCTAAAACCAATTAATAGTATAAATACTCCAGCAATAAATGTTCTTAAAGCTCCTAATTGAATTGGAGTTAGACCAACTAATGATTTTTTAATCAGAATAAAAGAACTTCCCCAAATTATTGCTAAAACAATCAGATAAATCCATTTTTTATAATCGTTACTCATTATCCTCTATTTAGTGTTACACAAAAATGGAATAAATCTTAAGATATAAATCATTAATTGCATAAATTTGTATGATTAAGTGATCACAAAAAACAATCATGAACAAAAAAGCAATTTTTCTATTAGTCACATTTTGCGTTATTTTAATTATATCTTGTTCTATTAAAAGTGAAAAGGGAGATCCTAAAAACTTAAAAAATGATGTTCCTGGAATGGCTAAAACAGAAACTATTTCTCTAGCTATTTCTGGGATGACCTGTGAAATTGGTTGTGCTAAAACAATTCAATCTAAGCTTTCAAAAAAAGAAGGTGTTTCAGATGCAGAAGTAGTTTTTACAGACAGTATTGCAACTATTACATTTGATAGTAATAAAACCTCTACAGAAGATCTAAGCTCTTTTATTAATGGAATTGCAGGAGGTAATCTTTATACTGCCTCTGAAATCAAATCTAAGAAATAATCATAATTTAAACTCATTATAAAGAAAAGGCTTCTAATCATAGAAGTCTTTATTAGTTGTTTTTGATTTATCTTTGCACAAATATTCAGACAGATGAAAAATCGATTTCCAACGATCGTTAAAATCACGTTAGCAAGTCTTTATCTAATCTTTTTAGCTGGGTCTATTGTAAGAATGACTGGCTCTGGAATGGGATGCCCAGATTGGCCAAAATGTTTTGGGTATTATGTCCCGCCAACTTCCGAAGAACAAATTACATGGCAGCCAAATTCTACCTATGAAGAAGGCATAATTATCATTAAAGACGAAGTGCTGTTTGTAGCTGAAAAAGAAGTAAAAACTAATTCAGTTTTTAATGAAAAAAACTGGAAAGAATACACCAAACACGAGTATGCAACATTTAATAAATTTCATACCTGGGTAGAATACATTAATAGGCTAGTTACTGTTGTATCTGGCTTTATCTTTCTTTTTCTAATAGTTGTATCATTAAAATTTAGAAAAGAAAATAAGTGGATTCCTATTATTGCATTTTCTGCATTTTTCTTCATGCTTGTTGAAGCTGTCTTGGGTAAAATGGTTGTGGATAGCAACTTAAAACCCACAATGATTACTATTCATATGGTTATTGGACTTGTTATTATTGGTCTCATTTTAAGGATATTGTTTATAATTCAAGAAGAAAGAATCAATTTTAAATACAACTCATTGTTTAATAAACTATTAATAATATCTGTATTATTTTCTTTGATTCAAATAGCAATGGGAACCCAAGTTCGTCAATTTATTGACGAGCAAGTAAAATTATTTGGTTTTGAAAATAAAGAATATAGTTTAATGAATCCAAGTTTTAAATTCTACTTTCACAGGTCTTTTACAATAGCAATTATCTTAGTAAATTTTGGGTTATTTTATCTAAACCAAGTGCATGATTTAGGATATAAGCTAGTAAAATGGATATTGCTACTGTTATTCTTTGAAACTATTACTGGAATTTTAATGTATTATGCAGAATTCCCGTTGGGAACACAAGCTATTCACTTACTTTCTGGAGCTTTATTGTTTGGTGTACAGTTTTATTTATGGATGCAGAGTAGAAAACAGTTATTGAAATAAAAAAGAGTACATGTTATAAAACATGTACTCTGTTATTAACTAACCTTTTTCACATAAACTTTTTTTCAATGAAGACTTTAAAAAAGTTTCATGTTGCTAATTTAATTTGTTTTTAAAAATTCAGAATGCGTATTTATACTTGTTTTAAAAAACAAGTATATACACTTACTCTTCCCAATTAAAAGTCTCAATTAAATGAAGAATGTCTTTTTTGATGTAAGCAACAGCTGGTAGCACAGAATCATAATTAGGCTTTATCTTAAAATAGAGCGCTCCTTTTATAAAATGATTGATGCTGTCTGTAATATGAAATTGAAGCTGAGATGCAGCGTTCCCTGTAATATTATGCAGAGTTGCAAACACTTTTTTCTGATTGTTTAAGTAGTCATTTGAGGTAATTTGCTCGGCTTTTGATGTATGCTTGAAAACAAGTTTTTCTGACTCTATTAATAACTCCCTTAAGTTATTATCAACTTTCCTATAAGTAACATCTATGGTAGCTTTTAAAAATGGGTATTCTATTTTTAACCATTTTTTTGGTATATCTTTTAAAATAATCTTGTTTGATACCTCGAAAGAATACGGTCTAGATATAGTTAATTTCTCGTAGACTTTCTCCCCATATTCTAGTTTTAAAAATGCTTTTGGTTTTGGTAAATTTTGCTCTGAACAAGAGATAAATAAAAGTAAAATAGTAATCCCTAAAAATAGTCTAAACATGATGTCTTGTTACTTTTAATTGCCTAATACGTTTTCTGTCAATAGCTTCTATAGTAAAAGTATATATATCAAATGTTATCTTTTCTCCTATTTTAGGAAATTTCCCAGAAATTTCAAGTATGAACCCTGCTATTGTTTCCGATTCTCCTTTGTGTTCTTCAAACTTTTCTTCACTTGTATCCTCTAATACTTTACAAAAATCTTTAATGGTAATTTTACCGTCAAAAATATAATTATTAGCATCAATCTTAGAATATGATAGGTCATCTGTATCAAACTCATCATTAATTTCTCCTACAATTTCTTCTATAACATCCTCTAGGGTAACTAAACCACTTGTTCCCCCATACTCATCGACAACAATGGCTAAATGATTTTTTCTTTCTCTAAATTCACTCAATAAATCGTCTAATTTTTTATTTTCTGGAATAAAAAATGGCTCCCTTAATAATTGCTGCCACTTAAAATTTTTCTTATTTAGATGACCTAATAAATCTTTTGAATATAAAATCCCAATAATATCATCAATTGAATCTTTATATACAGGGTTTCTAGAATACCCATGCTTTAATATTTTGGTAAGAACTTCTTCATAAGTTTCTGTTTCAGATAAAGCAAAAATATCTATTCTAGGTTTCATTATTTGCACCGTTTCAGTTGCTCCAAAACTTACAATACCTTCCAATATTTTTTGTTCCTCTTTGGTAGTAGCACCCTCAGATGTTAACTCTAACGCTTTTGATAAAGTTTCCACAGAAAAATTAGAATTCTTACTACCAAGTTTTTTTTCAATAATTTCAGTTAAATTTATGAGTGGATAACTTAAAGGCGTTAAAATAATATTTAGGAATTGCAACGGCCTACTCATCAGGTTACAAAATTGCAACGCTCTTCTGGATGCGTAAACCTTTGGCAATACTTCTCCAAAAAGAAGAATGAGAAAAGTTACTAAAACTACCTCAATAGAAAACTTCACAATATTGGATGGTATGAAAAAGTCAAGGAGTTTTATGGTTAAATCTTGGTTTTTAAAAAAAGCTTCTCCTAAAGAAGCAAAAATTAAAACAATAAGAATATTTAAAAAGTTATTTGTGATGAGTATTGTTGCTAATAATTTTCTTGGTTTTTGTAACAATTCTACAACAGGATTGTGATCCTTTGTTTTCTCTGAAATATTAATTATATCTGTTTTAGACAAAGAAAAGAAAGCTACCTCTGTACCGGATATAAGAGCAGAGGCCGAAAGTAATACTAATAAAATGATAATTGCCACTACAAACATATTGTCGATCTGAGCAAGATAATTTAAAAAAAGTATGGGATCAGAATCCAAATGTTAAAGTTTAATTAGACTTAAAATGGTAAATCATCGTCATCAGCTTTTGGTTGCGAATGCTGAGTTGATGATGAAGGATTTCCACCATTATCTGAAGCTGGCACACCAGTCTCTTTTTTTGTAGATAAAAATGTCATATTAGCTACATGAATTTCTGTAGTATATCTTTTTTGACCTTCTTGCTCCCATTGACGAGTCTTTATTCGCCCTTCGCAGTATACCTTATCTCCTTTAGATAAATATTTTTCACAGATTTCAGCTAATTTATTTCTAACAACCAATGTATGCCATTCTGTATTAGTTACCTTCTCTCCTGTTTGTTTATTTGTATACGTTTCATTTGTTGCTATTGGGAAACGTCCGAGAGAATTCCCCCCTTCAAAATAGTTCATTTTAACCTCATCTCCAAGATGGCCTATTAATATCACTTTATTGATTGTTCCAGACATAAACTTAATTGATTATTATATCAAATGTACTAAAAAAAATTATTCAATTTTGGTGTGAATTCTTTCAAGAAATTTGCAATCAAAATAGAAACCGGATATTTTTCTATTTCTTGCCAGCTAACTAATGCATCTTGATGGTCATTTGATTTAATGATCCAGAAGTTAGTATGCAAATGTTGATGTGATAATTTGTGAATTATTGTTTTTGTATTAAATAGCTTTATTTCTGAATTTTCTGAAACAAGTATTTTAAAATCAGATAAATTAATGAGTTCATCTAATTGAACTTCTTTATTTGTTTCTATGAGTGGAAATTGATAAAGACCTTTCCAAATTCCTTTTCCTATTCGTTTTTCGAAGATTGTTTTATTATTAGAAGTAACTATAACAATATAATTAAAGTATTTTATTTTAACTTTTAATTTCTTTTCCTTCACAGGTAACTCTTTTACAAGGTTATTAGCATAGGATTCACAAATAGAATTAATAGGACAGTGATGGCAATCTGGATTTTGAGGTTTGCATTGCAAAGCACCAAAATCCATAATGGCTTGATTATACACCCCTGGCTGACTTGTATCTAGTAAAGATTGAGCCAATATTTTGAATTTTTTAATTCCATGTGAGGTATTAATAGGTGTTTTAATATTAAAAACTCTTGCTAATACTCTATACACATTTCCGTCAACTACAGCCTCGGGTTCATCAAAACAGATTGATGAAATAGCCGAAGCAGTATAATCTCCAATTCCTTTAAGTTTTATTAGTTCTTCATAGGTGGCTGGAAAATGACCATCTAACTCTTCCGTAATATATTTTGCTGTAAAATGAAGGTTTCTTGCTCTTGAATAGTATCCAAGTCCTTGCCACATTTTCAAAACTTTACTTTCTTTTGCTTTGGCTAGGTCCTCTATAGTAGGAAATTCCTCGGAAAAAGCTAAGAAATAACTCATTCCTTGAGACACCCTAGTTTGTTGTAACATGATTTCAGATAACCAAACCAAATAAGGGTCTTTGGTTTTACGCCAAGGCAAATCTCTTTTAATCTGTAAATACCAGTATATTAATGTGTTAGAAAAAATCATTAAAAATCTTTACAGATACAATATTACGTCTTAAAATTGAGATATTTTTATCTGTTTATTTTTAGTGAATAGATTAATTATCATATATTTGCCAGCAAATTTTTTGGAAAAAATATAAATTATAGCAACATGACGAAAGCAGATATTGTATCGAAAATATCGGACAAATCAGGAATTGAAAAAGCAGATGTTTTAGCAACCGTAGAAGCATTTATGACAGAGGTGAAAGGATCACTTGAACAAGGAGAAAATGTTTATTTGAGAGGTTTTGGTAGCTTTATTATAAAAACTAGAGCCGAAAAAACAGGAAGAAACATATCAAAAAACACTACTATCAAAATTCCAGCTCACAATATTCCAGCTTTTAAACCAGCTAAAACCTTTACTGAAGGAGTAAAAAGCAAGGTAGAAGTAAAGTAATTATACAAATCTAAATCGAAAGATTTATAAAAATTAGACAATTATGCCAAGTGGTAAAAAAAGAAAGAGATCTAAGATCTCAACACACAAACGCAAGAAAAGAGCTAGAGCAAACAGACATAAGAAAAAGTAAGAATTAAATCTTACTTTTTCTTAAATGCTCTTTTAGCACCATACGTTCATTGAAATAGAGGTAATTATTTTGCATAAAGCAGAAGCCTCGTTTGGTATTAAAATAAAAAATACCTGTTTAAATTAATCCATTATTTGTCATTTAACGACATTTAGTATAAAACTATTTCAGTATGAAAACAGAATTAATAATTCGTTCAAATTCATCTGATATTGATTTTGCCTTATTAAAAGATGGAAAACTTATAGAATTAAATAAAGAAACAACTGATAATAAATTTTCTGTTGGCGATATATTTTTAGCCAAAATTGGAAAAGTATTAACTGGGCTAAATGCCTCTTTTGTTAATGTTGGATACCCAAAAGATGGTTTTTTACACTATCATGATTTAGGAGCCAAAGTAAAATCTTTAACAAATTTTATTAAGAAAGTAAGCACAGGTAGGTATAAAGAATTCACTTTAAAAAACTTCCGATATGAAAAAGACATTCATAAAGACGGAAGTATTAACGATGTACTAAAATCAGGTCAAAATTTATTAGTACAAATTGTAAAAGAACCTATTTCTACTAAAGGTCCTAGACTTAGCTCAGAGCTATCTATTGCCGGTAGATTTTTGGTATTAGTTCCTTTTTCTGACAGAATTTCTGTTTCTCAAAAAATTGAAGACTCAAAAGAAAAAGAACGTTTAAAAAGATTAGTAAAGAGCATTAAACCAAAAGGGTTTGGTGTTATTTTAAGAACTGTTGCTGAAGGTAAAAAAGTAGCAGAACTCGATAAAGATTTACAAAATTCATTAGATCGTTGGAAAAGCATGTGCAAGCGAATTGCTAACACAAATACACCAACAAAAGTATTAAGCGAATTAAATAGAGCTTCTTCTATTTTAAGAGATTTAATGAACGACTCTTTTACGAACATAGTAACAAATGATGAAACTCTTAAGTTAGAAATCAAAGAGTATCTTCAAGAAATCTATCCTGAAAAGGAAAAGATTGTTAAACTTCACAAATCAGCAACTCCTATTTTTGAAAAATATGGAATAGAACGCCAAATAAAAACATCATTTGGTAAAACTGTTTCAATGAGTAGAGGAGCTTATTTAGTGATTGAACACACCGAAGCATTACATGTAATAGATGTAAACAGTGGTAACCGTTCAAACAAAGCTGGTTCACAAGAAGAAACTGCATTAGAAGTTAATTTAATTGCTGCCACAGAAATTGCACGACAATTGCAATTAAGAGATATGGGAGGAATTATAGTTGTTGACTTCATTGACATGCACCGTTCTGAAAATAGAAATAAATTATTTCAACATTTAAAAGAACAAATGTCTTTGGATAGAACAAAGCATAAAATTTTACCGCCAAGTAAATTTGGTTTAATCCAAATTACAAGGCAAAGAGTTCGGCCTGAACTTAGTATTAAAACAACTGAACCCAATCCTAATAGCAATGGAGAAGTAGAAGCTCCTATTGTTTTGTTGGATAAAATTGAAGCAGATTTGGAACGTGTTATTTCAAATCCAAAAAATAAAAACGTGATGTTGAACGTACATCCTTTTATTGCTTCTTATTTAACTAAAGGAATATCATCGATTCGTTTCCGATGGTATTTAAAACACAAAAAGTGGATAACTATTATACCTAGAGATGCTTACAAGTATTTGCAATACAAATTCAAAATTATTCGCAAATAAGGCACTTATATATATCAACAAAACCCACATTATTTTCAATGTGGGTTTTTTTTTGAAAAAAATTTACATTAGGGTAATTACAACAATTAAAAAATAAGTGTAAATTGAATATATTCTTCCCTATGAATTAAAGTATTGATAGATTTTTTTAGCTCTAGCATCACCAACAATTTCCTGTAACTCTTTAAATGCGGCAGTCTTTACTCGTTTTGCAGATTTAAACTTTCTCAATAAAGAGGTAATGGTTTGCTTCCCTATATTTGGGATTTGCTCTAATTCCGACTGAATAGCACTCTTACTTCTTTTATTTCTATGTAAAGTAATACCAAATCTGTGTGCTTCATTTCTTAAAAATTGTACAATTTTTAGTGTTTCAGATCTTTTATCTAAATACATTGGAATGGGATCTCCTGGATAATAAATTTCTTCTAATCTCTTCGCAATTCCAATAATAGCTATTTTACCTCTTAAACCAAGTAAATCTAGACTTTTTAATGCGGAAGACAATTGCCCCTTCCCTCCATCAATAACAATTAGCTGAGGTAGCGGTAGGTTTTCAGATAAAAGTCGCTTATAACGTCTAAAAACAACCTCCTCCATAGAGGCAAAATCATCGGGTCCCTCAACGGTTTTTATGTTATAATGACGATATTCTTTTTTGGAAGGCTTTCCTTCTTTAAAAACAACACAAGCCGCTACAGGATTAGTTCCTTGAATATTTGAGTTGTCAAAACATTCTATATGTCTTGGTTCTTCAGATAATCGCAAATCTTTTTGCATTTGAGTCATAATTCTTTTTACATGCCTATCTGGATCTGAAATTTTAATTTGTTTAAATTGTTCTTGCCTGTAATACTTTGCATTACGTTCAGAAAGCTCTACAATTCTTTTTTTATCACCTAATTTTGGTACTGTTACCTTTATCTCACCTCCTAAATCTATTTCAAAAGGGACATACACTTCTTTTGAAATAGAATTAAATCGTTGTCTTATTTCTACAACAGCCATCTCTAAAATTCTTTTATCTGTTTCATCCAACTTTTTTTTAATCTCTGAAGTATGAGACTGAATAATAGATCCGTTGGCAATTTTAAAAAAATTGACATACCCATAACTTTCATCAGAAATGATTGAGAATACATCAACATTATTTATAGATGGGCTTACTATGGTAGATTTTGATTGATAATTAGATAATAAATCTAATTTTTCTTTTATTTTTTGGGCTTCTTCAAATTCCATTTTATCTGCAAAAGCATTCATAATTTCATGAAATTTATTTAAACTTTCCTTAAAATTCCCTTTAACAATATTTCTAATTGCTTTGATAGTATCATTATAACTATCCTCTTCTTGAAAATCTTCACAAGGGCCACTACAATTCCCAAGATGATATTCTAAACAAACCTTGTATTTTTTCTCAGCTATTTTCTCTCTTGACAAGTCATATTTACAGGTTCTTAATGGATATAATTCTCTTATAAGATCTAATAAAACTTTAACTGTTCTAACATTTGTATAAGGTCCATAATACTCAGAACCATCTTTTATAACTCTTCGAGTCATAAAAATTCTTGGAAATCGCTCTTTCTTAATACAGATCCAAGGATATGTTTTATCATCCTTTAACATGATGTTATATCTTGGCTGATACTTTTTAATTAAATTGTTTTCTAACAATAATGCATCTGTCTCCGTAGTAACAACAATATGCTTTATACTGACTATCTTTTGTACTAAAATTCTTGTTTTAGCATTTTCATGATTTTTTGTGAAGTAAGATCCTACGCGTTTTTTTAGATTCTTGGCTTTTCCAACATATAAAATATTGTCTTGTTTGTCATAATATTGATAAACTCCAGGAGAATCTGGTAACGTTTTGAGTTGGATTTCTAAAGAAGTAGACATAAAACGAAAATACTGTTTTTATTTTTTCTTTATGAAGTGAAAAAAAAATTATGGTATTTACAAGAACTAATTATGTTTAGTTATCATGTAAATAACTATTTTTTTGATGCTAAATTTTCCTTTGGAAAAGCAGTTTTACTATAAAAAAACAGCAATATTACGCCTATTGTTATGTATGAGTCTGCGGGGTTAAATATATAATTAAAAAACCTAAAAAAATCTCCTCCTACAAATGGAATCCATTCTGGCAAAACCCCTTCCCAAATAGGAAAGTAAAACATATCAACAACTTTCCCATAAAAGAGTTCCCCATAAGGTTTTTCGGCAAATAAGGTGGCGGTATTGTGTGCTGGCGTGTTAAAAACAACTCCATAAAAAATTGAATCGATGATGTTCCCTACTGCTCCAGAAAAAATTAGAGCAATTGCAAAAATAACCGCATTATGCGTTCCTTTTTTTATTTGTTGAGAAAGCCAATAGATAATGAATGTAACAGCTACTATTCTAAATATTGTTAAGAAAAGCTTTCCCGTCTTTCCACCAAACTCAAAACCCATTGCCATCCCGTTATTCTCAACAAAATGAATTCTAAACCAGTCAAAAACTTTAACTTCCTCTCCTAAAACAAAATTTGTTTTAATATAAATTTTTACAATTTGATCTATTAAAATAGCTAAAATTATAGTTAATAAAGCAATATTTTTTTTAGACATTTACTGATTTTGTTGTAAAATATTATTTAGTTTTATTTATTATTCATTGAGTTCAGAAACTCCTTCCATAATAAAATTAACCCTAGATGTTTAAGTTGAGTAACCCTAAAGCCTACAAAAATTGGTAGATTTAATTTACTGTCTTCTTTTAGCTTCTATACTTAAAGTAGCGTGAGGAACTAATTTTAATCGTTCTTTTTGAATGAGCTTTCCTGTAACTCTACAAACTCCATAAGTTTTGTTTTCTATCCTTATGAGTGCATTATTTAAATCTCTTATGAATTTTTCTTGACGAATAGCCAATTGAACATTAGCCTCCTTGCTCATTGTTTCAGAACCTTCCTCAAAAGACTTAAATTGTGGAGAGGTATCATCTGTCCCGTTATTTAATCCATTTTTATAAGAGCTTTGTAATAAAGCTAAATCTTCTTCTGCTCTTTCTATTTTTTTTAGAATTATTTCTTTAAACTCTTGTAGATCTTCATCAGAATATTTTGTTGTTGTATCTGGCATGATTCTTACATTTTATTAATTAATATTTTACTTTTGATGGTATCAAATTCAATATCTAAACCATCTATTAATTGATCAACAAAAACTAATTCTTCAGTTAGTGTTTCACTCATAATATACTCTTTATTATTGTCAATAGACTCTTGTAAATCTCCAAACTTTAAGATTGTTAATTTAATTCTATCAGTTACTTCTAAACCTCTATCTTTTCGAGCATTTTGAATTCTATTAATCAACTCTCTTGCAACTCCCTCTCTTCTCAAGTCTTCAGAAATTGTGACATCTAAAGCTACGGTTATACTTCCTTCATTTGCAACTAACCATCCCTCAATATCTTTAGATGAAATTTCAACATCTGAAAGCTCCAAGTTAATCATTTTTCCATCAATTTCAATAGGTATTTCCCCTTCAAGTTCAATCTTCGAAATTTCTTCCTTAGAAAAATTTCGAATTACATTTGCAATTGACTTCATCTCTCTTCCAAATTTTGGCCCTAAAGTTTTAAAATTCGGTTTAATTTGTTTTACTAAAATATCTGAAGCATCCTCTAGTAATTCAATTTCTTTAATGTTAACCTCGTGCTTTATTAAATTTGCTACAGCTAAAATTGATGCCTTTTGTTCTTCATTTTCTACAGGAATCATTATCTTCTGTAAAGGCTGGCGAACTTTAATTTTTTCTTTTGCACGAAGAGACAATACAAGAGAGGAAATAATTTGTGCATCTTCCATTTTACGCTCCAATGATTTATCTATGTATGATTTTTCAAACACAGGGAAATCAGCTAAATGTATGCTTTCAAAGTTTTCTTTTTGAGAAACAGCATTCAAATCTAAATATAATTTATCCATAAAAAATGGAGCTATTGGGGCACCTATTTTTGCAATTGTAAGCATACAGGTATACAAAGTTTGATAAGCAGAAATCTTGTCTTGTTGGTAATCTCCTTTCCAAAATCTTCTTCTACTTAATCTAACATACCAATTACTCAAATAATCCTGAGTAAAATCTGAGATAGCTCGGGCAGCTTTTGTTGGCTCATATTCTTCATAGAACTTATCTACTTTTTTAATTAATGTGTGAAGTTCTGATAAAATCCAACGATCTAATTCTGGTCTTTCATGTAAAGGAATATCTTCTTCAGCATATGAAAAACCATCAATGTTTGTGTATAAACTAAAAAACGAATACGTATTGTAAAGCGTTCCAAAAAACTTACGCTTCACTTCTTCAATACCGTCCTTGTCAAATTTTAAGTTATCCCATGGGTTAGCATTTGATATCATGTACCAACGAGTGGCATCAGCTCCATAGGTGCTTAACACCTCAAAGGGATCTGCTGCGTTTCCAAGACGCTTTGACATTTTTTGCCCATTTTTATCTAAAACCAATCCATTAGAAACTACATTTTTATAGGCTACAGAATCAAAAACCATCGTTCCAATGGCATGTAATGTGTAAAACCAACCGCGAGTCTGATCTACACCTTCTGCTATAAAATCTGCTGGATATGATGTATTGTTGTCTATTAATTCTTTATTCTCAAAAGGGTAATGCCATTGTGCATATGGCATTGATCCTGAATCAAACCAAACGTCTATCAAATCACTTTCCCGCTCCATTGGTTTTCCGGAAGGTGAAACCAATACAATTTGATCAACAATATTTTTATGAAGGTCTAACGTTGCATAATTTTCATCGGACATATTTCCTACTTCAAAGTTGGCAAAAATATCTTCTGAAATAATTCCAGCATCAATAGACTTCTGAATTTCAGCTTTTAATTCGGCAACAGAACCTATACAAATTTCCTCTTTTTTGTCTTCTGTTCTCCAAATAGGTAAGGGAATCCCCCAGTAACGAGAACGAGATAAATTCCAATCATTTGCATTTGCCAACCAATTTCCAAAACGACCCTCACCTGTTGATGTTGGCTTCCAGTTAATAGTTTTATTTAGCTCATGCATTCGTTCTTTGATATCTGTAACTTTAATAAACCAAGAATCTAATGGATAGTATAATATTGGCTTATCTGTTCTCCAGCAGTTAGGGTAACTATGCTTATATTTTTCTACCTTAAAGGCTTTATTTTCTTCCTTTAATTTTATGGCAAGTTCTACGTCTATTGATTTTTCTGGCGCTTCACCTTCTTTATAGTATTCATTTTTTACATACTTGCCTCCAAACTCACCCAGTTCTTTAACAAATTTTCCTTGTAAATCTACTAACGGAACCAAGTTATCGTTCTCATCCTTAATTAACATTGGAGGAATTTCTGGTGAAGCCTGTTTTGCAACTAGGGCGTCATCTGCTCCAAAAGTAGGAGATGTATGTACGATTCCTGTTCCATCCTCTGTAGTTACAAAATCTCCAGCAATCACTCTAAAGGCATCTTGAGGGTTGTTATGTGGTAACACATAATCCAACAATTGCTCATAACGGATTTCTAATAAGTCTTTCCCTTTAAATTCTTTAACAA
>CAXHZP010000019.1:0-40641 GCA_964021805.1 uncultured Flavobacterium sp.
GTAACAGAATATTACACAGGATTAGGTAAATCTCCAATCTTAAAAATAGTACAACAATCTAGTACAGGAGCTGGTACAAATATCATTGCTGGTTTAGCTACTGGTATGATTTCTACCTTTCCTTCAGTAATCTTATTTGCAGGTGCCATTTGGGCATCTTACTTCTTTGCAGGATTTTATGGTGTAGCTCTTGCAGCTTCTGCGATGATGGCTACTACAGCGATGCAATTAGCAATCGATGCTTTTGGACCTATTTCAGATAACGCAGGTGGTATTGCTGAAATGAGTGAACAAGACCCCATTGTAAGAGAAAGAACTGATATTTTAGACTCTGTAGGTAATACAACAGCTGCAACTGGTAAAGGGTTTGCCATTGCTTCTGCTGCATTGACATCGTTGGCTCTATTTGCTGCTTATGTAACATTTACTGGAATTGATGGAATTAATATTTTTAAAGCACCTGTATTAGCCATGTTGTTTGTGGGTGGAATGGTGCCAGTAGTATTCTCTGCCTTGGCAATGAATGCTGTAGGTAAAGCTGCCATGGAAATGGTTAATGAAGTGAGACGTCAGTTTAGAGATATTCCTGGAATTATGGAAGGTACTGGAAAGCCAGAATATGACAAGTGTGTGGCAATTTCTACTGAAGCTTCATTAAGAGAAATGATGTTACCTGGTTTATTAACAATCGGTTTTCCTTTAGTAATCGCTTTTGTTCCCATGATTTTTGGCATGGACAATTTAGCAATCGCAGAAATGTTAGGTGGTTATATGGCTGGTGTTACTGTATCTGGTGTTTTATGGGCTATCTTCCAAAACAATGCTGGTGGTGCTTGGGATAACGCTAAAAAATCTTTTGAAGCAGGAGTTGAGATTAATGGCGAAATGACTTACAAAGGTTCTGAGGCTCATAAAGCAGCAGTAACTGGAGATACAGTTGGGGATCCTTTTAAAGATACTTCTGGGCCGTCTATGAATATTCTAATTAAACTAACGTGTTTGATTGGGTTGGTGATAGCACCTATCTTAGGTGGACATGCTGTTGAAAAACAAGCAAATAAGGAAGTAAATAAAGAACTTCATTTAGAAGTAACTGTGGATGCAGATGCTAACGAAATGGCTACAGCTACTATTACTACAACCTATGTAGTTGATGGTGTTGAATCAACTAAAGATGAAATCATTGAAGGAACTTTAGAAGAAGTTGAAAAGAAAGTTGAAGCTTTAAAAGGCGAAGGTGTTCACGGAAAACCTCACTTTAAAATTGATGCTTCCAAAGGAGAAACCATGAAAATGGTAAAAATTGAAGTAAAAAAAGAAAGCTAGATTTCTAGTTTTTTACACATATTAAAAAAGCACCCTGTTGGGTGCTTTTTTATTTTCATTAAATTTGAAATGAAATAATATTATTTCAATAAGTTAGCATACTAAACTCATGTACATGAAAAAAATAATTTTTTCTTTTTTATTATTATCTATAATAACAACTTCTTTTGCACAATCCATAGATTCTATTTTTAATTCGGTCAAGTATAGGAATATTGGTCCTTTTAGAGGTGGAAGGTCTGTTGCTGCCTCAGGTGTAGTGGGTGATCCAATGACGTATTACATGGGTAATACAGGTGGAGGATTATGGAAAACTGAAGACGGTGGACAACTATGGAAAAATATTTCTGATGGTTATTTTAAAACTAGCTCAATTGGTGCAGTTTCAGTTTCAGAAAGTGATCCAAATATTATTTATGTAGGAATGGGAGAACACGCACCTAGAGCAGTAATGACCTCTTATGGAGATGGTGTATACAAATCTACTGATGCAGGTAAAACATGGAAAAATATAGGTTTAAAAAATACCCAACATATATCTAGAGTAGTAATTCACCCTAAAAATCCAAATATTGTTTTTGTGGCCGCACAAGGTGCATTATATGGTCCAAATAAAGAAAGAGGAATATTTAAATCAGTTGATGGCGGTGTAACTTGGAATAAAATACTTTATGTAAATAATTTAACTGGATGTTCAGAATTATCAATGGATTATAACAATCCATTGGTAATGTATGCAGCCATGTGGGAACATCAAAGATTACCATGGAAAGTTATTAGTGGAGGTCCTGGAAGTGGTCTCTATAAAACAACTGATGGAGGAATCACATGGAATCAGATTCATAATGGTTTACCAAAAGAGAAGGGCAAAATGGCTATAGCAGTTAGCCGTTCAAATTCAGAAAAAGTATATGCTTTGGTTGAGAGTGATTCCAACAAGGAATTGGGAGGATTATTTGCCTCTAGTAATGGAGGAGAAAATTGGTCAAAAATTTCATCTGATCATAGTTTAATTCAAAGAGCATGGTACTATATTGAGTTATTTATAGATCCTACAGACGAGGAAAAAGTATATGTACTTAATGCAAGTGCACAACGCTCCATTGATGGAGGTAGAACTTGGTCTAGAATTACAGGTACTCATGGAGATTACCATGATCTTTGGATAAATCCAACCAATAATAAAAATATGATTATTGCCAATGATGGTGGTGCAGCTGTATCTTACAATTATGGCAAATCTTGGTCTCCTCAGAATCGAATGGCTACTGCTCAATTTTACAGGATAAATACAGATAATCTATTTCCATACAATATTTATGGTGGTCAACAAGATAATTCTTCTGTAAAAATTAGCAGTTTAGCATTAGGAAGTGGTGGTATAAATGAACAAAATTGGTCTGCTTCTGCAGGAGGTGAAAGTGCCTTTTTAGCTTTTAACCCAGATAATCCAAGATATGTATTGGGTGGAAGTTATTTAGGAACAATTGAAGTTTTAGACACAAAAGCCAAAGCCAGCACTCAAATTATGGCAGCTCCTATCCAATATTTAGGGAGAGACTCTAAGGACATGAAATACAGATACAATTGGAATGCACCAATTATTTGGTCTCAACACGAAAAAAATA
The DNA here is from genome assembly GCA_964021805.1 of uncultured Flavobacterium sp. GTDB lineage: Bacteria > Bacteroidota > Bacteroidia > Flavobacteriales > Flavobacteriaceae > Polaribacter. Next base: position 2,955 of record CAXHZP010000019.1, read on the forward strand.
CTTTTTATCATGGAGCACAATTATTACTGAAGACTACTGATAATGGTAAAAATTGGTCTGAAGTATCTCCTGATTTATCCAATAACGATAAAGAGAAACAAGGTAAAGGTGGAGGCCCTTATACCAATGAAGCTGTTGGAGCAGAAAATTATGGTACTTTATCTTATGTAACTGAGTCACCTCATGAACAAGGAGTTATTTGGACTGCAACAGATGATGGGGTATTACAATTAACAAAAAATGGAGGAACAACTTGGGAGAATGTAACCCCTAAAAACCTACCTGAAACCTTAATTAATTCAATTGAAGTATCTCCACATGATAAGGCTACAGCTTATATTGCCACTACTCGATATAAATTTAACGATTACACCCCTGCTATATACAAAACCACTAACTATGGAAAATCTTGGGTTAATATAAGTTCTGGAATTCCTACAGGTGCTTACACAAGAGTGGTAAGAGAGGATACCCAAAGAAAAAACTTACTTTTTGCTGGAACAGAGTTAGGGATGTATATCTCTTGGAATGGAGGGAAAATTTGGAAACCATTTCAATTAAACCTTCCAATAACTCCAATATCAGATTTAAAAATTAGCCATAACGATTTAACTATAGCCACTATGGGAAGATCTTTTTGGGTATTAGATGACCTAGGTTTACTAAGGCAGTTTGAAGGGAACAAAACAACTTTTAAACTACTTACCCCAGAGGATGCAATTATAGGGAACTGGAGTAGCCAATTAAACTACGAATCTGAAAACTTTTCTGGATCTGATGATTCTAAGGGTGTAAACCCTGCTAATGGAATTGTATTCTATTACTATTTACCAAAAAATTCAAAGAATAAAGAATTATACTTAGAAATAAAAGATGAAGATGGAAATGTGGTTAGAACTATTAGATCTAAATCTGACCCTAATTTCCAAAGATATCCAGGAGGGCCATCACCTGAACCAATTTTATCAAATAAAGTTGGACTTAATAGATTTGTATGGGATATGAGACATCAAAGTTTACCAGGAATACCCACTGCATACATAGAGGGGTCTTACCGAGGTCATAAAGCTATGCCTAATTTATATTCAGCATCACTAAAACAAGAAGATAAATTATCTGAAGTATCATTTAGCATATTGCCAAATCCATTATACAATATTACTAAAGAAGAGTATTTAGAAACTCATAAATTTAAGATCATAACTGAGACAAATCTTACAGATATGCACAACAGAGTGAATAAGCTGAAAAAGATTCAAGGTCAATTAATAGAGATTATCAAGGAATTACCTGAAGAGCAAAAATATATGAGTTTAAAAACTAAGGGAAAAGCTATAATACAACAACTAAAATCTTGGGATGAAGATATGGTTCAACGAAAATCTAAAGCTTATGACGATGTGGAAAATTTTCCAAATAAATTTACCGCAGAATATATCTTTCTTATGAATCAGAATGACAGTAGTATCCCTAGACTAAATTCAGCTTCAAAAAATAGACTTGAAGAACTAAATAAGGAGTGGGTTGAGTTAAAAAACAGGTCTGAGGAACTAATTCAGAAAGTGATTCCAACTTATAATAAATTACTGTGGAACAACAAAATTGGAGCTCTTAATGTAAAGTAAATACTATTTTTTTATGTATTAGATTATGAGTATTCTTCTAATATAAACTGTATTTTGTCCCCTGATATTTTTTGACTGACCCTAGCTATAGCTATTTCAGACAATTGAAGAATTCTTGGATAGCCACCTGTCACTTGGCAATCTTGCATTAAAATAATGCATTTACCAGACGGTGTGAGTTGAACTGTTCCTGGTAAAACTGCCGATGTAAGTATTGAAGATAAGTTATTTTCTAAAGATTCTTTTAGCCGATATCCTACCCTATTATTATCATCTGATATTGAAAAAGGAGTAAATAATTTACGCTGCTGTTCATTATTGAGTTTGGAAAACTCTGGTCCTTTTAAGCATGGTAAATAAATTGTTGTAAAATGTTTTTCACTTACTCGAACTCTAGAGAAACTATTATCTGTATCCTTTTGGATTGGAAGAATAGGCAACATGGCTCCTTTACCTAGTTTTTTCTGAGTAATTCCTTCAAAATAACTTCGGCTACCATAGACTGTTTCAGTTTGAATACCTCCTTGAACAGACAAATAAACTCTAGCTCCATAAACTCTTTTACCAAACGATAAAACTGAATCTTTTTTAATAGGGTATACAGATTGCATTTTAATTAATTTCTCATTTATTTTTGGAGAAAAATCACCTCCAGTAATGCAGATGTAGGTATCTGAAGTAAATTTAAATTTTCCTTGTCCAAAAGTAATTTCTATGAGTGCTGCTCTCTCATCGTTTTTCAATAGGGCATTTGCCATTTTTGCAGCATAAGTGTCCATATATCCTGCTTGAGGAATTCCCATCTTAGCATAACCAAAACGACCCTGATCTTGAATAGAACAATAAATTCCTGGATGTAAGACTTCTATCACAATAGGCTTTTTTTAATCTTAAACTTTTGATTTGCTACCTCTATTTCTATTTGATAAAAAGTATGAAGGTCTACAGCAACAAATTGAATGCGATCACCTGGTTTGGCAAAACAGGGATTTGATGCCTTCATATTGAAAAAATTTAGTGGTGACTTTCCTAAAATATTCCATCCCCCAGAACTATTTTGTGGATAAATTCCAGTCTGAGAACCGCCTATCCCTACAGATCCCTTATCTACTCGAACCCTAGGGTTAGATTTCCTGGGAACATGAAGGTTTTGATGAAGTCCGCCTAAGTATAAAAAACCAGGTTGAAAACCAATAAAATAAACTAAATAATCTCCTTCTGTATGCAATCTGATAATTTCTGCTACACTACATTTTTTCTTGCAGGCAATTTCCTCTAGGTCTATCCCGAAAGAAACGTCATAACAAACAGGAATGTACCATAAAAATTGATCTTGCTTTATCGAATAGGATGAAGCTTCATATTTTGTTTTTAGTTGACTAATAATAATCTCATTATTTATAATAGGGTTTTGATACCTAATTAGCAAAGAGTTATAGGCGATAATTGTGTCTAAAATAGAATCTATTTCTTTGACCTTTCTCTCAAAAGAAATAATATCTTCAATGATATCTTTTGAAATAGTAGCAGGCCATTCTACTAAAACTGCAGAACTTCCAAAAAGTTTATATGTGAGTTGAAACTTCAATTACTTTGTTTATAAATGTTTATGTAAATACTCTAAAATTTCAATGGCATTTTTAGTATCTCCATGAACACAAAAAGTAGACGCTTTAATCTTTTTTTCATGAAAGTTTACAGTAGTTACCAATTGTTTATCTGATATTTTCTGTACTTGTTTCAAAACCTCGAGCTTGTCTTCGATAAGTGCGTTGGAAAAAGTTCTTGAAACCAAACTCAAGTCTTCATTATACATTCTATCTGCAAAAGCCTCATAAACAATTTCTAGACCACTTTCAATAGCAATTTCTTCTATCCTTGATTGATAAGGCACATATAATTTTACAGCTTCAAAAACATGTTGAATTGCAGCAATAACTATCGAAGCCTTTTCACGATTTACAGCAATTAAATTATACAAAGCACCATGTGGTTTTACATGATGAATAGTTGCGTTTTGGAGCAGTGCTCTATCTTTAAAAATACTAAGTTGGTCCTCTAAACTTTTTTGAAGATCACTATTGGAAATATCCAAAACTTTACGTCCAAAATTCTTTCTATCTGGAAATGAAGGATGTGCTCCTATTTTTACTTTATGCTTAACAGCTAGCTGAATAACTTTATCCATAATTTCTATGGAGCCTGCGTGTGCTCCACAAGAAATATTGCAGGAAGAAATGAGTGGCATTATGATATGCTCATTATCTAACCCTTCACCAAGATCGCAGTTAATATCTATCATCAAAAAATATTAAATTCAAAAACTTTGTCTAAGCCTCTTAACCCAAGAAAAATAGTTACAATCAAAATAATAAACCCTAAAATATTTTGGAATTTAGAATTTACATACTTTCCTAAAATTACTTTTTTGTTTACCATCCATAAGAGTATTCCTGCTACAACCGGAAGTAAAATACCATTAGCTACCTGTGCAAATTTAATGATCTCTATAGGCTTAAGACCCAATGATGAAAATACGACACCTAGTAATAAGATTAGAAACCATACAGCTCTAAATTGTTTTGATTTTAGTCCAGATTCCCATCCAAAACATCCCCTAGCTACATAAGCTGCAGCTAAAGGTGCAGTAATTGCTGAGGTAATTCCTGCAGCAAATAATCCGACTCCTAAAAAATAACTTGCAAAATCTCCATACAAAGGCGCTAAACTCATCGCCAAGTCTGATGCACTTGAAATTTCAGCTAAACCTATAGAAGAGGCTGAAATAATGATAGCCATAGAAACAAGCCCTCCTATAGCAATAGAAATAACAGTATCTTTTCTTACATCTTTTAAATCTTTATGATTACTCCATTTTTCTTTGACTAAAGATGCATGTAAAAATAAATTATATGGCACTACAGTAGTTCCAACTAAACCAATTATTGTTAATAAGCTACCATCTGGAAATGAGGGGACTAGAGCACCTTTTAATATACTAGAGATAGATGGTTTTGTTAAAAAAGCTGTAATTAAAAAAGAGATACTCATTATTATCACTAGCATTACTAGTACTCTTTCAAGAAATTTATAATTCCCTATATAAAGTAATATAAAGGCTATAATTCCTACCACAAAACTCAGTATATTGAGTGAATAGTTTCCCAAAACAATTCTTAATTCTCCTGTAATAGTCTCAAGTCCAAGTATACCTCCACTAATATTCCCTGCCTCATAGGAAGCGTTTCCTACAACAATTGCCGACAAAATAAGCAGCATTATTAATTTATTGATTATTGGATGTTTAATTTCAGATCTAATAACCTCTGATAAGCCTTTTTGAGATATAATTCCTAGACGAGAGGCCATTTCTTGTAATACAATGGTAGCTACAATAGACAATACCATAGCCCAAAGTAAATGAAAGCCAAAATTAACTCCTGCTAATGTACATAAGGTAACGGTTCCTGGACCTATAAATGCAGCAGCTACAAGAGTTCCTGGACCTGATTTCTTAAACCAATTTTTAATCATAATTAAAAAGTTATATCTACAATGAGAATTGATTTATTAATTGTCTTTCTCAAATTAAATATTTTAAAAGTAGACAAAAGAAATTAAAAAAAAAGCATCCATGAAGGATGCATTTTTTATGAGGTAATTTTTATACTTAAAAAGCGTAGCGTTGAGGACCGCCTCTTCTTATTTCTTCATTTGCAAATTCTTCAAACTGCTTAAAGTTTTTCCTAAAGGCATTAGAAAGTTTAAACGCTGCTTTATAATATGCATCGTCGTTATTCCAGGTAGTTCTGGGACTTAAAACAGATGATGGAACTCCTGGACATCTTCTTGGTTGTGCTACACCAAATACAGAGTGTATATGATAATCTTCGTAAGTATAATTTCCTAAATCTCCATTTAAAACAGCAGTAATCATAGCTCTAGTATACTTTAAGGCCATTCTTTTTCCAACTCCATATTGTCCTCCAGACCAGCCGGTGTTTACTAACCAAACGTTTACTCCTGCTTCCTTCATTTTATCACTCAACATTTCTGCATAACGGGTAGGATGAAGTGGCATAAAAGGAGCTCCAAAACATGCTGAAAAACTAGGTATTGGCTCTGTTACCCCTGCTTCTGTTCCTGCAACTTTTGCTGTATAACCAGATATAAAATGGTAAGCAGCTTGACTAGATGTTAACTTTGAAATAGGAGGTAGTACTCCAAAAGCATCAGCTGTTAAAAAAAAGATATTCTTTGGGTTTTTACCAATAGAAGGTTTTTGAATATTTTCTATATGTTCAATAGGATAACTAACTCTTGTATTTTGAGTAATTGAGGTATCAGAAAAATCAATTACCCCATTTTTATCCATTATTACATTTTCAAGAATTGCACCTTTCTTTATAGCATGATAAATTTCTGGTTCTTTATCTTCTGATAAATCTATTGCTTTTGCATAACAACCTCCCTCAAAGTTAAAAACAGTATTTTCATTTGTCCAACCATGTTCATCATCTCCTATTAATTTTCGTTCTGGATCTGCTGACAGTGTCGTTTTTCCTGTCCCTGATAAACCAAAGAAAATAGCCGTGTCTTGGTTTTTACCAACGTTTGCCGAACAATGCATTGGCAATGTATTTTTAAATACAGGAAGAATAAAGTTTAGGGCAGAGAAAATTCCTTTTTTAATTTCTCCTGTGTATCCTGTACCACCTATTAAAGCAATTTTTTTTGTAAAATTTAATATTGCAAAATTATGTTGGCGAGTACCATCTATAGTAGCATCAGCAATAAAACCAGGTGCATTAATAACCGTCCATTCTGGCATAAAGCTAACTAATTCTTCGGTTGTTGGTCTTAAAAACATATTATAAGCAAACATATTACTCCATGGATACTCATTTACTACTCGAATATTTAGTTTATAATTGGGGTCTGCACAAGCATAGCTATCTCTTACAAAAATTTCTTTTTCTGATAGATATGAAACTACTTTATCATATAACTTGTCAAAGTTATCTGTGCTAAAAGGAATATTAATATCTCCCCACCAAATTTTATCTTTGGTGATTGAATCTTTAACAATAAAACGATCCATTGGAGAACGCCCGGTAAATTCTCCGGTGTTAATTGCGATTGCACCCAAAGATGACTCTTTTCCTTGATTTTTTTTAAGTGTTATTGAGTGTAATTCGTTAGAGGATAGTTGATAATGGATTGTTGAACTATTTATTCCTAGATTATTTAACGAAATCGATTTCGTATTTGTATCTATCATATCAATAATTTTGTTAGTTATAACTAAAGCAAAATTAAACATAATTTTAAGACAAGATCGAATCGGTTAATATTTTATTTACTTTTTTTTGTTGATTACTCTGAAAAGAAAAAAATGAATCATTAAAACCCAACCTATCATAAATAAAAGCCCTCCCATTGGAGTTACAAACCAGATACTTTTTGCAGGATAATTTAAAATATGAATCGCATAAATAGACCCTGAAAATAAAACTATACCTAAGAAAAAGACATAACTCACATAATTTTTTAATTTATTTGAAAAAGAAGAGTGCGTATTTACAAACAATAAAACTATGACATGATATATTTGATATCGAATACCGGTTTCTAAACTACTCATTTCTCTTGTAGTTAATACATCCTGTAATCCATGTGTAGTAAAAGCTCCAAGTATAATAGCTATCAATCCAAAGATGCATGTAATTGCTAAATTTTTGTTCATATCTAATTGTCAAAAGAAGTTAACTCAGTCTATTTTTTTTTAAATTCGTTAAATATTCAATCAAAAATAAACATAATTCTATAATGAGAAATATCCTAGTTATTGGAGCTGGAAAATCTTGCTCGTACTTAACAGACTACCTTCAAAAAAAGTCAACAGCTGAAAAGTTACACATTACCATTGCAGATATTTCTTTAGAGAACGCAAAGACTAGTGCTAGAAATCATCCTAACTCTTCCGCACTTCAATTTGATGTTTTTAATAAAAGTCAACGAAGAGAGGAGATACAAAAAGCTGATATCGTAGTATCCATGTTACCGGCTAGGTTTCATATTGAAGTAGCTAAAGATTGTCTTTATTTCGAAAAACATATGGTTACTGCCTCATATATTTCTCCAGAAATGAAAGAATTAAATAGCGAGGCCGAAAAAAAAGGATTGGTATTTATGAATGAAATTGGTGTAGATCCTGGAATTGATCACATGAGTGCTATGGAAGTAATTCATAGAATTAGTGATCTAGGTGCAAAAATGATACTTTTTGAGTCTTTTACAGGTGGTTTGGTAGCACCAGAAAGTGATAATAACCTATGGAACTATAAATTTACTTGGAACCCAAGAAATGTTGTATTGGCTGGTCAAGGGGGAGCTGCAATGTTTATTCAAGAAGGTACTTATAAGTATATTCCTTATCATAAATTATTTAGAAGAACAGAATTCTTAAGCTTAAATGGCAATGGTAAATTTGAAGCTTATGCTAATAGAGATTCTCTAAAATATAGAAGTATTTATGGCCTAGAAGACATTCGTACCATGTATAGAGGAACCATCAGAAAAGTAGGGTTTTCTAGAGCTTGGAATATTTTTATTCAATTGGGTATGACAGACGATAGCTACACCATAGAAGACTCTGAAAACATGACATATCGAGATTTTGTGAATTTATTTTTAGCCTATTCCCCTAACGATTCTGTTGAATTGAAATTAAGATCTTACCTAAAAATTGACCAAGATGACATCGTTTGGGATAAACTTGTAGAATTGGATCTTTTTAGTGAAACAAAAAAAATAGGATTAAGCAATGCTACACCAGCCCAGATGTTGCAAAAAATATTGTCAGACTCTTGGACCCTAGAGGAGGAAGAAAAAGATATGATTGTTATGCATCATAAATTTGGGTATGAGTTAAATGGTGAAAAACACCAGATAGAAAGTAGTTTAGTTGTAAAGGGAGAAAATCAAACATTTACAGCTATGGCAAAAACTGTTGGATTACCAGTTGCTATTGCTACTCTAAAAATACTTAATAAGGAGATTACCACTCCAGGAGTTCAGCTGCCAATTACCAAAGAAGTATATGCTCCAATTTTAAAAGAATTAGAGAAATATGGTATTGAATTTAAAGAAAAAAAGGTTCCTTATTTGGGATACAATCCAGAAAATGTTACTGGATAGTAAGTTTTTTATATAACTAATGTTTATCACATTTTGAGATAAAAATCCTTAGTTAAATTTACATATTCTTGTGTGTATATATGACGATCTTTTTCTATCACTAATGTTGTTTCCTCTAACTCTTTTTGATAAAAAGAAAAATCCAACATACTTCTTTTTATTTCTGAATTCTCAGTCCCTCTAACTCTACACACCCTATTTAAAAATAACCCATATTTTCTAGCTAAGCTTACAAAAGCTACTTCCTCCTTAAAAGGGATAATAATTGTGAAAACACCTGAATCTGAGAGTATTTTTGATGTACCTTCTAATAAATCCCTAAATGACAACGCAGAAGTAAATCTGGCTGTGTTTCTTGATATATTATCAGTCTCAAAATTATCATTATAAAATGGTGGATTGGAAATAATAAGGTCATATTCTTCATCCTCTTCTTTCATTTCCTGTGAAAAATCTTGAAAAGAGCTATGATAACAAAATAAGCGATCAGACCAACCTGATTTTTCAAAATTAGCAACATTCTGTTCATACGCATCAGGGTCAATCTCAACTGCATCAATAGTTTCAGCATCGCTTCGTTGGGCCATCATCAAAGATATTAACCCAGTTCCTGAACCCACATCTAAAATAGTATCTGGACATGTTTCTAATGAACACCAAGCTCCTAAAAGTACGGCATCTGTACCTACTTTCATAGCTGTCTTATCCTGATTAATAGTAAACTCCTTAAAACGAAATGGTTTATCCATTATAAATTATATTTTCAAAAGTAAGCTTTTGATACATTCAAAAATGAAAAACCCGCAACTTTCATTGCGAGTTTTCTTTTGCAGAGAGGAAGGGATTCGAACCCTCGATACCCTTGAGAGGTATACACACTTTCCAGGCGTGCGCCTTCGACCACTCGGCCACCTCTCTAATTCAAATACAAATCAATTAGACCCTCTGGGGTTTTTACATGTATTTGTTTGTTTTCTCTGTCTATCTTTTTGATAAAATCATCAATCATTGGAATGAAAATCTCTACATCTCCGTTCTCGATTTCAAACATAGGCTGAGCAGCTTTATCGTTAATGTAAACTAAGACACCAACATCTCCATGAATTTCATCAATAACATGAAACCCAATAATTTCATGAAAATAAAATTGATTTCCTTCAAGCTTAGGCAATAAATTTAGAGGAAGATAAATTCCAGCTTTCATTATAAAATCTGCTTCTTCCTCATTATTTATATCCTCAAAATGAACACGCAACATAGTGCCTCTACTTAACGAACTTTTTTTAATAAAAAATGGAACCAAATTGCCACCTAAGTCGACAAATACTGATTCCATATTTTTATACAATTCAGGTTCATCAGTATCTAATTTGATAACGACTTCTCCTTTAAAACTGTGTTTTTTTACGATATTGCCCAAATAAAAACAATCTTCTTTACGCATATCGACAAAAGTTTTGCTTATTCAGCAGATTCCTCTTTTTTCTCTTCGGCAGCTTCTTCAGCAACCTCTGGAGCAGCTTCTTCAGCAACTACTTCTGGAACAGCTTCTTCAGCAACTACTTCTTCAGCAGTTTCTTCTTCAACAACCTCTGGAGCAGCTTCTTCAGCAACTTCTTCTTCAGCAGTTTCTTCTTCAACAACCTCTGGAGCAGCTTCTTCAACAGCAGCAGCAACTCTAGCTTCATTCACAGCTTTCTCTGCTTCTAATGCTTTTTCTTTTGCTTCTGATTTTGCTCTTGCTACATTTTCTTCTTTAGAGGCAACTTTTCCAGCTTTTTCTTCTAACCAAGCTTGAAATTTATCTTCAGCTTGTTCTTCGGTTAAAGCACCTTTTCTTACACCACCAACTAAATGATTTTTAAGCATTGCTCCTTTGTAAGATAATATAGTTTTTGCAGTATCAGTTGGTTGTGCTCCATTTTGCAACCATTTTACAGCACCATCAACATCTAAATTAACAGTTGCTGGATTGGTATTAGGATTGTAAGTCCCTAATTTCTCTAAAAAGCGTCCATCTCTTTTTGCTCTTGCATCTGCTGCAACAATCCAATAAAATGGTTTTCCTTTTTTTCCGTGTCTTTGTAATCTAATTTTTACTGACATTTTTTTAATTTTTTAAGGTTCTCGACCTTGGTTATTAATAATCCTACCATCTCGTGATAAGTGGGCGCAAATGTACGAAGTTTTTTGAAATAGAGGAACTAATTATACAATATCATTTAAAGTAAACTATAAAATTAAAAAAGCCCCTTTTGGGGCTTTAATTTTACTTTGTAAATTCTTCAAAAGTTTTTAGTTTGATTTCCTCTTTAGATTTTATTTTTTTTGAAATCTTATTGAAGTCTTCTTTTGCTTTTGAATAACGATTTTCAACTATAGATAAAAATTCTAATTCAGAATTTGAGGGTTTGTCATAACTCCCAACAATTTTACTAAATAAATCTGCTAGTTTTTCTCTTAACTCGGGTTCAGCACTACCAACATAATTATCTCCAGTTGTAATGACTAAAGTTTTCTTTAGTTCATTTAATTTTGATTTTAGTTTTGTTTTTGTCTTAGGCGCTTCAATAAAAGCATCAATTTGATAAACCATGTAAGCTAATTCTTCAGTCATTTTATACATCTTAGACATGATATCATGTTTCATCTTTCTATCTGCTGAAGTTAAACCTGATCTCTCGTCATAAACAATTTCAAAGGTATGCTCGTATACATCCCTCCCTTTTGTTATAACTGCTTTATATGAACCTGCTTCTACTCTTGGTGTTGCAAAACCACCAAATGCCAGAGTTTTTCCCTTGGCAACTTTAGGTTGTTTGATGTTTCCTGACCAATTTACAATATTAATACCTTTTGATTTTCCAGGAGATAATTTAGAAACAACCTCACCTTTACTATTTTTTATTTCCATACTCATCTTTCCAAAAGTATGTCGTTTAGGTAATAAATATTTTATTTGAGGTGATCTGTTAGCATTTTCTCCCACAAATTGAGTTTCAGCTCCAAAACTCCCTGCAAAACCACTTTCATCAGATAATTTCATTGGTTTAGAACTAAAAAAATGAAGTTTAGATTTTAAAACTTCAGTAGTGATTTCACGTAATGGAGAAATGTCTTCAATGATGATAATACCTCTACCATGTGTTCCGAGAACCAAATCATTAGTTTGTTTTTGTAGATCAATAAAATGAACTGCAACAGGAGGTACATTTTTAGTGAATTTTTCCCAATTTTTACCTCCATCAGCAGTAATATAAAGTCCAAATTCGGTTCCTAAAAATAATAGATTTTCATTCTCATAGTCTTCTTGAATATTCCTAGAGGTACCAATAATGTTGTCTGTAATGATGTTAGTCCAAGTTGTTCCAAAATCTGATGTTTTGTATACATATGGCTTCATATCACCACTATTATGACCATCAAAAACAGCATATGCTATTCCTTTTCCATGAACACTTGCCTCTATATGGTAAGTCCAAGTATTACTTGGCAACCCTTCAATATTACTTACAACATTTTGCCAGTTTTTTCCACCATCTTTTGTCACTTGAACATTTCCATCATCAGTTCCAACCCATATGACATTTTCATCTAGAGGAGATTCTGCTATTGTAAATATTGTTGTGTGGTTTTCTGCTCCAGAATTGTCCATTGATAATCCTCCAGAATCTGCTTGTTGTTGTTTCTTTGAATCATTGGTGGATAAATCAGGAGAGATAATTTTCCATGTATCTCCCATATCCTCAGATTTATGAAGAAACTGACTTCCCATATAAAAACGATCTGGCTGATGAGCACTAACAGCCATTGGTGCATTCCAATTAAAACGTAAATCTTCATACCCTACTTGTTCTAGAGGCTGAATTGTTTTTACTAGTTTTTTATCAACATCATATCTCCAAACATTTTCTGCTCCTTGCATTTCTGAATAAATAATATTTTTTGTTGGATGTTTTAATACCCTAAAACCATCACCCCCTCCGATAGAATTCCAATCACCTGCATTGATTCCACCACTCGATGAGGATGGACCATACCAAGAACCATTATCTTGAAGTCCTCCGTATATGTTGTATGGCTCTGCATTATCTACACTTATGTGATAAAACTGTGATAATGGTAAGTTTTCTACAATTTCCATTGTGGTACCTCCATTCCAAGAACGATAAACACCTCCATCAGTTCCTGCATACATTCTGTCAGAATCATGAATATCAAACACAATATCATGAATATCGCTATGCATATTTCCTAAAGATTTAAATGTTTTACCACCATCTTTTGAAATTGATCCTGAAAGACCTCCCTTAACAACAATATCTGGGTTTCTTGGATCTACGGTAATTCTTGAAAAATAGAAAGGACGAACTGTAATTCCGAAATCATTATTTAATTGTTTCCAATTAGCTCCAGCATCATCACTTCTGTACAAACCTTTTCTCTTTGGATCTTCTGCCTCAATTACTGTATATAAAATAGTAGCATCTGATGGAGCTACCGCAATTGCCAATCTCCCTAATTGCCCGTCAGGAAACCCATTATGAATTTTATTCCAAGTTTTCCCAGCATCCGTAGATTTATACAATGCACTGTTATCGCCACCTGATGAAAAAGACCAAGCAGTTCTTCTAAACTCCCACATTGAAGCATAAAGAATGGAAGGATCTTTAGGGTCCATGGTCATGTCTGCAGCTCCAGTTTTTTCATCAACATATAATATTTTACTCCAAGTTTCACCACCATCAGAAGATTTAAAAACTCCTCGTTCGTCACTATCTGACCATAAGGCTCCTAAAACTGCAACATATACCTCTTTAGAATTCTTTGGATTTACAATAATATTTGCAATACGTTCTGATTTTTCAAAACCAAGTTTTTTCCAATTAGAACCTCCATCGGTTGATTTATATAATCCATCTCCGTATGAGACACTATTTCTAGTCCAAGTTTCTCCTGTTCCAACGTAAATTACGTTATCAGGATCGTTAGGATCTATAGCCACAGCTCCAATAGATTGGCTATGATCATCAAATATTGGATTAAAAGTAGTTCCTGCATCATTCGATTTCCATACACCTCCACCAGCTGTTCCAGCATATATAATTTGATTATTAGTAGGATGAACTTCCATATCATTTATTCGACCACTCATCAAAGCAGGTCCTATGTGTCGTGCTCTTAAATCTCCAAATAAATTTTTCAAATCAATAGAAGATGAGTTTTGGGCGCCACTGCTAGAAGGCAGCAAAGCCATTCCCAAAACTAAAATTATTAGTTTTTTCATGTTTGTAAGATTTTATGATTGTTGGTAAAAAAAAGAGCCTGTATAAATTTATAAAGACCCTTTTTTTTGATATAATTATTTTTTATTTTCTCCTTCTGGAATTTCTTCTGGAAATTTAAAAGCACTTGGATCTACAGTTGGATTTAATTCAATTTTATCAAAGGTAATTGGTTGACCACCGCCATCTTTAACACCTTGAGTCATAGAAAACGGGAAATACAATCCTTCAACTTCTTGATAATCGCTTAGTTTCATTTCTGATATCATCCCCTTACTAGGCCCCATTCTTATTTCAGAATGTACAACAATAGGAACAAAATTTTCAGCATCAAAAAAATAGATACTTGAATTTTCTACCTCTTTACCATCTACAGTCATCGGTTTTTTAGTCAATTTCATTTTGAAGGTTTCTGTCCCATCTATATCTTCTTTACCTAACAACTCTAATGTATATCCTTTCTCTTTAAAATTGTAAAAAGCGTCAGGAAAATCTTGTGCTTGAAGTTTCATGTTATCTGTAGATTCTTGATCACTTTTTTCGGCTTTTTGTGTCTGAAAATTGGTACTCCACAGTACCTCACCATCAAAAACTCCTTGTTTAATCTGTAAACCCTGAAAATTAATTACGGTCATTTGGTTACCATTTTTCAATTGAGTGATTTCTAGCGGAATTTCCATACCACCCTGATTTACTTTTGCAACCATCTTAATTCCTTCTAACTTTGCCCAGTTTTCTATCCCTCCTGTATTTTCATAATAATTTGCTATAATTTCTTCAGCTGTTTGGGAGTTAACAGAAATACTTGCCGTGATAGCTATTACAAATAATAAAAAATTTTTCATTTTAAAGTTTTTTAGTTTTTACAATGTTAAGACGTCTAATTTACATATTTGTTACAAAAAAATACTTGGTATTATAAACTTTAATTATTTTTATGTGCTTTATGAGAATTTTAAAAAACTTTGTAATTAGAGGTAAACACAACAAATCCATTATTACAGATTTGTATTTTAATGAAACTAACAAACAAAAACCGTTGGTTATCTTCTGTCATGGATACAAAGGATATAAAGATTGGGGAGCATTTGACTTGATGTCATCCAACTTTTTAAAAGCTGGGTTGGCTTTGCTGAAATTTAATTTTTCTCACAATGGTTGTACTCCAGATCAACCCATTGATTTTCCAGATCTAGATGCCTTTGGAAACAACAACTACACAAAAGAATTAGATGATTTAGAAAGTATTATCAACTGGATTTGCACCACTAAAGAATTTAAAAATGAGATAGATACCAATAATATTTCACTAATTGGTCACTCAAGGGGTGGTGCAATAGCTATCATAAAGGCAGCAGAGGATTCAAGAATAAAAAAATTAGTTACATGGGCTGCAGTATGTGATCTTAATAGAACTATGTTTAATGAGAGCGCAGAATTAGAAAAATGGAAAGAGGATGGAGTCTTTTATGTTTTAAATGGAAGGACAAAACAAAAAATGCCCCATTATATTCAATTTTACTATAATTTTATAAAAAACAAAACACGCTTAAGTGTTGAAAATGCAGCAAAAAAAATGATGATTCCACATCTAATAATTCATGGAGACAACGATTTATCTGTCCCTTTTTTGCATGCACAAAACCTCCACAAGTGGAATCTATCTAGTAAACTCACTGTTGTTCCAGAATCTAATCATGTCTTTGGTGCATCTCAACCTTGGACAAAAACAAAGCTTCCGATAGATTTTAAGTTTGTTATAGAAAAAACAATTGTATTTATTACCAACCCATAATTGTTAATAAAACCGAATAACTCTTCAGATGTTTTTCTATCACTTTTTAGTATTTTTATTTTTCTAATTTCTAGGTAATAAATCCGCAATTATGTACTTGATTTTTGATACGGAAACCACTGGGTTACCAAAAAGCTGGAATGCTCCTATTACCGATACTGACAATTGGCCAAGATGCATACAAATAGCATGGCAGCTTCATGACAATATGGGGAATGTTATAGAGCACAATAATTTCCTAATTCAACCTAATGGATTTAACATCCCTTATGATGCGGAACAAATACACGGTATATCTACTGATTTAGCTCAAGAACAAGGAATTCCTTTAAAAGAATGCTTAGTCTTATTTAACGAAGTCTTAGAAAAAACTACATTTATTGTTGGTCAAAACGTAAATTTTGATTTAAATATTATGGGTTGTGAATTTCATCGTTTGGGAATTTCAAATAGCCTGAACAAACTTCCTGTTTTAGATACTTGTACTGAGAATACTGCACAATTATGTCAAATTCCGGGTGGTCGAGGAGGAAAGTTTAAACTACCTACCTTAACAGAATTACATAACCATTTATTTGGTGTAAATTTTGGAGAAGCTCACAATGCCACAGCGGATGTTGAAGCTACAACTAGATGTTTCTTAGAATTAATTCGTTTAAGGGAATTTTCAAAAGAAAAGTTAGATGTTGATGAAGATTATTTTAAAAACTTTTCAGAGGCTAATCCAAAACCCATTCAGGTAATAGGCTTAAAACACATTAATCTTAAGAAAGAAAGTGAAAAAATTAGAAAACGTTTAGCTTCTCTAAAAGACAACGAAACAACATCCAATACATCAGCTGGGCTATCTCAATTAGAAAATATTCAATTTGCCCACCTTCATAATCATACTCAGTTTTCAGTTTTGCAATCTACAATCCAAATTGGAAATATAGTAAAAGCTGCAGCTAAAGATAATATGTCTGCAATTGCATTAACTGACACTGGAAATATGATGGCTTCATTTCATTTTGTGAGTGCCATTTTAAAACACAACAAACAAGCATCAGCTAAAAATGAGATCTCTGAAGAAAATGGAGAAACTCCAAATGAAACAATTTTAAAGCCAATTCTTGGATGTGAATTTAATGTCTGTGAAGATCATTTAGATAAAAAAAGAAAGGACAATGGATACCAAATTGTCTTACTTGCAAAAACAAAAAAAGGATATCATAATCTTGC
Organism: uncultured Flavobacterium sp.; assembly: GCA_964021805.1. GTDB lineage: Bacteria > Bacteroidota > Bacteroidia > Flavobacteriales > Flavobacteriaceae > Polaribacter. The sequence goes on from CAXHZP010000019.1 coordinate 20,081, forward strand.
CAAAATGTCTTCCATTGCTTTCATCAATGGATTCTATTATGTTCCCAGGATAGATCGAAAAATTATTGAGCAATACAAAGAAGATGTTATCGTATTAACCGGTAATACTTATGGAGAAGTACCAAATAAAATATTAAATGTAGGAGAAAAACAGGCTGAAGAAGCTCTGATCTGGTGGAAACAACAATTTGGTGATGATTTGTATATCGAATTGATGCGACACAATCAAGAAGATGAGCGTATAGTAAATGAAACACTTCTAAAGTTTGCTAAAAACCATAAGATTAAAGTTGTTGCAACCAATAACATATTTTATTTAAACAAAGAAGATGCAAATGCACACGATATTTTATTGTGTGTTAAAGAAGGAGAAAAACAAGCTACTCCAAAAGGAAAAGGAAGAGGGTATAGGTATGGGCTACCTAATGACGAATATTATTTTAAGTCAAGTGATGAAATGAAAGAATTGTTTGCAGACATTCCTGAGGCAATATCTAACATTCAGGAAATTGTAGACAAGATTGAAGTTTTCTCGCTAGCAAGAGATGTTCTTTTGCCAGCATTTGATATTCCAGCTGAATTTCAATCTGAGGAAGACAAAGAGGACGGTGGAAAAAGAGGTGAAAATAACTATCTTAAACACATCACTTATATTGGTGCAAAAAAACGTTATGGAGAAATCACAGAGTCTATAAAAGAGCGACTTAATTTTGAGTTAGAAGTTATTGAAAATACGGGATATCCAGGATATTTTTTGATTGTAGAAGACTTTATCAGAGAAGCAAGAAAGATGGATGTTTCTGTGGGTCCAGGAAGGGGATCAGCTGCTGGTTCTGTTGTTGCGTATTGTCTTTGGATTACCAATATAGATCCTATTAAATATGACTTACTTTTTGAGCGTTTCTTGAATCCAGAACGTGTATCCATGCCTGATATTGATATTGATTTTGATGATGAAGGAAGAGGAAGGGTAATGGACTATGTTATTAATAAATATGGGTCTAACCAGGTTGCTCAAATAATCACCTATGGAACCATGGCTGCAAAATCCTCCATTCGTGATACAGCAAGAGTACTTGATTTACCGTTATTTGAAGCAGATAGAATTGCTAAATTAATACCAAATGTAAAGCTGAAAAATATTTTTGGAACAGATGAGAAAAGCAAAGGAAAAATTGCTGCATTACGTTCTGAAGAAAAAGACATGGTTAACGAATTAAAAGCCATGTCTGAGGGAGACGGAATAGAATCTGAAACCATTAACAAAGCTGCCATTCTAGAAGGCTCTGTAAGAAATACAGGAATTCATGCCTGTGGAGTTATCATCACTCCTTCAGACATCACCAATTTTGTTCCAGTAGCTCTAGCAAAAGATTCAGACATGTATGTTACTCAGTTTGATAATTCTGTTGTTGAAAGCGCTGGATTATTAAAAATGGATTTTTTAGGATTAAAAACTTTAACTCTTATAAAAGATACTGTAAAAATTGTAAAAGCCAGACATGGTATTCTTCTAGATCCAGAGAGTTTTCCACTAGATGATGAAAAAACATACGAATTATTTCAGCGTGGTGAAACTATTGGAATTTTTCAGTATGAATCACCAGGTATGCAAAAGCATATGCGCTCTCTTAAACCTACTGTATTTGGAGATTTAATTGCTATGAATGCGTTGTATAGACCTGGTCCAATGGAATATATTCCATCCTTTATTAATAGGAAACATGGTAAGGAAGATATTGAATATGACCTGCCAGCCATGGAAGAATATCTAGCTGAAACCTATGGAATTACCGTTTACCAAGAGCAGGTAATGTTACTCTCACAAAAACTTGCCAACTTTACAAAAGGTGAAGCCGATGTATTAAGAAAAGCAATGGGAAAGAAGCAAGCAGCTGTTCTCGCAAAAATGAAGCCTAAATTTATCAATCAAGCAGGAGAAAATGGTCATGAATCTGAGAAACTAGAGAAAATTTGGAAAGACTGGGAAGCTTTTGCATCCTATGCTTTTAATAAATCTCATTCTACTTGTTATGCATGGATAGCCTATCAAACAGCCTACCTCAAGGCTCACTACCCTGCAGAATACATGGCTTCTGTTCTGTCTAACAACATGAATGATATTAAATCTGTTTCATTCTTTATGGAAGAATGTAAATCTATGGGCTTAGAAGTTTTAGGGCCAGATATTAATGAATCCTATTTAAAATTTTCTGTAAACAAACAAGGTGCTGTTCGTTTTGGAATGGGTGCTATCAAAGGTGTTGGTAGTTCGGCTGTAAAAGCAATCATTAAAGAGCGAAAAGAAAATGGTCATTTTACATCAATTTTTGATGTAACTAAAAGAATAGATTTACGAGCTGCCAATAAAAAAGCTTTTGATGGTTTAATTTTAGCTGGGGGTTTTGATTCTTTTTCTAGCACTCACAGGGCGCAATATTTTGCTGAAGATGAAAAAGGGCAAACCTTTATAGAAAAAGCAATTAGATATGGAAGTAAATACCAAGAAAATTTAAATTCTGCTCAAGTATCTTTATTTGGAGAAGCTTCAGATATTCAATTCCCTGAGCCAGATATTCCAAGCTGCGAAGCCTGGGGAAATATGGAAGAACTTGCCAAAGAAAAAGAAGTCGTAGGGATTTATATTTCTGCTCATCCACTAGATGATTTTAAAAATGAATTAAAATTTTGTAATGCAACTGTTGGTCATTTTAAAAGTGATTTGCAAAAATATGTAGGTGCTAATTTAGTGTTTGCAGGCATCATTACAGAAGTTCAACACAAAATTTCAAAAGCTGGAAAAGGATGGGCTTCCTTCTTTATTGAAGACTATTTAGACAGTTTTGAGTTTCGAATTTTTGGAGAAGACTACCTAAAGTTTAAACATTTCTTAGTCTCAAATTCTTTCCTATTTGTAAGAACGACAATTCAAAAAGGATGGACAAACAAAGAAGGTGTTGAAGGGGATGCTAGGTTAAAATTTACAGAATTTAAATTATTGCATGATGTAATGGATGATTTATGCAAAAAAGTTACTATTAAATTACCTTTAGAGGATATTCATGAGAAATCCATACAGCGTTTTGATACCTTGTTCCAAGAACATAAAGGAAAACAATCTCTAAGGTTTGTAATTTATGATGTGCAAGAAGAAATAGAGCTGGAAGTTCCTAGCAGAAACACAAAAATAAAGATTAGCAGTGAGCTCCTTAAAACATTAGAAGATGAACATGTTAATTTCAAATTAAATTAAGCAGTAAGCCTGGTAAAAAGTGTTTCCAAACTTTGGTTTTTTGAATTTAACTCTAAAATTTTTAATCCATTTTCTTTAGCAAAATCAAAAATTACAGGTCTCATATCTTCAGATGAATCAAAGGTTATATACCAAGTATTGTCAAAGTTATTCTTAAAAGTAACCATATTTGGTAGCTTCTGAATAAATTGTTCTTCTATCTTGTAATCAAAAGTAACCTCTATAATTTGTTCATTGCTTTTCTTTAACTCTTTGATAGATTTATCTATAAGCAATTCTCCTTTTTTTATAATAATCACTCGATCACAAACAGCCTCTACTTCTTGCATAATATGAGTAGAAAATAAAATTGTTTTTTCTTTTCCTAACTCTTTAATTAAAGTTCTTATTTCTTGGATTTGGTTTGGATCTAATCCAGTGGTTGGTTCGTCTAAAACTAATACATCTGGATTGTGAATAATAGCTGCTGCTATACCTACTCTTTGCTGGTATCCTTTTGAAAGTTGACCAATCTTCTTATGAGCCTCTGGCATTAAACCCACAGTGTTAATAACTGTAACTATGGCTTCTTTTGAAACCTTAAAAATTGACGCCTGAAATTGCAAATATTCCTTCACATACATGTCTTCATACAATGGATTCTGTTCTGGAAGATATCCTATGTGAGCCTTAGCCTCTATTGGATTCTTTAAAACATTAATCCCCGATACAAAAACAGTTCCTTTTGAGGGTAAAATAAAACCAGTTAAAATCTTCATCATGGTAGATTTTCCAGCACCATTTGGACCTAAAAAACCAATAATTTCGCCCTTTTTAGCAGAGAAACTGATTTCATTTAACGCCAATTGAATTCCGTAAAATTTTGATACAGCGTGAACTTCTATAGACATACAACAAAAGTAATTTATTTAATTTTATAACTTCTACTATTTAATAATAGTTACAAGATCTTAAAATCATTATTCAATGAGTAATTTTCTTGAAGTTTGTTTAGTTCCATTCTTAATTTTTAACACATAGAATCCTTTGGCTGTATTTTGAAATGAAATTCTCTCAGAAAATTGAAAAGATGTATTAAAAAACAGCAACTCTTTCACCAATCTTCCAGTTAAGTCATATAATTGGATTTGAATATTCTCATTTGATTCTGCATTAAACTTCAAGTTAAAGCTTCCATTTGATGGATTAGGATATAAATTAAATCCTTCAAAGATTGAATCTTCTAAAAATAGTGTTGCATCCACTACAAGGGTATAGTCTTCTACCTCAGCATCTTGACCAGTCATACATGAGGTTGGATCTGAAGCATACTTGGTAGATACTCTCATGGTTGTAAGCCCTTCAATAGCATCAGATGGAATTGTTATAGATAAGGGGCTTAATGTTGTAGCTGCATCAGCTACATTTTCAGCCGTTCCTAGATCATATTCCTCATTAACATTATCAAAATCACAATCTTGATTCCAATCAATCCAAACTTTTGTGTGAACAATATAGTCTCCATCAGTATTTACCTGAACAGTTAAATCATGAATTTCATCAGGTCTTACTGTAGTACTTATATCTGTATAATCACTGTAAGCACCTGGTTTTCCGGAGGAGTTGTCTATGGTATTAAAAACTACTCTTGTTGTACTAGTAACATAGGAAGTATTTCCATCAGAAAAACACACAGAACAATTTTGAGTGGTAAAAGAGCTTATCTCTGAAAAATCGCCTTCCCCACATGTATTTTTAGCTTTTACACGCCAATAATAAACTGTAGATTCCTCTAGACTAGCACCACTAAAGGAATTTGTAGATATATTTTCACTAAATAAAACGGAACTGAATTGTTGATCAGTTGCTATTTCTATATCATAGGAACTTATATTTGAAATTTCTTCCCATGAAAAAATGGGAGAAAGCCCTACTCCTGTAATATTCATCGATGGCGAAGTTAGTATTGGTATTTCCAATATATTTGAAAAAACTGAAAAATCTACGTCAGTAGTTTTGACGATAGCACCCGATGTACCTGTAATTTGAAAATTGTAAGTCCCTTCATTTAATACTCCAATATTACTAATAACTAATTCTATATCTGCTCCGTCTGTACTGGCTGTATTAGAGCTAAATGTTGCACTTAATCCAGAGGGTAAGCCTAAAGTTGAAAAAGATGTTGTCCCTGTAAATCCTAGAAAGGTATTGTAAGTAAAATTATAAATAACATCGTTTGGTGAACAAACTGTAACAGACGGTTCTTCAACAGTCATAGCAAATTCTGATTCTTGTAGTGACAAATTTGTTGAATTTATTGCGTAAAAAATATTATCGTTCCCCTCTACCATTACTCTTAACTGATCAGAATCTCCATCAGCTGGGGGAACAGAAAAAGTATGACTTCCATCATTAGCTACATTACTTGCTGCTAAAAAAGGGAATGTAAGCCCTCCATCTGTAGATAGATAAATATTTACCGAAGGGGTATTTACACTACCTGTATCTGTTCCTGCAACGTCCCATGTTACGGTTTGGCTTTCACCCACATTCCATGTTTCATTTGTAGTCTGAGAAGTTACTGCAAATGGTCCAGAACTTCCATCTACGGTAACGGTCATAAAATCAAAATCTGATTGAGGAAATTGTCCCATACCATTTGTTTCTGATCTATCTCTAACTGTTAATGCAAAATTTAATGATCTAGCAACTGTAGACACTGTTTCCCAGGAAGTATTATCTTCTGTTTCTTGAGGATTAGCCTCTGTTAATTCGCCCGACAAAACTCGAGACCTTACTGGCATATATCTAGTTGGATTTGAACTTGGTGGTCTTGATCTCCATACCGCTCCTGATGTTTTGGTAGGTCCAAAATTACTACTAGTAGTTGTACCTGAATCTACTTGTTCCCAGGTATATGTTAATACATCCTCCTCGTCTGAATCTGTAGCTGAACCTACTAATTTAAAAGCAGTTCCTTGAGGAATTGTGTAATCATCTCCTGCATCTGCAACTGGTGGATTATTTGTAATTTCTGAAGAAGTCCAACAGGTTCGTGTATCTAAATTATTTAAAACTTGGTTGATTGTTCCATAATGAAAATAGGGATCACTATGATCTTGAACATCGTTTGCCCCTGTGATTCCAGCATATCCCATAATTGTAGTTCCACTACCAGGTTCATAATTGACTCCGGTTCCCTCGTTACTCTGTGAAAAAGTATGATTTCCTCCCATTTGATGACCAATTTCATGCGGCACATAATCGATATCAAAAAAATCATCCATATTAGGTCCACCATCATTGTCTGTAAATGAGTGAGATGAAAAACCACTACCTTTCTGACCGTCTACACATACACACCCAATACATCCAGCGTTTCCATTATTTCCACCATAATTAAATAAATGTCCAATATCATAATTTGACTCACCTACTTCAGAGGTTAACGTTGATTGTAATTGACTATTAAAACTTCCTGTATATGGATCTGTGGATGCTGTAGGATAAATTATTTCAGTTCCAGTTACAAGTTGAAATGTGATTGCCATATCTACCTCAAAAACCTCATTAGTTCTATTCAACGTAGAAACTAAAGCTGCTAAAGCATCTTCTTGAGCATCACCATTTGTATCGTCTCCATCATCCCAAAAATTCGTATATTCTCCTGTTGTTGATATTGCAATTCTTAATGTTCTTAGAATCTGATCGTTTGCATCTCTATTTAAAGAAATAATTTCTTTAATGGGTACATTTTCATTCTCTGTTAAACATTCAAAATCTTTTTTGGAATCAATTCTCATGCTTCTGTCATAAGTAATGTAAAGTGATTCGTCCCCTTTGTTTAATGGAACGGTAAAAAGAGCTGGTTTGTTTGGGTAAGTAGACATGGTTTTTAAACCTTGAGGTGTCACACTAAAACGAATCCTTCCACCTGGGTTATCTAAACTAAAACCAATATATGTTTTTATGTTTGGATATTTTATTGCAATTTCAGGAGCCAATGTAGACGTTTCTGTAACTTGAAATTGTTCCATATTTCCTTTTTTGTCAGGAAAATTTATTACGACCATGGGGTTAGTTCCAATATTTTTTCTTGAGGGCACATCTGCTAATAAAATTTTAAAATTATCCAGATTTAAAGAAAATAATTGATATTTATTCTTATCAAAATTATTTAAAATAGATGTCTTTTCAGAGGGTGTGTTTTTAATTTTTTCCCAATAAAAAGACTGAGTAAATCCAGTCATAACTATTGAACAAAAAATAATGGTGAGTAAACTTTTTTTCATGGTTTTTAACATTCGATAAAAAAGCATTGGGGCTTCACATCAAATATAATTAAATATTTATATTTACTAACGATGCCAACTAACAAGAAAATTTTACTAAAAGACTTAGGGTTAAGAGATTATAAAGATATTTGGGATTATCAAACTTCTTTACTAGATGAAACTATAGCCGTAAAAAGACACAATAGAAAAGAAAATACCCAGAATCCTACTTCAAACTATTTCCTTTTTGTTGAGCATCCTCATGTATATACGCTTGGAAAAAGTGGAGACCTAAGTAATCTTTTAATTAATAAAGACCAATTAAGGCAAAAAAAAGCTACTTATTATAAAATCAATAGAGGGGGCGACATCACCTATCATGGTCCTGGTCAAATTGTAGGGTATCCTATTTTAGATCTTGAGAATTTTTTTACCGATATACACAAGTACCTTCGTTTGTTGGAAGAAGTAATTATTAAAACATTAGCTGAATACGGAATTAAAGGTGAGAGAAGTAAAGGTGAAACTGGTGTTTGGATAGACACAGGAACTCCATTTGTTAGAAAAATTTGTGCAATGGGTATAAGAAGTAGCCGTTGGGTAACTATGCATGGTTTTGCTTTAAATGTAAACACCAATCTTGGCTATTTTGACCATATAATACCTTGTGGAATTAAAGGAAAAGCAGTCACTTCTTTAGAGGTTGAATTAGGAAAAAAAATTGATTTAAATGAAGTTAAAGATAAAATTCTCATTCATTTTAAAGATCTTTTTGAAGTAGAAGCATTTGCATCAAACATTTAATTTTAATTGAGTTGGAACTAGCCTAAATGTTTTTCTGTGATATTTTGTAATACCAAACTCTTTGATAGCATTCCTATGTTCTTTTGTTGGATAGCCTTTATTTTTTTTCCAATTATATTCCGGAAATTCTAAATGAATTTTTTTCATAAAATCATCTCTGTAGGTTTTTGCCAAAACTGATGCTGCAGCTATACTCATGTATTTCGCATCTCCTTTTACGATAGTTTGGTATGGAATGTTGCAATAGTCTCTAAATTTATTTCCATCTACAATAATATATTCAGGAATAATTTTCATATTACTAATAGAACGTTGCATACCCGTAATTGAAGCTTGCAGTACATTTAGCTGATCTACTTCATTGTGATGAACAAAAGAAACACCATACGATAAGGCCTCTTTTTCTATGATTGGACGAAGTATATTTCTTTTAGATTCTGATAATTGTTTAGAGTCGTTTAATAATTCGTGCTTAAAATTAGCAGGTAAAATAACAGCTGCAGCTACTACTGGCCCTGACAAACAACCCCTTCCAGCCTCATCTGTTCCAACCTCTAATTGAAACCCACTAAAATTATTTTTTAACATACTGCCAAATTAACATTTTTTCAAGATAATTATTTGAATTCTTTTCCATTTAAAAGTTTACTTTTGTTTTGCAGAAGATTTTTCAATGAAAAGAATTATTTACTTCCTTTTTCTAGTCAGCCTTTCAACAACGGGTGTTTTCAGTCAAGAAATGAAACCTTTTGACAAGCAGAGGAAAATGAAGGACAAAGGTAATTTTGTACTAAATGATAGTATTATTCAAGATAATAGTGGTACAAAAAAAATTAAATTAAGTGCCAAAACTTTCTATACAGATTATAAAATTTTCTCTTACTATAATGACACTACATATATAGATACAACTCTCAATATCAATAAACACTATAAATTTAATTTTTTAAGAAAAGACAATTTTGGTTTGTTACCATTTCACAATATTGGTCAAACTTTTAATCGCTTAACATATGATTTTGATAGAATTAGCAATACTCCAGATATAGGCTTTTCTGCAAAACAGTTTTCTTATAAAGAAGTTGAAGATATAAATTACTTTGAGGTTCCTACTACCACATCTGAGATTATGTTTTTAACTACCCTAGAACAAGGTAGATTTTTAGATTCTTTTTTTACCTTAAATTTTTCAAGAAGATTAAATGTCTCCATTGCTTATACAGGATTACGTTCTCTAGGAAAATATAGAGCATCTCTGGTAAGTCAGGGTAATTTTAGAACTACCTTTCATTATGAAACTAAAAAAGGTGAGTATGCCATAAGAGGACATATTTCAACTCAAGATGTTTTAAATGAGGAAAGTGGTGGTTTAACAAACGAATCGTTAGTAGCTTTTCTGGAAAATGACCCTAATTTTTCAGACAGGGCTAGACTAGATGTAAATTTAATTGACACAGAGAACCTCTTAGAAACCTCAAGGCTTTACTTAGAACAAGACTATCAACTACTTACCTCTAAAGATTCTGTAAATCAAAAAGATTTTACTAACCTTAAAATAGGTCATGTTTTTGAAAGTAGTAAAAAAGGGTATGAATTCTTACAAAACTCATCTACAAATTTTTTAGGGAATACTAATTTTTCAGGAGAGATTAGAGATGTAGTTAAAAACTCTTTTCTTAAAAATCAATTCTTCTTAGAATTTAATTCTAAATACATTTTAGGAACTTTTAGGGTAAAATCTAGTATCATGAATTATTCTTATGGATATGATAAAATTATCAATCAAACTAGCGGAATTACCAAACAAAAGTTAGCGGGTAGTGCTGCGTCTTTTGGGGCAGACTGGAAAGCTAAAGTGAGTAAATTTAAATTAGATGCTACTGGTGAAATAACTCCTGGATCAGCGAGACTAGCAGGAACAAATCTTCAAGGAAATTTATCCTATAAAAAAGACAGTTTATTTAGCATTAAAGCCAGTGTTCTTTTAAATTCTAAATCTCCAAATTTTAATTTCTTACTTCATCAAAGCACCTATGACGAATATAATTGGGAAAATGATTTTGAAAACATAAGAACACAAGACCTAGGATTTCAATTTGATTCTAAGTGGTTAAACACTAACATTCATCTAACTAATATTGAAAACTATACTTATTTTAGTGAAGACAACAAACCAAAACAATATGTAGACAATATTACTTATTTAAAAGTGAAAGTAAATAAGGAATTTGCTTACAAAAGATTTGTTTTAGATAATACCGTTATGTATCAAAATGTTAGTGGTGGGTCTTCTGTTTTTAGAGTTCCAGAACTAGTTACTAGAAATACTTTATATTATAGGGATTATTGGTTTAAAGGAAAACCTATGCAGGTTCAAATTGGTGCTACATTTAACTACTTTACAGCTTATAAGGCTAATGCATATAATCCATTATTAGCAGAATTTACACTTCAAAATTCTGAAGAAATTGGATTTCCTTCAGTAGATGTCTTTTTTAATGCACAAATTAGAAGAACTCGAATTTTTTTTAGAGTAGACAACGCACTCTCTGACTTTGGAAAAAGAAATTATTTCTCTGCTCCTAATTACCCTTACAGAGATTTCACAATAAGATTTGGTTTAGTTTGGAATTGGTTTATTTAGTAGCTAACTGTCTAATTTTAATTCTGAATGCAGCAAATAATAAGGTAGTAAATGGAGATAACCAATTAAAAATTGCATAAATAAAATACTCTCCAACACTTACTCCTAATACACCAGAATGATAGGCACCGCATGTATTCCAAGGTATTAATACCGAAGTAACTGTTCCAGAGTCTTCTAGGGTTCTACTCAAGTTTTCAGGAGCTAAGCCTTTTTCTTTAAAAGCTTTAGAATACATTTTACCTGGCACAACTATCGCCAAATATTGATCTGAAGCGGTAAAATTTAATCCAATACATGTACATACTGTGCTGGCAAACAAACCAAAAACAGAATCAAAAAGTTGTAACATAAAGCTACTAATCTTAGCCAGGGCTCCAATGGCATCCATAATTCCTCCAAAAACCATGGCACATAAAATAAGCCAGATAGTTCCCATCATTTTTGCCATACCTCCAGCTGTAAATAACTTTGCCAAAATTTCATTATCTGTTGCTATAGCTGTATCAACTGTTATTGCCGTCATCAATCCTTTGTAGGCTGAGTTAAATGTTAATTCAGTTGAGCCAGCAATATTCATAATAATTTGTGGCTGAAAAAATAAGGCAAAAATTGCCGCTAAAAGAGTTCCTGCTAACAAAGCGATTAAGGGAGGTGTTTTTTTAATGATAAGAGCTATTACCATAACTGGTACTAAAAATAACCAAGGATTAATATTAAAAGCCTTATCAATATCTACCAGCATCGCTGAAGTATCTGCATCACCATTAACAGTAAGTGTAAGTCCTATAATTATAAAAATAATTAGGGTCACTAAAAATGTAGGAACTGTAGTGTAAGACATATACTTTATATGTGTAAATAAATCTGTTCCTGCCATTGCTGGAGCCAAGTTCGTTGTATCTGACATTGGTGACATTTTATCTCCGAAATAAGCACCAGATAAAACCGCTCCTGCCGTCATTCCTAAAGAAATATCTAAAGCTCCTGCTATTCCGATTAAGGCAATACCTACCGTAGCTGAAGTAGTCCAAGAACTACCAGTTGCAACAGAAATAACTGCACAAATAACCAAACACGCCGGTAAAAATATTGTGGGGTTTAAAATTTGTAATCCATAATAAATCATTGTAGGTATAATACCACTCACCAACCATGTTCCAGCCAAGGCTCCAACCATCAATAAAATGAATATAGCACTAGAGGTAGACTTAACATTTTCAGCAACCTCATCCATCATTCTAGAAAAAGAAACCTTATTTCTAAAACCTACTATAGCTGCTACTGCTCCTCCAATTAATAATATAAACTGATTTGAGCCACTTAGTGAATCATCTCCAAAAATAAATACATTATAGGCCAACAACCCAACTAAAATAATGACAGGAATGATTGCCTCAAAAATTGAAAGTTCACTATTCTTTGTAATTTTTTGGTCTTGCATTTTTTTATTTTTTGTTTTGTAATGTTACGATTTTACAAGAAGCTATGCAAGTGAATTGAGTTGGTTACATTTGCACCCATGGATTCAATTACTCAAATTGTTTTAGGGGCTGCATGTGGCGAAATAGCTTTAGGAAAAAAAATAGGAAATAAAGCCATTCTTTTTGGTGCTATTGGAGGTACTATTCCAGACCTAGATGTACTTATTGGAAGTCTGTATTATTCTAATGAAATTGATAGCCTAGCTTTTCATAGGGGATTTATGCATTCTATTGTTTTTGCAATTTTAGGAGCCTTTATTTTTGGTTTTATAAGTTCAAAAATTTACGATTATGGGCAAAAAAGAAAAGGGACTACTAACTTAAAAGATTGGATCTGGTTGTTCTTTTTATCCATTTTTACTCATCCAATTCTGGATAGCTTCACTCCTTATGGAACACAATTATTTTTACCCTTTTCGGATTATAGAGTTGCTTTTAATAACATTGCTGTTGCAGATCCGCTATACACCCTTCCCTTTCTATTATGCATAATTATTACTATGTTTTTTAATCGTAAAAACCCCACTCGAAGAAGATGGACTAAAGCAGGTCTTTTCATTAGTTCTGCATATATGATATTTACCATTGGCAATAAATTATATGTAGATCAAACTTTTAAAAGCTCTTTTCAGAAGGCTCATATTAACTATTCAAAATTTAGCACACAACCTACAATTTTAAATAATATATTATGGTATGCAGTGGCAGAAACTGATAAAAATTATACAGTTGCTTTTTATTCAATTTTTGATAATAACACAAGACCTACAAACTTTATAAATATTCCTAAAAACCATACACTAGTAAATATAAATCATCCGGATATAAAAACATTACGATGGTTTAGTAATGAATTTTATACGTTAAGTTCTATAGACAACAATACAGTTATTTATAAAGATTTACGCTACCCATTACTAGATATAAAAGATTCAACGTCTTCTCTATTTCGTTTTGAATTAATCAAGGAAGGAAAAAGATGGAACACAAAAAGCCTTTCTGAAGAAAGATTTAAAGATAGCAACATGAAAAAATTATCTAAAGAATTATTCTACAGAGCTTTTAGAGATTTTTAATTTGAGACTAAAGATTCACTAGTTAAAACTCCAACCTCTTTCATACACTTTTTTATAATCTGATATGTTCTTTCGATATTGTTATCTAAACCAATAGAAAAACGAATTAAGCCATCAGATAAACCCATTTCTGCTTGTTCATCCTCTGGAATCTCTGAAGAAGTAGAAGTTCCAGGAGCAGAAAATAACGTTTTATAAAAACCTAAACTTACCGCTAAATAGCCAACATTATTTTGTTGCATAGCTTCCATGAGTGCATTTGCTTTTGCTAGAGAACCTGCATCTATTGTTAACATGCCCCCATACCCATACTCAGTATTCATCATTGATGTAAATAATTGATGCGATGGATGCGATTCTAGACCAGGATATACTGTTTTTATCCCATCTTCTTGAAACTTTGAAGCCAAATAAGAAGCATTATGACTGTGCTGCTTCATACGAATATGAAGTGTTCTTAAATTCTTCAAAATAGAGGAGGCACGTAGGCTATCCATAGTAGAACCAAGAAGCATACAAGCACCATCTATGACACTTCTTAATTGATTTATAAATTCTTGACTTCCACAAACAACACCACCTACTGCGTCTGAAGAACCATTAATAAATTTTGTTAAACTATGTACCACAACATCTGCTCCTAATTGAATGGGAGAAATAGATAAAGGTGAAAATGTATTATCTACTACTAAGGTTAACTTATACTTTTTTGCTAATGCAGCTAATCCTCCAATATCGGCTACCTCTAATAAAGGATTACTCACAGATTCACAATATAAAACCTTAGTGTTTTCAGTAATTGAAGCCTCAACTATTTCTAAATTTGTAATATCAACAAATGAGGTTTGAATGGCTAACCTAGGTGTAAAGTTCTTTAAAAATGCATAGGTCCCTCCATATATAGTTCTGCTAGATACAATATGATCACCTGCACCACATAGTTGTAATAACACAGGAGTAATAGCCCCCATTCCTGAAGCAGAAACGTTAGCTGTTTCTGTTCCTTCCATAGCAGCAAGTGCTTCCCCTAAACATAAATTACTTGGTGTAGTATGACGGGAATATAAATGACAACCGTCTGTATTTCCCTCAAAAGTATCAGCCATGGTTTTGGCTGCCATAAAAGTATATGTGGATGAGTCTGAAATAGAGGGGTTTACACCTCCAAACTCTCCAAAGTTCTGAAGATCTTGAATATTGTCTGCTGGATTAAAACTCATGATAGTAGTATTTTTACCAAATTTAATAATAAATAGATATATTATCAACAAACACTAATAATATTGGTTTATTTTTAACTATAATACCATAATTTTAAACAAAAAATCTTTATTTTTATACTTTAATTAAATTTTTTAGAAAATATTTCGGTTAACTATTTCTCAAATAAAAATATATAAATGAAATTAGATCATATAGACAAAAAGTTAATTAGTCTTCTTCAAAATGACAGTAAACAAACCAGTAAACAACTTTCTTTACAATTAAATTTATCGGTAACAGCTGTTTATGAAAGAATAAAGAAGTTAGAAAAAGAAGGCGTCATAAAAAAATATGTGGCTATTATAGACAAGGAAAAAATTAACAAATCATTTCTTATTTTTTGCCATATAAAACTACTGCAGCACTCTAAAGAATTCTTATCAAATTTTGAAAAAGAAATTTTGAAATTAGATGAAGTTTCTGAATGTTTTCATGTGAGTGGGGATTATGATTACATCATAAAAATTCATGTATCTGACATGAAAGAATACAGAGAATTCATGGTTACAAAACTTACTACTATTAAGCATATTGGCAGCACGCATTCTACATTTTCAATTAACGAGGTAAAGAATTCAACTGAAATTCAAGTATAATAAAAAAGCCCAAAACTATGTTTTGGGCTTTTTATTTAATTGTTTGAATGTGAACCGTCACAATAACCTTCGGAATCTGATGTATTTCCACATCCACATTTTGGTCTATCAATTTTTAAAGTTTTCATATGTAATGGTTTTAGTTATTATTTTGTTACTACAGTAAAAGACATCTCTACAAGATCATCTATAAATTTATCTTTTAAGCCTTCAATCCATCTTTTAGAACCGTACTTCACATTAAAGTCTGCACGATCTATATTAAATAATTCACTTTTAAAAGTGGTTACACCATCTTCAGTTGAAACAGATGCAGGAATCGTAATACTTTTGGTTACATCTTTAATGGTTAAGTTTCCAGTGACCGCCATATTACCTTCAACTTCTAATACTGATGTAATTACAAATTTTGAGGTAGGATATAAAGTAACATCAAAAAAATCTGGTGCTTTTAAGTGTTTTTCAATTTTTCCTGCTCCTTCACTACCAGCCATGTCAAGGTTTTTAATAGTACTCATGTCTATGACAAACTCCCCATCTTTTAAAACTCCATTTTCTACAACCATCCCTCCACTCTTAAAGGAAACTGTTCCGTCATGCGAACCTGTGGGTTTGGTTCCTTTCCATGTCATAACAGATGCTGCTAAATCTAAATTATTAACAATACCTGTTTTTTCAACTTTAACCTCCTCTTTAACAATAATTTTTTCTTTCTTTTCCCCTTTACAAGAGAATAAAACAGTAGACATAATAACTACTGCCATCATTATTTTTTTCATTTTTTAATAAATTAAATTAGTTTCCAAGGTAAATGTATGCTAAATTAATTTCCATGGAAACTAAAAAAATGTTAAAATTTATTTTTTGTGTCTATGATGATGGTAACAGGTCCATCATTATGAATTTCCAACTCCATATGAGACCCAAACTTTCCTGTTTGAATTTTTTTTCCGAGTTTAGATTCTAAAGTATCAATAAACTTATTGTACAAAGGAATCGCTGTAGATGGATTAGCAGCTTTCATATAACTTGGTCTATTCCCTTTCTTTGTTGATGCGTGTAACGTAAATTGACTAACGACTATCACATCTCCTTGGTTGTCTAGTAAAGAATTATTCATGACGCCGCTTTTATCATTAAAAATTCTAAGATTTATAATTTTATTAGAAAGCCAATTGATATCTTCTTGAGTATCTTGTTCCTCAACTCCAAGCAAAATTAGCACACCGTGAAGAATATTTGCAACTTTTTTATTGTCTATAGTTACACTTGCCCTAGAAACTCGCTGAATAACTGCTTTCATTAAATTTTATGTTTTAAAGAAATACTATTTCTAATCCCAAATATCAGTTCTGTAATTTTCCTCCTCACCTTCCAAGATCTGAAGGTAGCTTTTGTAACGAGACCACGAAACCTTTTCATCTTCTAAAGCCTCTTTTACTGCACATTGCGGCTCATTCACATGAATACAATTATGAAATTTACAGGCACTTTTTAGTGCAAAAAATTCTGTGAAATAATCTCCTAATTCTTCTTTCTTAATGGCTACTACTCCAAACCCTTTAATACCTGGAGTATCTATAATCTTTGCATTAAAACTTAAATCAAACATTTCTGCAAAAGTAGTCGTATGTTGTCCTTGCTGATGTTGATCAGAAATTTGTTTTGTTTTTAAATTTAATCCTGGCTCTAATGCATTTAACAAGGTTGTCTTACCTACTCCTGAATGACCGGAAAATAAACTAGTCTTGCTTTTCATAAGGCTTTTAACAGTATCTAAGTTTATTCTTTTAATAGCTGAAACCTCAACACAGGTATACCCAATTGTTTTATAAATATCTTTTAAGTAGGCAATCTCCCCTTTTTCTTCTTCTTTATAGCTATCAATTTTATTGAATACTAAAATCACTTTTATGGAATAAGCTTGGGCAGTAACAAGAAAACGATCTATAAATGTGGTTAAGGTTGGCGGATTATTGATGGTAATTAATAGAAATGCTAGGTCAATATTAGAAGCAATAATCTGAGTTTGTTTTGATAAATTAACCGATTTTCTTACAATGTAATTTGTTCTTTCATGGATTAATTTGATGACACCTATTTCTTCATCTCCTTTTGTTTCGATATCAAATTCTACAGAATCACCCACAGCAATAGGATTGGTACTTTTTATTCCTTTTATTCTAAATTTACCTTTTATCCTGCATTGGTAAAGGTCTCCTTTTTCAGACTTTACAAAATACCAACTTCCAGTAGATTTATAAACTGTTCCTGTCATGTGGCAAAGTAAATCAATTCTTAATTAAAATATTGTACATTTAATGTGTAATTTTTTAAAACAACTATATTATGAAAAAAACTTATTTATTGATAGCTGCTTTATGTTGTGTTTTTTATACAGAAGCTCAAACATACGAATATCAAGTAATTACTAGTGTAGAATCAATTATTCCTAGTGGCGCAGGTAGATCTAGATTGATCAGCACTGATGAAGCTAGAAACTATCAAGATTTCACTTCTGAAAGAACAGATGGAAAAAAAGCAAAAGATAAAAGAAATAAATCTGACCGCTCTGAGATTAGAGTTAAGAATTTTGAAGAAACTAAATTGTTAAACTTCTTTAATATTGCTGGTATCCGTTTTCAAAATATTGCAGCAAATGATGCCGTAATAACTTCTAAAATTAATACCATGTCTACAGAGGGTTGGGACTTAGCTTTTGTTACAAGTGCTGTAGAGAGTGATGCAGGAAAAAATGATGGTAAAGGAATCTTTATAACACGGTATATCTTCAAAAGACTGAAAGAATAGTAAAAATTAAAAAGCGGCTAAAAAGCCGCTTTTTAATTATCCATTCATTATTTTTTCTTGATGATTAATAGATTCTTGGTGAATGGCTTTAAACACTCTTAGAATAAATTCTTCACTAAGCTTGTTCTGCTCTCCCTCAAGAATCATTTTTCCTAAAATCTCATTCCATCTCTTAGATTGCAAAACAGCAACATTTTTATCTTTTTTGAGTTCTCCAATAGCATCTGCAATCTTCATACGCTTTCCTAAAATATCTATTAACTGATGGTCTATTACATCTATTTGAGTACGTAAGGTATTTAATGAATTTCTATAATCTGCCTCTGTATCAGTTGCTTTTCTAATCTTTAAATCTTCCATCAATTTAATGAGAGTTTTTGGCGTTACTTGTTGAGCAGCATCACTCCAAGCTTTGTCTGGATCTGTATGAGTCTCAATCATTAATCCATTAAAATTTAAATCCAATGCTGTTTGAGATACTTCAAAAATCATATCTCTTTTCCCTGTAATATGGGAAGGATCACATATTAATGGTAGATCTGGGAAACGATTTTGTAATTCTATGGCAATTTGCCACTCTGGGTTATTACGGTATCTTGTTTTTTCATATGTAGAAAAACCTCTATGAATCACTCCTAAATTTTTAATATCTGCAGCGTACAATCTTTCAATTCCACCAAGCCAAAGAGCTAAATCTGGATTTACTGGATTTTTAACCAATACTATTTTATCTGTTCCTTCAAGAGCTTCTGCAATTTCTTGAACAATAAAAGGACTCACTGTAGATCTTGCACCAATCCATAATAAATCAATATCATGCTCTAGAGCTAGCTTTACATGAGCAGCATTAGCTACTTCTGTAGCTGTCTTCATACCAGTTTCAGCCTTCACTTTCTGTAGCCATTTTAACCCAAGCGCACCTACACCTTCAAAATTTCCTGGTCTAGTTCTTGGTTTCCATATTCCAGCTCTAAAATAGTTTACATCAGAATCTTTTAGTTCGTGCGCGATCTTTAATACCTGATCTTCTGTTTCTGCACTACAAGGCCCTGCTACTACGAGTGGGTGATTTAAACTTAAATCATCCAACCATGTTCTTAATTCTTTTGTATTCTTCATCTTTACTTATTAAATTATGCTACTTCTTTTTTTAATTAATTATTTACAATGAATATCGTTTTATTTGATCCCTTTTAGAATTGTTGCTATGTGGTTTGTTTTTTGCATCTCTTCAAAAACTTGATCAAACTTATGTGCCTCCATTAATTTTTTAAATTGTTTTAAATTTCCAATATATTCATCTAGAGTTTCTACTATATTCTCTTTATTTTGTTCAAAAATGGGAGTCCACATTGCTGGAGAACTCTTAGCCAGTCTAACAGTAGATTCAAAACCACTTCCTGCCATATCAAAAATATCACGTTCGTTTTTTTCTTTATCTATGACAGTTTTACCCAACATAAAAGAACTAATATGAGATAAGTGAGATACATAAGCTATATGTTTATCATGTGAAACAGCATCCATATATCGAATTCTCATTCCTATTTTAGAGAAAATATCTAAGGCCTTTTCTTGTAATTTAAATGCTGTTTTTTCTACCTCACAAATAATATTAGTTTTTTGTTTGTACAGACCTCTTAAAGCTGCTTTTGGTCCTGAAAACTCTGTTCCAGCAATTGGGTGAGCTGCTAAAAAATTTCTTCTTTTTGGGTGCTCTTTTACGACCTCACAAATACGTTGCTTGGTAGATCCAACGTCTATAACCAACGCATTGTCTTGAATGATATCTAAAACTTTTGGCAATACACTTAAAGCAACATCTACAGGTATTGTTAAGAATACTACATCTGCATTTTGTAAATCTTCAAAACTAGCTTCTTCATGAATAACTCCGCATTCAAGAGCTTCTTTAATGTGTTGAGCGTTAAGATCTACACCATAAATAACAGCCTCAGGATATTCTTTTTGAATATCTAATGCAAAACTTCCACCTATTAACCCTGTTCCTATGATATAAACCTTCATGTTATAATCTTTCTAATGCTTCCATTATTTTTTCTTCTGGCACACACAATGAAAACCGGATATATCCTTCTCCACTACTCCCAAAAATAGAGCCAGGTGCAATAAAAATATCTTTGTTATACAATAGATTATCTACCATGTTTTCAGCTGTTACTCCTTCAGGAGTTTTTGCCCAAACAAACATACCTGTTGTGTTTTTATCATAACTACATTCTAAAGCATCAGCTATTTCCCAGACAAGTTTTCTTCTTTTTTCATACACATCATTCATTTCAGAAAACCAAGTTGAGCTAACTTTTAATGCAGCAATAGCTCCTTGTTGAATTCCATAAAACATTCCAGAATCCAT